>JAEZTL010000041.1 GCA_023421395.1 Bacillota bacterium | reverse complement strand
GCTGAACCCACGCCGGAAATCATTCAGCCCGCACCGCCTCAGCTTCCCACGCCGGAACCCACACCGGAAGTGACCCCGGAGCCCACGGCTGAACCCACGCCGGAAGTTACCCCAGAGCCCACGCCGGAGCCCACGCCGGAGCCCACCCCGGTAGTGACCCCGGAACCGACGCTTGAAGCAACGCCGGGACCCACGCGTGAACTGACGCCAGCGCCTTCTGTCACGCCGGAAGTCATTCAGCCCGCTCCGCCCAAGCTTCCCACGCCAGAAGCGACGCTTACGCCAACCCCGGAGCCGACCTCCGAGCCGACGCTTGAGCCTACGCCCGAACCCACGCTTGAGCCTACGCCGGAGCCGACCCCCGAGCCCACGCCCGAGCCCACGCCCGAGCCCACGCCTGTACCCCAACCCGCCATTTCGATGACGATGACCACCGATGGGTGGGAATATCGCATCGGCGACGTCGTTGAGTACATCATAACGGTAACGAATGACGGCAACATCCCCATGACGCGCATCTCCGTCTCAGACGAGTTGATCGGGGAATCCGAGATCCTCCGTGACCTGGCGCCAGGCAAGCAAGAGTCCATCGTATTGCGTTACACAATACCCAAGGATGCCAAAGCCGGAGAGATGGAAAACCGCGCCCTGGCCGTCGCGCAGCCGGCGTCGGGCGTCGATGCGCTGAACGCGCAGGCGGACGCCACCGTGACGGTGCTGGACGGCAAGGCAATTGCCCGAATCGATCTTCCCGCCTCGGCAAAACCCGGTGACATCGTCACGGGGGATGTGACCATTGAAAACGGCGGATCAAAGGACCTGACCGGACTGAAATATGCCGTCGAACCGGATGGCGCGGAGATTACCGGCACCGAAAAGCGCGTTTCCGCGGGCAAAAGCCTGAAGGTTTCCTTCCGGTTCGTGATTCCGGAAGATCAAAGCCCCGGTCCGCTGACCTTGGGCGTACGCGTATCGGGTACATACAACCGCGAGGCGGTCAAGCTTAACGCCGTGTCGGCCGTGGAAGTCGCGCGCATTCCCGCGCTGACCGTCCAGCAAAAGGCCGCGATGCGCTCCGCAAAACCCGGAGAGAGCGTTTCATACCATGCAACGGTCGCAAATACCGGCAACGTCGCGCTGACTGGCCTTACATGCGCCAGCGACCTCTGGGGCCTCACCATCGACCCCGATTCCATCGTACCCGCCGACGGCGCGACGATCGACGAGGAATCGCTCGTCATCAACCGCCTCGGTCCGGGCGAAACGCTGTCCTACGATTATCTTTACACGGTCTCGACTTCCGCCGAATCCGGTGATTTTGAGAACAGCCTCAGCGTTACCGGCAGCGACGAACTCACCGGCGAAGCGGTCGAGGCGCGGGCCGTCGCCACGGTCTCCGTCGCCGCCGCGCCCGCGCTGACGCTCAGTCTCGCCACCGACAAGCAGGAATACGCCCCCGGCGAAGAGATCCAGTATATTCTGATCGCCGAGAACACCGGCAACGTAGCGCTGGAAGACGTGCGGCTCCTTGACCGGGCGGACGGCCTGACGCTGATGAGCGTCGACGCTTCGAACGATCCCGGCGCGGTTCAGGAAAAAGGCGAATCCGCCGTCATCTTGCCGCTCCTTTCGTCCGGCGCGTCCGTCCGTGTCGTGTTTACCGGCCTTGTGCCCGTCGTCGACCTGAGCGATTCCGGCGTGACTGCCTCTGGCAACCGCTTCGAATATCGCTACCGGAATCAGGCCTCGGTTTCCGGCCGATCCTCCGGGGACGGGACCGGAATCTCCGCCCAGGCAGAGGCGGCCGCGATGATCGCCGGCGATATTGCGCTCGGTGTGGAGGTTGGCGCCGACGCCGAATACTACAAGCCAGGCGAGACGGCGCGCGTCCGCGTCCGCGTATACAACGACGGCGATGCCACCATCAGCCACATCGTGCTGGAAGACGATCAGGATTTTGCCTACAAGGGCAAGAACCGCGCCTCCATCGACGTGGCTACCTCCGGCGGCAACAAAATTATTCAACAGCTCGCGCCCGGCGAGGATGTGACGCTGACCTACGAAAAAGAAATCCCAGCCGACTACGAACAGCCATCTCTCGATGTGAACCTCTTCGCCAAGAGCGCCTACACCAACGCCGGCGCGACGCTGTCGATTCCGGTGGGTGAAATGAAGCCCGGCGCGGTGCTGGTCAGCATGAGTGCCGCCGCAGATCCCGTGGAGGCGGGCCAACCCGTGACCTTCAACATCGACATCACCAACGACGGCGGCCAGGCGCTGTACGCGGTGGATGTCAAGGCTAGCCCGGAGGGCGGCACGTACGCGGATCTGCCGGAGGGCGTGAGCACCGACGGCGGCACGCTGCGCATCGGCGAACTCCCAGCAGGCGAAACGCTGCGCGTAAGCTATCAGGTGGCCTCGGAGGACGAGGCAGCGGAGAACGACCGTATGGAGGCCAGCATCACGGCTACCGGCTGGTACGACGAGGCGCAGACCGATTCCGTGACCGCTTCCGCCAGCTCAGGCGTCGGCATCGCGGTTCCCACGCCCGCGCCCACCGCGGCGCCCACCGCCGCGCCCGCCCAGACGAGCCGCTTGCCCATCACCATCCTGATCTCCGGACTCGCGCTGTTGGCGCTCCTCATGGCCGCCGGCCTCATCGTGCTGGCGCGCAAGCGGAAATAATTCATTCGTAATCCTCAGAAAAAGCCTGACGCCGCATTCGCGGCGTCAGGCTTTTTCCATCCTTTCCCGTCAGGGGTTGGCGGTAAACGCGGCGGTCCCCTTGATCAGAAAAATGTAACCCGCCCAGGCGAGGATCACGATCAGCAGCGTGATGATCATCACAATCCGCGCGCGCCGAAGGCTTCGATTCATCTGTTTTTCCAGGTAATCCGGCAAAAACTTGGCGATCGCCAGCGCGATGATGAAATTGAGCGGCAGCAGCGAACCGTCGTCCTTCACCAAAAAGAGCAGCGCGCCCGCCGCGAGGCCCAGCACCACGCCGCCGATGTTTTGGTAGAGCGTCCAGCGTCCCTCGTCGATTTCGGCGGCTTTCTGCGCCAAAGGGCTTAGTTCCTTTTCGTTGGTTTTGTTCTCATCCGGCAATTAAAACCCTCCCATGCGGCTTCGCGCCGCGCATTATGTGGCGATTGAAAACGCCTTTTCCGGAAAACAGGCCGCGATTTCCCACGCGTCCCCGGAAAGCCCGGAGCGAGCATGGTCGATGACGGCGACGCCAGCCTTGCCCAAGACATCCCGCGCAGGGACGCCCGCACCGGACGCGCTAAGAAAAAGCTTGCCCCCGTACAGGATGCTCGCGACAACGCCGTCCCGTACAGGGATGTACAGCAGGTCATCCACCGCTTCGCCCACGCGCTTCAGCGCCTCATTCCCGGCATAGGCGCGGGCCTGCGCAGAAACACGGGAAGCCTGTATCTTCCTCCAGAAGCGCCATGCCTGCGGTTGACGGCGGCGAGCGGCCTGCGGAAAACAGCTTGCCCCCTCCCGGAAAAAGGCGCTGGGGAAACGACGCGGATCGCGGTCGCCAGCGCGCGTTGAAAGCGTCGGGACGAGCGCAGTGCGAAGTCTATCCATTGAATACATTCGACATCGGCCGCCGCTTCACCTGCCGGATCACCGATGGGTTTTGGCGCTTTGACGAGAAAATCTGTCTACAGTCCCCGGAGATTAAGATCATACCACATGCGGCGGAAAACGATCGCCCGGAGATCCAGCGCAAACACCGGAATCTGCCCGCCTTGCTCGGATGAGCGGGTTGATGGACCTTCTGATGATGCCTCCTGCCTTGACTGGATCCATCTTCAAGATCAGGCTCCGGGACACCAGGCAATCTACCTGCCCGAAATCGCCGTCCCGCCCAAACCCGTCGATCGGGAGCGCTGAATTCTGGTCAACTCGCCCCGCTCCCGCAACTCCAGAAAGACGCGCTTCCGGTTGTCATCCCTGACGGCCTTCGCGCGAAAGACCCGCCGTCGTCCACCAGTCCGCCGGGCAAGTATTTCACATAGGTTTCGCTGCCCCCATCGGTAAATTGACCACGTAACAAATCGCTCTTTCGAACGGTTTGATAAAAGCCTGAAGCCTGGGCGTGTTCCGCAGAATTCCCTTGTTTACAATCGATAGTTCATAGTATACTCCGCGCAATTCTCAAATCCGCACTTTCAATTGGCAACACGCTGATGTGCGCAGGCTGCATACGCTTGTAAGATACGCGCCGGATGCAAGTGATCCGTGCTGCGGCTTCGCAATTGCTCCGCGGCGTGGTATAATGACATGAAAATACAATGAGGCATATGATCGGGAGGATGTATGAACAGAATCGAGCTTCGAAACGGCGCGCTGACCGCCTTCATCTATCCGGATTACGGCGGCATGGCAGGCAGGTTGATTCTGAACGGCGTTGAGGTGCTTCATCTGAACGAAGCGCGGCTGCCGGAGGGTGCGGTCCTGTCCGGCGGCAACCCGGTGCTGTTCCCTTTCCCCAGCCGAACCCGGGACGACCGGTATGAGCTGGACGGAAAGACCTACCGCATGCCGTTCCACGGGCTGGTACGGGACTCCGCCTTCGGCGTGGAGGAAGTCTCACCGGACAGCGTCACCCTCCTTCGCACCGGCTGCAGGGAGTGGATGAGCGACTGCTATCCCTTCGACTTTGAGCTGCGGCTTACCTACGCGCTGACGGGCGGGGCGCTGCGGCTGACCGCCCGAGTCAGAAACAACGACGTCCGTTTGATGCCCCACGCCTTCGGGTGGCACCCTTACTTCACCACCTCAAAAAAGAGCCTCGCGCGCCTCAGTGTCAACATGACCTCCTGCGAGCGCTGGGGCGAGGCGGGAAAAATTGCCCTTCCGCCGGAGGCCATCGATCTGACCGACTCCGCGGACTTCGTGTGCTGGGGCCGGACGGGCGATATGGCGGAGATCCTGTCGCCGGGGGATGGCTATGGCGCGCGCATCCGGTCCTCGGAGGCGTTCCGCGCGCTGGTGGTCTGCGCAAAATTCCCCGGCACCACCTGTGTCGAACCTTGGATGGGCCTGCCGGACGCCATCAACACCAGGGAAAATCTCCAGTGTGTCGATCCGGGACGGGAAGCGGCGTATGACTGCCACATCGAACCCTACCTGCTGGGCTGAGTTTGGACGCGCAAAACTTTGTCCGGTTTCAAAAATACGTTGTTCTTTTCCGCGAATAATGATATGATGTGGCCATGAAGCTGATTGAAACGCAAAACGCGGTCGGGCACGTGCTGTGCCACGATCTGACGCGCATCGTGCGCGGCGAAATGAAGGGCCCCCAGTTTAAAAAGGGCCATGTGGTGACCGAGGCGGACATTCCGATGCTCCTTTCGATGGGCAAGGATCATCTCTACGTGTGGTCGCTCGAGGAGGGCATGCTGCACGAGAACGACGCCGCCGCGCGCCTGGCGAAAATTCTGGCCGGGGAAGGCATGCGCCTGTCCGAGCCCTCCGAGGGGAAGATTGAGCTCTTCGCGGCGTTCGACGGGCTGTTTCGAGTCGACGCGGAGCGGCTGTTCCAGCTCAATTCCATCGAAGGCCTGATGGCCGCGACGCGGCACGACTTTTTCCCGGTGCGCGCGGGCGACAAGCTGTGCGGCACCCGGGTGATCCCGCTGGTCATTGCGGAAGATAAAATCCGCCTGGCGGAGCGCGCCGCGGGAGAGACGCCGATTCTATCGCTTTTGCCTTACCGCTCCATGAAGGCGGGCATCGTCACCACCGGGAACGAAGTGTTCTACGGCCGGATTCAGGATACTTTTACGCCCGTGGTGGTGGAAAAACTCCGGATCTACGGCATCGAAGCATGCTATTTTGAAAAGAGCGACGACCGGAAGGAAAATATCGTCCGGGCCATCGAATCGGTCCGGGATCAGGGCGCGGAGCTGGTGATCTGCACCGGCGGCATGAGCGTTGATCCGGACGACATGACGCCCGCCGCCATCCGCATGAGCGGCGCGACGGTCGTCAGCTACGGCGCGCCGGTGCTGCCCGGCGCGATGTTTCTTCTGGGCTATTATGGGGACGGTGTGCCCGCGCTGGGCCTGCCCGCCTGCGTGATGTACGCGGCCGCGACGGTCTTTGACCTCATCCTGCCGCGCATCGCCGCAGGGGTTCGGATCGAAAAGGCGGACATCGCGCGATTGGGGCCGGGCGGCTTATGCTTAAACTGCAAGCCCTGCCGTTACCCGGACTGCAGCTTCGGCAAATTCGCCTGAGGGGAGCCTTTCATGTACACGGCGATTGTCGTCACCGTCAGCGACCGCTCGGCCCGGGGTGAGCGGCCGGACGAATCCGGCCCGGTCGTCTGGGGCATGCTCGAAGACGCTGGATTCCAGGTGCTGCGCCTCGCCTTGGTGCCGGACGAGCGTCGGGAAATCGAAAATGCGCTCATCGAAGGCGCGCTTGCGGCCGATTTGGTCGTCACCACCGGCGGCACCGGCTTTTCACCCCGGGACGTAACGCCCGAGGCGACGGCGGCGGTGTGCGAGCGCATGGCCCCCGGCATCGCCGAAGCGATGCGGCTTCATAGCCTTCAGATCACCTCCCTCGCGATGCTGTCCCGCGCGGCGGCGGGCATCCGGGGGAGAAGCCTGATCGTCAACCTGCCCGGCAGCCCGCGCGCCGCGCGGGAAAACCTGGAAGCGGTGATCGGCGCGCTGCCCCATGGCATCGACATGCTGCGCGGCGGCGACCACCCCAAAGCGCCGCGCTGAAATCGCAAAACTCCGGAGGATCAAATGCTGGATCACCTTGGGCGCTCGGTCCAATACCTGCGGCTGTCCGTGACCGGCGCATGCGATTACCGCTGTGCTTACTGCATGCCGGAAGGCCCGGCCGAAGGCGTACGGGAAGCGCTGACCGCCACGGAATTCATCGAAATCGCGCGGCAGGCGGCGGCGCTCGGCGTCAACAAGGTGCGGTTGACCGGCGGCGAGCCGCTGGCGCGGGGCGATATTCTGGATATCTGCCGGGGCGTTTCCGCCCTTGACGGCATTGAAACGCTGTGCATGACCACCAACGCCTCGCGCCTCGCCCGCCTTGCAAAGGATTTACGGGCGGCGGGCGTGGGCTGTGTGAACATCTCCATAGACAGCCTGAAACCGGAGCGTTACCGCGAAATCACCCGCTGCGGACGGCTGGAGGACGCGATGGGCGGCCTCTTTGCCGCGCTCGACGCCGGATTCGACCGAGTGAAGGTCAACACAGTGTTGATAGGCGGTCTGAACGACGACGAGATCGTGGATTTTGTCGCGCTGACCCGGGATCACCCGATCGACGTGCGATTCATCGAGCTGATGCCCATCGGCCCCAGCACGGCTTGGCCCGGGGAGCGTTTTATATCCGCGCAAACGGTGCTTGAGCGCTGTCCGGGTTTGACGCCCGTCGGGCGCTCGGGCGTTTCGGAGCGCTACCGGATGCCGGGGCACATGGGCGGGGTGGGGCTGATCCGCCCCATCACCGGCTGCTTCTGTGCGGAATGCGACCGCATCCGCGTAACCGCTGACGGCATGCTGAAGCCCTGCCTGCACGCCTGCAGGGAGATCCCGCTGAAGGGGCTGGCGGGCGAGGCGCTGCGCGAGGAGATCGCGCGGGGAATCCTGGAAAAACCCCGCGCCCACGCGCTGAACGAGGGCGCGAGCCGGTCTCAGCGGCCGATGAACGCGATCGGAGGATGACTGTGGACGAGGAACTGACCCACATCGGCGCTCAGGGGCGCGCGCGCATGGTGGATGTGACCGATAAGGCCCCCACGCTGCGAGAGGCGACGGCGGAAGGATTTGTCCTGATGCGGCCGGAGACACTCCGGCGCATCCTGTCGGGCGATGCCGCCAAGGGCGATGTGCTGGCGGTGGCGCAGGTGGCGGGCATTATGGCCGCCAAGCGAACCCACGAGATGATCCCCATGTGCCATCCGCTGATGCTGACCGGCGCGGACATCTCCTTTGAGCCAGAGGAAGCCCCAACGGGCATCCGCATCCGCGCCACGGTGCGCGTCAAGGGGGAAACCGGCGTCGAGATGGAGGCGTTGACAGCGGTTTCTGTCGCGGCGCTGACCATTTACGACATGGCGAAGGCCATTGAAAAAGGCATGACCATCACGGACATACGTCTTTTGAAAAAATCCGGCGGAAAGAGCGGCGATTTCCTACGAGCGGAAATGAAGTAAAGGCCCGGGTCATCTCGGTCAATATCAGCGATACAAAGGGCGTGCCCAAGCGCGAAGTTTCCCAGATACGGCTCATCGTAGGCCTCGGGGTGGAGGGCGACGCCCACGCCGGTTCCTGGCACCGGCAGGTGAGCCTCCTGGCTGAGGAGAGCATCGATCAAATGCGCGCGCTGGGTCTGGGCAATCTGGCCCACGGCGCCTTCGGCGAGAACATCAATACCATCGGTGTGGATTTGTGCCGCCTGCCGGTGGGCGCGGTCCTCCGGATCGGCGGCGCGGCGCTGGCGGTCACCCAGATCGGCAAGGAATGCCATGGCGACGGTTGCGCGATCAAAAGCGCCACCGGCAAGTGCGTCATGCCAACGGACGGGGTGTTTGCCGTCGTCATCCGCGGTGGAACAGTCAGGGCCGGAGATTCCATCATTTTCGAACAGACCGAAGATTAAAGCATGCGGGCGTCTTTCAGGACGCCCGAATTCTTAACGGGGCGCGCGTTTCAAACCGGACTGGCTGCGTGAAGTATACCCATCTTAATGATCCCTGGGAGAATCTTAATCGAAGGATGACGAGAATCCCGCCATTTTCACGCGAACAGGCGTCGGGAATGGCACCAAATGCAGGGGACAGGTCGCGATGGTTGTGGCCCCACAAAAAATTTGCAAATTATTAATTTTTTGTAGAGCCCTTTGCATAGAACACAGGTATGGTATAATAGCAACAAAAAAACACGTCGAGCACTCCTTTCGGTGGCAAGGGCGCCCTGAAAATCAAATTTGATAACCGCACAATTGCATCTTGCGCGCGTGACGCGCTGCCGCGGCCCAACGGACGGGCGCGCGAGCGGTATAGCCCTGACCATCGTTTCAAGAGGAGTCGAATTCAGACTGCCTTGAAAAATACACTCCGAAGGAGAAGGAAACCATGAAAAAAAGCATGAGGTTTGTGGCTCTGGTTCTTTCGATTCTGCTGACCCTGGGCCTTATGGCCGGAGCGAGCGCCGAATCGGACAAGAAGGTCCGGGTTGCGCTGATCCTCGAGGGCGCGATTTCCGACATGAGCTGGAACGCGACCGCCTACAACGGCCTGATGAAGATCGAAGCGCTGGGCGCGGAGGTCAAGTACATTGAGAACACGCCCGCTTCCTCCGTGGCCGACGCGATCCGCACCTTCGGCGACGAAGGCTACGACGTGATTTTCCTGGCCACCAGCAGCTTCGCCGACGCCGGCGCCGCTACCGCCAAGGAATATCCCGACACCCAGTTCTTCTTCATCAACTCCAGCGTGGTGGACACCAACTGTGCGTCCTTCGTCATCCAGGACGCGGAGCAGGGCTTCCTGATGGGCGCGCTGAGCGCGCTGCTCACCCAGTCCAAGACCGTCGGCTTCATCGGCGGTCTGGAGATCCAGCCGATCAAGAACGGCGCGCAGGGCTTCGCGCAGGGCGTCGCCTACGTCGATCCGCAGGTCAAGATCCTGTCCCAGAACACCGGCAGCATGGACGATGTCAACGCCGCCAAGGAGCTTGCCAAGTCCTTCATCGGCCAGGGTGCGGACGTGCTGTCCCCGATGGCCAATCAGGCCTCGCTGGGCGTGATGGAAGCGGCTCAGGAGAGCGGCGCCTGCAAGGCGATCGGCTCCGGCCTCAACCAGGAAACCGTCGCGCCCGACGCCGCGGTCACCGCGGTGGTCAAGGACACCTCCATCGCCTATGAGGCCGCCTATAAGGCCTATCTGGCCGGCGAAATCCCCAATGAGCCCATCAAGATGGGCGCGGCGCAGGGCGTCATCTATATCGGCGACTATTACACCGAAGCGTCCGACGACGTGAAGGCCCAGATCGCCGACATCTATGCCAAGCTGGCGGCCGGCGAAATCACCATTACGCTGCAATAACTTCCCGGAAATATCATCCGGTCCGGCCGCGTGGCGGCCGGACCGGATTTGGCACGATACGCGTGTGATTCCGGACAAAGGAAGCGGGGGCGGATTTCCGCGCGCTCGCCTGTGGGTGTGCCGCGTCTCCTTCGCAGGCCCGCACAAGTTCCATCGCGCGTCTTAACTCCACTGCACAGGTTTTCCCGGCGGATCAGGCCCAGGCGGGCCGGGCCGCTCCAGCACATGCGGGAGGGGATTCAATGACCACGAGCGTGCTCGGCAAGCTTAAAAACGGCCTGAAGAGCATCTACTACCCGGTCGCCGCACTTGTCATATCGCTTCTGATCGGCAGTGTCGTCATTTTGCTGACGTCCACGTCCAGCCCGGTCGAAGCGTATCAGGCGATGCTCAAGGGCGCTTTCGGAACGTCGCGCGCCTGGGGCGAGACCTTCATCAAGGCCATTCCGTTCATGTTCACGGCGCTCAGCTTCGCCATCGCGCGGCGCTGCGGCATCATCAATCTGGGTGCGGAAGGCCAGTTCAAGGTGGGCGCGCTGCTGGCGACGCTGGTGGCGGTGAACTTTGAGGGGCTGCCGATGGCGCTGCACCTGCCGCTGACGCTGGTGGCGGGCTTTATCGGCGGCGCGGTGTACGGCCTCGTCGTGGGTGTGCTGAAGGTCCGCTTCGGCGCCAGCGAGCTGATCACCACCATCATGCTCAACTACGTGGCGTCCCAGATCATCGACTTCTGCGTCAACGGGCCGATGAAGGACAGCGCCAACAGCTCCTACCCGCAGAGCGCGCAAATCTTCGCCAGCGCGGCGATGCCCAAGATGTTCGGCTCGCGGCTGCATTGGGGTCTGGTGCTGGTGATCATCATGATCGTGTTTTATTATTTCTTCCTGTGGAAGACCACCAAAGGCTTCGAGATGCGCGTGGTGGGCCTCAATCCCAGCGCCGGCGCCTACGCGGGCATGAGCATCCGCAATTCCAGCCTGCTGTCGATGTTCCTGGCGGGCGGCTTTGCGGGGCTGGGCGGCTGCGTGGAGATCATCGCGGTGCAGTCCCGGTTGATGCTGACATCCTTCACCGTGTCCTACGGCTTTACGGGGATCGCGGTGGCGCTGATGGGCAACAACAACCCCGTGGGCATCTTCCTGTCAGGCATCCTGTTTGGCGGCCTGCAGAACGGGTCGCTCAAGATGCAGACGCTCACCGACGTCTCCTCTTCGGTGGTTCTGGTCGTGCAGGCGCTGATCATCCTGTTTATCGCGGGGCGCTCCATGTTCGTGTGGAAGCGCAGGGTCAGGGCGGTCAATGTGAAAGGACCGTCCGACCCGACGAAACCCATCGCCGATACGGGAGGTGAGGCCGCGTGAATGTTCTGACCAGCTTTCTTTCGTCGATGATCATGCTCTCCACGCCGACGCTTATCGCGGCGCTGGGCATCGTATTCAGCGAACGCGCAGGCATCGTCAACATCGGCACCGAGGGGATGATGCTGATGGGCGCGCTGGCGGGGGTCATCGGCTCTCTCATAACCGGCAGCGTCTGGCTGGGCGCGCTGATCGCGATGCTGGTGTCGATGCTGTTCGCGGCCATCTTCGCCCTCTTCACTGTCGTCGTCAAGGCGGACCAGACCGTCATCGGCACCGGCATGAACATCCTGGCGTCGGGGCTTACGATCACGGTCAACCGCGCGGTGTTCGGCGCTTCCACCAGCCCGCCCAGAATCGACGTGTTCGGCAAGGCTCCGATTCCGCTGCTGTCGCAGATTCCAGTACTGGGCGACGTGCTGTTCAGCCAGCCCGTTCCCGTATACATCGCGTTTTTGCTGGTGCCCGCGGCCTGGTTTGTGATGTTCCGCACCAACACGGGTCTAAAACTGCGCGCCGTGGGCGAAAACCCGCGGGCCTGCGACACCGTAGGCATCAACGTGGCCCGCACCCGCTTCATGAGCGTCCTGTACTCGGGGCTGATGGCAGGCTTCGCCGGAGCGTTTGTCTCGATGGGGCAGATGTCCTTCTTTACCGAAAACATGATCGCGGGCGGCGGCTTTATGGCGCTGGCGGCGGTGGTATTCGGCAACTACACGCCCTTTGGCGTCATGGGCGCGGCACTGGTCTTCGGCGCCAGCAACGCGCTGAAATTCCAGTTGCAGGCGCTGAATACCGGCATCCCCTCCCAGTTTCTCGTGATGCTGCCCTATATCATCACGATTCTGGCGCTTTGCGGGCTGATCCGGCGCAGCAACAAGCCCGCCTCGAGCGCCATCCCCTACGTGAAGGAATAGGAGGGAGCGGCATGGCACTACTGGAAATGCGTCACGTGACCAAGCGGTTCGGCCCGGTCATTGCCAATGAAGACGTGAGCCTCACCGTCGAGCGGGGCGAGGTGCATGCGCTTCTGGGTGAAAACGGCGCGGGCAAGTCCACGCTGATGAACATTCTCTACGGCATGTACGCGCAGAGCGAGGGGGAAATCCTGTATAACGGGAAGCCCGTGCGCATCCGCGACCCGAAGCAGGCCATCGAACTGGGCATCGGCATGGTGCACCAGCACTTCATGCTGATTCCCGCGCTGACCGCCATCGAAAACGTCGTGCTCGGTTACGCCGGAAACCGCGAAGTACTGGATTTGAAAGCTGCCGCCGCGCGGTTCACCGAGATGGCGGCGCGCTACAACATGAACATCGATCCCTGGTGCAAGGTGGAACAGTTGTCCGTGGGCCAACAGCAGCGCCTGGAGATTTTAAAGGCGCTTTTCCGGAACGTGGAACTTTTGATTTTGGACGAACCCACGGCCGTGCTCACCCCGCAAGAGGTCGAGGGCCTTTTCGAGATGATCCGCCAGCTGACCCGGGAAGGCAAGACGGTGATCTTTATCAGCCATAAGCTGAACGAGATCATGACCATCTGCGACCGCTGCACCGTGCTCCGGCTCGGCCGCGTAGCGGCATCCGGAATTCCGATCGCCCAGATCACCGACAAGCAGCAGCTGGCCGCGCTGATGGTGGGGAAGAGCGTGGACCTGATGGTGCAAAAGCGCGCGAATGCCCCCGGCAAGTCCGTCCTGAAAGTGGAACACCTCTCCTGCCTGAGCGTTCGCAACCTGCCGGCGGTTCGGGACGTGTCGTTTGAATTGCGCGAGGGGGAGATCCTCTCGGTCTGCGGCGTCGACGGCAACGGTCAATCGGAACTGGTGAAGGCCATCTGTGGCCTTATCAAGCCCACCAGCGGCAAGATCTTGATTGACGGCGAGGACATGACGGGCAAGCCGCCCCGCGCGATTCTGAAGCGCGGTGTCTCCCATATCCCGGAAGACCGCCACAAGATGGGCATGGTCGCCCGAATGAACATCCGCGAGAATCTGACGCTGATGAGTTATGACTTAAGCCCCTTCTCCCAGAACGGCGTGCTTAACTGGCGCTGGATCGACAAGCACTCCGCAGAACTGTGCGCGCGCTACAGCGTCAAGACGCCCAGCGTGTCGGAGTACGCGGGCAACCTGTCCGGCGGCAATCAGCAGAAGTTCGTCGTCGGGCGCGAACTGGACAGAAAGCCCCGCCTGCTGGTGGCGGTGCATCCGTCCCGCGGTCTTGACATCGGTGCCACCAAGTACATCCAGTCCCGCATCGTGGAAGAGCGCGACCGCGGCGCCGCAGTTCTGCTGGTATCGACGGAACTCGACGAGATTCTCGAGATGTCCGACCGCATCCTGGTTCTCTACGAAGGCGAGGTCATGGGCATTGTCGATCAGAAGGACGCGACCAGAAGCGGCCTCGGCCTCATGATGGCCGGCGATCGGGCCCAAAAACAGGCGTAAGAACACATTTTGCAGGGTACTTTTCAGGGCCGCGCTTGACAGGCGCGGCCCGAGCATTATAAATTTGGATCATACGCTTGACCGGGAGTGAGTTTCATCGACGGCTTCTTTTTTGATGGCGCCTTCGGTACCTACTACCGTACGTTGACAGGCAGCGGTCACCCCTGCGAGATGGCGAACCTGACCGACCCCGCTTCGGTCCTCAAGATTCACAAGGCCTATGTGGAGGCGGGCGCCGACGCCGTCAAGACCAACACATTCGGGGCCAATCCCGGCACAATGGATGCGGAGACGCTTGCGCGCATTCTGCGCGAGGGCGTCCGGCTCGCGCGGGAGGCGGCGGGGGAGCGCGCGCAGGTGTTCGCAGACATAGGACCGGTCAGCTCCGCCGACCGGGATGCCGCGGAGGACTTTCTCGCGCTGTCGCGGGCATTTGCCGGCGAAGGGCTGACGCGCTTCCTGTTTGAGACGATGGACGAGTTTGCCTCGCTGATCCCCGCCATCCGGTGGATCCGGTCGGCGATGCCCGGCGGGGTGGTGGCGGTATCCTTCGCCGCGTCCCAGGACGGCTACACCGGCGCGGGGATCTTTTACCGCGACCTGATCGACGCCGCCCGCGCGGAGGGCGCGGACTTCGTGGGGCTCAACTGCGTATCCGGCCCGGCCCACATGATGGGGCTTTTGAGGCGCTTGGATCTGTCCCGGGGCGACGTGATGGCCATGCCCAACGCGGGGTACCCGGCGCGGGTCAACGGCCGGCTGCTCTATGAGGACAATCCCGGTTACTTCGCCGAAAAACTCCGGGACATGAAACGGCTGGGCGTCCGGGTACTGGGCGGCTGCTGCGGTACCACGCCGGAGCACATCCGCCGCGCGGTCAGCCGCTGCGCCGGCGCGGAAGGCCTGCCTCCGGCGGAGGCACGGCCGCGCGAACCGCAGGAGATTCCAGCGGCAGGACACCCGCTGGGCGTGAAGCTGGCGCGGGGAAAGATCGCGCTGGTAGAGGTCGATCCGCCGGTGGACGCGGATGTCGGCCACTTCATGAGCGCGGCGCGGAGGATGCGCGACGCGGGCGCGGACGCCGTCACGCTGGCGGATGCGCCGCTGGCCCGCGCCCGGGCCGACAGCCTGATGATGGCGGCGCTGACGCTGCGGGAGGCGGGCATCGACGCCCTGCCGCACCTGACCTGTCGTGACAGAAACCGCATCGCCGTGCGCGGCGCGCTGCTGGCGGCCCACGCGGCGGGCATCCGGGGCGCGCTCATCGTCACCGGAGATCCCATCCCGGGTGCAGCCCACGGTCCGGGCGAATCCGCCGCCGACAAGGGCGTATTCAACTTCAACGCCTTCACGCTCATCGAATTTCTGCGCGGGATGAACGCGGGCCCCTTCGCGCAGGCGCCGTTTCTCATCCTGGCGGCGCTCAATGTCAACGCGCAGAATTTTGACGCGGAGCTCCGGCGCGCGGCGCTCAAGGTGGAAAAGGGCGCCGAGGGCTTCATCACCCAGTCGATCTTCTCCGCGGAGAGCGTGGCCAATCTCCGAAGGGCGGCCGAGGCGCTGGGCGTTCCTGTGATCGCCGGCATCATGCCGGTGGCGAGCCACAAAAACGCGGTGTTTCTGAACAACGAGGTACCGGGAATCTCGATCCCCAAAGCCTTTGTGGACGGCCTTGAAAACCAACCGCGGGACGTGGTCACGGAGCGGTCGCTGTCCTTCTGCCGCGATTTGATCGGCGAGGCGAGGGATCATTGCGCCGGGTTCTGCCTGATGACGCCGCTTCGACGCGCGGATCTGGCGGAAGCGTTGCTCAAAACGGTCAAGGGAGGCCTGTGAATGATCATCATCGGCGAAAAACTGAACAGCTCCATTCCGTCCACCCTAAAAATCCTGAAGGAGGGGAACGACGGGGCCGTCGTCCGCCTGATGAAGGCTCAGGAGGAAGCAGGCGCAGACTACCTGGATCTCAATGCGGCGCTATTGGGCGAGGAAGAACTGCCGGTGCTGAGGCGCCTGGTGGCGCTGGCAATTGAGCACACCGGCTGCGGCATCGTGCTGGACTCGCCCAATCCCCGGGTGCTGATCGGCGCGGCGGAGGCGGCCGGGGACCGGCCGCTGATCTTCAATTCCGTCACCGCCAGCGAACGGATCGACGAAGTGCTGCCCGTCGCGGCCGGGATGCGCGCCGGCATTATCGCGCTGCCGATGCGCTACCGTATGCCGGAAGACGCGGCGGAACGCGCCGCCATCGCGGAGGAATTGATCGCGCGGATCACCGGCGCGGGTGTGACGGAGAACAATCTCTACATCGACTGCATCGTGGAGGCGCTGTCCGCCGGTGACGAGAAGCCCCGGGAGGCCCTCCATGCCATGCGCCTCATCAAGACCGCGCACCCGGCCGTCCACGTGACCGGAGGCATCTCCAACGTTTCCTTCGGCCTGCCGGGCCGCGCGCAGGTGACCGCCGCGTTTCTCGCCATGGCCGTCGCCCAGGGACTTGACAGCGCGATTCTGGACGTCACCAACCCGCCTATCAGGACTGCCCTGCTGGCGGCGCTGGCGCTTCGCGGCGAGGACGAGTTCTCAATGGACTACATCCGCCACATGCGCGCGCTTCAGAAAAAGGCCTGACGCGGGCAGCGGTCTATCCGGTTGATTTTGGGAAGACGCCATTGTATACTGGTGCTGAAGCCGATACTTGCGTTTTGGGACAGGAGGGTTTTCATGTATCCCTATCAAGACAGCGGCAATTCCCCGGCGGCCCGCGCGAAGGACCTCGTCTCCCGCCTGACGCTGGAGGAGAAGGTTGCGCAGCTCAGCGGCATCTGGGCCTACGAGGTGCTCACCGATTTCGTCTTTGACGAAGCAAAAGCGAGAAACCGCATGGCCCACGGCATCGGACAGATTACGAGGGCGGGCGGCTGTACGAGCCTGAAACCCCGGGATACCGCCCGGCTGGTCAACCGCGTTCAGCGGTTCCTCAAGGACAGCATGCGCATCTTCATCCCCGCGCAGGTGCACGAGGAAAGCTGTGCGGGCGTCCTGGCCCGGGACGCGGACGTGTTCCCGCAGGCGCTGGGCGTGGCGGCCAGCTTTTCGCCGGAGATCGCCGGGGAGATGGGCGCGTTCATCCGCGAACAGATGGCCGCGCTGGGTTCCCGGCAGGCGCTGGCGCCCCTTCTGGACGTGACCCGCGATCCCCGTTGGGGCCGCACCGAAGAGACGTATGGCGAGGACCCCTTCCTCGTGGCGCAGATGGGCGTCCGGTATATCCGCGGCCTTCAGGGCGAGGACCCGAAGCGCGGCATCGTCGCCACCGGCAAGCACTTCGTCGGCTACGGCGCCAGCGAGGGCGGCATGAACTGGGCGCCGGCCCACATCCCGCCGAGGGAACTGGAGGAGACGTACCTGTACCCCTTCGAGGCGGCGGTGCGCGCGGGTGGGCTGAAGTCCATGATGCCCGGTTATCACGAACTGGACGGCGTGCCATGCCACACCCACAGGCACCTGATTCAGGAGATTCTGCGCGACAAGTGGGGGTTTGACGGCATTGTGGTAAGCGACTACTTCGCGATTAATTTGATCCACAACTGCCACAGGGCGGCCGAAAGCGTGGAAAGCGCGGCGCGGATGGCGCTGGACGCAGGCGTCGACGTGGAACTGCCCTCCACGGACTGCTACGGCGCGCCGCTCGTCCAGGCCGTGCGGGAGGGACTTGTCTCCGAGGAAAAGGTGGACGAGACGGTTATGCGCGTGCTGCGCATGAAGTTCGAACTGGGCCTTTTCGAAAACCCCTTCGCGGATGAAGACGGCGTGGAGGCCCACTTCCACACCGCTGCGCAGCATGCCTTCGCGCTGAAGGCTGCTGAAAAGTCCATGACGCTGCTGAAAAACGACGGCGTGTTGCCCATCTCAAAAAAAATCCGCAGGATCGCCGTCGTAGGCCCCAACGCGGACGACGTGCGCAACATGCTGGGCGATTATTCTTTCCCCGCCCATGTGGAATCGCTGATCGACCAGAATGACGACAACTTCGCGTCCACGCCGACGCCGGAAGGGTCGTACAGCGTCAAGGATGCACTGCCCAGGATGGACAGCGTGCTGGAGGGGCTCAGAAAGCACCGGCCGGATGTGGACTTTGCCTACGCGCGCGGCTGCGGCGTTGAGGGCGGCGAGGACGCGGAGATCGAGGCCGCCGTCGACGCCGCGCGCGGCGCGGAGCTGGTGCTGGCAGTGATGGGCGACAAGGCGGGGCTGGTCCTGGACTGCACCTCCGGCGAGGCCCGCGACCGGGCCACGCTGAACCTGCCAGGGCGGCAGCGGGAACTGCTCATGCGGCTCCGGGAAACCGGCGTGCCGGTGGTACTGGTGCTGGTGAATGGCCGGCCCTTCTCGCTCGTCTGGGAAGATCAGAACCTCTCCGCCATTCTGGAAGCCTGGCTGCCCGGCGAGGAGGGGGCCGCCGCCATCGCGAAGACGCTCTTTGGCGATAAGAATCCCGCGGGACGGCTGCCGATCACCTTCCCGCGCGCGGCCGGGCAGGTACCGGTGTTCTACGCCCACCGGCCCTCCGGCGGAAAGTCCCACTGGAAGGGCGCTTATGTGGACGAGAGCAACCTGCCGCTCTACGCCTTCGGTCATGGCCTGACCTACACCCGCTTCGCCTACGGCAACCTGAAGCTGCCCGCCGGCGCTCCGGTTGACGGCGAAATCACGATCGAGGCCGACGTGACCAACGTTGGCGACCGCGCGGGGGATGAGGTTGTCCAGCTCTACATACGGGACGACTGCGCCTTTGACGTGACCCGCCCGGTAATGGAACTCAAAGGGTTTATGCGCGTCGCGCTGGAGCCGGGCGAGAAAAAAACCATCCGCTTCACGGTGGATACGGCTCTTCTGTCATTTTTGAACCGCGCCGGTGAATTCGTTGTGGAGCCCGGCGCCCATACCGTGATGATCGGTTCCTCTTCGGCGGATATCAAACTGGAGGGAACGCTGGAACTGACCGGCGAAGTGCTCGAGGTGCGCCAGCGCGTTTTTGAGACGAAGACGGAAGTCCTTGCGTAAGCCATGCCGCCGCGCATAAAGAGCCGCCTTCGCCCAACCGCGGGCGGAGGCGGCTTTTTTATGCGGCGCGCACTAGGGCGTTGGGGGATTCTTCTCCTGGAATTCGGCCTCGTCCCTGATTTCCTGCCGCATGTTGTCAAGGCCCGCGCGCCTGCGGTCATTCTTTTCCTCCAGCGCCTTTTTCATGTTGGGGTCGGAGGTCATTCCGATCATCTCCTCCGCGGCCTCGATGTTCTGGATTGTCCGGTTGATATTGCGCTGAATCTTGCCCACGTTGTCGCGCCGGTCGTCCGGGTTGGGTTTCATAAAATCCCTCCTTTAATGCGCCCTTAGTTTGCGACGGCGCGGCGTGCACATGCCTGCCAACCCTTGACATCATGCCCGGAGCGTGGTATACCAAGTAAAAATATTCATTATTCCAAAGGGCCGAGGGATTTTCGATGCAGAACAAGGAGCCGGAGCGAGGCGTAACATCGTTACGCCGAGCGGAAGCCGACCGCAATCCGGCGGCGCGCTGCGCCTTGAAGGGAGCGAGGCGTAACTTCGCTACGCCGAGCGGAAGCGGCGCCCTTCTGCGCGAAAAGACCCGGCATGACGAAGAATTAATCTTCCGGATTGAAATTAAGCTTGTTCCCGGGACAAAGGAGGAATTTTATGAAAAAACGGGCGTACATCGTCACCGGCGGCGCCAATGGCATCGGGCGCGCCATCGTCGAGGAAATTGTGAAGAAGGGGGATTTTGCGCTGGTAATCGATACCGACGCGGTCTCCGGCGCGATGCTCGAAGGGCGCTACACGCCGGATGAGCTGTTGTTTTTTCAAGGCGATATTTCCGAAAAAACGGTGCTGGATGCTTTCGTAAAACGTGCGGTGGCAGCGGCGGGGAAGATCTTTGCCCTCATCAACAACGCCTGCTATTCGCTGGGCGGGCTGACTGAGTGCGGATATGAGGATTTCGAAAAGGTACTCCGGGTCGGTGTGGTGGCGCCGTTCTACCTGACCAAACTGCTGGTGCCGCACTTCGCGCCAGGCGCGAGCGTCGTCAACATCGCCTCCACGCGCACCTTCATGTCCCAACCGGAGACCGAGAGCTATTCCGCCGCGAAGGGAGGCATCGCCGCGCTGACCCACGCCATGAGCGCCACGCTTTCCGGCCGCGTTCGGGTCAACGCCATCAGCCCGGGCTGGATCGACACCGGCGCGTACCAGCACGAAGCGGCCCATTCGCCCGATCATTCGGAAGAAGATCTTCGCCAGCATCCCGCCGGGCGCGTCGGGCGCCCTGCGGATATCGCGCGGATGGCGCTGTACCTGACAAGCGACGCAGCCGGGTTTATCGATGGCGAAAATATCGTCATCGACGGCGGCATGACGCGCCTGATGATCTACCACAACGACTTTGGCTGGAAACTCGATGTCTGACGGACCCTCCATAAAAAGCCCGGCGCTGTCTGGGCGCCGGGCTTTGGCGTACTCGCGTGGTCAATCGGGAAAAAGGTTCGTCTGCCCGTCTTCCCGCTCGAAATATACATCCAGAATCGCCGCCTGACGCGCTTTCTCAGCCGGTTCGCCGCTCAGCCATGCGTCCCGCGCGCCCTGCGGCAGAATCAGCGGCATCCGATCGTGGATGAAGGCGATCTGCGGGGCGGGTGCCTGCGTCTGGATTGCGAACACCGGCGCGCCGTTCTCCATGCGGAAAAGCCCCGCCATGTAGAGAGGCCGGTTCTTGACGCCGATGCGGTACTTGATTTTTTCGCCGCCGCGGTGAGCCCATTCAAAGTAGTGGCCCGCGGGCACCAGACAGCGCGCGGCGGCGCGGAACATGGGCCTTTCCTCCGCGGTTTCAATCCTTGCATTGACCACCAACCCGGCCCCTCCCAACCTGGAAAAACCCCAGCGCATCACCCCGGGGCCAGCAGAAGTCAGGACCAAGGCGGCTTCCGATGGAAAAACTTCGCCGCGCTTGACCGCTGAGGGCGCGGACGCGCCGGGCTTTGTTTGCCGGCGATTCAGCTCCGTCATCAGCGCGCGGATCTCCTCCGCTTCCTCGCCCTCAAGATCCATCCAATATCTCGTACACATACCTGGGATTTTACCCGATCGGCGGGCCGTTTTCAAGCACGATCAAAAAAACGTTAAAAACGGGAACCGGCGCTATTATCGCCGGTTCCCGTTTGGTCTGGGTGAGAGGATTTGAACCTCCGGCCTCTTGAACCCCATTCAAGCACGGATGCTTATTTTATTGGGGTTTCTGGGGAGGCTGAACCCCATTTGAGCCCCTGACGAAATTTGAGATGTATTCTGCGGCCTTGTCGGTGCTGTGATTGCGCTTTTGATCGCGCAGGTGGGAGTAGATCTTCATGGTCATTTTGATATCAGAGTGCCCCAACCAATACTGTGCGGTTTTCACATCGACATCAGCCTCGTAAAGCATGGTGGCGAAGGTGTGCCTCAGGTCATGCGATCGAACAGCAAAATCCAACTGGGTATATTTATCTTTGTCCGAACGGCGGCCTTGTATGAAAGCGGGGCGGCCGTTGCGGATATTTGCCATTGCGACCATGAAACCATCCCACGCGCGATCCCATGCGCGCTGTGTCATAGGGCGCCCCTGCGCGGCACTGCAGACGTACAGGGTTGGCGGCGGGAGTTGCACTTTTTGAAGCACATCCGCGAGCGGCGGAAAGATCGGAACGTCTCGAATTCCGGCATCGGTTTTCGGGCCGCCCATAAGCGTCGCATTGCCCTCGAAGTGCGCACCGCTTGTTATGTGGATTACTCCGGCGGCGAGGTCGATGTCCGACCACTTTAGCGCGATGATCTCACCGCGGCGCAGACCGGCATACATCATGATCATGGCCCAAAGCCCGGCGCGGTGCTGATGCCAATGGCGGGAGATATGTGCAATCTCCCAGTCTTCCAGGCAGCGGTGCGTACCTTCTCCGCCCCAGTCCCACCGGACGCCGGTACACGGGTTTCTGTCGATCAGGTAATTTCCAACGGCGCGCGCGAAAACGGCATTGACCGTTACGCGCAGTTTGGTCACGAACGATTTTGATTTATCGGTATAGGTATTGGCGAATTCCTGAATATGGAGCTCGCGGACATCAGAAATCTTCATATGCCCCAAGGCTGCTATGATTTTATCGACGTTGTAGCCGTTTGACGCATTGGTGCTGTGTCCGGCGCTGCTGCCGTAGACATCCAGCCAGCGCGAAGCCCACGCTTCCACAGTCGGAGAAGGCGGCGCGGGAGGGGCGGGTGCGGGCATCCACTCCTGGCCGGGCATCAGGCCGTGGGCGAGGCGGTAGGCATCGCGCGCGGCCTTCGCCTCGGTCAGCGTTTTGCCATAAAAGGGAATGCGGTTGCGCTTGCCGGTCTCCGGATCTACGCCCACATCCAGCCGTACACGCTTGCGGCCGTCGGGCATGGTATTTTTCGGACGCCCCTTCTCCTTCTTTGGCTTCTTTGGCGCAGGTTCGAGCGCGACGCCTGGGAACTGGAGGACGCTGCCAGCCATAAAACACACCTCCGCTGGAAATTGGTACGAGAGAGGCACGCGCTGGAGGCGCATGCCATTTGTATGCGGGCGTAGATCAGCCCTGAATATACGGGGCCAAACTGCGGTATTCGGAGGAATTAACCTTTACGCGCCGCGTGGCCACGCGGCCGCTTTTGTAGTGGATGATCAGATCAAGGTATCCGTTTTTCTTCGCGGACGCGGCGGCCAGGAGGCCGACCGGACCCAGCAGCGCGCCGCCCACGACACCTCGGGCAATGGCGCTGCCAGCCTTTGTGCGGCTGGTGGAGTTGGCGATCAGCACGAAGTCCACCTGAAAATTCGAGAACAGGCCCGGCTGCTTCCGTGCGGGCGTATGCTTCGGTTCCGCGATTTCGTCCACGGTATCGCATTCTGCCTTTACCGGCTTTAGCTTGCCAACGCGCCGCGCGGCCCGGAAGCAGAGAAATGAGAACCAAAGGAAGATCAGAATGCACGCGATGCCCAAAGCCACGCCGGTTCTACCGTTGACGCCTTCAAGTTCGCCGGATGCGCTTATAGAAATAATGGCTATTGGGAAGATGGTGAGGCACAACAAAAGGATGCCGGCCAGAACAAGGAAGAATTTCTTCACCTTCAAGATTAATCCCCCTTAATACCCAGATAATACAGGTACATAATACGCCAAAATGCTATATAATGGCAAGTACCCGCTTGCGGGGAAATGTCGGCCGGCACATTAAGCAAAAGGGGTTGCTTGTATGTGCGTTAAAGTACGTAGTTTCAAAACCGTGCCCACCGCGCGCCCTGACCTCTTCGCGATGGTAATCTACAACATCCCGTTGCGCATCAGGTATGTGAACTCGTTCGCGCCTGCCCTGGAGGGATGCCGGATTATCAAGTTGGTACTGTAGCCGCTCGACCGCCGCCACCGGGCCCACGTACGGGGCCCGGAGGCAATCAGGCGTCCTTCGGGAGGTTGTCCGGGGCTTCGTCAGAATGATGTTCGGCGTAAAGCTCCGCGGCCAGCGCGCGATCTTCGGCGCGGAGCCGGTCAGCGCGTGCTTCGATGGCCTTGTCAAACAGTACATCCAGCGCTGTGCGCATCTCCGGCGACAGCTTCAGGTAGGTTTCCAGTAGCGCGACGCCGGTCGCGCTCATTTGGTACTCCTGGGCCAGACGATCGATCAGGTCGTTCGGCTTTTTTTCGTTCATCTCGCCTTCACCGGTGCGCAGCCAGGTTTCGGAGACGCCGTACTCGGAACAAATCAACTTAATTGTACGATCATCAACACCCCTAGAACCGCGCTCGTTCGCCGCAATACCGGACTGTGTGATTAAAAGTCTCTGTGCAAATTCCGTCTGGTTCAGGCCGAGTTCTTTCCGAAGGAACCGTATCCGGTCGCCAATACCCATGCTTTCATCCCCTTTGCTACATTATAGCACGAAAAATAGAACAGCGCAATATTATTTTGACGACAAGTATTGACAAAATTAGAACAGGGTACTATAATAATAGTGCAGAGTACATTTGGGGGTGAAAATCATGTCGAATCAGGACAACAACCAGGTGCGCGAGACGCAGGATCAGGAGGAACAGCTTCGCAACCTGTGCATGAAGTGGGGCCTGCTTGACAACGAGGGCCGCAGTTACATCAAAGGCGCTGCCGATGCCCTTCTGAACGCGCAGAATCTCAAACTGGAGAAATCCGCCTGACGGTCAGGCGGGGAAGGAGGGGCACTAATGAAACAAAGTCGCTATCCACTCCACGAAACCTGTGAGCTTTTCGACTATTGCACCCGCGAAAAAAGAGAAGAGCGAAATGATTGTGGATATTGCCCATTGCACCCACGAGCGACGCGCATCTTTACGAGAAGATTCCTCCTGCAGCTTTTCCTTTCGGTTCTGATCTTCTTTATCTGCGGCCTTATCGTTAGCGCGTTGCCAAATCTCAAATAGGCGGCGCTGACCAGCCGTTGTGATATGGATCAGCGAAGCGGGATTATGATCACGAAGCGGCATAGACAAAAGCCCCGCATCAAGCAGGTGGTCCAGGAGATCGGAAGAGAAGCGGGAGAGGAAATCGCGCTGAACCACCTTTGTCTCAGGTTGGGCGCTTACATAATCCAGCGCCAGCAGGATGTCGGAATCGTAGATGCTCATAAAAACACCTCGCAAACTGGATAGACCATTATAGCACGACCGATAGACGATGACCAACAGAAATCCGCCTGACGGGCGGAAACAAACGAAAGGGGGCGGGCGAATGCGGCCAAACAACGTGGTGAGCCTGGGGGATCGGGGGCCGCGGCAGCCGAAGCGCCCGCCGCGCCTGTACTCCCCGGAGGATGTGGCGGAGATGCTGGGCATCAGCTACAACAACGGGCTTAGGCTGTGCCGGGTGTATGGCGTGGGGATGGGGCGGCGGTTCTACATCACGCCGGATCAGTTGGACGCGGCACTGCAGCGCGGGACCGTGACCAAGTAGGGAGGGGACAAGCCCATGCCGGACATCAAGATCACATTGACCCAGGACGAGTTCTGCGCGGTACTGATCGCCGTCGAGCGGCGGATCGAGTACATGCGCGGGGAAGTTCGGAACTGCGAGCGGATGGCCACAGAGGCGGAATACAGCTCGTTTGCGGCGGAGCTTTCCGAAACGAAAACCTACTGGCAAGCTGGAATCGCGGATCTTGAGGGCGTGCTGCGAAAGTTCAACGCCTCGGCGCAGAGGGCGCGACCGTGACCGGGCTGGAGTTGCTGGCGGAGGTGCTGGGGGCTTCGGTGGCGGAGACGTTCGAGGATCTCGGGGAAGCCATCAACCAGATCATGCGCATGGTCGAACAGGCCTTTTACCCGGAGGGGGGGGAACCTGATGCCGGTTTGGCAGATCATCCTGATCAGCGTGTTCGCGCTGGCGGGCGTGTTGTATCTGCTGGTGTGGGTGTTCTGGCGCATTATCCGCGCCGACGCAATGCGCGAGGAATAGGGGCCCGGGCGCCGCCCCGGGCGGATTGGATGATTACTTAATAGCAAGCGGACAAGGCGGGGCCGGGTTATGTTGTTGCACTGGCCCCGACTTGCGCCGACATGGAGGGCGAAGCGCCGACAGGATCTATGAATGGTACATGAGTAGACGATCAGGGCGCTGAAAGGGGGCGCCGAGACCAAAAAAGAAAAGGCGCTTGCTGTGAGGAGCAAACGCCGATCCCCCAACGGTTTTTACCCGGAGCATGTTGCAGAGAACCAAGACCATTGACGTACGTTTTCAGTGCGATCACTTCCATGATCACCCTGTTTCCCTGGCACGACCAGTATGGCCAATGGTGGCAGACCCGGGCGAACCCAGACAGTCAGCTTCTCGAGGCACTCGCGGCATCCTCACACACCGCTTCTTTACACGCCGCTTCACTTTGGCAATGTTGGATTGCCGTGGTCCTACCCACGCATCAGCCGCGCCGCAAGGCGTGCCGGGAACCGGGCAGCTTCAAAAGTTTGGTCATACGACCGCCCCCTTTCAGTGCCCTGATGGGCAAAACCATTATACGGTAATCATGTACCAAAAACAAGAGAAGGAGGCCGAAAAACATGCCAAGAGCGCGAAAGAAGACGGAATTCGGTGTTGAACTGGCCGTATTTGCAATGCGCGAAAGCCTGACCTACCGGGAGATTGCGGAGAAATGCGGCGTGAAATACGGCACTTTACTGGATACAACCACAGGCCGGGCAGCTGGCATTGAAGTGATCCAAAAGGTACGGGCATTCATGTCCAAATACCGGTCTTCGACCGACACGGGAGGCAGCGAATGAAATGGCTACTCAAGCTGCTGGAGGGCTGCATGATCCGCTGGGAAGAACCCCGGAAGCGATAATCGCGGCCCTCGAGCGCCAGCGGGCGGAGGAGCTGCGGCGCATCCGGGAGATGGAGGCAGAGCCGCTTACATCGATCTATCGGCAGGACGAGCCGTACCACCGGCGGCTGATCGGGATCAAGCGGGCGGATGTGGACCAGATCACGCACAGCATCTGGCGGATCAGGGTACAGGCGGGGATGGAGGCGAGCGCGTGAAGAACAGGCGGGCGATACTGGCCGCGACGGGCGCGGCGGTGTTTCTTACGATGGCCGGGGTGGCGATCCGGTACTCCGGGATGCTGCGGGACGTGCCGATGCTGGCGATCATGGCGGGGTACGGTCTGGGCGCTGTGTCCGCATGGTTCGCGGCAAGGGACTGGCAGAGGATGGCCGGAGAGCGTGAAGAAGGGCGGGAACATACATGATGCGCGCATCGGAGGGCGGGACGAACATGCGGGGCGGCGGGCTGCGAAGCCGGGACATTCCGGACTTTCGACGTCGGCGGACGCGGGTGGAGGTCGAGGCGAAGATCGCGGAGTGGGAAGCCATGAAGAAAAAGAACGCGGACGATCCGAAAGTGCTTGCGACATGCGACCGGGCGCTTGAGGTGTACCGGAAGGAACTGAACCAGCCGCGCCTGCCGGAGGGCGCCTGATGGCCGCGCGGAAGGCCGCGCTGCCGGTGGCCACGGAGAGCGTGGAGCAGCAATGTCTATTCCGGTGGGCGGCGGTCAGCGCTGCCGCCCATCCGGAGCTACGGCTGATGTTCCACATCCCGAACGGCGGATCTAGGTCCAGGGCAGAGGCGGGCAGATTCAAGGCCGAGGGCGTCAAGGCCGGGGTGCCGGACATCTGCCTGCCTGTGCCTCGGGGCGGGTATCACGGATTGTTTATCGAACTGAAGCGCACTCAGGGCGGCGAAGTGTCGCCGGAGCAAACCGCGTGGCTGGACGCGCTGCGGGCGCAGGGATACCGCGCGGAGGTGTGCAAAGGCTGGGAGCCCGCTGTGCGGGTGATAGAGGAGTACCTGAAACAAAAGGAGGAACCCGTCCATGAAAAACAAGATGGTAGACCTGAACAACCACCTGTTTGAGCAGCTGGAGCGGCTGAACGACGACGAACTGAAGGGGGACGGCCTAAAGGAGGAGATCGAGCGCGCGCGGGCGATGGCGTCAATCGCGACGCAGATCATCGCAAACGGCGCGCTGGCGCTCAAGGCGAGGGCAATCCAGGACAATGCCGTCGGCATGGACTTCAGGCTGCCGGAAGTTCTGGAGGATTGATGTGAACGGGCACGACTACACGGCGGAAGAGATCCTATACCTGGCCGAGATCACGCCGGGCCGGTGCTATAAGGAGATCACCCGCATGTTCAACGAGCGGTTCGGGCTGTCGCTAAGCCGGTCCGCCATCTCCGGGACGATCCAGCGCTGCACACTGAAGAACGGGCGGGACGGGAGATTCAAGCCCGGGCAGGTACCGCCGAACAAAGGGGTTCGGGGCATCTCCTACCCCGGCATGGAGGCCACGCAGTTCAAGCCGGGCAACCACCCGCAGACGTACAAGCCGGTAGGTACGGAAAGCGAGCGCGCTGATGGCTATGTATGGGTCAAGGTAGCCGATCCGAAGACATGGAAGATGAAGCACGTTTTCGTATGGGAAGCTGTTAACGGCCCGGTGCCGGAGGGGCATGTGGTGGTCTTCGGCGACGGAGACCGGCAGAACTTCGAACCGGAGAATCTGGTTCTGGTATCCCGCGCGGAGCTGTTGATGATGAACAAGTTCGGCCTGGTCGGCGGGAGCGCCGAGCTGACGATGGCCGGGAAGACCGTCGCAAACCTAAGACTGAAGATCGCCCAGAGCCGCAAGGTCAAGGGCGGCGAAAGGATGGCAACCAATGCTGCAGATGATCCACGTTGACAAGCTGTTTCCCCATCCGGATAACCCGAGGAAGAACCTCGGCGACCTGACGGAGCTGGCCGAGAGCATCAAGGCCAGCGGCGTGATGCAGAACCTGACGGTGGTGCCGCGGATCGGCAAGGCGGGGGAGCCGGTCGAGGACGCCTACACCGTGATTATTGGGCACCGCCGTCTGGCGGCGTCGAAGCTGGCGGGGCTCACGGAGCTGCCGTGCGCGGTGCGCGAGATGTCTCCCCGAGAGCAGATCGCGACGATGCTGCTGGAGAACATGCAGCGCAGCGACCTGACCGTATACGAGCAGGCGCAGGGCTTCCAGATGATGCTGAACCTGGGCGAGAGCGTGACCGGAATCTCCGAAAAGACCGGTTTCTCCGAGAGCACCGTCCGCCGGCGCGTGAAGCTGCTGGAGCTGGACAGCGAGAAATTCCGCAAGGCCACGGAGCGCGGCGCGACGCTGATGGATTTCATGGAGCTGGAGAAGATCCAGAGCCCGGAACTTCGGAACAAGGTGCTGGAGGCGATCGGCACCAAGAATTTTGACTACGAAATGCGGCAGGCGCTCGACCGGGAAAAGGCCGAGGCCAACCGCGAAAAGTGGGTCGAGGCGTTGTCTAGCTTCGCGACTGAGGCGGAGGACACCGCGCGAATGCGCCAGGTGGCGTGGCACAACCTGACCGACGACCCGGTCAAGGTGCTGAGAGTGCCCGAGGACGCGGGAGAGACGGATTATTTCTTCCGCTTGACGTCTTACTCGGTAACGATCGTCCGCGAAGCACAGAACAGCGCCGACGAGGACGCCCAGCAGGCGGTTTACCGCGCGCAGAACGAGCGCGAGGTAGAACTTCGGGCGATGTCGGAGCGGGCGTACCAGCTCCGCCGTGCGTTCATCGGGAATTTCCCGGCGACCAAGAAACACGTTCCGCAGATCATCCGGTTCTGGATGCGCATGAAGATGCTGGCGGTGGGCGACTGGTGCTACTTCAACACGGACGCATTCGCGGGATTCCTCGAACTGGGGGACGAGAACGGCGACTATGAGCTGGACTTTGAAACCATCGAGCAGGATCTAAAAGCGGCACCGGAGCGGGTGTTTTTGTACGCCGCTTACGCCGACATCAACGACAATTCGCGGAACAACTATTACCAGAAGTCATGGCAGAAATGGCCTGAACACGCGCCGAACGCCAAACTGGACGAACTGTACGCCGCACTCGAGGAGCTGGGATACCAGATGTCCGACGAGGAGCGCGCGCTGCAGGACGGGACGCATGTGCTGTTCAGGCCGGGCGTTGCTGACGCCGGGAGGGAAAGCGCATGAAGCTGGCCGCGATCAAAAAGCTGTGCGTCGCACGGAAGATATTCTACATCATCAACGGCCCGGACGGACGCCAGTGGCTTTCGGATACCCGCAATGCGTACCCGGTGGAGGGCGTGCGTATTGCGGCGGACAGTATCCCGGCGCTGTTTGATCTGGCGCAGAAGCAGGCGGACAAAATGTCCATCCGCGAAACAAGCGTTCTGGACGAACGCTTTTCCGTAGAACCGATGGTCGGGGAGCGTGAGCTGGAGGATTTGGGCGCGGTTTGGTATGCGGGCGACCTGTACCGGGTTATGGGCAGCGCGCAGGGGCTTTTGATGGTGCCGGTCTCCGCGCTGAAGCCCGCCGAAAACAAAGAAGGGATGCTGCAGTTCTTCGAACGCATAAGCCCGGACGGGAACATCCTGATCGCCTGCTACGGCGATATGCTGGTTTCGGGGATCGTGTCGCCGGTGGACGCAAAGCACGCGGAGGCGATCATGCAGCAGGTGCAGATGCTTTCGCTTCAGGCGGTGCGCGTTTCCGCGTCGCCTGAAACCGACGCCGAGGCCGAGGAAGCGGAGCGTGCGGCGGAGGAGGCGATCCGCAGGGATCAGCAGCGAATGGGCTTCGACGTAAGCGAAGAAGACGAGTCGGAGGACGATCAGCCATGACCGCCCAGACAACAGCCCCGGCGTACATCCGGCATGAGAAGCTGGTGCATCTGGTGATCCAGCGCCATTTTATGTGGCTGATCGGAAGCGCGTGCGGATACGAGGATATGGTCCAGGAGGGGCGCATGGCGATCTGGCTGGCGGAGCCGGAATACACGCCCGCGAAGGGACGGGAAACGACCTATTACGCCCGGTGCGTGTTCAACCGGCTGCATCATGTGTACATCTGGCCGCTGAAGTCGTACAAGCGCCGCGCCGACCAGTTGGCGGAGCCGATCACCAAACGGGTGTGGGGTGACGAGGGCAACGCGCTGACGCTGATGGACACGCTGGCCGCGCCGGGCGCTGATCCGGCGGACGCCGCTACGGATCGAGCGCTGGCGGCGGCGTATATGGCCAGAATCGCGGGCAACAGCGACTGGAGCGAGATCATCCGCATGTACTACGCCGAGGACAAGCCGATGCCGGAGATCGCGCGGGCGCGCGGCGTGTCCCCCCAGCGGGTTCATGCGGTGGTAAAGCGCGCGCTGGCGGTGATGCGGGCATGACCGCGCCGAACGTGGACGAGCTCCTGCGGGTCAACGGCTATCACGGCGGCACAGTCCGCGTCCGGGACCGGAAGGTGGTAGCGGACTACGTTCAGGATCTCCGGCAGGAAAACGCCATGCTGAAAGGCCAGCTCCTGCGGCTGCTTCTTACGCTGCAGGCACAGCAGAACAAGATACGGGGGACGAAACGACATGCTTGAACTGATCGTTGACAGCTTCGCGGGCGGGGGAGGCGCATCCACGGGCATTGAGTTGGCGCTGGGCCGCGCGGTGGATATCGCCATCAACCACGACCCGGAGGCCATCGCCATGCACCGAGCGAACCACCCGGACGCGAAACACTACTGCGAGAATATTTGGGAAGTGGACCCACGGGAAGCGACGGGCGGGAAGCCCGTGGCGCTATGCTGGTTCTCTCCGGATTGCAAGCACTTCAGCCGCGCGAAGGGAGCGACGCCGGTTGAAAAGTCCATTCGCGGCCTCGCGTGGGTGGCGCTGAAATGGGCCGCGCTGGCGAAACCGCGAGTGATCATCCTCGAAAACGTGCCGGAGTTCGTCACCTGGGGCCCGGTGCGCAAGGGGCGGCCGGTGAAGCGCCTCGCCGGGCGCACCTTTGAACAATGGAAATCGCAGTTGGAGGCGCTGGGCTATCGGGTGGAGTATCGTCAGATTGCGGCGTGCGACTATGGCGCGCCAACCAGCCGGACACGGTTTTACCTGATCGCCCGGCGCGATGGGCGGCCTATCGTCTGGCCGGAGCCGACCCACGGACACCCGGCGAGCCTCGAAGTGCAGGCGGGGCTACTCAAGCCGTGGCGCACCGCGGCGGAGTGCATTGACTGGTCAATCCCATGCCCGTCGATCTTCGAACGCAAAAAGCCGCTGGCGGAGGCGACGATGCGCCGGATCGCCCGCGGGATCATGAAGTATGTGGTGGATAATCCGGAGCCGTTTATCGTCAACTACAAATTCGACAACGAGCCGGAGAGTATAGCGAAGCCGATGAGCACGATCACGGCGGTCAATTCGCACTACGTCGCCGTGCCCACGCTGATCCAGTACCACTCCGAGACCGAAAAATCGGACGCACGCGGGCAGGAGGTCACAAGGCCGATCAACACCATCGACACATCCAACCGGTATGCGCTGGTTACGGCGTTCGTCCATAAGTATTTCGGGGATGGAAGCACGAACAACGGCAGCTGCCCCGATCACCCGCTGGGCACCGTCACGGCGCGGGATCACAATTCGCTGGTGGCAGCGCATCTGGTCAAGCTGCGCGGCGAGGAATACGGCCAGGACCTGCGGCGGCCCATGCCCACCGTGACGGCGGGCGGGACGCACTACGGCGAAGTCCGTGCTTTCCTGATCAAGTATTACGGGCAGGGCACCGGACAGGAGATGCGCTCGCCGCTGGACACAATCACGGCAAATGACCGGTTCGCGCTGGTGACGATCCACGGGCAGCTGTACGCCATTGCGGACATCGGCCTTCGGATGCTTGAGCCCCGAGAGTTGTTCCGGGCGCAGGGGTTCCCCGAGGACTACACCATCGACCGCGACGCGGACGGGAAGCCTTACCCGAAAAAGGCGCAGGTGGCTCGGGTGGGGAACTCGGTCTGCCCGCCGGTGGCGGCGGCACTGGTGTCTGCGAACCTGCCGGAGTGCATCGAAAAGGCAGCGTAATCATGGCTCCATCGCGTAAAGCCCGGCGCCGCGCTCACGGGCGAGGCGGGCGGATTTGGTGAAGCGGTCCACGTACTTGACGTTGGGCGGGAAGGTGTAGACCGTGGCATAGCCCTCGAGCACCAAAAGATCGTTGAACAGGGTGCCGTCCTCGAGCCACACATACGCCAGGTCGCGGCCGTATCGGTCGGTGGGTTCCACGTCGTACTCGAGGTAAATGTCCTGCCCGTCCAGCATTTCGGTGGTGTAGGCGCTGGCCTCCTTGCCGTAAAACTCCACTTCCTTCTCCGGATGTACGGTTTCCGGCGTGTCGATGCCGATCAGGCGCACCTTGATCTCGTCGCCATCCACGTCGCAGACGATGGTGTCCCCGTCCACCACGCGCACCACGCTGGCGGGGACGAGCACCGGGGCGGAATCAGGCGCTTCGGCAGGCGCGACGGAGAACAGCTGCACGATGGCCAGCGCCACCGCGATCAGAATTCCGGCCTTGAGCCTGTACACGGGAAATCACCTCTTTCGGTATCCTACCACCGCGTGCGACGCGGTGCAAGCGAGACAAAGACCACAGGAAGCATTCGACAAAAATTATACACAGGAGGGCGGAGAGATGGAACAACAGGACTATCAGCCGGAGCATGTGGAGGACTACAAGGGCTACGAGATCTTCCGGATTCCGACGCTGGGCGGAGAGCGGTATGTGGCCTACAAGCGCAACGACATCAACCCGGCGGCGCGGTCGCTGGAGCTGGGACAGATACGGGGCGTGCTGGACGTACTGGCGGAGGAGGCGGCGCGGCATGGCGAGTAATAAGGGATGCTGGAACTGCCTGAACCACCTGGGCGGCGGCGCGTGCCGACTGAATCTGGAAGCGGACTGCGGCGAGGGCGGATACGAGGCGTGGGAGCAGGACGGGAACCCGTCGCCGATCATCGCGGAGGTGTAGCATGGCCGAGGATCTCAATCTCATAGCCCGGACGAGCGGCCCGGTGGTATTTGTGAAATCCAAGTACGGGCGCTACCGGGAGTACGACACCATGATGCTTACGCAGAACTACATCCGGCTGGGGCCGGAGGGGTTCAAGGCGCAGTATAAATTCGACTGGACGCCGCCGCCGGAGATGGAAGCGCGCTGCCGGGGGTATGCGGAGAGGGCAAAGCGATGAACACAACCAAGATCGATTGGGCGGAAGCCACCTGGAACCCGGTGACCGGGTGTCTGCACGGCTGCGAATACTGCTACGCGCGGAAGATCGCGGAGAGGTTCGGCGGCGGGCGTAGGTTGGGGCCCGGCGTGACCGTGGAGCTTGAAACGCCCGTTTACGGAAAGGCGCATGCGAACTGGAACGACGAGGCGAAGACCGACCGGCTGATCCCGTACCCGTATGACTTCACTCCGACGCTTCACGCCTACCGGCTGGAGGAGCCTGCCCGGAAGACGCGGCCGCGCACGATCTTCGTGTGTTCGATGGCGGATCTGTTCGGCGCATGGGTGCCGGACAGCTGGATCAGGCAGGTTTTCGAGGCGTGCGAGCGCGCGCCGCAGCACCGGTATCTGTTCCTGACGAAACACCCGTCTCGATACTCACAGCTGGGCGAAGCACTGCAGAGCCGCCAGAACTTCTGGTTCGGCGCTTCGATGACTACAGGCAGCGAACCGGTATTCGCCACACAAGGCGTGAACAGCTTTGTGAGTTATGAACCGATCCTGGCCGGGCCTGACCTTTGGGATTTCCACATGCTGAAAGGATCTTCTTTCCCGGCATGGTGGATCATCGGCGCGGAGACCGGGAACCGCAAGGGCCGAGTGATCCCCGAAAAGCGCTGGGTGGACGATGTGACGCGCTTCGCCCACGACCACGGCGCGAAGGTGTTCATGAAGGAATCCCTTCGCGGCCTGATGGGTGCCGACTTCATTCAGGAATTCCCGTGGGAGGTGCGCACATGACCAGCAACGGCAGCGAGTGCAAGCACAAGTGGGTCAACCTGTCCACGCACTACGACAAGCGCACGGAGGGCGATGGGTATTCGATCAGCTACACCCGCGCGGACGTGTTTTTCTGCGAGACGTGCTGCGAAACGAAGGAGATCAAGCGCGAGGAGCGCGAGTATTGTAACAATCCTGAACCGATCTGGTGGAGGCATTGACATGACGCACCGCGGCTATGAGATCCGGGAGGTGGAGTATCACCCTGTGCCGCATCTTTGGACGCGGAGCATGGCCATCATCACGGGCGGTCAGGTACTGGCCTACGTAGAGGACGCGACGCTGGGCGCCCGGGTGATCGACGAGCGAATTCGGACGGGGCGGTGGGAGGATCTGGAGCGAAAGGAAGTGCGCGCATCATGACGTTCTTTCTGGGTGCCGCCCTGGTTGCGGTCGGGGCGGCGGTGGGTGCGGCGGCTATGGCCATCGCATCGAGGCGCGGATGGGAGAATGCCTACAAAGAAGGATACGGGGCCGGGTATGACGAGGGGACCCTGACGGCTGCGATGCTGTACACAGATGAGGGCTACAAGGGACTGGAGGGATAGCCATGATCGAGAAAACGAAGGCGAAACCCGACGAGCGTTTGGCGCTGATCCGGCTGTTCATACTGAGGGACTACCTTGAGAAATCGGTGGAACCGCTGTCCGGGCGGCTGGCGGTGGATCGATTCGCGGTCCGTGGGCTGAAAGCGGCGGTGACCGCGATCAGCCGGGCGATCGAGGTGGTGACGGCCACGTTTGACGATAGATCCCGTGAGTACGCGGCCAAGAACGGCGCGAATCACGAAGTCCTCATCCGCCCGAAGTCGATCGAACCGGAACCGGAGTGGATGTACGTAAAACTGCGGGATCTGGAGGCGCTGGCGCGGGCTGCGCACGCCGGGAAATGTGAAGTCTGCATGTGTGATCTCGCGGAGGTCAAAAAGTGCGCGGTACGGAAAGCGCTGGCCACGGTGATCGACGAGCCGCAAGCGGAATTCGGGTGCGGGTTCCGGGATCAGTTGGGCATTTAGGCGGCGAAGGACACGACGGCTGACCGCCTCCGGGCGGGAAAGGGATGATATTTTGGTGGCAAAGTTTGACTATATGACCTTCGGGATCAGTCCCGGCGATAGAGATTCGTTCGTCGCGCATGCCGGGAAGTTCTCCGACGAAGACACCGTTCGATTATGCATCGCGGAATGCGATGACCTATTCACGCGGGAAAGGGATTGCTTCAATCATCCACGAAAGCCGCTCCGCCTTCCCACCGTCGATGACGTTCAGGACGCGCGCTGTGCCTTTCGATTTGGTATGTATGAGTTTCCCGAGGGGGCTTATACGATCTGCGGAACCGATGACGAGCCGGGGAGTTTCCCGGTGCATGTAATCGATTTTGACAGCCTCCGGGCGGGGAAGGGAAGCTGATGTTTAGGACAGCGCGCGAGCGATTCCGTTGTCTCTGGCCCTTCATGGGGCCGATCGACAAGATCAGGGCGATCTGGTATTTCTATCGGTGGCGGGCGGCAGAACGTGTTTCGAAATGGCTACACAAACACTATGACCGCCTCCGGGCGGGAAAGGATGGGCGGGATGGCTGAATTTGGAACGGCGAAGATCGAGGACGTTCAGGCGATGGCGGACGAGATCGCCGCGCTGCGGGCGGAACTGGACGCTTTCAAGGCCGACATCGAGGCGGGTAATCTGGTCAGGCTTCCCGGTAAGCTGATAGCGCCGTATGAACTCAACGATCGATACTGGATTTGCGGCTGGGATTCGGAACGCTGCACTTTAATCATACAAGATCGAGCGCTCATGGACGGAACAGCGCGCGCCGCGTTAGAACAGGAGGCCGACAGTGGATCAGCAACGCCTTGACGCCATGACGGATCAGCCTGAGTTCATCGGAAGCTACCGGGGCTACGAGATCTTCGCGAAGGCAGTAAGCGGCGCCACGCAGTACATCGCCGTCCGCGCTGGAGGGCAAGAGGAGATCACAAGGCATGATTCGTTGCTTGAAATGATGCGCGTGATCGACAGAGACGGGCTGGCTACGGCGACCTGATTCTTCTACTATAAGGACGGCGGCGGGTGGCCGCTTTGCCGTCCTCGTATGCCGTATTAATTCAAGGTCCATTTACTCAAACAGAAATCCGGTTGTTCAAGGGGCGCGGCAGCGCCCCGCGGGAGAGGGCGGCACCACGCCGGGGGAGGGATGGCCCTCCCCCGAGAGTGGCAGGGGGAAAGCCCGGCGGCAAGGGGGACAGCGTCCCCCGTTGAGCCGACACAAAAGCATCACGGAGGGAAAGCGCGTGGATAAGGCACGAAAGCAAAAGACGCTGGGGTACGAGGCGCTGTTCACGGAGCCGACCACGGAGGAAACGCTGGAGCTGATGCGTTCGCCGGAGATCCTTGCGTACAGGCGCCGGACCATCACGTCGGGCGATTACCGCGAGGTGGAAATTTACCCGGTGTACCGGAACCCGAAGAAGATCCGGGAAGCGAAAGCGGCGGTCACGCCCGAAAAGCAGCAGCGGGTGAACAACCGCAACAGCCAGAAGAAGTTCGAGCGCATGCTGCACGTGAATTTCGTGCCTTTCGTGGATCTGTTCCTAACGCTGACATACGCGGGGCTGATCGCACCGACGCTGACCCAAGCGCGCCGGGATATTCGCAATTACATCAAGGCGGTCAAGCGCTGGCGGAAGAAGAACGGCATGCCGCCGGTGAAATACCTGTACGTGATCCAGTACGAGGATGACGGCCGGGAAGTGCGGGTACACCATCACATCATCATGTCGGCGATGGACCGGGACGAGGCTGAGCGCCTATGGGCGAAAGGCCGCGCGAAGTCCGACAGGCTGAAGCCGGACGAAAAGGGCCTTGCAGAGCTGGCGGCGTACATCACCCGATCGAAGCGTGGAAACAAGCGCTGGTGCGGCAGCCGGAACCTGAAAGGGCCGACCGTGACCGAGGCGCTGCACCAGGTGAGCCACCGCAAGGCCGAGATCATGGCGGCGGACTGCCGATTCGCGGCGGCGGCGATTTTCGAAAGCGCCTACCCGGATTTCCAGTTCACGGACTGCGCGGCGTTCTCCGGCGGGCAGTTCCCCGGGGCGTACATCTACGCCAGAATGCGAAGGCGCGAGAAACAGAGGCGGAAGGGGGCGGTCGCGTGATCACGCGGGAGATCGTGGCGAGTTATGGGGGCGTGTGCCAACTGCTGGCGAAGCGGCGGAACGCGGAGCAGATTCTGGCGGCGATCCGGAAACAGCTGAATTCGTCGATGACGTTCGGGGGGCCGTGCGGGTACGGGTCGGGGCCGCGGATTGAAAAGGTCCGGGGCCTGGGTGAGTATACCATCGCGCCCAGGGGGACGAATAACCCGGATGGCGCGGCGCTGCAGCGGGAGGACGGGTATCGCGAAGCGCTTGAGCGTCAGGAACAGGTGCAGGAACGGGTGCTGATCGACGCCGAGGAGCTGATCAGCGAGGTACAGGACGGCACCGATCAAGCCATCCTGCGCTATTACTACTGCTGCCGGATGTCGGACGAGCGGATCGGGCCGTTGGTGGGGTATGAGAAATCCACCGTGAATGAGCACAGAAACAAGGCAATTTGTGAGCTCGAAATGAAATTCCGGACGAAAGCGGAAGTATCCGGACGTTAAGGTGTGCTATTATGCTATCGGCAGGACGCGCGGACAAAACCACCGCGCTGGCCGGGTGAGGACGGGCGCCCGGCCAAACTGCGAAAAGGGACGGCCTTGATCCATCGTAACGGGATCAGGGCCGTTTTGTTGATGTCAACAAATCGTGCGGCAGCGAGGAGGGCGCGGATGTATCGCTATGAGATATACCTGACGGGCGGGCACGACATCGGCGGGGAGATTGAGGACCCGGACGCGCTGTACCACCTGATGAACACCGGGGACGGGGCGAAGCTGGTCAAACTGACCGACAACGAGGGCGTGATGGTCTTCAAGCCCGAGCACATACAGGGCGTGTCGTACTGGCAGGAGAAGGCCAAAGGCAAGCCCGGATTCATGGATGAGTGACCGCCAACCGGGGCGGTTTTTTAGTGCGCGAAAGGAGGGGGCGCGGGTGAAGCGTAAGGCAAAAAAGGCGGCGCGGAAGCCGAGCGAAAGCGCCTCGTCCGGGCTGTCCGCACAGCATGAAAGATTCTGCCATGAGTACATCGTGGATTATCACCAAACAAAAGCCGCCTTGCGCGCGGGGTATTCGGAGAAATCGGCGGCGGTGACGGCCTGCAGGCTGCTAAAAAAAGCTAAAATCCTCGCGCGCGTGCGCGAGCTGCAGGAGGAGCAGCTGCGGTCGTGCGCCATCTCAAAACCAGACGTGATCATACGGCTGGGCCGGACGATGCGCCGGGAAGAAGTGGAGCACGTTGTCTCGCACGTCAAGACCAGCCGCGAGTGGTTGGAGAACGGGAAGAAGATCCGGGAAACGGTCGAGGTGCCGACGGTGGTCGAGGTTCCGACGAAGGTATTTGACGCCACAAAGGCGGCGGAACTGCTGGGCAAGCACTTCGGGCTGTTCGACGAGCAGGCGGAGCAGACGGCGCGCCCGGTGATCGTGGACGACATTCCGGAAGCGGCAGGTGTGGCCGGTGGATAACGAGATCCGGCTGACGGACCTGATCGGCCCGGCGTTTTACGGGCTGCATCACTCAATACGGCGCGAGGAGTACACGGACATATGGCTGCCCGGAGGGCGCGCGAGCCTGAAAAGCTCCTGGTGGTCGCTGGAGGGCGTGCAGGAACTTCTTCGGGACCCGATGGCCAACATGATGGTGCTGCGCAAGGTCGCGGAAACGCTTCGGAGTTCCGTGTATCCGCAGGTGGAATGGGCGATTGAGAAGCTGGGGCTTACAGAGTATTTCCGGTTTGGCCTGTCGCCGATGGAGATCACCTACAAGCCCACCGGACAGAAAATCATGTTCCGCGGCGCGGACAGGCCGGAGAAGCTGAAGTCAATCAAGCTGAAAAACGGCTATTTCAAAATCGTGGTTTTCGAGGAAACCCCGGAATTCAACGGCATGGAAGAGATCCGCATGATCGAGCAATCGCTGATCCGCGGTGTTCCGCGGGCGTTCTCGATCAAGCCATACAACCCGCCGAAAACCCAAAGCGCCTGGGTGAACGAAGAGGTGCTGATCCCGAAGAAGAACCGGATCGTGCTGCGCACGAACTATCTTCAGGTGCCGCCGGAGTGGCTGGGCGCGGCGTTTCTGGAGGAAGCCGCGGAGCTCAAGCGCGTAAACGAGCGCGCGTACCTGAACGAGTACATGGGCGAGGTCACCGGCACCGGCGGGAACGTGTTCGAGAACGTGATGATCCGGAAGATCACGAAAGAGGAGCGCGCCACGTTCGACCGGTACTACAACGGTCTGGACTTCGGCTTTTCGACGGACCCGGCGGCGCTGGTCCGGATGCACTACCACAAGCCGACGCGGCGGCTGTACATCCTGGACGAGGTGTACGGCGTTCGGATGGCGAACGCGACGCTGGCCGAGAAGACAAAGGCGCTGTGCGGTCGCGAGATCGTGACCTGCGACAGCGAGGACCCGAGGACGATCAATGAGATGGCCACGCTGGGCGTCAACGCGATCGGCGCGAAGAAGGGCCCGGACAGCGTGCGCCACGGCATGCGGTGGCTAGAAAACCTCGCTGAGATCGTGATCGACGAGGACCACGCGCCAAACGCGGCCAGGGAGTTCAAGGGCTATGAGTTCGAGCGTGACAAGCACGGGAATTTCATCGCGCGTTACCCGGATGAAAAAAACCACACGATCGACGCGGTGCGATACGGGACGGAGAGCGTAAGCGCGCAGCGGCAGGCGACGACGATAAGCAGGGAGGGGCTGGGGCTATGATCAAGAGATCGATAAGCTGCGTCGCCGGAGGGCGCGTGGCAAAGGACGCGCTGATCAGCTGCATCACGGAGCACCAGGCGCGGTGCGGTCGGCTGGACATGCTCCGGCGGTACGTGAAGAACGAGCACGACATCCTGAAGCGCGAGCGCGCGGCGAACAAGCCGAACAACCGGCTGGTGCATGCGTTCCCGAGGTACATCACGACGATGGCGTCCGGGTACCTAGTCGGCGCGCCGGTATCCTACGCGGACGAAAAACAGGACCAGGCGCTGGAGGGGATCGCGAAACAGTACGCGCGCATCGAGATTCAGGCGAAGGACATGGAACTGGCGCGGGATACGAGCGCCTACGGCCGCGCGGTGGAGCTTTTGTATGCGGACAGCACCGCAAGGCCGAAGTGCGCGCCGCTGGACCCGCGGGAAGCGTTCGTGGTGTACGACGATACCGTGGAGCTTCAGCCTATTTTCGGCGTCCATTTCTTCCGGGCGGTGAAGAACGACGGCAAAGACGGCGCGTACCACGTCAACGTCTACACCGATACGCAGGTGGAGCGATACGTGGTGGACGAGATCGCCGACCTGAAAGAGGCCGTACCTGAAGCCTCCGAGGCGCACTACTTCGGCGGCGTGCCGATCAACGAGTATTTCAACGACGAGGACGAAACCGGAGATTTCGAGCCGGTGATCACATTGATTGACGCCTACAACACGCTTCAGTCCGACCGCATCAATGACAAGGAGCAGTTTGTCGATGCGGTGCTGTTGCTGCACGGCTTCAGCATGCAGGACGATGAGGATGGCCGCACGCCGGCGGAGCAGATCAAGCAGGATCGGATACTGATGCTCCCGGGAGAAAAAGCCGGTGGTGAGTATCTTTCGAACAACCTGAACGAAGAACAGACCGAAGTACTCAAAAAGGCGATCAAGGAAGACATTCACAAGATGTCGATGGTGCCGGATCTGACGGACAAGGAATTCGCGTCGGACGCCTCGGGCGTAGCCATGCGGTACAAGCTGCTGGGCTTCGAGCAGTTGGTGAAAAACAAAGAGCGGTGGTTCCGCGAGGGCCTACGCGACCGGCTTCGGATGTTCGCACACTTCATGGCCATCAAGGGGAACCCGGCGCTGGACGTGGACGACGTACAGATCACGTTTACGCGGAGCCTGCCGACGAATGAGCTGGAGCTATCGCAGATCGTTCAGGCGCTCCAGGACATCGTTCCGGATGAAATCCTGCTGAAGCTGCTGCCGTTCGTCCAGGACCCGAAGGCCGCGATGGAACTCCTGAAACAACAGAAGGCGGAAGCGGCGAAGATGAACGCGGTCGCCTTCGGGATGCCCATGAACACGCCGACCGGCGAGCCGCCGGAGGACGAGGAGGGCGACGAGGATGGCAAGCCTGCCGCCTGATGCTTACTGGACGGGCCGCGCGGCGATGCGCCAGGGCGCGTATGACCAGTTGGACAGCCGGATGATGCGGCAACTGTCGCGGGCATACGACGAGGCCCACGCGGAGATCAGCGCGGAGATCCAGCGGCTGATCGCGCGGTACGCGAAGCGATGGGGGCTGTCTCACCGGGACGCCATGATGATCCTTCAGGAGCCCACCACCCCGGCGGAGTGGCGCAGGTTGCGGAAGCTGGTGGCGGCGCTGGAGGACAGCCCGATCAAAGGCAGCATCGAAGCGCGGCTGAACGCGCCCGGGTACCGTTATAGGATCTCCAATCTGGAGGCGCTGCGGGAGAGTGCGAACGCGATCTGCGCGAAGCTGGGCACGAAGGAGCTGGAGTTAGGGCGGAACGTGCTGGAGGACGTGGGGAAAGAGGCGTACATGCGCACCGCCTACGACATGCAGCACGGCATGGAACTGGGCTGGAATGCATCAGGCATCAGCGAGCGCCGCCTGCGGTTGATCCTTCGGGAGAACTGGTCGGGCTCGCCATACTCTGAGCGGGTATGGGGAAACACCCGGAAGCTGTCAGAGAAGCTGAACCGTTCGATCACGACAGGGCTTATGGCGGGGAAAGATCACAAGCGCATTGTCAGGGAACTGATGCACGACTTCGGCGTGGGCAAATTCGCCGCCGAGCGTCTGGTGGTAACGGAAACCGCGTATGTGGCGAACCAGGCAGAGCTTGAAAGCTACATGGACAGCGGCGTTGAGCGGTATCAGTTCATCGCGGTTTTCGACGAGAAGACCAGCGAGATCTGCCGGGCGCACTCGAGCAAGGTTTACCGTGTGGAGGATGCGAAACCGGGTGTGAACTTCCCGCCACTTCATCCGTGGTGCCGGTCAAACACAATTCCGGTGTATGGTGATGACTGGCTAGCCACATTGACGCGAACGGTGAAAGACCGCAAGGGAAAGATTGTGGAGATCCCCGGCACATGGAACTACGCCAGGTGGCAGGAATGGCAGGCGGCGGGATGTCCGCCAATTGCAGCATGAAAACAGCCGCGCGAAAGCGCGGTTTAAATTTTACCGGGTGACCGGGATTAGCCGACGGGCGATAAACGGAGGAGGAAAACCATGAACTATCTCAGGCTTTTGCAGATGCGCAGGATGGCTGCGGACGGGACTGGAGGCGGCGCGGGCGGGACTGGTGCCGCCGGTGGCCAGGGCGGCACGGGCAACGCGGGCGGCGGCGCAAGCGGGACCGGCGGTACTGGTGGCCAGGGCGGGAGCGGTGAAGCTGGCGGCGAAGGCGCTGGCGGCGGATCGGGCGGCGGTGCTGCCGGATCTGGCGAGGGCGAGGGCGGCGAGGGCAGCGAAAAGGTGTTCAAGCAGGCCGAACTGGATGCGATCATCGCCAAGCGTCTGGCCAAAGTCCAAAAAGACATGGAAACCAAGATCGCGGAAGCCAAAGCCGAGGGGGAACGGCTGGCGAAACTGTCCGAGGCCGAGCGCAAGAAGGCGGAGGAGGACGCCAACCGGAAGAAACTGGAGGATCGGGAGCGCGAGATCACGCGGCGCGAGTTGCGCGCCGGCGCGATGGAAAAGCTCGCCGAGAAAGGGCTGCCGAAGGGGCTCGCCGAGGTACTGGACTACACGGACGAGGATTCCTGCGACAACTCCCTCAAAGCGCTGGAAACGGCGTTCCGCACGGCGGTCAACGCCGCGGTGGAAGACCGCCTGAAGGGCAACCCGCCCGGCGGCGGTGGCTCTGGCAGCGGAGCGGGCGGCGGGAAGCCCGACTTCGACAAGATGACCGACGAGGAATTCTACGCCTGGAAACGGGCACACCCGAACGGATAACACGGAAAAAACGAAGGAGTGAGAAACCATGCCCAATACTTTCCTGACCATCAAGAACATCGCGCGCATGACGCTGCCGCGGCTGGTGGAGAACCTGGTATTCCCGAACCTCGTTCACCGCGACTTCAGCGGTGACTTCCAGAAGCTGGGCGACACCATCCAGGTAAAAAAGCCGGTCAAGCTGACGGCGAGCGAGTTTGACGTCGCCACCGGCGTCAGCGCCCAGAACATGACCGAAGCGTCGGTCGACGTGAAGCTGGACAAGATCGCGACCGTGGACGTGGCCATCGAGGCCATCGAGGGCGCGGTCAACATGGACGAAGCGAAGCTGCAGCGCACTTTCATCGAACCGGCGGCGGTGGCGCTGGCCCAGAAGATCAACACCGACGGCCTCGCGCTGTACGCCGACATTCCCACTGCGGTCGGCACGCAGGGCACCGCGCCCGACACGCTGGCGAAAGTGGTCGCCATCAACACCCGGCTGAACCAGCAGCTGGTGCCCATGGTGGGCCGGAATCTGCTGCTGGACCCGATCGCGGAGGGCGCCTTCCTGGGCATTGACAACCTGGTCAAGGCCAACGAGGCGGGCAGCACCGAGGCGCTGCGCAACGCCAAGCTGGGCCGGGTGTTCCAGATGGACACCTACATGTCCCAGGCGGTGAAGACCCATGCGAAGGGCACGCTGGCTGCGGGCGGCACCAGCGCGAAGATCACCGTGAAGACGGCGGTTTCCGACAAGGACACCGTGGTGCTCGACGCGACGGCGAGCGCCAACCCGACGCTGACCGGGACGCTGAAGAAGGGCGACCGGATCACCTTCGAGGGCGACACGAAGGTGTACTACGTGACCGAGGACACCACGGCGGCGGACAACGAGATCACGGTGAAGATCAGCCCCAACGTGACCGTAGCCGAGGACAAAGCGGTCACCGTGGGCGCGAACTACATCGCGAACCTGGCTTTCCATCCGACCGCGTTCGCGTTCGTGACGCGCCCGCTGGTCGCGCCGAAGGGTGTGGAAAGCTACGTGACCACGGACCCGGTGAGCGGCCTCACGCTTCGCGTCGTGCGCGGTTACGACATGAAGTACAAGCGCGAAACGCTGTCGATGGACATCCTCTACGGCTACAAGACGGTGTACCCGGAGATGGCCACCGTGGTATTCGGCTGATGACGGGGCCGGAGCAATCCGGCCCTGATCTTTTGCATTCGGAGGTGATGGCATGGCGGAACTGATCGACCGCATGAAGGTGCGGATCGCGCCGACAATGGCGGCGGACGCCCTTTTGCAGGAGATGATCGACAGCGCCGGGGAGACGATCACCGCGTACACCGGGCGCGAGGCGGTACCGGACGCGCTGAAGGGCGTGCAGCTGGATCTGGCGGTGCTGCGGTACAACCGCCTGGGCATCGAGGGCGAATCCAGCCACTCCGAGGGCGGGGTGTCCCGGAGCATCGACGAGATCCCGGTAAGCATCACGCGGCAGCTTGATTCCTGGCGACTTGCAAGGACGGTGACGTAGCATGCGCAGCCCGGTGAGCGATCTTCAGGTGCTGCACTACGCCGAGCGCGTGGTGGTCAAAACGGCGACCGACGGCGAGGACATCTACGGACCCGGAGAACCGGTGGAGTTTCTGGCGGTGGTGGGTGTGCCGCGCGGGGAAGTGGCGGCGGCAATGTACGGCGCGAAACTGCCGAGCGTGCGCACGCTGACAACCGGAAGCGTCCGGCTGCGCGAGGGCATGTACGTATGGCTCGACGCGATGGAGACCGGAAAACCGGATTACACGGTGATCGCGGACCGGTCGACCGCCCGGCAGTACACTTGCGACGTCGGGAAGCGGGGCGCGTTCGGTGGCTAGAAAGACCTACGGCATCAAGGCAATAAAGCCCGGAATCGTCGGGCTGAACGAGGCAATCGCGAAGCTGGAGGCCGTGCCGGAAGTGATAAAGGCGGGCATGCGTGATGGACTGAAACAGATCACGGGAAGGATCAAGGCCCGCGCAAAATCGTTTGCGGCAGGGATTGATCCGCAGTTGGTAGCGCAAATCGAAGACGAGATCTTCGAGCGCGACGGCAAGGTGTATGGGCGCATATTCGTGTCTCCCGGCGCATTCGACCCGGTGCAGATGCCGGTATTCATCGAGATGGGCACGGGCCCGCAGGGTATCGCATCAACGGGGACATCGAGCAGACCGAAACATCCGCTGCCATCTTCGGCGTACACGCAAGAGCCGTGGTTCTGGTACGACGACACCGGACAGCACACGAAGGACGGGAAGCCCGGCCTGGTGTGGTCTGACGGCATGGAGGCGAACCCGTATCTGTGGCCGGCATTTCTGATCGAAAAGCCATTCATGCGTGACATAATCGTCGAAGCGATCAACAAGAGAATCCGACAACTGAAAGGAATCCGACAACTGAAAGCCGGAGGAGGTGGCGTACCGTGATCGACCCGATGCAGACGATCAAGGAAGCGGTGTACGAGGCGGCGAGGGGCGCGAACCCGAACACAAAGCCGTCGTACCCGCGGGCGGTCTTCGGCGCGCTGGAGGGCGTGGAGATCACGCTGCCGCTGACGGTGTACGAGGTAGAGCTGTCCAACGCGCTTTACCTGCCGAACTCGCAGGAGATCAGGCGGGTGGACGTGGAGGTGCGGCTTGACCACTTCGGCGAGAGCAGGGAACAGGTGACCGGCGTGGCGTTTCCGGCGATGCAGGCGGTGCTGGGCGTGGTGCCCAGGCTGACCAGTGACCGGGAAACGCCGATGCCAAACGGGCTGGTGCGGCGCAGTCAGCGCTTCACCGGCGTTTACGACACGGGGGACAACAGAATCTACGAGAGGTGATAAGACATGGCGAACAAACCCATTGCGAGCCGCGGGGTTAAGCTGAAGTACGGCGCCAGCGCGGCAACCACGGTGCTGTACTCGATCATTTCCACGCCTGACCTGGGCGGCGCACCGGAGATGATCGACGTGACCACGTTGCAGGACAGCCGGAGCGTGGGTATTCCCGGCGTGGCCGGAAATGACGCGCTGGAGTTCGGCGGCCTCATGGGCAAGTACGGCGCACCGGACGCGCTGGACGCCGCGCTGGTGGACGAATACGCGGCGCTTCGGGCGCTCAGCGAGACAACGGCGCAATACTGGGAGATCGAGTGGCCGGACGGTTCGAAGGACGCATGGCAGGGCTACCCGTCGGTGCGCGCGAACGGCGCGGAAGTCAACGGCGCGCTGGGCTACACCCTTTCAATCATCCCGATTACCGACTTTACCTTCACGGCCGCGCCGAGCACCTGATCCTGAACGACGATGAACGGGGGCTCCGCGCGGGCCCCCGGAGGGAGGCACCATGAACCACTTCCTGCTGAAAATCGGTGACGAGGAATTGAAGCTGCGCATCCGGACGAAATCCCACGCCGAGATCAAGATGCGGCTGGGCGAATCGTTCTTCAAGACGTTCCAGGACGAGAGCAAGGCGATGGACGTGTTCGAACACCTGCCGCCGGTGCTCCACGCCGCGCTGCAGGCGTTCCCGGACGAGAACGGCAAATACACCTACGACGACACCTGCAACCTGGTGGACAGGCTGGTGGACGAGGGATACACCTTCGAGCAGCTGTTCGAGCTTGAGATGAACATACTGGAGGCGTCCGGTTTTTTTCCGAAGGGGACGGCGGAGGCGATGCGCAGGGAAGCGCAGGCGCAGCTGTCGCAAACGGACGCGCCGGAGAAGATCGACGTGAACGGGTTGATGCAGTTCACGCCGGAGGATTCGAGCGGGACGAAGTACGGGAAGGGCGACACTGGGGGAAGATCCGCGACCTGATGGAGATGACGATGGATGCTTACGGCGTACTCGTCGCAAGCGGTGTGAGCCCGGAGGCGTTCTGGGAGATGTCCTGGGGCGAGGTGCGGGTGGCAGCGGACGCCATCACCCGACGGCGAAACGACGAGGCGCGCTTTCAGGCTGCCGCGATGTACCGATCTGCAAGCCTGATCGTTCAGGGCGTAAACAACATGTTTGCAAAGTCCCCGAAGCGGCTGCCGGGGCTTAGCGAAGCATTCCCGGCGCTGTTTGACGGCATCGAACCGGAGGACAACTGGCAGCAGATGCGGGAGAAATTCCACGAAGCATTTCCGAGACAAAAGAAGTGAGGTGAGCGCGCATGTCGGACGAACTCGAGCGCCTGGACCTGGTAATCGGCGGCGATGTGGGCGAGATTGAACAATCGAGTAATTCCGCTGCGCGCGCGCTTCAGGGGCTGGCGCGGCGGGTGAACAGCATCACCGCGGGCATCCGGCAGAAGATGGGAGGCGCGACGGCAGCGGCCAGCGCGGGGATCTCGAAGACGGTGGACGCGCAGAGAATCCGGCTGGAGAACATGACGCGGATGCTGGATGCGGTGAACGGCCAGATCGCGGTGCAGCAAAAGAAGCTGGCCGTGCTGAAGGAGAAGTACGCGACAGCCGCATCCATCAAAACATCGCCCAGGAGCGCGGAAGCGGCGATGAAGCTGCAGGGGCAGATCGCGGCCGTTGAGGCGCGGATGGCCAGCCTGATCGCAAAGTCTGACACGGCGGCAGCATCGATCTGGAAACTGGAGGACGCGATGGCCGCATCTGGAAGGGCTGGAGCGGCCGGGCCTGGCGCAAAGGCGGAGGATGCCGTGGCGCCGAAGAAGACCTTCATGAGCCGGTTCCAGGCGATCGCCGCCGGCGCGAAGAAGATGGGCAAAGCCGTTACGGACCAGATGGGGCGCATGGCGAAATCCACCGGGCCGATGCAGCGCGGGCTGCACCTGGTGGCGCGGTCGCTCCGGGGCGTTCTGGTGTCGCTTTTGTTCTACCGGTCTTTCATGGCGGCGGCAAAGTACGTGGGCAAGGCGGTGATGGCAAACAAGCAGTTCGCCGCATCACTATCGCAGATTAAGGGGAACCTGCTGACCGCGTTCGCGCCGATCATGAACGCGATCATGCCGATCCTGAACCAGTTCGCGCAGGTACTCGCCCGTGTGACCGGGTACGTGGCCAGCTTCATCGCGGCGCTGTTCGGCAAGACCTATTCGCAGGCGCAGCAGTCGGCGCAGGCGATCAACGCGGCGGCGACCGCATCGGAAAATCAGGCGGCCGCCATCAAGAAGGCTGACAAGGCCGCACGGGGCAGCGTGGCCTCGTTTGACGAGCTGAACGACATCTCCAAAGATAGTGCCTCGGCGGGCGCAGGAGGCGGCTCCACGGCCACGGAAGGCACAAAGCCAGACTTCAGCCAGTCGGTGCAGATGCCGGAATGGCTGAACAACGCCGTGGCCTGGATCAAGGACGTATGGGGCAAGCTGCAGCCGGTGGTAGAAACCATCAAAGCGGCGTTCGGGAGGCTGGGCGAAGCGTTCAAAAACGTGTTTGTTGCATTCCAGCCCTACGCGGAGCCGATCAAGGCGATGGTAGTGGCGGTGGGCACGGCGATCGGGAACGCCATTGCGTGGATCATCGACCGCGCGGCCGACCTTGTGAACTGGGTGGCGGAAAACCTCGCGCCGGACAAACCGCTGGGCAAGATGCTGGCGTGGCTGGTGGAGTTCATCACGCAGAATGCGGACACGATCGTGAAGGTGATCGGCGCGGCGTGGCTGGCGATCAAGGCGTACCACATCGCGAAAGGTGTCATCGCAGGATTTAACCTGATCATGGGATTCTTTAACCCGCTGAACCTGAAAATACTTGCCATTATCGCGGTAATCGCACTTGTGGCCGCAGCGGTGTACTTGGTCATTAAGAATTGGGACAAGGTGCTCGAGTGGTTCCGAGGCTTCTGGAAGTCCATGGTGGACGGCTGGAACGGGATGATCAAGAGCGTCGGGGACTGGTGGGACCGCCTGTGCAAGGACGTTTCCACGGCCTGGAAGGGCATGGTGGACGGGGTTTCCAAATGGGCGACCGGGCTTTGGAACGGGCTTCTGGACGGGCTGAGCCGGTTCAAGGAAGGCTGGAACAAGGCATGGAAGGCCATCGGGAACTTCTTCGTCGGCATCTGGAACGGCATCGTAGGCGCGGCGGAGGGCGCGATCAACTTTATCATCTCGGGGATTAACGGGCTGATCTGGGCGATAAACAAAATGACCGGCTGGGTGGGCGACCTGCTTTCAAAGATCGGCATCAACATCACCATGCAGATCCCGAGCATCCCGAAGGTGGCGTTTGGGCGTGTGCAGCTGATGGCGGCAGGCGGATTCCCGGACGTAGGGCAGATGTTCATCGCGCGAGAGCGCGGGCCGGAGATGGTCGGCACGATCGGCAACCGCCCGGCGGTGGCGAACAATGACCAGATCGTCGAGGGCATCGAGCAGGGCGTGTACAATGCGGTGTCTTCGGCCCTTGCGGACGCCGGACGGGGCGACCGAGGCACGACCATCGAGCCGGTTAATATGACGATTTATGAAATTGCATTCGGCCAGATCGTGTACCGCGCGCTGCGCGGCGAGGAGCGCAGAACCGGCCGGAAGATCCTGATGCCGGAGGTGACATAACCGATGGTGACCATGACCTACACCTACGCGGACGGGCAGGTGAAGTTGACGCCGATCCGGATCAACGGCGTGACGATACCATGCCCGTCCGAATGGCAGACCGGAAAAAGCGACCTGCAAAAAAACGCAGAGCGCAATGCGGACGGGTACCTGGTCGCCGACCTGGTGCGGGGGAACGTAGAAAAGCACGAACTCAAATTCTCGTTTCTGCTGCCGGCGGATCTGGCGAAGCTGGAAACCCTGCTTAGCCAGGGCATGTGGAAGACGATGGACTACGTGGACAAGACCGGGAACCTGAGGACCATCACGGTATACAAAGGGGACTTGACGTATACGCCGCTGCGAATCCTGAAAACGGGCGAGATTCAGGGGTACATCGGCGTGGGGGTCAATCTGATCGAGAGGTGAGACGATGCTGTCCGTATCCAGCGAGTGGCGCGCCGCGGTGCTTAATGCGCTTGTGTCTCGGCGCATGCAGGTAATGGCGCGGATAGATTTGACGGGTTCGATTCTCGATTCCGGAATCTCAAGCGTCACGACGCCGACGGCAGACGAGACGTCGAAGCCTGCGCAGCTTTCAGACGGCGTACTGCAGCCGGATTACGCCTACGCATCGCTGGACAGCGCATGGATCGTGGGCGATGCGAAATACGTCGCGTCGAAGATCTACGGGCAGACCGGGTACGTCGGAACGCAGCTGTCCGGGACGGGCGGTACGTTTGCGGTGCAAGAAATCATCGCCATGACGCTGACGGCGCCGACAAGGGTGAACCATTTTACTGTTGCCTTCGACCAGCGGTTGAACGAGTACGCGGTAGACTTCGACGTGGCATTTTTGAACGCATCCGGCACGGAGATCGGGCGCTGGGCGGTCACGGGGAACGCATCGCCCGCGCTGACGCTCGTCTCCGGCGAAACATACCCGGAGGTGACCGCCGTAAAAACCATCCGGCTGATCGTAAAAAAATGGTCCAGCGCCGAGCGGACGTGCAAGATCACCGAGTGTTATTCGGGGGCGGCGGAGGTGGTGACCAGCGGCGACCGCATCCTGACCATGATCCCGGACGAAGAGATGGAGGCCAGCGCATCGGTAGAGGTCGGCTCCTGCCTGTCCGGCACGCTGACGCTGAAGTTGGACAACTCGGACCGCAGGTACTCGAAGGCGAACGCCTCCGGGATCGTCTACGGGCTGGACATGCGCAAAAAGCGCATCCAGATCTTTGCCGGGCTCGTCTACGACGACGGCAGCAGCGAGATGGTGCCGATGGGCACGTACTTTGTATCCAACTGGGGCGAGGAAGACGGCGAGATCCCGATCACCATCAAGGCCACGGACATGCTGACCGGCCTTGACGGCGTGGCCTACGCGAAAACATCCTCGCTGACCTACCCCGCGACGCTGTCCGCGCTGATCGCGGATGTGTTCGCATGCGCGGGATTCGGCATCGAATTCACGTTTGACGCCGCCTATGGCAGCCTGTCGATCCCGACCGCGCCGGATTTCAATGGCGCGTCCTGCCGACAGGTGCTCCGGCAGGCTGCGCAGATGGTGAACGGGTCGATCCAGCAGACACGGGACATGAAGATCCGCTGCGTGGCCAACCTGATCACCGAGAACGCGGCCGAGAGCGGGCTTTTCAAAACCCCGGTTCTTTCGATAGGCCCCGGGGCCTACTTCGGCGGACTGAAAACCACCGACAACGCCGGCGGGCCGACGAGGGTGCGCGTGAAGTATGGCACAGGCGACAGCCTGGAGGCGATGAAAAACGACGCCACGGAAGAAACGAAGAACGGGATACAGGAACAGACGATTTCCGGGAATCCGATCTCGGCGGTCTTCACATCGGCCTCCGCGCAGCACTTCAAGAATTTGGCGTGGTCGGTGCTGAAATACCACGGCTACCACAGGAAATGGGCGAACATGCCATGGCGCGGAGATCCGGCGCTGGAAACCGGGGACTTTGTGACCATCACGCTTCGAGACGGCACGACGAAGACCGCGCGGATGGCGAAGCAGACCATGAGTTTCGAGGGTGGGCTGCGCGTGACATCCGCGCTGAGGTACTGACATGAGCTATACAAAACATACCTGGGCGAACGGCGAGAGCGGCGCGGACGCGCCCGCATGGCTGAACAACGCGGAGGAGGGCATCCGGGCGGCCGTGGCGCAGGCGGAGACGACCGGGGCGGGATACGATGCGGCGAACGCCAACTCCGTTTACAGGCGCGCCCAGGCGCTGAGGACGGATGCGCAGGCGAAGGCAACGGCTTCAGCTGGGTATAAGGCATTGGCTACGCAGGCGCAAAACGTATTCAACGCCAGGAACGCCATGCTGATCATGCGGGATGGTACTGCCGTGGGGCCGGGGTCGGCGGTGACCCTGAACGGGTATACAAGGTCCCTCATCGGGAGTTTTCCGTATCAGTACGTCAGCTCGTCGGCCTTTAAGATCACGATGGCAGGATACTACATGTTCCAGTTCAACATGTCGATCTACGGCCCGGAGGCGACGCTGCGCATTTACAAAAATGGCGTATCGTTTGAGCGAATCAAGCTGATCAAGTTCCCGGACGTTTCCGGCGCGCAGGAGATCGCCATCGTCAGCGCCAACGTCGTGCGGTACGTGGAGGCAGGGGCGCAAATCTCCTTTGTGTTCGAGCTCGGAAGCGGCGCGTCGGTATGGCGGTTTTATGCGACTGTCCGGAGGCTATAGGAGGACATATGCCGTACACAAAAACCAATTGGGCGGCGGGAAACAGGCTTTCGATTGAGCGTCTGAACAAAATGGAGGGCGCGATCGAGGGCCTGAACCTTTTGAACGGCACCCATGAAACAGCGGGCGGGGATACCGCGCTGGCGCTGAACGATGCCGGGAACGCGATCGGCCAGATCAATGCTAATGTTTCCAGCGGCAATTCTATCCTGTCGCAGGTCGTGCCGCCGGGGATCTCGGTGGATGGGTGGAGTTTTTTTAACGATGCCACCGCGGCGGCATCCACCGCGACGTCCGTCACCCGGAATTTCTCCGGGTTCACGACGCGAGTCAATAACTCCCTGCTGTACAAAAACAACGGCGGGAACATCGAACTGCTTCAGGCGGGCACATATCAGGTCATGCGGTCTGCCCGGCTGATCGCGTCGGCTGCGGAGCTTACGCGCATTGACGATCAGCTGCTGATTCTGACGTATGGCGGCGAGGGGAGCGGATACCGCAGCGTATTCACCGTATCTGATCATATGGTGATAAACCGCGCCGCCGGGTTCCAGATCGGCATCCGGGTAACGCTGATTGGCGGCGGGGGCATATCCATCTCGGGGAGCGATGGCATGATCGCAATCCGGAAAATAGCGTGAGGTGAAGTATGGCTTACAACCGGAAGACGTGGGTGATGGGCGATAAACCGACCGCCGCCGCGCTGAACAACATCGAAACCGGGGTGCAGGAGGCCGATGCGAAGACCTCCTCAAACGCGCTTACGCTGACGGCGCAGACCGCCGAAATCACGGCGAAAACATCCGCCCTGAACACGGCACAGGCCGGAGCGCTGGCGCTTCAGAGCGCGGCAAACGCCGGAATTGCACAGATCGAGGCATCGCAGGACATGTGCTTCGCGCGCGCTGCGAACACCGGAATCGGCACGCTGTTCACGGGTTATTCGATTGGCTATCAGCGGCAAACGCCCCTGTTCAGCGTGGATTCGGCCAACGGCCTGACTTGCCTGGTGGCGGGAACATATTTCCTGGTATGCGATGCGTTTTTGACCAATACCGACGCCAGGGTGGTGTGGAAGAAAAACGCGGTCAACATCGGAGAAATCGGCCGCGTGTATACCAACAAAAGCAGTGCCATCGGGCAGCGGGTATGCGGGTTCGGCCTGGCCACGCTTGCCGTGGGCGACTTAATCACCTTCGGGGTCACGCGGGACGCATCCATCGAAAACACCTGCGAAGATCTGAACGCGAACCTGTTCAAGATCGCATAAGGGGGGAGCGACAATGGAAAACTGGCTGCTTGCGTACACCGTCGATCTGGCGAAGGGCGATCAGGCTGTTTCTGTGCTTGCGCCAAACGTGCTCGCGCTGCCGGGGGACAACCTGGCGCATACGTGGATGGTTCTCATCACGCGGAACGGGGTGCCCGCTGATTTGACCGGGGCGACGGCGACGGCATATTTCACCCGGGGCGACGGGAACACGGTAATGCTTGTGGGCACGGCGGAAGGCAATGTCTGCGCGTACACGATGCTGTCAACCTGCTACGCGGTACCGGGGCCGCTTCGCTGCGTGCTGAAGGTAACCTCCCCGACCATCGGAACCGTGACCTTGCTGGATAAAATCGTTCAGGTGCGACAGGGCGTAGGCGGTTCCATCATTGACCCCGGCACGGCCATTCCGAGCCTTGAGCAGCTACTTGCGGCGGTACCGGCCGCTGAAGCGGCCACCAAAGCCGCCCAAGTTGCCGCGAACATGGGCGCGGGGCTGAACCTACTATACAATAGCGGATTTTACGCGAATACGGACGGGTGGACGCTGGCAACCGGTATAACGCGCGATACAACCAAAAAGTTATTCGGGGCAAGTTCGATTAAGTTTTTGTTGTCTGGATTAGCAACGGACGAACAGAGATATTTCGAACCATTACCGCAATGGCGCACGCCCGTCGCAGTTGGAGAAGTGTTCACGTTTTCCGTCTGGCTGTATATGGATAATTACGCGACGGTTGACAGCGCCGGGCCACAAATATCCGCGGGAGTTACTTTTCACAATGCCGCGGGGACGCAATTGGCGGAAATATTTGAATATCTGACGCCCGCAAGTGATAACAACGGTCGATGGGTACGCATTTCAAAAACGGTAACTGTCACCGAAGCCACCGCTACCTCGATGGGTTTCAGGTTCAGGCTAAAGAGAAACGGAACAATTTGGATGGCTGCCATGAAAATCGAGCGTGGCAACGAGGCGACCGACTGGCGGCCGTCGTGGGCTGACATTCTGGCGCTGCCGTACATGGAGGATTGGAAACAGCCGACAATCCTGAATAGCTGGGCAGAAAACGCGAGTTATCCGGTTCGGTTCTGCAAAGATGCGTCGGGGATTGTACATTGCAAGGGCCGTTTTGTCAGCGCAGCAGGGTCGGTGGATGTGTTTGTATTCCCGGCAGGATACCGGCCCGGTTCAACTACATGGTTTGCGCTGCCGCGTTCAGATGATTTTTCAAAGGTTGTTATGTTCAGTATTGGTCCCGGCGGAAACGTTGTATGTAATGCAACACTGGCAGCTTCTACCGGCGTGGACATTTCCGGGATATGTTTCCGCGCGGATCAGTAAATGAGCGGGAGGCGTAATTATGAAGCTATGGCGCAGAATCAACCCGGAAACCGGTATGTTCATCGAGGACGTTCCTTTCGAATCGCCTCCCATACTGGAAACCGGAGAACCTGACCCGGAGTATATCGAAACACCGGTTCCCGGCGACGCGGGGTTTACTGGCCGCGGTGGAACGGCACGGCATGGGTGGAGGGCCTTACGCCGGAGGAGATCGCGGCGCGACAGGCGGCGGCGCTGCCCCCGGAGCCAACGCCGGAAGAGCGGATCTCCTCGCTTGAGGCCGCCAACCTCGCGCTGGCCGACGCGCTGGCGGGCATGTACGAGTTGATGCTGGGAGGTGGCATGCTGTGACGCCGATCGAACAACGCATGATCCCCGTCTACGTCCTGCTGATTCGGAACAACTTGCGCACCATCGATGAGGTGCCGGAGGCGATCAGGGAGGCAGTGGCGGCACAACTGGCTGAATAGCCGGGCCGCCGCTGTGACGGCCCGGCGGAAGGTGCTTCGCCTTTGACAGTGTGGAGCTGTCAAGATACACACCACCATTGTACAGTTGGATGATTCGGTTTTCAAGCCCACGGGGGCTTATTTTATTGTCCGGAAACGGGCGGGAGGGAGATACAAATGGCGGTTGATGCCCGGAGAATCCAGATGGCGCGGAACATGCGAAAGCGCCAGAAGCGAAACAAGTACTCTCAGAACGGCACGCTGCGGGAGCGTTTCTGGGGGCACCCAAACGAAGGCGATCCCGGCAGCAGCGACTGCTCCAGCGCCGTTCGCAAGGCAATCCAGCGTGCGACCGGAATCAACATCGGCTCCAACACTGTTGCACAAGTCAATAGCAAAAACACCGAATGGATCGAGTTTGCCAACGGCAAACGCTACCCGACTGTGGATCTGATGCCCGGTGACCTTCTATACTTCAAGGGCTCCGACAAATCCCGCCCGTACGGCGTCGGCCACGTGGAGATGGTGGACGAGCACACGGCGTACCTGTGGGGCCACGGCTCCGGAATCGGGCCGCGCCGAATCAGCCTGAAATCCTACTGTAACAGCCGGTACAGCGCGGGCCGCGGGCTGATCGGCGTGAAGCGCGTGGTGCTGCCTGACGAGGCCCCCGGACAAGCGCCCAGCGCGCCCGAGGTGGTTTCCAGCCTCGGCAAGCGGCTGCTGAAACGCAAATCTCCGATGATGCACGGCGCGGACGTGCGCGAGCTCCAGGCGCTGCTGCTGGACATCGGGTACGACTGCGACGGCGTGGACGGCTGGTACGGCATCAACACCGCAGACGCCGTCAAGGCCTTCCAGCGCGCGCGCCAGCTTAAGGCGGATGGCGAGTATGGCCCGCTCTCGCACGCGGCGCTGATGGCCGCTGTGGACGCTGGCGACGACGAGGAACCGGAAGACGCCCCGGACGATGCCCCGCGCATGCTGATGGCCACCGGCGACGTGTGGGTGCGCACGCTGCCCTCTACCAGCGGCGCGACGTGCGCCGTACTGGACAAAGGGGACACGATCGAGCGCAGCGGCGAAGACACCCCGAACTGGTACGGGGTGCTGCACAACGGGAAGCAGCGGTACGTAAGCGCGAAGTACGTGAAAACTGTGACCTGATTAAACGACGAGGGGGGCGGCGCATGACTGGGATAACGTGGGAGCAGATGGCCAGTTTGCTGGCGCTGTGCGGGACCATGGTGGCCATCATCAAGTCCATCAGCGACTCCCGGCGAAACGGGCGGAAGGACATCGAAGCGAACGCCGGAGAGCGGGAGGGCATGCGCCGGGACATCAAGCACATCCTGCAGGGCGTGGAGAAGATCGGGAAGACGCAGGAGAAACAGCTGGAGGATTACGCCGAGCTGTGCGAGAGGGTCACGGCAACGGAGTGCATGGCCAGGGAGGCGCTGGACCGCGCGAAGGCAGCCGAGAGGAGGGGCGCAGGATGAAGCGATTCTAGGGCCGTTTACGGCCTTCTGACAGTTACAAACCCACAAAAGCAAAGGAGGATACAACAATGCGGAACACGCTGGGGGTACCTGCTATTCTTTGGATCACGATGGCCATGTGCCTGATAATCACGATGGTTCTATTCATCGCTCCGGTGATCGCGCTGGCGCAGGGGGACGCGACGATCACGGACGGGATCGCGCTGAGCACCGAGCCGCCCGAGACGCCGGTGGCGCCGTACACCTGGGATATGCTGGCCACAACCGCCGGGGCGACGGCGGCGACGCTTCTGATTGTACAGTTTCTCAAACTTCCGCTGGACAAGATATGGAAGATCCCGACGCGCGTTTTTGTGCTGGGCATCGCGTTCGCGCTGATGGCGGGCGCGCAGGCGATCATCCGGGGCCTGACGTGGCCCGATGTGCCATTGGTTCTTGTCAATGCCTTTGTGGTGGCGCTGGCTGCGATGGGGGCATACGAGGTATCCTTCGCGAAACTGGGCGCGTAGACTGGTAGAACGGCATACTGCAAACAAGTAAACCCCGCTGGCCGAAAAGGCTGGCGGGGGCTTTTTTTATTTCACCACCGCATGCTTATAAGGCCAAAAAGCAAATATCCACGGAGTCTTTTGAATTTCTGAACAATTTTTATGCCAAAACTAGAGATGAACGGAAAATATGGTTGAAAAAAGTCGGGGAGTGTGGTAGCTTTAGAATAAGATTACCAAAGAATGGATGTGTGCGTATGAGCCAGTTTCTCTATGCCAACGCCTTCAAGATCTCCGCGAATGATAGTGAGGTTACTATTGAGTTCAATACGCTTTTCCCTGTACTGAACGACGACGGTACCATGACGGGCACAGAGAACGTCGGAGACCCTGTTCGCGTAATTATGAATAAGGTGCTGGCGGCAGAGTTTCTGAAGGGGCTATCTGGCGGGCTGAGTCCCCAGCCGTCGGAGAAGGCTGCTTCGGCTAACGCGAAGATGGGTAATTAAAATGTGCGTAGAGAATCTGCCAGAAGCATATGTCGATCCATTGAACCGTAGAATAGTACTCAGCAAGTCGTCCTGGGCGCATATTATGGTAGGCCATAGCGATATAAAAGACGACGGACTGCGCGTTGCAATTGGAGAAACACTTTCTGACCCTGATGCAATCTTCAAGAGCTCGCATGTGGATCATCCTAACCGACAGGTATATGTAAAGCGAGAAACGAGCGCAACCTATAGCCCCAAGTTTACGACTAAGGTAGTGTGTGAAATGCGTGGCGCTACCATGAACCATGGGGTAGTTGTAACCGCTTACGATTCTCCGGACGAAAGGGGTGGTATTGGTGAGTGCATATATAAGAGAAGCTGATTATGATGCCTCAAACGATATCCTTTACCTTGGTTTCGTCACGAACGCGAAGAGTAATTCTTATGGCGATGAGCCTATCGACGGAATAGTAATATTCTCGGATCGCGACACCGACGAACGCAAAGGTCTATTGGTCTTTGACCCGAAACTTCACCCGACCGAAAGAATGAGAGACCTTCACAGGCTGGGCTACAACATAGACTTGCTGCCATTCCTGAATTGAAAGACGCCCATTTTTACCCCGTCTGCTTCGTCTGGCGGGGTTTTTTATGCTGAAATTTAAACAATTTTCAAAAAATTTATTGACAATACGCCGATATAGGCGTATAATAGAGACAGATCAAGGGAGTGCAAAAAACGAGGAGGGCGTCACGATGAAGAAGGTTTACGGGGTCTGGACGGGCGAGTACGACAACGACAGGGCGAACTGGTACGAGGATCACGACGCGGCCTTTGAAGCGTGGCACACGATAGCGCAGGGCATCGAAGACGGCGAAACCGCCAGCATGCAGCGCTTCAACGAAGACGGCAGCCCGGACGAGGATTACGCGCACGAACTCCGGCGCGAGGGCGACGACCTGCTGGAGTACTACAACGGCGAACGCTGCTGGGCATAAACCGACAAGCCCTCCCGGCCGGGCGAAAGACCGGGAGCCAAGCCGGGCGGATGCCCGGCCTTTGGCGCGAAAGGGGAGTATAAGATGGGCCTTATATCGCTGGCGGAATACGCCGCGCGGCATGGGAAGTCCGATCGGACCGTGCGGCAAAAAGCCGAGGCCGGAGGATTCAAAACAGCGCAAAAGATCGGGAGAAACTACGTGATCGACGAGGACGAGCCGTACACCGATTTGCGGCGCGGAGGGCAATCGAAGCGATGGAAGAAGGAAGACAAAGATTAGATGCCTTTACGGCCGGCGTGATCTGGGCGACGGGAACGCGGACGGACGGGCAGTACGTCGTTCGGAACGAGGATGCCTACTGGGCGGAACACATCCGGAAACGGTTCGGGGGCACGATGTACACGATCAGCCATCCCCGGAACGGAACGCCGATGTACTGTATCAAGATCAAGATGGCTATCGCCCCGGAGATCGAGGCGCTGGAGTGGACGGGCAGAGCAGACGCCGACCGGGGCATGCCGGACGTGGATGATCGGGCGGAGTTTTGCCGTGCGTACATCCAATGCCATGCGGGCATAGACCTGTGGAAGCACCGGACGCGGCGAGGGATAGAAATCGCGACGCCCCGTATGCGGATATGGGCCGGAGAAACCATGCTGGAGGAAATCGCTCAGATAATTTCGGGCGAGACAGGCGCGGGCATCAAGAAGGTCCAGCGGCATATGACGGATGTGGGAACAACGCACTTGCTGGCGTATCAGTCACCGCGCGAGGTAGCGGCAATCTGCGAATGGGTGATGTCCGGCGAACACTCTCCGAGATTTGCGGAGATCGCGGGACGGGTGAAGGGAAAGGTCAGCGAGTAGCTGACCTTTTCTCTGTGTTCAGGCGGCAGGAAACTGAGCCCCATTTGAGCCCCACGTACTTTAAAATCGATCAAAAAGGCATGTTTGCATGAAATACAGTTTACAGAACAAGCAAATTGAGAGATAAAGAAAACCCTTGAAATCGCTGAAACCCAGCAAATTCAAGGGTTTTCCATTGGTCTGGGTGAGAGGATTTGAACCTCCGGCCTCTTGAACCCCATTCAAGCACGCTACCAAACTGCGCCACACCCAGTCGCAACGTCGTATATATTAGCATGATCCGGGCCGCTTGTCAATATAAAAATGTACCGCCGGATGTTAACTTGAAATGATTGGAACGCGACGACAACAAACGGCGGTATTCGTGGCCGCATCCGGAAAGGCGGCGCGCACGGCCACGGCATAAACCTCGCCGCCCCGGCCGATGCTGTAAAGGGCGATCAGCGGCAGTGCCTGGCAAAATTTTCCGGGCAATATTATTACCAGCATAGCCTTTGCGCCGGACGGAGAATTTATGCCGGGATGCTTTGCAAGGAGGTCAAAACGCATGGATGGATGGAAAAAGCAAGCGGCGAAACGGTGCTTCGGCTGGGTGCTGTCGCTGATTGTGCTGGCCGGGGCGCTGTCTCCACAGGCACAAAGCCTGACGAAGCTGCCCGACGCGATCCGCCTGACAAAGGGGGAATCGACCCAAATCGAGCTGATCGGGCCGATCGGTCTCTCCCTGGACGAGCGTGGAGCGCAGGTATTGTCCACGACCGACGAGCGGATCGAGGATGTAGGCGGCGAGCGCGTCACGTTGACGGGCGAGGCGGAGGGCAGTGCAGATCTCGTGGTCAGCTTCATGGGTATGCCTGTCAAACGCGTAAACGTCAGCGTCCAGGCGACGCGCCTGGTCATCCCAGGCGGGCAGGCCATCGGTGTGGCGCTTGAAATGGAGGGCGTACTGGTGGTGGGCGCGTCGGACGTAGGGCACGCGGTGAGCCCGGCGCGCAAAGCCGGTATACGCGCCGGAGACAGAATTCTTTCGGTTAACGGCACTTCCATTAAAAGCGCCGCGCATTTGTCCGAGCTGATCAAAAAAGGCGTAGAAGCGGACCTCACGGTGCGACGCGGGGACGACAGCCTGACCGTGCCCGTCACGCCCGTCCGAGACGGCGAGGACGGCGCATACCGCCTGGGCATCTGGGTTCGCGACAGCACGGCGGGCGTGGGCACGCTCTCGTTCTACGACCCGAAGAGCGGCATGTACGGCGCGCTGGGCCACGCCATTACCGATGTGGACACCGGTTCCGCGCTGTCGGTGGGCGAGGGAGCGATCTACGAAAGCCGCGTCGTCGACATATTGAAGTCCGAGGGCGGGCATCCCGGTGAACTGATGGGCGACTTCATGAACGATGAAAAAGAACTGGGTGGGCTGATCAAAAACACGCCGCGAGGCATCTACGGCAAGCTTAGCCGACCGCTCTCCAGCGCCCTGTACCCGGAGGGCATTCCGGTGGCTTCCAGGAGCGAACTGGTCACCGGCGCGGCGACGCTTTTGACCACGCTGGATGACAGCGGCGTAAAGGCTTACGACTGCGAAATCATCAAACTCTTCGCCCAGAACGAGCCCGGCCAGCGCAGCATGGTCATCAAGATCACGGACCCCGCGCTGATGGAAAAGACCGGCGGCATCGTGCAGGGCATGAGCGGCTCGCCGATCATCCAGAACGGCAAACTGGCGGGCGTGGTCACCCACGTCTATATCGATGACACAAAGCTGGGCTACGCGGTATATGCCGAATGGATGCTGAAGGAATGTGAATAATACGTGTACTTCTGAAGAATGAGAGGATTTTGCGCGAGCGGCGGCGAATAACGATTGACGGAAGTGAATGACGCATGAGGGAATCGCCGCGACGAACCGTCCTCGCGCTCTCCGACAAACTGTCCGCATCGCCGCTGATAGACGTCGTGCAGACGGCGGGCCTTTTCATCGAAGGCATAGGCTGGGATGGGCCGGGCACAGTGCAGCTGGTAACCCAAGCCATGCCGGACATCCTGCTGATCGACTTGGTGCTGCCCCGCTGGGACGCATTGGAGACGATGCGCAGGGTCGGCCTGCTGCCGCTGTTCACGATGCCCCATGTCATCGCGCTTTCGGCGGCGAACATGGGCGCGTTTGAGCGGCAGGCGCTTCAGCGCGGCGCCTGCGGTATCCTTCGGAAGCCGCCGGAGCCCATGGCGCTCGCCGCGTTGGTTGAAAGTCTGTCGGTAAAGGGGCGACTGCCCCGCACTGATTTGACGGAGAGCCGGCTGCTGAACTGTCTCTGGTCACTGGGTTTTTCAGCCAAACTGCCCGGCACGGCTTACCTGGCGGCAGCGGCGATGTTGATGGCGCTGGACGCCCGGCTGATGGGGTCGCTGACCGGAGAACTGTACCCGATGGTCGCCGCCCGCTTTGGCGTCAGTTCCCTCAATGTGGAGCACGCGATGCGCAGGGCCATCGAATCCGCCTGGTCAGGCAGTGCCATGGAACGGCAGCACGCGCTGTTTGGCAATACGATAGACGCGCGGCGCGGCAAGCCCACCGCCGGGGAAATGATCGGCCGGCTTGCCGAGCTCGCGAGGGTAAAGGAGCTGTAAGCATGAGAATCAAACGGGTGGCCTTCATCGTACTGGATGGACTAGGTATCGGCAACGCAGCCGATGCCGCAGCCTATGGCGATCAGGGTGCCAATACGCTCAAATCCGTGGTGGAAAAGGGCAAGCCCGACATCCCCAACCTGACCGATCTCGGCCTTCTCAACGCCGCCGGTCTCCCCGGCGCGATCGAGGACCCGCTGGGGTGCTTCGGAGCGATGGCCGAGAAGGCCGCCGGAAAGGACACCACCAGCGGCCACTGGGAGCTATCTGGTCTGACGCTAAAAACGCCGTTCCCGACCTTCCCCCAGGGTTTTCCGTCCGAGCTGATTGAACGGTTCGAGCAGGAAATCGGCATGAAGACGCTGGGCAACAAGGTGGCCTCCGGTACGGAGATCATCGAGGAACTGGGCAGCGAGCACCTGCGCACCGGAAACCCCATCGTCTATACCTCGGCCGACAGCGTATTCCAGATTGCCGCCCATGAGGCGATCATCCCGCCCACAGAACTCTGGCATATCTGCCGCATCGCGCGCAAGGTGCTTGCGGGGCCCTGGGCGGTGGGTCGCGTGATCGCGCGTCCGTTCCTTGGAAACCCCGGTTCCTTCACGCGCACCGGCAACCGCCGCGATTTCTCCATCGACCCCACGGGCAAAACCATGCTGGACGTACTCAAGGACGCAGGGCGCGACGTGATCGGCATCGGCAAGATCGAAGACATCTTCAATCACCGGGGCCTGACCTCCTCCAATCACGCGGCGGGCAACTCCGCCTGCATCGAGGCCATCCTTGAAACCCTGCGAAAGGACTCCTGGAAAGGCCTGCTGTTTGCAAACCTCGTGGACACCGATTCGCTCTATGGCCACCGCAACGACATCCCCGGCTACGCCAGGGCGCTGGAGGCGTTTGACGCGGCGCTGCCGGAGATCATGCGGCTGATGGGCGAGGACACGCTCCTCATGATCTCCGCGGATCACGGCGTCGACCCGGGCTACCCCGGAACGGATCATACCCGGGAGCATGTGCCGATCCTGTGCTGGAGCCTCTCCGCGCAGGAAGGCGTCAACTTGGGCCTACGCGCCACCTACGCGGATGCATCCGCCACGGTACTGGACGCGCTGGGTGTCAAAAACCCGCTGGACGGAACATCGTTCTGGCCGGACATCAAGGCATAGGAGGTCATCATGACCGAGTACGCGAAGAAAATTGAAGCAGCGGCGGCTTACATCCGCCGGCGGATCGCCATCGCGCCCCGGCTTGGCCTCGTGTTGGGCTCGGGCTGGAACATGATCCTCGAGGACATCGAAGCCCCCGTGCGCATTCCCTACGCCGAGGTACCGGGCATGATCGGATCCACGGTGCCGGGTCACGCGGGCGAATGGGTGTTCGGACGGATTGGTGGCCGCGAGGTTTGCGTCATGTCGGGCCGCATCCACTACTACGAAGGACATTCTCTCAAAGACGTCACGCTGCCCATCCGGGTAATGAAGGCGCTGGGCATTGAGCGGGTGGTGCTCACCAACGCAGCGGGGGCGGTCAACAAGGACCTCGAGCCCGGCGATATGATGCTCATCATCGACCACATCAATCTGACCGCGTCAAACCCTCTGATCGGGCCCAATGACGACGAACTGGGCACTCGCTTTCCGGATATGAGCCGCGCCTACGACCGGGATATGCAAGAAGTTGCAAGGGCCGTCGCCCGCGAGCAGGGCATGACGCTTCGCGAGGGCGTGTACATGTGGTTGACCGGGCCGACATTTGAAACCCCAGCCGAGATTCGCATGGCGCGAACCCTTGGCGCGGACGCTGTGGGCATGTCCACCGTACCGGAGGTCATCGCCGCCCGCCATGGCGGCACACAGGTGCTGGCCCTGTCCTGCATGACCAACATGGCGGCGGGGGTGCTGGATCAGCCGCTGTCGCACGCGGAGGTCCTGGAGACTGCCAACCGGGTCAAGGGCGCGTATCGCGCGTTCATCGCCCGGCTGATCGAGCTTCTTTCATAACTTCAACATAAAAACACCTTCCGGCGGATACCCTACGATATGGAAATCTCGCCGGGAGGTGTTTTCATTGTCTCTGAAAGTACTGGCGTGCGCGCTGGCGCTGTGCCTTTTGCCGTTTACGGCACTGGCCGAGCCTCTGGAGGAGGGGCTGCCCATCTCCATCGACTGCGAAGCCGCGCTTCTGATGGAACCGTCCAGCGGTCAGGTGATCTTCGAGCTGAATGCGGACGATACGCGCCCTGTGGCCAGCGTCACCAAGATCATGACGATTCTGCTGGTCTGTGAAGCGGTGGAGGACGGCCGCGCCGCGCTGGAGGATATGGTGACCATATCGCCGCAGGCCGAGGCCATGGGCGGCTCCCAGGTATTGCTGGATGTCGGCGAACAGCAGAAGATGTCGACACTGCTCAAATGTATTATCGTCGCCTCCGCCAACGACGCAGCTGTCGCGCTGGCGGAGCACATCTACGGTTCCGAACAGCTCTTCGTACAGAAGATGAACGACCGCGCCAAGGCGCTGGATATGGCCAATACGCACTTCGTCAACTGCACCGGGCTCCCCGCCAACGGCCAGTATACCACCGCCCGGGACGTGGCCTTGATGTCCGCGGAACTCATCCGGCACGAAATCTACTTCAAATATTCCACCGTATGGCTGGACGATCTGGATCACGGTGACGGTCGTGTGACGCAACTGACCAACACCAACCGCCTGATCCGGCTCTATGACGGTTGTGACGGGCTCAAGACCGGCTCTACGCAGGAGGCAGGCTACTGCATGAGTGCCACCGCGAAGCGTAGCGACATGCGGCTGGTGGCCGTGGTGCTGGGCGCAAAGAGCGGAAAGTCTCGCTTTGACATCGCCAGTCGCATGCTGGATCACGGCTTCGCCAATTACCGCACCTATCCGGTGGCCCAGAAAGGCGCGAAGGTGCGCGGCGAACTGCCGGTGGTGGCGGGGGAGAAGGGAGGCGTCAAGCTGAGGCTGGACGAGGATTTCACGCTTCTCATTGAAAAGGGCGAGGAGAGCGGCATCACGCTGACGCCGCACCTGCCGGAGACGGTGCGCGCGCCGGTGGTCGCCGGGCAGCGAATTGGCAGCGTCGATGTCGTCAAGGATGGCCGTCTGGTGGGGCAGGTGGCGGTGGCCGCGGCGGAAACCGTAAGCGCCCAGAGCTACTGGGATGTCGCGCGCAGGGTACTGAGTTTCTGGCGCTTTAAAATCGCATAATTCTCCCTTGCAATGTGTGCGTTTTTTCGGTACAATAGAATGCGTTCTTTAACTGGAACGCATCGGAGGGAGCATGCTGCCAGTTCATCTGTCGGATGTATTCAAACCGGGCGAGCATGTGTTATGCGCGGTATCCGGCGGCGCGGACTCGGTCGCGCTTCTTTTGCTTCTGAAGGATCGCGCGAATCTCGGGATGCTCCGCCTTACGGTGGCGCACTTCGACCATCGAATTCGGCCCGAATCCGGGGAGGATGCCCGTTTTGTGCGTGATTTGTGCGAGAGAATCGGCGTGCCATTGGTCGAGGGAGGCGCCGATGTTCGCGCGCTTGCCAAGGCCTCCGGCGCAGGACTTGAAACCGCTGCCCGTGATGCACGGCGTGCATTTCTGGAGAGCGCCCGGCTTGCTGCTGGCGCGGATGTGATCGCCACCGCCCATCATCTGGATGACCAGGCGGAAACCGTCCTGATGCACTTGATGCGGGGCGCGGGTGTCTCCGGTGCCGCGGGCATACGCTTGCGCGCAGGCCACTGGGTGCGGCCGCTGTTGGACGCAAGAAAAAAAGACCTCGTTCTGTTTTTGGAATCCCGCAATCAGGACTGGCGCACTGACGCCACCAACGCCATGGCGTTCACGCCGAGAAACAGACTTCGGTCCGATGTTTTCCCCGTCTTGGAGGACATGTATCCGGGCGCGGCGGAGGCGCTGGGACGTTTCGCTGCGATTTCCGCAGAGGAATCGGACTATCTGGATGCGCTCGCGGGTGATTTTCTGGAGGCAAACGGCGCGCGGATTGATGGCGGGCTCTATGCGCTTGAGGTGGCGGGAGCGCACAGAACGCTGGTGCGCCGGGCGCTGCGGATATTGCTCCCCAAAACAAACTCCAGTCTGTTAAACCGGCTCTCGGATCTCTATTTCGCGCCTTCCGGCCGTGTTCACACAGCCGGCATCAGTGCCGAGCGGGCGGGCGCGAAGCTTTATCTGATTGACGAAAATATTTCTCCTTCAACGTTTCTCGGTTCGCTGCGCGCGCAGTCCTGTGAAAACAGACCGGTATACGGAAATGGCTTTCGCCAAGTTCTGGACGCTCGCGCGGTGGAAGGCGCGGCGTTGCGCCTGCGCAGGAACGGCGACAGGATTTGCCCTCTGGGAACTTCCGGCAGCAAGAGTCTGTCTGACTATTTTACAGACCGCAAGATCGACCGGCCGCTTCGGGACAGGGTTCCTGTACTTGCGAAGGGCCGCGAAATACTGTGGGCGGTGGGCGTGGGCATTTCGAACCTCGCGGCGCTTACGGAACATTCCGAAGCGGTGGAACTCACATACATACCAAAGATCGATGGAGGGGCTCGCGATGATGAACGACCTGAAGGAAATTCTCTACGATAAGACCCAGATCCAGGCGTGCGTGGACCGGCTGGGCCGGGAAATTTCCCGTGATTACGCCGGCAAGGATCTGTTGCTGGTGGGTATTCTGAAGGGTGCCGTGGTGTTTTTTTCCGACCTGATCCGCGCGATCGACATCCCGCTGAGCATGGATTTCATGGCGATCTCCAGCTACGGCAGCGCCACCCGTTCCACCGGCGTCGTCCGCATCATGAAGGATTTGGACAAGCCCATCGACGGGCGCCACGTCATCATCGTGGAGGACATCATTGACAGCGGCATGTCGCTCGCGTTTCTCAAACAGACGCTCTTCGCACGCGGCGCGGCGTCGATGAAAGTCTGTGTGCTGCTGGATAAGCCCGACCGCCGCCGCACCCACGTGGATGTGGACTATAAGGGTTTTGTGATCCCGGATGAATTTGTCGTGGGTTACGGGCTGGATTACGCGGAATTGTATCGAAACCTGCCCGTAATCGGTGTTCTAAAGCCTGAAATTTACACAAAAGACTAACGTCGGCGTTTGAATTCAGGAGCCTCTGCTGATATAATACATGTTAGACTGCGCGCTTTGGAAAGCGAGGGATTCTCTACCTTGAATCAAAACAAATTCATGCGATATCTGCAAGGGCCGCTGATGTACCTGGTACTGCTGGCGGTAATTTTGCTGCTGGTCAATATGTTTGGCTCCGGGACCCGGGATACCGTCACGAAGCTCGACTATACGGATCTGCTCAAACTGGTTGAAGAGGACGGCGTCTCCAACGTCATGCTCACCGGGAACATGCTGGTCGCCCGCAAGACGGACAGCGACATTCCTGAATCCGAGTTCGGCGCGCGGTATGACATCATCACCACCCTCAATGACGCAAAGCAGTTCTATTCCGATGTAAACGCAATCTACGCCGCGCGGCTGAAAAAGGCCGTGGACGAGGTCAGCCCGGCGGACTATTTCTTTAAGATCCGCGTCGAGATGCCAGCCGGAACCCCTTGGTGGATGGACTGGGTCCCGCTTCTCGTGACGATGGGGCTTTTTGGCGTCTTCTGGTATTTCATGATGCGCCAGCAGACCGGTTCCGGCAAGGGCGGCGTAATGAGTTTTGGCAAAAGCCGCGCCCGCCTCACAGACCCGTCAAAAAATAAGGTCACCTTTGAAGATGTGGCCGGCGCGGATGAAGAAAAGGAAGAGTTGCGCGAAATCGTCGAATTCTTGAAAGATCCCAAGCGATTCACCGACGTAGGCGCGCGCATCCCCAAGGGCGTACTGCTGGTGGGCCCTCCGGGCACCGGCAAGACGCTGCTGGCTCGTGCGGTTTCCGGCGAGGCAGGCGTTCCGTTCTTTACGATCTCAGGCTCCGACTTTGTGGAGATGTTCGTCGGCGTCGGCGCCAGCCGAGTCCGCGATCTGTTTGATCAGGCCAAAAAGGCCGCTCCGGCCATCGTGTTCATCGACGAGATCGACGCAGTGGGCCGCCAGCGGGGCGCGGGCCTCGGCGGCGGACATGACGAACGCGAGCAGACGCTGAACCAGCTGCTGGTCGAAATGGACGGTTTTTCTCACAACGAAGGCGTCATTGTGATGGCGGCCACCAACCGCGCGGACATTCTGGACCCGGCGCTTCTGCGCCCCGGCCGGTTTGACCGCCAGGTGACGGTCAATTACCCCGACGTCAAGGGGCGCGAGGAAATCCTGAAGATCCACGCCCGCGGCAAGCCGCTGGACGCGAATGTCAATCTGGAAATCCTGGCCAAGCGCACGCCCTATTTCACCGGCGCGGATCTTGAAAACGTCATGAACGAGGGCGCGATCCTGACCGCTCGCGCAGGCAAGCGTACCATTACGATGGACATTCTGGAGGAAGCCATCACGAAGGTCAGCGCAGGCCCGGAGAAAAAGAGCCATAAGGTCACCGACGACGACAAGAAGTTGGTCGCCTACCACGAGGCAGGCCATGCGATCGTCATGCACAACATTCCCGAATGCGACAAGGTGCATGAAATTTCGATTATCCCCCGGGGCCGCGGTGCAGGCGGTTACACCATGTATCTGCCGGACAAGGAGGTCAACTACATCTCCAGCGCTCGCCTGCTTGCGCAGATGAGCGGGATGATGGGCGGTCATTGCGCGGAACGGTTGGTGCTCGGCGATGTTTCTACCGGCTCCACCAGCGACCTTAAGCGCGCCACTCAGATCGCGCGCAGCATGGTAACCGAATATGGCATGAGCGAAAAGCTGGGTCCGATCTTCCTCGGCGGAGATCACGAGGTGTTCCTGGGCCGAGATTTCTCCCAGTCCCGCTCCACATTCTCCGAGGATGTCAATGCGCAGATAGACAGCGAGGTGCGCAGGCTGCTGGATTCCAGCTACGAGCGCGCACTGATCATCCTGAAGGCCCACCGCGACGTGCTGGACAAACTGGCCGACGTGCTGATCCAGCGAGAAAAGATCGACCGCGAGGAATTTTTAAAGATTGTTGGCGCCCGACCGGACGAAGATTCCGGCTCGGCGGACATTGCGCCCGGCGCTGCGCCCGCGTTTTAAGCTGATGAAAGCCGCAATTTTTTTGCGGCTTTAAAATTCCGGCCGGGAGACGGGCCGTTCGGCGGCGTCTCCCGGCCCGCGCCTTCCAAGGGCAGATCGGGCGATCGCATGGCTTCGGGCGCGAGGATTTTACCTCAGCAACCATGCAACGGGCCCGGGGTTATGGTATACTCAAGCATATCGCATGAAAGGGTTCAATCTGATGACGCAAAGCGAGAGGAGACGTTCTGTCCGCAAAAAGAACGTCGCCGCGGTTCGTGGCCTGATGAGCCTGGGGGTGATGGCGCTTGTCGTTGCCGCCGTCGTGATTGCCATCATCACCTTCATCAGGATTTCGTCCAAGCCCAACGTCTTTCTAAATGGTGTGTATGTCAACGGCATTTCACTGGGCGGTTATTCCTATGACGAGGGTTTTAAGGCCGTTACTGAAATGGCGGATCAGAGGCTGAATCAGAACGCCATCACACTCACCTATGGAGACAAAAGCTGGACGCTCACACCCTCCATGCTGGGCGCGTCGATGGACGTGAACAGCCAGGTCGCGCGTGCCTGGAATTTTGGACATACCGGAAACTTTTTTCAGAAACGCTCGCAGCAGAGTTACCTGAAGGACCATACCGTGGCGTTCAACAGCGAACTCATATACGACGGGGCGCTGCTGGATGATTTTGTCGCGCAGATCAAAAGCGAAATCGACGTAGCGCCGGTGGATGCGACGGTCATCATTGAGTCCGGTGAACAGCTGACCATTACCCCCTCTTCAGACGGCCGGGCGCTGGACGGTGACGCGCTCAAAGAGGCGCTCATCAAGGTGATCGTGGAGGGTTCCGCACCCCAGATTGAACTGGTGGCGCAGGTGGTCAAGCCCGCCACTTCCTCCGAAGACCTGAAGTATGCCACGCAGTTGATCGGAACCTGCACCACCGACACCAAGTCCTCCACCCGGAACCGCACCAGCAACATTCATCGCGCGCTTAAAAAGTTCAACGGCTTTCCGGTACACCCCGGCGAAACCATCTCTTTCAACAAGGTGGTTGGCAAGCGCACATTGGAGAACGGCTTCAAGGAAGCGCCGGAATTCGCCGGAACCACTGTGCAGGAGGGCATTGGCGGCGGTGTGTGCCAGGCCTCCACAACCCTCTACAACGCGCTTTTGCGCGCGGGAATGACCGTGGAAACCCGCTATCAGCACACGATGGTTGTCGGCTACATTTATCCAAGCCTGGACGCCACCGTCAGCGACAGAGGCAAGGATCTGGTTTTCACCAACAACCGGGACACCACCATCTACATTTTTACCACCGTGGACACCGAGAAGGCGCAGGTAAACATCTACGGCGCGCCCACGGAGTATGAGATCAAGCTGGAGAGCGAGATTATTCAGAAAAACATCGCCTCCACCACCGTCAAGAAGAAAAAGGACACAAGCGGCAAACACGCCTACTACACCGACGAGATGGAGCTGATCAGCGAAGGCAAGATGGGCACCAGGTCCCGGGCCTTCATCAGTTACTACGACCGGACGACGGGCGAACTGATTGAGCGCGATGAGCTGCACGAGGATTACTACTATCCATCGGCACCCGTCTATTGGGTGGGCATTCACGAGCGGGACGAGGCGTTGGCTCCCTAGCATATCTGGGGTTAAAATGGCAATATTACATACGGAGGGATATGGGTGAAGAAGGTTTTTCTGACGGAGCGCGGGCCCAAGGCGGTAGGCCCCTATTCGACGGCGGTTATACAGGGGGAGACCGCCTATCTTTCGGGGATGCTGCCGGTCGACCCGGCGACGGGCAAGCTGGCGGAGGGCATCGGCGCGCAGGCGCGCCAGTCCATCGCCAACATTAAAACCGTGCTGGAGGAGATGGGGCTCTCCTTGGCAAACCTTTTGAAAGTCACGATTTTTCTGACGGATCTGACCAGCTTCTCGGAGGTCAACGCCATTTATGGCGAAGCCCTTGAGATGCCCTATCCAGCCCGCTCGTGCGTTCAGGTTGCCGCGCTCCCATTGGGCGCGCTGATCGAAATCGAAGCCATTGCCGCGACGAAGCTGTGATGTATTCCACAAATGACGCAGTGCTGGGTTCCCTCAGAGTGAAAGGGGCGTAATCAAGGTGTTTGCCGATTCCAATATTGCCGTCTTCGCGGGCAGCGGTGGCCACGCGTTCGCGGAGCGGATGTGTCGATACATGGGGCGCAGGGTGGGCGCCTCGCAGGTGGTTCGCTTTTCCGACGGAAACACGTTCGTTCGGGTCAACGAATCCGTGCGCGATCGCAACGTCTACTTCGTACAGCCAATCGGCGTAAACCCCAACGACGAGTTTGTCGAGATACTGTTCTTTGTGGACGCACTCAAGCGCTCGAACGCGCTGTCCGTCACGCTGGTGATGCCTTATTTCGGCTACGCCAAGGGCGACAAGAAGGACGAACCCCGCGTTTCGATCCGCGCCCGCGTGTGCGCCGAGTCGATGGAACTGGCCGGCTGCGACCGCTTTATCACGATGGACCTGCATTCGCCGCAGGTACAGGGCTTCTTCAAGCGCCCGATGGACCATCTGTACGCGATGCCGATGCTGTGCGAAACCATGAAGCGCGAAGACCTTTCAAACACCGTGGTGGTATCGCCGGACGCAGGCTTCGCCAAGCAGGCGCGCAAGTTTGGCGCGCTTCTGAATCTTCCGGTGGCCATCGGCGACAAACAGCGCACCGATCATTCCGAAAACCCGCAGGTTCTCGAGATTTTGGGCGATGTGGATGGCAAGAACGCGCTGATCGTAGACGACTTCACCACCTCCGGCGGCACACTGGTCAACCTGGCCTACGCGTTGAAGGCCCATGGCGCCAAGCGCATCCGCGCCATGCTCAGCCACAACATCGTGTCGGCGCAGGGGGTCAAGCTGATTGACGAAAGCCCCATCGACGAAGTGCTCTCTACGGATACCGTGTTCAACCCGACCATCTGCGGACATCCGAAGTTCCGCACGGTTTCGGTGGCGCCTATGTTTGCGGAGACCATCATCCGCTTCTACAACAGTCAGTCGATCAACGCCATGTTCTCCAGCTTGCCGGAAGACATCGTCCAGGCGGGTATCGATCTGGCCTGCATCGAATAAGCCTCGACAGACGCGGGGGCGCGGCACGGCCGCGCCCCCGCGGGTTTTAATGCGGCGCTCCATAACAAGAGAGGAAGGATCGGATGACCACCGAACGAACGAGCCTAATTTCCGGCCGCGACGGACTTGTTCTCCGCCTTCTATCGACCGTTCCCGAAAATCCGAAGGGGATCCTTGTGATCGTTCACGGCATGGCCGAGCACAAGGAACGCTATGCGCCGCTGATGGAGTATCTGGCGGGTCTGGGCTTTGCCTCGATCGCCCAGGATCTGCGCGGTCATGGCGAGAGCATCCAGGGTCCGGATGATCTGGGCTATTTCGGCGCAGACGGCATGGAATCACTGGTGGAGGACGTGCGCCAAGTATCCGGTTACGCGCGGGAAAGATGGCCGGGACTCCCGCTGGCCATGCTGGGGCACAGCATGGGCTCTTTGGTCGCCCGGGCGTACCTGAAGCGTTATCCGGATCTGAGCGCGCTGATTCTGTCGGGCTCGCCGTCCTTTCAGGCGGCGGTAGCGCCGGCGGGGCTTCTGATATCGGGAATCGGCCGCGTGAAAGGCGTCAGGTATCGCAGCCGTCTGGTGGACAGGCTATTCTTCGGAAACTTCAACCGCGGCGTCAAAAATCCGGCGTCCTCCTTTTCCTGGCTCAATACCGACACGGCCTCCGTGGACGCCTATGACCGGGACCCGCTGTGCGGATTCCTCTTCACAGTCGACGGCTTCGCCGCGCTGCGGCGCCTGCTCATGGACGCCTACAGCCCGAAGGGCTGGGCAAAGCCGTCAATGAACATCCCAATCCTGTTCCTGTCTGGCGGCGACGATCCCTGCATGGTCAGCCGGGAAAAGCTCAGCGAAGCCGCCAATTTGATGCGTAACATCGGCTACGCGCACGTCAAGGTGAAGGTGTACGACGGGATGCGCCACGAAATCCTCAACGAACCGCGTCGGGAACTTGTGTACGCCGCCATCGCCTCGTTTTTGGCAGAGAGTACGGCCGGCGGGGGAAGCGGGAAGGGGTAGTGCTTCAATCATTCAAAAGCGGAGAAGGCAGTCGCCTTCTCCGCTTTTGAAACCCGGTTCGCCGCCTTTTTTACAAAGGCGGCGTTTTTTGTCGCAATGGGCATGAAAGCCAACCTCCCAGGCAATACTTTGGTTGCTGTGGAGGTGGCGAAATGGCGATCAACAAAGTCGAAATCTGCGGAGTTGATACGAAAGCGTTGCCGGTTTTAAAAAATGAGCGGATGCGGGAACTGTTCCCGCAGGTGCACTCCGGCAACATCGAGGCCCGCCACGAATTCATACAGGGGAATCTCCGGCTCGTGCTCAGCGTAATCCAGCGCTTTCACAACCGGGGGGAGAGTGTGGACGACCTGTTCCAGGTAGGATGCATCGGCCTGATGAAAGCGATGGACAACTTCGATACCAACCAGCCGGTGCGCTTTTCAACCTACGCGGTGCCGATGATCATCGGCGAGATCCGGAGATATCTGCGCGACAACAATCCCATCCGGGTCAGCCGCTCGCTGCGCGACACCGCCTACAAGGCGCTGAAAGCCCGGGACGCACTGGCGGCCCGACTGGGGCGGGACCCGACCATCGAGCAGATCGCAAAGGAGATGGAGGCGCGCGAGGAGGATGTGGTGTTCGCGCTGGAGGCGATCCAGGACCCGGTTTCTCTGCACGAGCCGGTGTATCAGGACGGCGGCGACGCCATCTACATCATGGATCAGGTGCGGGACGACCGCGTCAGCGAAAACGACTGGGTACGCTCGCTGTCGATCCGGCAGGCGCTGGACCATCTGGGCGAGCGGGAGAAGAGCATCATCTCCCAGCGCTTTTTCGGAGGACGTACGCAGATGGAGGTCGCCGAGGAGATCGGCATCTCTCAGGCCCAGGTATCCCGTTTGGAAAAGGCCGCGCTCCAGCAAATGAAAAAGTATATCTGAAAAACCGGCGCGGGGGAAGAGCCCCGCGCCGGTTTTCTCATCCGTAGGCGCTGAAAAATTCGCGGATCGCCCGCTCACAGCCCGTCCTGTCCAGCACGTAGCTCTCGCCGTGGCCGGCGCCCGGCACGATCATCAGGCGTTTTTCCGACGCACAAGCTTCGAAGTTGGCTTTGGTCATAGAAACGGGTACGAACTTATCTGCGTCGCCGTGGAGGAACAGCACCGGTACCTTTGTCTTTTTCAACGCATCCAGGGTAGAACAGCCCGCCGGGTCGTAGCGTGCAACGAGTTTCAACAGCAGCCGCACGCCCCCGATCACCCAGCCGCCGCTGCGGGGAAACGAGGATTTCTGCACGTGCCGCATGATCTCGATGGGCGATGTGAAGCCGCAGTCCGCGATGGCCCCGCGAACGCTTTCAGGCAAATCCAGCCCCAGCGAAAGCATCACGGTGGTCGCGCCCATCGATACGCCGTCCATGTAAATTGAGGCCTTTGGAAAGCGCTCCGCCAGGTACCAGGCCCAACGCTGAAGGTCATACCGTTCAAGCGCCCCAAAGCCGATGTAGCGGCCCCCGCTCTCGCCCGAAGCCCGCTGGTCGATCAGCAGCACGCCGCAGCCCAGTTCCCGGTAAAACCGAACCACCGATGGAAAGTCCCACAGTGCGGCAGATCGATATCCGTGGGCCAGCAGCAGGATTCGCGGGTTGTCCGCGTCCGCCAGCAGCCGGGCGCGGAGCGTCAAGCCGTCGAAGCTCCTGATGGCAACCTTCTCCAGCGGCTGCTTCAAAAGCCATTCCCGGTCCAGGACCAAGTTTTTTATGTGTTCGCGGAAGATTTCGTTGTCCGGCATCAGGTCTGAAAAAGACGTCCTCCGGGTGCGCACGGCGGCCAGGCGAAAAAAATACAGCGCGATCAGCGCCGGAATCAGAAGCGCCACCGCAAAAAGAACAATCCACACGGACATCATCCTCCTTCGGAAAAGCGCCGCGCGCGGGCCTTACGCTCCATTAGTATGTTCCGAATCCGTTCAGCGCCCGCACGTTTTTGATTATAGGCGGCGAAAAACCGCCTGTCAAGTTTCGTAAAGCTTCGCGCGCGCCGCGCATAGGATGAACGGGGAGGGAGATCCATGAGTTTTTCCGAGCTGAAGCAAAAGGAAGTCATCAATGTGTGCGACGGGCGGCGATTGGGGCGGCCGATCGACCTGATACTTAATGAACGCGCCTGCGCGGAGGCCCTCGTCGTGCCGGACTCCTGCGGGTTCTGGGGCTTTATCCGGCCTGATCGGGACGGCCTCGTGATCCCTTGGAGCCGAATCCGCTGCATCGGAGACGATGTAATTCTCGTCGAATTGGACGAAAAAGCCATGATTGGCGGCCAATAGGCGGAAATGTTAAGAAAAAATCGCTCACCCCCTAGACTAGACGCTATATGTTGTGTATAATAGAGGCGTCGAAACCATAGGGGGTGTTTGCGGTGAAATGCATTTATTGCAATTGCACGGAAAGCCGCGTCATTGATTCCAGGCAGACCGAGGACAATTCCGCCATCCGGCGCAGGCGGGAGTGCGAAGGCTGCGGGCGTCGCTTCACCACCTATGAAAAAATCGACACCGTGCCGCTCATGGTGATCAAAAAAGACAAAAGCCGCCAACCGTTTGATTCTTCCAAGCTGCGCGCGGGCATAATCAAGGCGTGTGAGAAACGCCCTGTGTCGCTTGGAGAGATCGACAAACTGGTGCGCGAAATTGAAATGAAGGCGTACAACAGTTACGACCAGGAGATCACGAGCCAAGCAATCGGGGAATTGGTGATGGACGGGCTCAAAAAGCTGGACGAGGTGGCGTATGTGCGCTTCGCGTCGGTCTACCGCCAGTTCAAGGACATCCAGACTTTCATGGACGAGCTCAACAAATTGCTTTCCGACAAAGAATTCGGATAAGCGCCGGCCGGCGGCCGGAAGGAATAAGGCTGACTATTCTTAAATAAGGAGAGACGCATATGGCAAACGAATTGATTCTCGCTGTCGACGACGAGGCGCATATCCTGGAGCTGCTTTCGTTCAATCTTGAAGCGTCGGGCTATCGCGTCGTAACCGCCGCCACCGGCGAGGACGCGCTGGTCGTTTGCGCGCACGAGCGTCCGGCGCTGGTGCTTCTGGACATCATGCTGCCCGGCATCGATGGCATGGAGGTGTGCCGCCGGCTCAAGGGCGCGCCGACTACGGCCGATATCCCGATCATTATGCTGACCGCCAAGGGTGACGAGGTGGACAAGATTCTGGGGCTTGAGCTGGGTGCGGACGATTACATCACCAAACCCTTCAGCGTACGGGAGCTGATCGCCCGCGTCAAGGCGCTGTTGCGCCGTGCTGCGCCGCAGAACGAGGAAGAGGGCATCCTGCACGTCGGCGGCCTTACCATCGACGTGGGCAATTACGAGGCCTTCCGCAACGGTGAGAAGCTCTCGCTGACGCTCAAGGAATTCGAGCTTCTGAAGCTGCTGGTCATCAGCCGCGGCAAGGTGCTCACGCGCGACTTCCTGCTGGATCGCATCTGGGGTTACGAGTTCTACGGCGAAACCCGGACGGTCGACGTGCACATCCGCCATATCCGGCAGAAGCTCGGTGACGACGCGCACTACATCGAGACCATCCGCGGCGTCGGCTACAAGTTCAACGACCGCCAGGAGAACCGTCTGTAGGTTCCCGGCGGCCGCCGGAGGCAACGCATGAAGCGAAAGGTTGCCCTCACCGCGACCTGTTTGAACCTCGTCCTTTGCGTCGTTTTCCTGCTGGTGTGCGCCAGCACGGCGCGCAGCTCAATGGATGCGGCAACATCGAAGGAATTGACGCGCATCTGCCTTTCTTCCGCCTCAGAGGTGGAAGAAGGGTTTGCGTCTGGCAATGCCTCCGATGTGATCCGCACGATCGGAAAGGCAACCGATACGGATGTGGCCCTGTATTCCGCGGACGGGGAGACGGCTTACGCCACCAACACCCCGTCGGCGCAGGCGCGCATCTCGGGTTCGCGGGCTGAGAGGCCGGGCGAAGCCGTCGAATTCCGCGAGAAAAATGCGCGCGGAATTTGGATGCTGTATGCCGCGACGCGGCTTGCGGACGGCGAAATCCTGACGGTTTCTCGTTCCGCCGCATCGCTGGGTGACGCGATGGCCGGGCGGATGTGGCTGTTGGTGCTGCTGGCGCTGGCGCTGGCGGTATTCAGCTACGTGGCCTTTCAGACGTCCGTCGACCGGACGGATTCCTTCGTCCGCAAAGTGCTTTCCGTGCTGACAAGCTTTTCGGAGGGCCGCTTTGATACGCGAATCACTGGCGTCGCCGGGGATTCGGTGGAGGAAACCGCCCAGTTCAACGAAGTTCTCTCCCGCATCCAGGATTCGGTCTACAAGAACAAAGCCCGTAACCAGGCGCTTTCGACCGTCATGAACTACATGCAAAACGGCATTCTGGCGGTAGACGAAAAGCTGAACCTGATTCTCGTGACACCCAGCGCCAAGAAGCTTTTGGGCATCACCGGCGCCATCGACGATCCGGTGCCCCTCAACCAGGCTTCCCGCGACGTCAAGCTGGACGCCGCGTTCAGGGAGGCTATGGGGCAAGACGGCGTGTATACCACCGAGGTCGCCGTGCGCACGGGCATGGGCCGCGCGCATATGCCTGTGCGCCTTTACATGACGCCGATGACCAAGGATGGTGCGGTGGTGGGTGCGGTGGCGCTGGTGGAGGACATCACGGAACTCAGGCGCCTCGAGCAGGTGCGCACGGACTTCGCCGCCAATGTATCCCATGAGCTCAAGACGCCGCTGACCAGCATCAAGGGTTTTGTGGAGACGCTGCAAAACGGCGCCATTTCGAATCCCGAGACCGCTCAGAAGTTCCTCAAGATTATCATGCTGGAAGCCGACCGGCTGACCCGGCTGATTAATGACATTCTGTCCATTTCAAAGCTGGAATCAGGCTCCGACAATCCGCCCAGAGAATACATCCGGCTGGACAAGATGGCCAACGAGATCTCGGAGATGCTGTCCATTCTGGCATCCGAGAAGGATGTGACCATCCATTCCCGCGAAAATGCGGAACCCAGTTACGTCCACGGCAACGCCGATCAGATGGAGCAGATGCTCATCAACCTGATTGAAAACGCGATCAAGTACAACAAGCACGGCGGATCCGTCAACGTGTCGGTGTTCAACAATGAAAAGACGGTGAACCTCCTGATCTCCGATACCGGCATCGGCATTCCGGAGGAGCACCTGCCCCGGCTCTTCGAGCGCTTCTACCGCGTGGACAAGGGCCGCTCCCGCTCAATGGGCGGCACGGGGCTTGGCCTTGCCATCGTGAAACACATTGCCAGCAATATGGGCGCCATGATCGAGGTTCACTCCAAATTCGGCGAGGGCACCGAGTTCCTGATCACATTTCCCAGCGCGCACCCGCCGGAAAACCCAAAAAAGCGCAATTACGACGATCTGGCGGATTTGGATGAGGGCGGGGCGGATGATATTTCGGGCGAGCCAAGCGAGGCGCCGTGATCCACAGCCGGAAGCCTTCCCCCAGGGGTGCATAACCGAGGGCCGGAAATTTACCGGCCTTTTACTGTGCCGCCGCGCGGTTTCCGGCAGTCCGGTGCCCCTGAATGCCCTTTACTTTCCCGCGCCGCTTGGGTATAATAGACTGGAAATATACTGCGGAGGTTCGCGCGGATGAATGACAAGCTGATCAAACAGGGCTACGAGTACGCGAGCAGGGTCTACCAGGATCAGGGCGTGGACGTCGAAAAGGCGATGCGCGTCTGTGCCGGAATCCCCATTTCGATGCATTGCTGGCAGGGTGACGACGTGTGTGGCTGTGAAAGTGCGTCCGGCGGCGCATCCGGCGGTATCGCCACCACCGGCAATTACCCCGGCCGTGCCACCGGCGGCGAAGAACTTCGGACCGACATCGATCAGGCATTGAAGCTGATCCCCGGCAAAAAGAAACTCAACCTGCATGCCAACTATGCTGAAAAGGGCGGCAGGGTTGTGGATCGGGACGCGTACACCGTCGATCTCTTCCAGCAGTGGGTGGATTGGGCGAAGGCGCAGAAGCTGGGCCTCGACTTCAACCCCACCAATTTCTCCCACCCGAAGGCGGAGAGCGGCTTCACGCTGTCCAGCCCCGACAAGGGTGTGCGTGAGTTCTGGATCGAGCACGGCAAGCGCTGCCGCGAGATCGCGTCGGAGTTCGGCAAGGCGCTGGGACAGCCCAGCGTGGTCAACTTCTGGATGCCGGACGGCTACAAGGATGTGCCTGCGGATACCGCCGCACCCCGTCAGCGGATGCTGGAATCGCTGGACGCGATCTTCGCCTCCGGCAAGATGGATCCGGCGCTCGAGGAGGATGCGGTGGAGTCCAAGCTCTTCGGCCTGGGCGTCGAGAGCTACACCGTGGGCTCTCACGAATTCATGCTGTCCTACGCGCTGACCCGCGGTCTGCTCTATACGCTGGATGCCGGCCACTTCCATCCGACGGAGGTCATCTCCGCCAAGATCAGCGCCATTCTGCAGTTCATGCCCAATCTGCTGCTGCACGTCTCCCGCGGCATCCGCTGGGACAGCGACCATGTGATCACGCTGGACGACGAACTGCAGAACATCATGAATGAGATCATGCTCAACGGCTACGAAAACCGCGTGCGCATCGCATTGGACTACTTCGACGCCTCGATCAATCGCGTCGCCGCCTGGGTCATCGGCATGCGCAACGCGCAGAAGGCGATGCTGCGCGCGCTTTTGACACCCCGTGCCAAGGCCGTTCAGGCGGAAGCGGCGGGGGATTACACCGCGCGGCTGGCGCTCCTTGAAGAGAATAAGACGCTGCCCTTCTCCGCCATCTGGGATGCCTACTGCGAGGCGCAGAACGTGCCCGTGGGCGGTGCCTGGCTGGACGCGGTCAAGAAGTACGAGGCCGACGTACAGTTCAAGCGGTAACCAGGGCGTTGAAAATCCGTCCGGCGGATTTTCAAGGTGATGGAGAAAGTCCAGCAGTGACTGGAATTTTCCGGAATTTCCGGGCGACCCCCTGAAAAACGGTATTGTTTCCCGGTGCGCAGGTCGCCAGGAAAGATGAAAACATTGACGAAGTCTATCAGTTCAACGGGCGGGGCGTTCTGCCCCGCCCGCTCATTTCGGAGGGATCATGGAAGACCTGTTTTCCGAGGGCATCAAAAAGCTTGCGCCGCTGGCAGACCGGATGCGGCCCAAGACGCTGGATGAGTTCATCGGCCAGAGGGAGATCGTGGGCGAGGGGACGCTGCTTCGCCGCGCAATCATGGCGGACCGGCTGACCAGTTCGATCTTCTGGGGCCCTCCGGGCACTGGAAAGACCACGCTGGCCTCAATCATCGCAAATGCCACGAAGGCCGAGTTCGTTAAGCTCAACGCCGTTACCAGCGGCGTAGCCGAGGTGCGCGACGTGATCCGGGATGCGGAATCCCGTCTCAAGCTGCACGGCAAAGCCACTTACCTGCTGCTGGATGAGTGTCACCGCTGGTCCAAGTCCCAGTCCGACAGCATCCTGCCGTCCATCGAACAGGGCGTCATCCGCTTCATCGGTTCGACCACCGAAAACCCGATGATCGCCATGACTCCCGCCATCGTCAGCCGGTGCAGGCTGTTCCGCTTCGAGCCGCTGACGCAGGAAGAAGTGGAGAAGGCCATCCTGAACGCGATCCGGGACGACGACCGCGGTTACGGGCGTGAATCCGTGGCGATTGATGGCGACGCCCTGGCGCACATCGCGCAGGTGGCCAACGGGGACGTACGCGCAGCGCTGAACGCGCTGGAACTGGCCGTGCTGACCACACCCATGGACGCCGGCGGCGACATTCGCGTCACGCTGAGCGTGGCGGAGCAGTCTATCCAGAAGCGCGTACTGCGCATGGACGAATCGATGCTCTACGACATGCTGTCGGCCTTCTGCAAGAGCCTGCGCGGCTCTGACAGCGACGCCGCGCTGGCCTGGTTCAGCCGCATGATCTACGCGGGGTTGGACCCCCGCGTCATCGTGCGCCGCGTCATCGCCCACGCAAGCGAAGACGTGGGGCTGGCCAACCCGAACGCCATGGTGCAGGCGGTCAGCGCCTGGCAGGCGCTGGAGGCCATCGGCATGCCAGAAGCGCGGCTCTCCATCGCCCAGGCGATCATCGCGGTCTGCGAGAGTCCGAAATCCAATGCCGTCGTGGTGGCCATCGATCGCGCCATGCGCGACGCGGAGCGCGGCGGCTTCCAGCCGGTTCCGATCCATCTCAGGGATACCGCTTACAAGGGTGCGGCCAAGTTGGGGTATGGAGAAGGCTACAAGTACGCCCATGATTTCCCGGGCCATTACGTCAAGCAGCAGTACGCGCCGCTGGAAGCCCGGGGAATGCCCTATTACGAGCCGGGGGATCTGGGCTTTGAACAGGAAATCCAAAAGCGCCGCGAAGACCTGAAAAAATATGATTGACGCTTTTATGCTGACAAAAAAGCGAGCCGGACGGCTCGCTTTTGTCTATGGCGCGGACGTTTCCTGCGTCTGCGCCGCCTGATCGATCTTCATGGGCGGCACGATGTCCTTCGCACGCTGCTGCATGCCGATCAGCCACGTCCATGCCAGCGCGATCAGCGCAATCAGCCCGGCCGCTGTCAGCATGGTGACGGTCCTCCGGATCAGAAGGCTGCGTTGGCGCAGATACCGCCTTTCAAGCGCCTTGTGAAACGGAAGTTCGCCCTCCGCCGCCGGGCGGGCGGCGGCCTTCCGCTTAGCGTTCGCCGGCTTGCCTTCCGGAGCCTTGCCGTCGAATACCTCCGCCAATTGTCGGGACAGCCGGAGACAGTCCCGCTTCGTCCGGCCGCATCGGTCGCAGCCGATCGATTTTCGCGGGTTCGCACGGCCGCAGGCGCACACCCAATATCCGCCCGCATCGAGGGGACGTACGGCCGCATCCGGCCCGGCAGCGCGCCGGAGCGCCTTCATTTCCCGCTTGGAGGGCTTTTCCGGCATCTCGACGTCAATCAGGCGCCGCGGGTTGCCGTGCCAGAGCGCCGCGCTCTGAAAATCCACCCGTACGAAGAATAGGCCGCTCCAATGGCCGGAGGGCGCGCTGTCCGTCTCGATGGGCAACACGAATGCGTCGTGGGGCGGCGCGAAAATCGCGCCGGAGCTGAGTGGTATGTCCGCCGCGCCGTTCTCCCCCTGCCAGGTGATGACGGCCTCGAACCCTGTGACAGGCGCATCCGACAGGTTCCACAGGCGCACAAACCCGCGCACGCCCTGTTCGTTGTGCGTCAAATCGTACCCCAATAGCTCCAGCGGGCAGCTGAGATCCAGATGCAAGCGTTCATCCCCCGGGCGGTGTTTTCCACAGTATACCATATTTGGTGCCCCGGCGCGAGATTTTTTCCATATTTGGAGCGCATGGAATGCCGCTCCTGATTCCTTTCCTTGACAACCGGTGCCGATGCCTCTACAATATTGCTTATTGAAATCGGAGGGACGTATGGGCTCAGACTTGAGGGCGCGGCTGCGCGCGATCGGCGGCGCGGCAAAACCGGAAAAACCGGGCGGCCTGGTCGTGCGCGTGTACGAGGAGGATGTTGATCCGCGTCTTTTCGCGCTGGACGCGGCGGCGCTTCGACGGTCCGGCATGAAGGGCGCGTGGCCAGGGGCGGAAAAGACGCTGTTTCTGGACACGGAGACCACGGGTCTCTCCGGCGGTGCGGGTACCGTGGCGTTTCTGATCGGCTTCGGCTTTCTGAGCGGCGGGCGCTTTCGCGTCGAGCAGTACATGATGCGTTCCTACGCCGACGAGCCGCTTTTGATCGCCCGGGCCGCGGAGATCATGACGGGATTTTCCGCCGTGGTCACCTTCAACGGCGACAGCTTCGACCTGCCGCTACTGGAATCCCGCTTTACCATGTGCAGGATGCGCGGGGCGTGGCGCGCGCTGGAGCCGCTGGATTTGATGCACCCGGCCAGAAGACTCTGGCGGCGCCGGTTGGGCAGCTGCCGGCTGGACGCGCTGGAAAGGCAGATTCTGCGCCGGGGTCGCACGGAGGACCTGCCCGGCAGCGAAGCGCCCCGGCGGTTCTTCGAAGCCATGAGAAGCGGCGATTTCCAGCCGCTGGAGCCGGTGCTTGCACACAATCATCTGGACATTCTCGCGCTGCCGCGGCTCTTGTGCGCGCTGGAGGAGGCTTATCGCACCCCGGAACTTCTGACCGAAACAGCGGATCTCTACTCGATGGGCCGCGCGCTCGAGCGGCGCGGGGAGGATGAAATCGCCCGGCGTTGCTACGTGGCTGCCGCGCGGCCGACGCCGCTCTTCACCGTCGCGCAGCGGCGTGGCTCGCGGTACGCGGCGGAAGCCAACCGTGCCTTTTCGCTGATGCTGAGGCGCGCAGGCGAGTGGGGACGGGCGGAGCGGGTGTGGTTGGAGATGACGCGCCGGCGGCAGCTCCTCCCTTGGCCCATGGTCGAACTGGCAAAGTATTATGAACACCGCGCCGGACGTCTCTCGGACGCGCTGCAAATGACCGAAACAGCGCTGGCCGTCGCGGAAGAGGATGCGATTGAGGCGCTCCTCGTCCGCAGGCGCCGGCTTCAAAAAAAACTGGAGGGAATCCGATGAACATCAAAGCGGCAATCTTGGGTCGCAAGGCCTACAACATCCACCTGAAGGGTAACGCCTATCTGGACGCAAAAAAGTTCAGGGAGGCGGAAGAAAAGCACCGGGAGGCCATCGCAGCCTACGCCCAGGCAGAAGCGGCGGGGGATGAGGATCCCAAACACCTGATGGCCTACGGCGTATTGCTCCTTCGCATGCGAGAATATGAAAAGGCGCGCGCGACCATGCTCCGGGTGGAAAAGCTGTCCAGCCTGAACCCGGAAATGAAAAAACAGCTTCGGCTCAACTACGCGGTGTGCGTCTGGAAGTTGGGCCAGTTGGATCGAGCCATCGATCTGATGCGCCAGCTTGCCGCGGCCGGCCCGATGACCGCAACGCTCTACGGTTCGCTGGGCTACATGCTGATTGAAAAGGCACGGGAGACCGGCGACTACGCGGAGGCTGTCGAATTTAACCAGAAGGCCTATGAATACGACGACGAGGATGCCGTGGTGCTTGATAACATGGGCCAGCTGAACCTGGCGATGGGCAAGCGGGACGAGGCTTTTGACTTTTTTAAACGCGCCCACGAACGCAAGCCCACGCAGGTAGACACGCTGTACTACCTGGCCAAGCTTTATTCCGAAGACGGCGAGACGATGACTGCGGTCAAGATGCTGGAACGCGCGCTGAGCCAGACCTATTCGGCGCTTTGCACCACCACCCGTGAAGAGGCGCAGGCGCTTCTGGACGGGATCCGACAATAAGGCCCGGACGAACGACTGCCGATTGGGGGAATGGGCGATGGAAATCGAGTACCTGGAAAACGGCCTGACCGCCGAGGCGCTGGCCGGCCTCCGTAATCAGGAAGGCTGGTCCCATACGCTGGCATCCCAGGCGAAGCGGGCGCTTGAACACACCCGCTTCTCTGTGGCGGTCTTCCTCGGCGGGGAGATCATCGGTATGGGGCGCCTCGTTGGAGACGGCGCGCTGATCTGGTATATTCAGGACGTAATCGTCGCGCCGGAACACCGGGGAAAAGGAATCGGCGCCGGCATCGTGCGCCGACTGACGGATTACGCCATCGCCCATAGCGAGGGCGGCACCAACGTCGCCATCGGCCTGATGTCGGCCCGCGGCAAGGAAGCGTTTTATGAAAAGCTTGGGTTTTACCGGCGTCCGAATGACCACGAGGGCGCGGGCATGATGATGCGAATAAAGGCCTGATGCAGTATGACAAAAGGCTCGCGGCGTCTGAAGCGCCGCGAGCCTTTTCATCGGAAAATATCAGTCCAGAATCAGGCACTTGCCCGTCATTTCCTTCGGCTGGGGAATCCCCATCATGTGAAGCAGTGTCGGCGACAGGTCGCACAGGCGGCCGTCGGAGGCGAGGGCGTGCTTCGGGCGCGCCGGGTCGATCACGATCATCGGCACGGGGTTCGTGGTGTGGGCGGTGAAAGGCCCGCCCGTCACCGGGTCGATCATCTGATCCGCGTTGCCGTGATCGGCGGTGATGATGGCCTTGCCGCCCATTTCGAGCACCGCGTCCATCACCTTGCCCACACACTCGTCCACGGTGCGCACGGCCTTGATCGCAGCCTCCATCACGCCGGTGTGGCCTACCATGTCGCAGTTGGCGAAGTTGAGCACCATCAGGTCGTAATTCCCGGACAACACGCGCTTCACGGCCTCCTCGGTGACGAGGTAGGCGCTCATCTCCGGCTGCAGGTCGTAGGTGGCGACCTTCGGGGACGGGATCAGCGCGCGGTCCTCGCCGGGGTTCGGCGCTTCCACGCCGCCGTTGAAGAAGAAGGTGACGTGGGCGTACTTTTCTGTCTCGGCGATGCGCAGCTGCGTCTTGCCCAGATTCGACAGATATTCTCCCATCGTATTCTTCAGCGAATCCGGGCGGAAGGCGATGTCGAGGTTGGTGAAGGTCGCGTCGTACTGTGTCATCGACACGAAGTGTACCGGCTTATACCCGCCGACACGCGGAAAGTCCTTGAAGTCAGGTTCAATCAGCGCGCGGGTCAGTTCGCGGGTGCGGTCCGGCCGGAAGTTGAAGAAGATGACCGAATCGCCCGCCTCGACGGTGGCGACGGGCTTTCCGCCCTTCATGACCACCGTGGGCTTGACGAACTCGTCCGTCACATCGTCGTCGTAGGACTTCTGCATGGCCTCGGCGGCACTGATCGCGGTAAGCCCGACGCCCACCAGCGCTTCATAGCCCTTCTGCACGCGGTCCCAGCGCTTGTCGCGGTCCATCGACCAGTAGCGGCCCGCCACCGACGCGATCTTGCCGCAGCCGATTTCCGCCATCTTGTCCTCGAGGGTCAGGATGTAGTCCTTGCCGCTGGAAGGGGGCACGTCGCGGCCGTCCATCAGGCAATGCACAAAGGCCTTGTCCGCCATGCCGTGGCGCTTTGTCATCTCCAGCAGCGCGTAGAGGTGGATGAGATGGCTGTGTACGCCGCCATCGGAACAGAGCCCGATGAAGTGCACCTTGCCGCCGCTTTTCTTTGCGTCTTCAATCGCGCCCACCAGCGCGGGGTTTTCGAAAAAGTCGCCGTCCTCAATGGACTTGGTGATGCGCGTCAACTCCTGATACACCACACGGCCCGCGCCGATGTTCAGGTGACCCACCTCGCTGTTGCCCATCTGCCCGTCGGGAAGGCCGACGGAAAGACCGGACGCGCCGATCTGCGTCATCGAGTACCGCTCAATCAGCTTGTCCAGATTGGGCGTACCGGCGGCGTAGATGGCGTTTCCTTTATGAACCGGGTTGATGCCGAACCCGTCCATAATGATCAGTGCGGTGATGGCCATCAGAAATTCACCACCTGGGAGAAATCGGCCGCCTTCAGGCTTGCTCCGCCGATCAGGCCGCCGTCGATCTCGCTCTGCGCCATCAGACCCTTGACATTGCCGGGATTCATGGAACCGCCGTACTGAATGCGCACCTTGGAGGCGACTTCCTCGCCGTACTTGCCGGCGATGGCCTTGCGGATGACGCCGATGGTCTCGTTGGCCTGCTCGTCGGTGGCGGTGAGGCCGGTGCCGATGGCCCACACGGGCTCGTAGGCGACCACGGCGGCGGCGACCTGCTCGTCCGTCAGGCCGGTCAGCGCCATCAACGTCTGGTAGGCCACGATGGCGTCGGTATAGGCGCCTTCGCGCTCTTCCTTGGTCTCGCCCACGCAGATGATGGGCGTGAGGCCTGCGGCCACGGCGGCCACGGTGCGCTTATTGACGGTCTTATCGGTTTCACCAAAGTACTGGCGACGCTCGGAATGGCCGATGATCGCGTACTCGCAGCCGACGGCCTTGAGCATGTCGGCCGACAGCTCGCCGGTGAAGGCGCCCTTGGGGGCGAAATGCACGTTCTGAGCGCCCAGCTTGACATTGGTACCCTTGATCACGGACGCGACGGCCGCGAGGCACACCGCGGGCGGGCAGACGACCACGTCACACTTTGCGTCCTTGACCAGCGGGATGAGTTCGGTGACCAGCTGGACGGCTTCCTCGGGGGTCTTGTTCATCTTCCAGTTTCCGGCGATGATGGGCTTGCGCATGGGGTTTCCTCCTTAAATCTCGTTTGTACGGCGGGGGCCGTCAGGCCCCCGCCGGCATTGGTGGAATTACTTGTCGTTCAGCGCCGCGACGCCGGGCAGTTCCTTGCCCTCCAGGAATTCAAGGGATGCGCCGCCGCCGGTGGAGATGTGGCTCATCTTGCCGGCCAGACCCATCTGGGTGACCGCCGCCGCGGAGTCGCCGCCACCGATGATCGTGGTGGCGTCGGAAGACGCCATGGCTTTGGCGATCGCCAGGGTGCCTTCGGCAAAGTTGGGCATTTCGAACACGCCCATCGGGCCGTTCCAGACCACCGTCTTGGCTTTTTTGATTTCCTCGGAGAACATCTCGATGGTCTTGGGGCCGATATCCATGCCGGAGAAACCGTCCGGGATATCGTAAGCGTCGACGGCTTTGATGTTGCAGTCGTTGGAGAAGGCGTCGCCCGCCAGGTTGTCCACCGGCAGCAGCATCTTCACGCCCTTAGCCTTGGCCTTTTCGAGCAGCTCGCTCGCCAGGCCCAGGCGCTCTTCGTCCAGGAGGCTGCCGCCGATCTTGCCGCCCTGCGCCTTGATGAAGGTGTAGGCCATGCCACCGCCGATCAGAAGGGAATCCACCTTGTCCAGCAGGTTTGTAATGACGCCGATCTTATCCTTGACCTTGGCGCCGCCCAGGATCGCCACAAAGGGACGGGCCGGGTTCGAAATCGCTCCGCCTAGGAAATCCAGCTCCTTGCCGATCAGGAAGCCCGCGACCGCCGGCAGATAGGAAGCGACGCCCGCGGTGGATGAGTGAGCACGGTGCACGGTGCCGAAGGCGTCGGACACATAGATGTCCGCGAGAGATGCCAGTTCCTTCGAGAGCTCGGGGTCGTTTTTTTCCTCGCCGGGCATGAAGCGCACGTTTTCCAGCAGCACCGCTTCACCCGGCTTTACGGCCGCGGCCAGCGCCTTGGCATCCGGGCCTACGACGTCCTTGGCCAGTTTGACGGCGAAACCCAGCTTCTCGCTGAGCGCCTTGGCCACCGGCGCCAGCGAGTACTTCATGTTGAACTCTCCCTTGGGACGGCCCAGATGCGAGCAGAGGATGACCGCCGCCTTGTTGTCAAGCAGGTACTTGATCGTGGGCAGCGCGGCGTTGATGCGCGTTTCATCCGTGATGTTCATGTCCGCGTCCAGCGGCACGTTGAAGTCGCAGCGAACGAGTACTTTCTTGCCGTTTACGTCGATGTCTCTGACCGTTTTCTTGTTCATGGGCCACACTCCTATCCAAATATAAAGAATAACAAATAAACATGAAATGCCAACTATCAATATACCCTAAAATTGTTAATCTGTCCAGCGCGCAAAAATAGATTGCCCAAATTGCTGCGATTTTAACGTGAAAATGGTATAATGAACCGCCTTGGATCATGGGGGTGAAGTGGTGCCGATCATTCAGGTTGAAAACGCGCGCTACCGCTACGGCGAGGAAAAGAAAATGGCGGTGGACGGCGTGACGCTAAGCGTCGAAAAGGGCGAGTTCGTGGCGGTGCTGGGCCACAACGGCAGCGGCAAATCCACGCTGGCGAAATTGATCAACGCGCTCTTTCTGCCCACGGAGGGCCGCGTACTGGTGGCCGGTCTGGACACGGCGGGGAAGGACAACGCCTGGGCCGTGCGCCGCCATTGCGGCATGGTGTTTCAAAATCCCGACAATCAGCTGGTGGCCACCGTGGTCGAGGAGGACGTGGCCTTCGGCCTCGAAAATATCGGCGTACCCAGCGATGAAATCCGCCGGCGCGTCGATGAGGCGCTGGACATGGTGGGCATGCTGTCCTATGCGCGCCACGCGCCCCACATGCTCTCCGGCGGGCAGAAGCAACGGGTCGCCATCGCGGGGGTGCTGGCCATGCGGCCGGACGTAATTGTCTTCGACGAGGCCACCGCCATGCTGGATCCCTCCGGCCGCAGGGACGTGATGGCCATTGCCCAAAAGCTCAACCTCGAAGGCATTACGGTGGTATGGATCACCCACTTCATGCGGGAAGCTTCGCTGGCGGGCCGCGTGATCGTGATGGACAAGGGCGAAATCGCGCTGGAGGGTTCGCCCGTCGCCGTGTTCGAACAGGTGGACAGGGTGCGCGCGCTGGGGCTGGATGTGCCGGAGATGGTGGATCTCGCGGGAAGGCTCCGGGAAAAGGGCGTACCGCTCCCGGCGGGCGTCATGACTGTGGATGAAATGGTGGTGGAACTTTGTCGATTGAAGTAAGGGCGCTCAGCCACATCTACATGCCGGGCAGCCCGTTTCAATCGGTGGCGCTGCACGATGTGAGTTTTTCCATCCCGGACGGGCAGTTTGTGGGGCTCATCGGTCACACCGGAAGCGGTAAGTCCACACTGGTTCAGCACTTGAACGGACTGATCAAGCCCACCAGCGGCGAAGTGCTGGTTGACGGCGCATCCCTCTCCGACAAGGGCACGGATCTGCGTGCCGTCCGGCGCAAGGTGGGGCTGGTGTTTCAATACCCGGAATATCAGCTTTTTGAAGAAACGGTCGCCAAGGATATCGCCTTCGGGCCCAGCAATCTGGGGCTCTCTCAGCCCGAAATCGACGAGCGCGTGCGGGAGGCCGCCCAGCTGGTGGGCGTGGCGGAGGAACTCCTGGAGCGCTCGCCTTTTGAACTCTCCGGCGGACAGAAACGTCGCGTCGCCATCGCGGGGGTGCTGGCCATGCGGCCCACCACGCTGATTCTGGACGAGCCTGCCGCCGGCCTCGACCCCAAGGGGCACAACCGGATGATGGAGATCATGCGGTCGCTGCACGAGCGGGGCGGCATGACGCTGATCATGGTGTCCCACAGCATGTCGGACGTAGCCAAACTCTGCTCTCGTATCCTGGTCATGAATCAGGGCACGCTGGCGATGGACGGCGCGCCGGAGGAGATTTTCATGCTGGGCACGAAGCTCTCCGATCTGGGCCTGGGCCTGCCGCCCAGCGCGGAGCTCTCCGAGCGCCTCCGTAACGAGGGCTTCAAGCTGCCGCCGAATGTGTGGACGACGGAACAGCTGGTGGAATGCCTGCCGGGGCTTCTCGGCGCGAAGGGAGGGGAGAAGCGTGGCCTTTGACATCACGTTGGGCCAATTCTTTCCTGGCGATTCGCCGCTGCACCGATTGGACCCCCGTTCGAAGCTGATGCTCACCTTCGCGATGATTGTGGGGGTGTTCCTGGCCGACAGCTACCCGGCGTACGCGCTCTTTTTCGCATATGTGCTGGGTGCGGCATCCCTTTCGGGCATCCCGCTGAAGCTGATCCTGAAAGGCCTCAAGGCCGTCTACTTCATCATCGCGCTGACCTTCGTACTCAACGCCTTTTTCGGCGCCGGCCAGACCATACTCTTTCAGTGGCAGTTTCTGACCATCACGCGCGAGGGACTGCGCATGGCGGTGTTCATGGCGCTTCGCCTCATGCTGTTGGTGCTGGGCACGCAACTCCTCACCCTCACCACGTCGCCCATCGCGCTGACGGACGGGCTCGAGCGGTTGTTTTCGCCGCTGTCAAGGTTCGGCTTCCCGGCCCACGAGATGGCGATGATGATGTCCATCGCGCTCCGTTTCATTCCGACGCTGCTGGAGGAAGCGGACAAGATCATGAAGGCGCAGACCGCCCGCGGCGCGGACTTTGAAACGGGCAACCTGATGGCCCGCGCCAAGGCGATGATCCCGCTGCTGGTACCGCTGTTTGTCAGCGCGTTCCGCCGGGCGGATGAACTGGCGCTGGCGATGGAGGCCCGCTGTTACCGCGGCGGCGCCAACCGCACGCGGCTTCGAGTGCTCCGGTACACGTCTCTTGACGCTTGGGCCGCGCTGAGCATGGCGCTGCTGCTCGCGGGCGTGATCCTGCTGTGAAGCGGCGCATCCGGCTGACCGTTGAATACGATGGCACGGCCTACGCGGGCTGGCAGCGGCAGTTAAATGCCGTTTCCGTTCAGCAGCGCCTCGAGGAGGCGCTTTCAAAGCTGACGGGGGAGGCCGTCACCGTCGCGGGCGCCAGCCGCACCGACGCGGGCGTACATGCGCTGGGACAGGTGGCGCATTTCGATACCGTCTCCCGCATCCCGGGTGAGAAGTTCTCCTTCGCGCTTAACACCATGCTGCCGCCGGACATCCGGGTCAGCGCGTCACGGGAGGCCCCGCCGGATTTCCACGCGCGCTTTGACGCCCGCGGTAAGCTCTACCGCTACCTGATCCACAACCATGCCCACGCCCCGGCCATCGGTCGGAACACCCACGCCCACGTGGCGTACCCGCTGGATGAATTCCTCATGCACGAGGAAGCCCAGGGCGCGGTGGGCACCCACGATTTCGCGGCCTTCGCCGCCAGCGGCTCCATCGTCAAGGACACCGTGCGCACGGTGTACGAGGCGCGGGTACTGCGCAATGAAAACGAGCTGGAGCTTCTCGTGCGCGGAAGCGGCTTCCTCTACAATATGGTGCGCATCCTGGCGGGTACGCTGATCGGAGTGGGCGGCGGCAAACTTGCCCCCGGCGCGGTTTCCCGGGCGATCGAAAGCAAAAACCGCCTGGACCTGGGTGTGACCGCGCCTGCCTGCGGCCTGACGCTGATGCGGGTCTACTACGAGGACGACCCAGCCCAGGCGGGTTTGGAGACGCTGGACGCTTTCTTCAACTTGCCGTAACGGCGCATTTACGCCTATATCGCTCGTGAAAGATCGATAAAATCTTTGTGAACAGGCGACAACATCGCCTGTTTATGCTATAATAGCGAAGATAACAGCTCAGTCAAAGGGAGGACGCACAATGCAGTATTCTCATGAAGTGGAGCAGATGGTCTGCGTGGCGAAGGGGCCCCACCACGGACCCGCGCCAATCCCCGAAGAAGGAAAATGGGTACAGGCCAAGGAGATCACCGACATTTCCGGCCTGACTCACGGTGTCGGCTGGTGCGCGCCGCAGCAGGGCGCCTGCAAACTGACGCTGAACGTAAAGGGCGGCGTGATTGAAGAGGCGCTGGTGGAAACCATCGGCTGCTCCGGCATGACCCATTCCGCCGCGATGGCCGCCGAGATCCTGCCCGGCAAAACCATCCTGGAGGCCATGAACACCGACCTCGTCTGCGACGCGATCAATACCGCCATGCGCGAGCTCTTCCTTCAGATTGTCTACGGCCGCACCCAGTCCGCGTTTTCCGACGACGGTCTGCCTGTCGGCGCGGGCCTTGAGGATCTGGGCAAGGGTCTCAGGTCCCAGGTGGGCACCATGTACGGCACCAAGGCCAAGGGCGTTCGCTACCTGGAGATGGCCGAAGGCTACGTCATCGACATCGCGCTGGACGAGGACGATCAGGTATGCGGCTACAAGTTCCTGTCCCTCGGCAAGATGATGGACGCCATCAAAAAGGGCATGAACCCCGCCGAAGCCTACGAGAAGAACATCGGCACCTACGGCCGCTATGCCGAGGCGCCCAAGCACATCGACCCGCGCAAGCAGTAAAGAGAGGTGAAATCCATGATTCGTTTTGAAGGTTACGAGCGCCGCATCGACAAGATCCAGCCGGTTCTTGACAAGTATGGCTTCAAGGACTTCGAAGCCGTCCGCGATTTCACCCTGGCAAAGGGCATCGACGTGGACAAGATCGTCCGCTCCATCCAGATGATCGCCTTTGAAAACGCGGTGTGGGCCTATACGCTGGGCGCCGCCATCGCACTGAAGAAGGGATGCAAAGGCGCGGCCGAGGCCGCGGAGGCCATCGGTGAAGGTCTGCAGGCCTTCTGTATCCCCGGCTCCGTCGCCGACCAGCGCCAGGTGGGTCTGGGCCACGGCAACCTCGCCGCAATGCTCCTGCGCGAGGACACCAAGTGCTTCTGCTTCCTGGCAGGCCACGAGTCCTTCGCCGCCGCGGAAGGCGCCATCGGCATCGCCCGCACCGCCAACAAGGTGCGCAAAGAGCCCCTGCGCGTCATCCTGAACGGCCTTGGCAAGGACGCCGCCATGATCATCAGCCGCATCAACGGCTTCACCTATGTGCAGACGAAGTACGATTACTACACCGGCGACCTTGCGATCGTCATGGAAAAGGCGTACTCCACCGGCGACAAGTCCAAGGTTCGCTGCTATGGCGCGGACGATGTGCGCGAGGGCGTGGCCATCATGCACCATGAGAATGTGGATGTTTCCATCACCGGCAACTCCACCAACCCCACCCGCTTCCAGCACCCGGTGGCCGGCACATATAAGAAGGAGTGCATTGAGAAGGGCAAGAAGTACTTCTCCGTGGCTTCCGGCGGCGGCACAGGCCGTACGCTGCATCCGGACAACATGGCCGCCGGCCCTGCCTCCTACGGCATGACCGACACCATGGGCCGCATGCATTCCGACGCCCAGTTCGCGGGCTCTTCCTCCGTGCCGGCGCATGTGGAGATGATGGGTCTGATCGGCATGGGCAACAACCCCATGGTCGGCGCCTCCGTCGCGGTGGCCGTGGCCATCGAGGAGAGCTACAAGTAAATTCATTGCAAACAAAGAAGGGCTGCCCCTGCGGCGGTCCTTCTTTTGGCGTATTTTGCGCAAATTTCGCTGGAAATCGGCACCGGCTTATGGTATGATATAAAGAGTGGAAAGATGCGCCATGCTATGCGCATCCAGACCTGTGGGAGGTACGCCACTTGAACCGTACGAAACAATTGCTCGCCGCGATGGGGGAAAAGGGCCTTTCGGCCGCGTGGATCCTGTCCGCGGAGAATATGCGCTACCTGACGGGCTTTGCGGGCGAGGGTTCGCTGTTCGTATCCGCCGGAAAGTGCGTCATTCTGACCGACTTTCGCTACATCGAGCAGGCGGCGCGGGAGTCGCCGGAATTCCCGGTGGTCCGTACCAGCGGGGAATTGAAAGTCGAGGACGCGCTGAAGGCGCTATTTGACGAACTTGACCTGAAATCTGTCGCCATCGAGCGCAACCTGGTCACCTTGGAGCAGTATGACAGGCTGCCCAAGGGCGTCGAATACCCCCCGCTCTCCGGCATCCCGGAGCGGCTGCGCCGCGTCAAGGACGAGGCCGAACTGGCCGCGATCCGCACGGCTTCGGAAATCGCCTGCCGCGCCTTTGACGAGATGCTGTCCGTCATTCGCGCCGGCATGACGGAAAAAGAGGTCGCCATTGAGCTGAACAACCGAATGCTGCGGCTGGGCAGCGAAAGAGAAGCGTTTTCGACCATCGCCTGCGCGGGCGTCAACGGTTCGCTGCCCCACGCGGTGCCTTCGGACTACAAGCTGCAGGCCGGCGACCTTCTGACGCTGGATTTCGGCGCACAGGTGAACGGCTACAAGACCGACATGACGCGCACCGTGGCCATCGGCCAGGTTTCCGACGATTTGAAGGCCGTCTACGAAGCGGTGCTGACGGCGCAGCGGATGGCTCTGAGCGCCGTCAGGGCGGGCGCGAAGTGCCGCGACGTGGACGCTGTGGCCCGGGACTATCTGGACGCGCGTTACCCCGGCGCCTTCGGTCATGGGCTGGGCCATTCCGTGGGGCTTTTCATCCACGAGCAACCGCAGTTCAGCGCCCGTTCGGAGGATCAGCTTTCGGCGGGCATGGTGATGACGGTCGAGCCTGGCGTGTACATCCCGGGGCTCGGCGGTTGCCGCATTGAGGATAGTGTGATCGTCACGGAGGGTGGCTACGAGAACCTGATCACTGCGCCCAAGCATTTGATCGTTCTATAATTTTGAGTTGGCACAAGGAGGAATATTATGATTACGGCTGGCGACTTCAAGAAGGGCCTTACGGTGGAATTTGACGGGGGTGTGTGGACGATCGTGGATTTTCAGCACGTCAAGCCCGGCAAAGGCGCTGCGTTCGTGCGCACCAAGATCAAAAACATCATGACCGGCGCCGTACTCGAGCGCACCTTCAACCCTACCGACAAAATGCCCCGGGCCATCATCGAAACCAAGGAGATGCAGTATCTCTATAGCGACGGGGATCTGTATCACTTCATGGATACCGAGACCTTTGAACAGCTCGGCATGACCCACGAGCAGGTTGAAGATGCGATCCCCTTCGTCAAGGAAGAGACCACCGTGACCGTGCGCTTCTTCAAGGGCTCGCCGTTCTCGGTTGCCGCACCCAACTTCGTCGAGCTCAAGGTCATCGAGACCGAACCCGGCTTCCGCGGCGACACCGCCACCGGCACCACAAAGCCCGCCACCGTCGAAACCGGTTACACAGTGCAGGTCCCGCTTTTCGTCGAGGTGGGCGACGTGCTGCGCATCGATACCCGCAACGGCGAATACATGGAGCGCGCCTAAGCCATCCTACGGCTTGGCCATTGACATCGAGGAGGCGAAAAAGGATGAGCAATCTGGGTGAGAAGGTTTCCTATCTGAAGGGTTTGGCAGAAGGCATGAAGATCGACGCTTCTTCAGACGAGGGGAAGCTGATCGTGCAGATGATCGATGTTCTGAGCGAAGCCGCCAAACAGCTGGATGAGCTCCAGGATGCCTATCAGGAGCTCAACGATTACGTGGAATGCATTGACGACGACCTGGAAGAACTGGAGCTGCAGTACGAAGGCGAAGAGGGCGAGGACGAGGACGGCTTCGACTTTGACGAGGACGAGCCGGATGAACCCGACGGGGAAGGCGACGAGGAGGAAGGCGACTTCACCTTTGTCGACGATCAGAGCGACGAGGACGAGCCGGATGAGGCGGTGTCCGACAGCTCGGATGACTGCGCCATGTACGTGGGCTGCCTGTGCCCGGAATGCGGCGGCATGTTCTGCGTGGACGCGGGCGACGACGGCGAGAAGCTGCTCATCTGCCCCCATTGCGGCGCCAAGGTGACCGGTGTGCCGATGGACTTTGAAAACGTCCCGATGGCGAAGCCCGTGCCCGAGGAAGAGCCCGGGAAGGACTGACGCTTTTCACACGCATGTGCCCCGGCGAGAGCCGGGGCTTTTACAAATCGCAAAGGAGTGAGGCGCATGCGGCCGTTCTGGCAGTCCGTTCTCGATCACCTGAGGTCCGGAGAGCCGGTCGCGCTGGTGTCGGTCGTGGACTCGAAGGGCTCCGCACCGCGCCGCGCGGGCGCGCGGATGGCGGTTTTCGCGGACGGCAGCGTGGAGGGCACCGTTGGCGGCGGCGCGGTGGAGCACGCGGCCAGAAAGTTCGCGCGTGAGAACATCACCGGCGAGGGGCAATTAAGGCGCTACAGCCTGACGCGAAACGACGCCGCGGGGCTCGGCATGATCTGCGGCGGCGACGTAAAGCTGCTCTACCAGCCGATTCCGCCGGGTGAAAGCGCGGCGGCCGCGGTTTTTGAAACCATCTGCGCGGCGTTGGCGGAGCGCAGGCCCTGCTGGCTGACGCAGGAACTGTCGCCGGACGGGCGCGTCCAGATGGGCCTTTACGGAAGTAGCGGCCTCATCGCAGGCGAGCCCTTTGATCCGGAACCGGTCCGGGGCGTAAGGCCCTCGCTCGAGGAGGGCGAATGCACGCGCTTTACCGACCTGGTCTCCCGGGCCGGGCGCGCGCTGATCTTCGGCGGCGGGCACGTGTCGCGGGCGTTGGCGCCCATCCTCGCCAGCATCGACTTCCCGGTGTTCGTCTACGATGACAGGCCGGAATTCGCGGACATCGCCCGCTTTCCAGGCGCTGCCGGCGCGGCCGTGCTGGACCTCAACGATCGATTGAGCGAAGTCAACATCACCCCCGACGACTTCGCAGTCATCGTGACCCGGGGACACCAAGCGGACTACGAGGTGCTCCGGCAGGTGCTCTCTACCCAGGCCGCCTACATCGGTATGATCGGGAGCCGCGCAAAGGTGCAGGCCACCAAGGATCGCCTGCGCTCCGACGGCTTTGACTGGGATGATCTGGCCCGGGTTTACGCGCCCATCGGCCTTGCCATCGGCGCTGAGACGCCGGAGGAGATCGCCGTCAGCATCGCGGCGGAGATGATCAAGCGCCGCAGCCAGCTGCGCTGAAGGCGCGGACAAGAATAAGGGAACCCAAAGTAAAATTACTTCCACCGGCACGTGTGCCGGTGGAAGTAACACGTTTCCGGCGCATGTCGCCGGAAGCGGTCAGAGCGTTGCGGGTACTCTTCAAACGAGACGTTCCGTATCCCCCGTGCCCGCGCCTTATTATGCGCTGACTTCAATCCAGAAGTCCCGCTTTTCCACAGCCTGCCCGATCCGCTGCGCGGAGGGCACCTTGCCGCCGAGCGCGTCAAGGAGCGCGTCCGCGTCCCGCTCGTCCACCGCGATCAGAAGGCCGCCGGAGGTTTCCGGGTCAAAAAGGACATCCATGACCTCCAGCGCGGCGCCCCGGTTTTGCACATGCTCCTCCGCAAAGCTCCGGTTTCGGTACATGCCCTCTGGTAAAATGCCCATCCGCGCCAGATCCAGCGCGCCCGGCAGCAGGTCGACTTTGCCCGCGTCGAGCGACAGCGTCAGCCCGGATCCCTGCGCCATCTCCAGCCCGTGGCCCATCAGCGAAAACCCGGTCACATCGGTACAGGCATGTACGCGGAAGCGAACCATCTCGTCCCGGGCGGTGCGGTTGAGGACCGTCATCTGCCGGACGGCGGCTTCCACCGACTGCGGGGATGCCAGGCCAGCCTTCTGTCCGGTCATCACGATGCCTACGCCCAGCGGCTTGGTGAGGATCAGCACATCGCCCGGCAGCGCGCCGCAGTTTTTCAACATTCTGTCCGGCCGCACGAAGCCCGTCACCGCGAGGCCGTATACCGGTTCGGTCAGCAGAATCGAATGCCCGCCGGTGATGATCGCGCCCGCCTCGTAAGCCGCGTCGTAGCCGCCCCGGAGAATCTCCCGCACCGCGCCGCCGGGCATGTCCTGAGGGATGCCCAGGATGTTCTGCGCCAGCTTCGGCTCCCCGCCCATGGCGTACACATCGGAGAGCGCGTTGGTGGCGGCGATGCGGCCGAAGGTGTAGGGATCGTCCACGATGGGCGGGAAGAAGTCCACCGTGTTCACAATCGCCAGTTCGTCGGAGACCCGGTAGACCGACGCGTCGTCGCTCTTGTCGTAGCCGACCAGGAGATTTTCATCCTGTACGGTCGCAAGGCCGCCCAAAAGCCTGGAAAGAACCCCCGCGCCCACCTTGGCGCCGCAGCCGGCGCACTTGGCGAGCTTTGTCAGCTTCACATCACTTTCCACGGATCATCCCTCCCAGTCCCAATATCGCCTCCAGAACGCCGCCGCCGATGGCGCGCGCCTTGTCGGAGACCGAAAAGCAGTGGGCAACCTCGCAGCGAGGGTCGATATCGCCGCTCTTCATGCCTTGAAACACCGGCGTACCCGCGCGAAGCAGGCCCCGGACCACGCCGGATATGGATGCGTACAGCGCTTCGCCCGCCACCAGCGCCACTTTATCGCCTGCGCGCACGCTGTCACCGATTCCCACCAGCGGCTGGAAAAGCCCGTCCGCCGGAGCGCGGAGCAGCCGTTCCACCGTATAGCCGCCGATCTCGCCGGGTACGCCGGTGTTGGGGTGAGCGGAGCCCGTCATCAGCGCGCGGCCGAGGTTGTGCCCGCGCATGGTCTCAATCACCGCATGGCAGTCGACCCCCGCGGTAAAGCCCGGTCCCAGCGCCACGACCACTGGCGCGTCCGAAATCCCCGTGCCGGTGTTGCGCTTGGCGAGGATTGCATCCACCAGCGCGACGGGGCGGATCTCCGTGAGGCAGCGCGCCTCGGGGTCGGGGATCACCGCGACATCCCCCCCGGCGAGGATCTTGATCGCCGAAGGGCCGTCCGCCGCGCGCCGGGCACGGATGCCCTCTACCGCCGTTTCGCCTTCCGGAATCGCCTCGCAGAAGCTGACCGTGCGCCGGACGGCGGTAGGGTGGGGCAGGTCTGTCATCGCCACCTCAAAGCCCGAGCGCACCAGCCGCACCGCGACGCCGGTGGCCAGATCGCCCGCGCCCTTGATCAGGATACGCACGCGCCATCCCTCCATTTTTCCAGAAAGATCGGATCGCTCCGCAGCGAGGCGATCACCGCCGTGCCCGGAATGCGCCGCGCGCTCTCCCGCGCTTTTTCAAGCGCCTCCGCGTCGTCAGCCTTGTTGATGAGCACCCGCCAGGCACACCGAACGGATTTTCGCTGTCCTTCGGGATGGCAAAGCACGAGGGCGGCGTCCTCCGGCGTTACGATGGCGTCCGGCGGCTTTCCCGTCAGCCGCGCGTAGATCTCCGGCCTGTGCGTTGCGGAAATCGGACGGCCGACGCCGTCCACGCCCATGACCGCCACAACCAGGCGCGTATCTTCCGGGATCACAGGCTCATGCGCCGCAGGCGCTTTCAGCGGCAGCCCCCGCGCGCCGTCGGCTTCGATCAGCGCATAGTCGCAGCGCGCCGCAAGTTCTGAAAGCCCTTCGGGCGGCCCCAGCTTTTCCCCCTGAATACTGCCCGCTGCGACCACGGAATGGCGCTCGAACGCGCGGGAGAGCGTGGAAACGTCCGGATCGATCAGCGTGAAATAACCCGGCGGAAAGATGCGGGTGGTGGTCGCCACCAACACGCGGCCCGATCCGGACAGCTCCAGCGCGAGGCGCGCGATGGCCGTCGTCTTTCCGCCGCCGCCGACGAAGGCGGTGACGCCCCGGGGAATCATCAGCGCCTCGATCAGCGTCATGCCTCCGCCACCCTTTCAAACGTCCCGTCCGCGCGCTCCGCGACCACCTGCTCAAAGTCCCGGTGCATCATGGAAACGAGCGGCTCCGCCGCCGAATACCGTACGCACGTGCCGCAGCTGGAGGAGAGCACCCGCGGCACCGGCGCCATCTGCGATGGAACGCCGGCGCCGCGAAGCGCCCGGAAAGTGTACAGCGCCGCGAAATGCGTGTGAAAGGTGGCGACGTACCGGTTCATTTCTTCGTCAGGTTCAGCCGGTAATCCGGCCCATCCTGTGTCTTCTCCACAGCGAAGCCTGCGTTTTTCGCAAAGCGGGATACGTTCTCCACCGCGCAGATGTTGTCCACGAGCACGGAAATCCCCTCCGGATTGTGCTCCGCCGCGCTCTTGGTCATGACCACCGGCTCGGGGCAGGCCCTACCCCTGGCATCAATTTCCACAAGATTCATGATTTTCCCTCCTTCTCGAGATTCAACCAGCTGATCAGAGCTACCGCGAGAAGGCCCAGCGCGACCGCGATCTGTCCGTTCGCCGTGGGCCCTTTGGCGGAGGATGCCAGTCCAAAATTGTGGGCGAGCGCCGCGCCGGTCACAAACCCCGCCACGGTGACGGCGCTGTCCGAATTGCCTTCGCCAGCCAGGATCAGCTGCCTGAGCGGGCAGCCGCCCAGAAGAACGCTGCCCCAACCCGCCAGCGCCATGCCCAGGAAGTTCCAGATTCCGTCGGTGTGGGCCACGGGCTGATCGGCAAAGCCCAGGTGGAACTTACCCAGGATCAGGTTGCCCGCCAGCACCGTCACCACGATCGCCACCGCGCCCCAGAGCAGGTGGAAATCGCGGAACAGCACCACATCACGGATACCGCCCATCGTGCAGAGACGGCTCCTCTGTGCCAGCGCGCCGACGACGAGCCCCGCCGCCAGTGCGATCAGAATTGGCGCGCGCATTGAGCCGGGGCCTTCCGCGGACTGCTTGAAGAGCGCCGGGAAGAGAAGCGCCGCGATCATGAGCAGCGCCATCGAGACCGGAAACGCCCAGCCCTCCAGCGCGCCCTGATTGTACGCACGCCGCAGCGAGAAGCCCTTATTCAGCACCACCGCACCCACGCCGATCCCCGCCGTGAAGCCCATCAGTCCGATCACGGCGTTGAGATCCCCACCGCCGATGCGAAGCAGCATTCTGAGCGGGCAACCCAAAAACATCAGCGCGCCGATCATCACAATCAGGCCCAGCAGAAAGCGCGTAAACGGCGCGGATCCGCCGCGAGGCCTGAATTCCTTTCTAAAAAGCGAGATGAGGAACGCGCCCAGCACGATCCCCACGATCTCCGGCCGAACCGTCTGCACCACCGCCGCCTGGTGAAGACCCAGCGCGCCGGCCGTATCGCGCAGGAAGCAGGCGATGCAAAAGCCCATGTTTCCAGGGTTGCCCGTGGCCGTGAGCACCAGCGCGGCCAGGCCGATCATGAATCCCGTCAGGATCACCGGCAGGTTTTTCTTCATGAAACCCTCTCCTGTGTGCTATAATGGGGATAGACATCCGTTATTCTATCATGAGGAGAACGATTGCGCAAGTGATCTATATGGACAACGCGGCCACCGCTTTCCCGAAGGCGCCGCCGGTGGCACGGGAGATGGCGCGCTGCGTGGACACGACGGGCGGCAGCATGGGCCGGGGCACCTACGCCGCCGCCACGGAGAATGCCATGAAGGCGCTGTCCCTGCGGGAATCGCTGTGCCTTCTGGCCGGGATTCCGGACGCCGAGTGCTGCGTGCTGACACCCGGCGCAACCTGGTCGATCAACATGGCGATCCTGGGCTGTGTGCGCCCGGGCGATCACGTCGTGACGTCCTCTTTGGAGCACAACGCGGTGCTGCGGCCGCTCAGCCTGATCGGGAATGTCGAGGCAGAAGCCGCGCCCTGCGACGCCTTGGGCCGCACCGACCCGGAGGATGTGCGCCGGTTGATCCGCGCCGATACCCGCCTCGTGATCTTGAACCACGCCTCCAACGTCAGCGGGGTATTTCTGCCCGCCCGGGAGATCGGGGAAATTTGCCGGGCAACAGGCGTCCCGTTCCTTCTGGACGCTTCCCAGACCGCCGGGCACGCGGACCTTGCGGGCATTCCCGCGGACGCCTTTGCCATCCCGGGCCACAAGGGACTGCTCGGCCCGGAGGGTATCGGCGCGCTGGTCATGCGGCGGGACTTCGCGCAGGCGCTGCGCCCCACGGTGGCCGGTGGCACAGGCAGCCGTTCGGACAGCCCCCTGCAACCGGAGGACCTGCCCGATAAATTCGAACCGGGGACTCCCAATATTCCCGGCATCTACGGGCTTGACGCGGCGATCGGGTTCGTGGCCGCCCATCGGGAGGACATCCTTGCCCACGACGCGGCGCTGCTGGCCCGGCTGCTGGACGGGTTGGCCCAGGTCCGCGGCATTCGCGTTCCGGGCGGGTTCGACGCGGCGGCGCGCATGGCGGTGGTGTCCGTCGCCTTCGACCGGGTGGACAACGCGTTGGCGGGGTTCAGGCTGGAGTCGGAATTCGACATCATGACGCGCTGCGGCCTGCACTGCGCTCCAGCTGCGCATAGGGCGCTGGGCACATACCCGCAGGGGGCGGTGCGCTTTTCCCTCGGCTGGGCGAACAGCCGGGAGGACGTGGATCATGTGCTCCGCGCGATTGATGAAATCGCCTCGTCGAGATAAAACGCAGGAAAAAGTACGTAAGGAGGACGCTCCATGCCGCTTTTTGAAATTGATCCTTGGAAGTTGATCGAACGCGGATTCCACCCGGAGCACATGCGTCTGTCGGAGTCGCTCACATCCCTGGGCAACGGCAGCATGGGTATGCGTGGCAATTTTGAAGAGAAGTACTCCGCCGACAACCACCGGGGGACCTACCTGGGTGGCGTGTGGTTTCCGGACAAGACCCGCGTCGGCTGGTGGAAGAACGGCTACCCGAAGTACTTCGGCAAGGTCGTCAACGCCGTCAACATGACCGGCATCAACGTGATGGTGGACGGCGTTGAAATCGATTTGGCAAAGCTTCCGGTTCTCGACTTCGAGCGCGAACTGGACATGCGGACGGGAACGCTCCGCCGCCGCGCCGTCGTGAAACACCCCAAGGGCGAGGTGCGCATTGAGTGCGAGCGGTTCCTGTCCGTCGCCGACCGACGGATTCTCGCGATCCGCTACCGTGTGACCCCGTCTTTTTCCGCGGAGATCGCGATGACCGCCTACCTGGACGGCAACGTCCGCAACGAGGACGCCAACTACGAGGAACTGTTCTGGGACATGCTCGAGCAGGGGCAGGCGGAGGACTGCGGCTATGTAACCGTCAAAACCCGTGAAAACCCCTTCGGTGTGCCGCGCTTTACCGCCTGCGCAGCGATGCACGCCCAGTTCTCCGGCGCGACCGTCACGCGCTGGGAGGCGCGGCCGGGCTATGCCGGAATGCGCCTCATCAAGCGGGTGCTGACCGGCCGCAGCGCGGAGCTCGAAAAACTGGTGGCCGTCGTCACATCCCGGGATTATCAAGACGAAGAGCTCAAAAAACAGGCGCTCAGCGCGCTGACCGCCGCCCGCGCCAAGGGCTATCCCCAGCTGTACGCCGAACACCAGGCCTCGTGGCTTTCTCGATGGGACGGCGCGGACGTCACCATCAGCGGCGACGACGCGGCCCAGCAGGGCATCCGCTTCAACATTTTCCAGCTCTTCTGCACCTACGACGGCTCCGACGCACGCCTCAACATCGGCCCAAAAGGCTTTACCGGCGAAAAATACGGCGGCGCCACCTACTGGGACACCGAGGCGTACTGTCTGCCGATGTACCTTTCCATCGCGCCGGAGGAAGTGGCCCGAAATCTGCTCATCTACCGCTACAATCAACTTCCGGGCGCTTACCATAACGCCCGGGAACAGGGGCTGGACGGCGCGCTGTACCCGATGGTCACCTTCAACGGCATCGAGTGCCACAACGAGTGGGAGATCACCTTTGAGGAAATCCACAGAAACGCCGCCATCGCACACGCCGTCTTCCAGTACGAAACCTACACCGGCGACGAGACTTACGTCCGGGATTACGGTTTCGACGTGGTGCTGGCCATCGCCCGGTTCTGGGCCTCCCGCGCGCACTTTTCAAAGCGCGCTGGAAAGTACATGATCCACGGCGTCACCGGCCCCAATGAATACGAAAACAACGTGAATAACAACTGGTACACCAACCGCATGGCGGCCTGGTGTCTGACGTACGCCTGCGAGATCGCACGACGCGCCAAATCCCGCTGGAAGGAGCTGAACCTCACCCAGCCTGAAGTGAAGAACTTCGAAAAGATCGCCTCGGGGATGTACCTGCCGGAGGACAAAACCCTCGGCGTCTTCGTCGCCCACGACACCTTCCTCGATAAGGATCTGATGCCCGCGTCGGTCATCGATCCCGCGGACAGGCCCATCAATCAACATTGGTCGTGGGACAGGATTCTGCGTTCCTGCTTCATCAAGCAGGCGGACACGCTGCAGGGGCTGTATGCGCTGGGGCATCTCTACGACCTCGAAACCAAGAAGCGCAACTTTGATTTCTACGAACCCATGACTGTTCATGAGTCCAGCCTATCGCCCTGCGTCCACGCGATCCTCGCGGCGGAGATCGGCGCCATCGACAAGGCGGTGGAGATGTACCACCGCACCGCGCGGCTGGATCTGGACAACCTGAACAACGACACCCAGGACGGCTGCCACATCACCTCGATGGCGGGCAGCTATCTGGCGATCTCGCGAGGTTTCGCCGGAATGCGTACGGTGGACGGGCTGTCCTTCCGGCCGGTGCTGCCGCCGGAATGGACGGGCTACGGCTTCAAGCTGCGCTACCGAGGCCGTGTGATTGAGATCAACGTCGCGAAAAGCGGCGTGCGGCTGAAGCTTCTCGCCGGAGAGCGCGTGGCGCTCCGGCTCTACGGCGAACAGATCCTGCTGGATGGCGAAGCCGCCCGCGGGCTGGAGAAGGCGCTATGAGCGACATCAGGGGATTCATCTTCGACCTCGACGGGGTGTTGGTGGACACCGCGCGTTTCCACTACCTGGCCTGGAGGCGGCTGGCGCGGGAGGAATTCGGCTTTGATCTGACGCCGGAGCTCAACGAGCAGTTCAAGGGCGTCAATCGCACCGCCTGCATGAAGGTTTTGTGCAGGTGGACGGGCGCGGTCCTGACAGAAGCGCAGTTTACCGAAATGACCGACCGCAAAAACGGCTGGTACGTGGAGTCCGTGGAAAAAATGACGCCCGGGGACGTGCTGCCCGGCGCGCTGGAGTTTGTAAAAGCATGCCGCGCGGAGGGCCTTCGGCTCGCCATCGGCTCCGCCAGTAAAAACTGCGCGCTGGTGCTTTCGCGCACCGGCCTTGGGTCGCATTTTGACGCGGTGGCCGACGGCACCGTGGTCACCCGCGCCAAGCCCGACCCGGAGGTATTCCTGACCGCCGCCGGGATGCTGAACCTCGCGCCCCGCGAATGCGCCGTGTTCGAAGACGCGCAGGCGGGCATCGACGCGGCGAAGGCCGGTGGCATGAAGGCCGTGGGCATCGCGAGGCCCGGCGCGCTGACGGGCGCCGACGCCCTCTATCCAGGTCTCGACGCCGTCGATCTGCGGGCGCTCATCGCGAAGCTGGGCAAACCGGAAAGGAACGCGACATGAATTTTGAACAGGCCGCCGCCACCTGGGACAGCCCGATGAGAATCGACCGGGCGAAGGTTCTCGCCTCCGAAATCCTGAAATCCTGGCCCGAAGAGCCCGCATCCGCGCTGGACTTTGGCTGTGGGAGCGGCCTGATCGCCTTTGAACTGTGCCGCCACGCCGGCGAGGTCTTCGGTTACGACCCGTCGCCGGAGATGGCGCGGATTTTTACCCAAAAGGCGAAGGCTTGCCCTTCGGGCAACGCGCGCTTCCTCTCCCAGGAGGAGATGCGCTCGCGCTCCTTTGACGCGATCACAAGCTCGATGGTGTTTCACCACATCCTGGACGTCGACGGGGAGATCGCGGAGCTCCGAAAGCGCCTCGCGCCCGGCGGGCGGTTTTACTGGATCGACCTGGATGAGGAGGACGGTTCCTTCCACCGGGATGAGCCCGGCTTCGACGGCCACAACGGGTTTAGGCGCAGCAAGGTGCTGCGCATCCTTGAAAACTGCGGCTTCCGGCGCGTTTCCATCCGCACCGCCTTCGAGGGGCAAAAGATGACCGGCGGCGGATCGGTGCCATATTCGATGTTTCTGGCGATCGGGGAGAATGCCTGAAAACGGGCGGAGATCCGCCCTCGCGCCGCCCGGGCGCATCCGGGCTTCTTCGTCCGGAAGAAACCCCAGCCTATCGAAAAACGGGGGATAGACATGCTGACGCGTAAGGCCACGCGGCCGATGATCGCGCTGTGGAAGCGCGACTGGTCTATATACCGCGGCAGACTGCGCCCGGGGCGAAAGTCCGGCGAAGAGTTGCTGCGCTATCTTCGGGGAAGGTACCCGCTGCGGGAGGCGGACGATCGGGCCAGGGAGGTTGTCCGCCTGAACGCGATGGCCGAAGGGGAGCGCGCGCCCGAGGTGTTCGCCTACTGGGTCCCGAACGAGGGCGCGGGGCAGGCGCTCCATGAATGTCAGGAAAAGGTTTTTCGGGGAAAACCAATCCTCGTCGGGATCGAAGCGCGTTCCGGTGCGTTTTACGTCGAGGGCTGCGGCCGGCTATGGGACGAGCTCAACGCCTTCCGCGGCCTGGGCGAGGCGGAGCTTACGAATTTCTTTCTGGTCGCCCAATACCTTTCAAGCCTTCGGCGGTTCGGGCTGCTGGCGGACATGTTCCGCCCGGACGCGGAAGAACCCCATGTCGGCTCCGGCATGGGTTCATCAAACGGGCGGACGGATCATGGAGGAGATGCAACGTGGATCAGTTTTCCCGGGAAGAATTGACGGAGGCGCTTCGGGCTGTTGCCTCCGTCATCCACAAATGCGAGAAGGCGCGGGAAAAGTTCCCCGAGGGGAATCCGCATCACACGCTGCTGAAAAACAGGCTCAAAGCGATGTATATTTCAAAGGCGCTGATCGAGAACGCCCTTGAAAGCGCGGAATAGATGCTCAGGCCCCGGGCTCCCGGCGCGCAATCAGCGCCTCCGCGCACTTGACGCCGTCCACCGCGGCGGACATGATGCCGCCGGCGTAGCCCGCGCCCTCTCCGCAGGGGATGAGCCCGCGGACATCGGACATGAAATCCCGATCCCGGGGAATGGAAAGCGGGGAAGAGGAGCGGGTCTCGACGCCGGTCAGTACCGCGTCGGGGTGCGCAAAGCCGGCAAGTCGCCTGTCCATCTGAAGGAGCGCCTCTTTCATGCCCGTCACCGCGAAACCGGGGAGGCAGTCTTCAAGAGAACCGAATCGTACGCCGGGCCGGTAGCTTGGCTCCACCGAGCGAGCGCCCTTCGAGGCCACGCCCTTTATTAAGTCGCCCACCAGTTGTGCCGGGGCGCGGTAATCCCCGCCGCCGGCATGAAAGGCGGCACTTTCCCATTGGCGCTGGAACGAGACGCCGCCCAGCGGCCCGCCGCCGTAGTCCTCCGGCCGCACGTCCACCAGAAGCGCGCTGTTGGCGTTGGCGCCGTCCCTCGCGAAGCGGCTCATGCCGTTGGTCACCACGCCGCCTATCTCGCTGGCGGCCGCCACCACCAAGCCGCCGGGGCACATGCAAAACGTATACGCGCCGCGCCCGTCGGCGAGGCGCGCGTTCAACTTGTAGTCCGCCGCGCCCAGCGCTGGATGGCCCGCCGCCGCGCCGTACTGCGCGCGGTCAATTTTCTTCTGCGGATGCTCGATGCGCGCGCCGATGGAAAAGGGTTTTGCACGCATGGGGACGCCCAGCGCATAAAGGGCTTCAAAGGTGTCCCGCGCGCTGTGGCCCACCGCCAGAATGACGTTTTCGCAGGAGACCTCCCGAACCAATCCACCGTGCTCGAGCCGCGCCGACCGTACGCGGCCATCCTCCGCCATGAGATCCGCCAGCCTCGTCTCAAACAGCACCTCGCCGCCCAGCCGCGAAATCTCCTCGCGAATGGATCTGACCACGCCAGGCAGCCTGTCCGTACCAATATGCGGCTTTGAAAGGTAAAGAATTTCCTCCGGCGCGCCATGCTCATAAAGCGTTCTGAGCACAAAGCCGCACCGGGGATCGGAGATGCCGGTGGTCAGCTTGCCGTCCGAAAACGCGCCCGCGCCACCCTCCCCGAACTGCACGTTGGAGCAGACGTCCAGCGCGCCGCCCTTCCAGAAGGCAGCCACATCCTTCGCCCGCTGATCTACCGGCCGCCCGCGCTCCACGACTACGGGCCTCGCGCCCGCCCGCGCCAGTACCAGCGCCGCGAAGAGCCCCGCCGGGCCCAGCCCCACCACCAGCGGCCTGCTATGAAGGTTCGCCTGCGCCGGCGGCGCGTAAACGGCCGCCTCCGGACGCGCGGCGGTCGCGCCCCGGGGCAGGCGTTTTTCATCAAAGCGAAAGCCGGCTGCGAACGCCACATCCAGCGACAGCACGAAGTGCACGTCGCCCTTGTCCCGGGCGTCCACCGATTTTTTGCGCAGCCGGACTTCCGCCAGCGCGCTTTGAGGAATTTTCAGCATGCCCGCTGCGAAGGCGTCAAGATCGCCCACATCCAGCGGGGCGCGCAGATTGGCGATTCGAAGCATGTCTTTCCTTTCAGGGCCTGGCCGCGTTTTGCGCCGCGAAGAGCCCGGACGCCCACGCCCATTGCAGGTTGTAGCCGCCGCAGGGGCCGTCCACGTCCAGCGCCTCGCCACAGGCGAAGAGGCCGGGCACCAGCCGGGATTCCAGCGTCGCGGGGGAAAACTCGCCCGCGTCCGCGCCCCCCGCCGAGGCCTGTGCGGTCGCAAAGCCGCGATGACCGGTGACCGGAAGCCGAAAATCCGTCAGAAGGCGCGCCATGGCACAAAGCTCGGCCTCGGTCAACGAGGCGGCTTCCCGGGAGAGGGGCAGCGCGCCCGCCGCTTTTAATACCGTCTGCCCGACGCGCTTGTGGACCGTACCGGTCAGAAAATCCTCCAGGGCCCGCCGCGGCATCGCCTCGCGCCGGGCCTTCATCAAAAGCAGCGCATTGTCAAAGGGCCTGTCCAGCATTCGAAGCGAGGCGGTCACCCTTCGTCCGGCGATCAGCGCCTGGGCGGCCTCGCGGGATACCGCCATGACCGCCGTGCCGGTGAGGCCGTATTCGGCGAACAGAATATCACCCTCGGCGCTGGCGATAGGCACACCCTCCGCCTCCAGCGAGATCACGCCGTCGATTCGGATGCCCTTGAGCGCCCGGATGGGCTCCGCCGGGGTTTCCAGCTGCGTCAGCGCGGGCAGCACGCGCGTCACTCGGTGCCCCATCTGCCCGAAGAGCCGGTATCCCGCCTCGGTTCCGCCCAGCGAAGGCGAAGCCGGGCCGCCGGTTGCGAGGATGGCGCGCCGCGCGCGAATCTCCCGCCCGTCCGCCGAAGCGATCCGGAACCCACCGTTTCCTGTGATCGATACCGCCTCAAAGTTTGTGACCGTCTCGCCGCCCGCCTCCTGAAGCGTCAGGCGCAGCGCGTCCAGCACCGCCGCCGCCTGATCGCACAGCGGGAACACGCGCCCGCCGTAGGTCTCGCGGCACATCAGCCCCAGCGATTCAAAGAAATCCATCACCGCCGCGGGCGGGAAGGCGCCCATCGCGCCGGCCATCACCGAAACCCCGCCGAAGTAATCGGCGGGGATGGCGGTAGTATTGGTAAGATTGCAGCGACCGTTGCCGGTGGAGAGCAGTTTTTTACCGACCCGCGCGCCGCGTTCAAGAAGCGCGACGCTTCTCCCCAGCCTCCGGGCCATGACCGCCGAGGCCAGGCCCGAAGCACCGCCTCCCACGACGGCAATATCGTACGTGGTCATAACACAATCCCCAAATCGCGCCTCAGCGCGTCATCGCACAGTAGGATAAGCTGGTGGAGCGCCCGCGAACAGGCGGTGTAGAGCCTGCGACGCTCGCCGTCCGTCACTTCCACACCCGGCCAGACCACCGCCACCGCGTCAAACTCCAGCCCCTTGATCAGGTGGTAGCCGGACACCACCACGCCCCCCGCCTCGGGCAGCATGTCGTCGTCATCGCCGGTCAGGAGGATCGCGCCATTGAAGTACCGGACGAGCTTTGCGGCTTCTGACTGCGAGCGCGTGATCACCGCGATGTGCTTCATGCCCTGCGCCTTCCATTCGCTCACCAACCCTCTGAGCTTTTCCAGATCAAAGGGTTCGATGCTGGGGAAGGCGCCCTCGCGCCCGAATTCCCGGGCGTGAGGCTCGTCTGGAATCAGCGCGTTACAGAGCCTTGTAATGGGCTGTGTGGAGCGGTAAGAGCGCGTCAAATGTACCAGCGGCGCTTCCGGCGCCTGAAAGTCCCCGCCCCAGGCGCGGGGGTTGCAGGGTGGCATGCCCGGGCAGGTGCGCTGGCTCACATCGCCCAGCAGCGTCGCCTGCGCGGACGGATAGAAGCTGGAGAGGAGCCTCAGCGCGATGTCCGGGTAGTCCTGCGCCTCGTCCACCAGAATATGGCGCATGGACTTGTCCGGCGCGGCAAAGCCCAGCCGCACCATTAGCCAGGCGACGGCAGGCGCATCCTCCCACCAGACGACACCGGCCTGGGCGTTTTCCCGGGCAGCCTCGCGCAGCTGCCCGGGCGCGCCGGACAGCGCGTCGGACAGCATCTTGAGCGGATCCACCGAGATCATCTGACGGATCTGCTGGCGGATCGGGGACAGGTGCTGCGTCACCGCCAGGCGCTTGGCCATCTCGAGTTCGCGGCCCCGGTAGCTCTTCAAAAGCCGGTCTTCGTATTGGGTGGAAAGCGCCTTTTCCCAGTTGTCCAGCCGGTTCTCGAGCACCGTCTGTATGCGGATCAGCCTCAGCGCCGGGCTGAGCATCTTAAACTCCACTCGGTAGAGCTGCTCCAGGTCCTGCCGGGAAATCAGAAGATGTTTTTCAAGGCCAACGTCCGAGAAGCGAGGCCCATCTTCCTCGAAGCGCTGCGCATAGGCGGACAGGATCTCGCAAAACTTCAGGTCGGATTTGAAGCGTACGCTCTGGCGGCGCAACGCGCTTCCCTCGTCGATGAGCCGCTCAATCTGCCGAATCGAAGGTTCAACCTCCCGCCCGATGATCTGGCGCATCAGTCCGCGCAGCGTGACCGCCTGCGCGTTTTCCTCGCCCAGATCCGGCAATACCGTGGAGATGTATTCGCTGAAGGCGCTGGAGGGCGAGAGCACCGCGATGTGGCTTGCGTCCAGCTGATCCCGGTGGCGGTACATCAGATACGCCGCCCGGTGCATGGCCACGCTGGTCTTACCCGAACCCGCTCCGCCGACGACCGAAAGAACCCGCGCGTTTTCGTGCCGGATCGCCATATTCTGTTCCCGCTGAATGGTGGCGACGATGGATCGCATGTGGCTGGACGTCGCGTGGGAGAGGATGTCCAGAAGCATTTCATCATCGATGGACACATCGGTGTCCACGCAGTACTTGAGCCGCCCGTTTTCCATGCGATACTGGCGCTTGAGCGTCATGGTGCCCCGGATGAGGCCATCCGGCGCCTGATACGCCACTTCCCCGGGCTGCGCATCGTAATACAGGCTGCAAATCGGTGCGCGCCAGTCATGCACCATCAATTCACCCTGTTCATTTTTGAGGCTGTATAGGCCGATGACGATTTTCTCCGGCGCGTTTTCGCCATCCTCGCGGAAGTCAATCCGCGCGAAGAACGGATCCAGCAGCATCCGCTCGTACCGGCGCGCGACTTCCTCGGAAAAGTTCTTCCGCACGAGGTAGCGGTCGATCTCGGTGGAAAGCTGTTCCAGATCCTGAGGGGAGAGCGCCGTGGGCTTCAGGCGCAGTTCTTCCCAGGCATCGGACAGCATATCCCGGATGGTCTGGTCGTGGGCCTTCGTGAAACCCCTTGTCTTTTGAATGACGGCATAGAGCAGCTGCTGCACGCGCGCCGTGTAGGCACGCTCGCGCTCGAGCTCGGCCACATGATCCAAGCGGTTCACCCCCTCAGGCGAGCCTTTCAGTACATTATAGCATAGACGGACCGGCAAATTCAAATCCGCGCGGTATTTTTATCAAAGAGGCTTTTCCGGCATTTGTGAATTAACGTCACATAGGCTATAATAGTGAAAAAGCCATGAAAAGGAATGAGCCGGATGCGCGATGGGTTTGTCCGGGTGGCGGTTGGAACACCCGCAATCAGGGTGGGGGACACAAACGGAAACATGAACGCGGCCATCACGCTGATGCGCGAGGCGGCACAGGCGGGCGCCAAGGTTCTGACGCTGCCGGAATTGTGCCTGACGGGCTACACCTCCGGCGATTTGTTTCTGCAAAAGACCCTTCGTGACGGCGCGCTGACGGCGCTTGCCGGCGTGGCCGAGGCAAGCCGCGAGCTTGACCTTCTGACGGTCGTGGGCCTGTCGCTGGAGGTGGATGCACGTCTTTACAACGTGGCCGCGGTGGTCAAGGACGGGCGCCTTCTGGGCGTGGTCACCAAACGCAATCCGCCCAATTACGGAGAATTTTACGAGCTGCGCCACTTCACGCCCGGCCCAAAACAGGCCCGGCCGCTGAGGCTTCTGGGCTGGGATGTGCCCTTCGGCGGGGATATCCTGTTCGTCTGCGAGGACATGCCGGAATTCAAGGTCGCGGTGGAAGTGTGCGAGGATCTGTGGGTACCCGACGCGCCTTCCACCGGTCACGCCCTCGCCGGCGCGACGGTGATCTGCAACCCCTCCGCCAGCGACGAAACCATCGGCAAGGCCGCCTACCGGGAACTGCTGCTCGCCAGCCAGTCGGCGCGCCTGATTTCCGCCTACCTCTACGCCGACGCCGGTCAGGGCGAGTCCTCCACCGACATGGTCTACGCCGGGCACAACCTGATCGCGGAAAACGGCGTTCTGCTGAAACAGTCCCGGATGTTCCACCCCGGTCTCGTCACGGCGGAGTTGGATTTGCAGTACCTCTCCTGCGAGCGCGTGCGCATGAATACCTTCGGCTTCCGGGAGAATACCCATGCGAAGGTCCCCTTCGTGACCGCCGTCCGGGAAACGCCCATTGAGCGCTTCGTCGACCCCGCGCCCTTCGTGCCCTCTGATCAGGCCGAGCGCGACCTGCGCTGCGAACAGATTCTCTCGATCCAAGCGAACGGCCTCGCTCAGCGGCTCCGGCATATCGGCTGCAAATCCGCGGTGGTGGGCGTGTCCGGCGGACTGGATTCCACGCTGGCGCTGATCGTCGCGGCCCGGGCCTTCCGCCAGCTGGACCTTCCGCTGGACGGCTTGGCCGCGGTCACCATGCCCTGCTTCGGCACCACCGAGCGCACACATGCCAACGCGCTGAAACTGGCAAGGGGCTTCGGCGCGCGGCTGATCGAGGTAGACATCACGCGTTCGGTGCGCCAGCACCTTCTGGACATCGGACACGACGAGACGTCGCGCGACGTCACCTACGAAAACGCCCAGGCGCGGGAGCGCACACAGGTGCTGATGGACCTTTCCAACAAGTTGGGCGGCATCGTGATCGGCACCGGCGACCTGAGCGAGCTGGCGCTGGGCTGGGCAACGTACAACGGCGACCACATGTCGATGTACGGCGTCAACGTATCGGTGCCCAAGACGCTGGTGCGACATCTGGTGCGCTACGCGGCGGACCGCGCGGAAAATCCCGAACTTGCCTCGGCCCTTGAGGACGTATTGGACACCCCCGTCAGTCCTGAACTGCTGCCGCCGGTAGATGGGGTGATCTCCCAAAAGACGGAAGACATCGTGGGGCCCTACGAACTGCACGACTTCTTCCTGTTCCACCTGGTGCGGCGGATGGCGAGCCCCGCGAAGATTCTGCGGCTGGCAAAAATCGCCTTTTTGGGCGCATACGACGAGGCGACGATTGAGAAATGGCTTCGGGTTTTTTTGAAGCGGTTTTTCCAAAATCAATTCAAGCGCTCCTGTCTCCCGGACGGCCCGAAGGTGGGATCCGTCACCCTTTCGCCGAGATCGGACTGGCGCATGCCCAGCGACGCAGACGGCGCCCTTTGGGTCGGGAGTTTTCAATAAATTAACTCAGTTGCTACCGATTCATGCATGTAAGACGGGGGCTTCGGGTATATCATAACTGCGTGCTTAGAGATCAATGCAATCTGAAGGAGGACATAATCCATGAAAAAGGCATTGGTACTGATGATGGTTCTGGCTCTGGTTGCCGTGCTGGCCGGCTGCACGCAGTCGACGCCTGCTCCGACCGCCGCGCCTGCCGCGACTGAGGCTCCCGCTGTGACCGAGGCTCCCGCCGCCGCCACCGAGGCTCCCGCCGCCGAGGCTCCCGCAGCCACCGAAGCCCCCGCTGTCACCGCCACCGAGGCGCCGGCTGCCGGCTGATGAACTGAGAAATACATCGTTTGCCCCCGCGCTTCATTAGGATGCGCGGGGGCAAAATTTTGCGCCGCGCGCTTGGGTCTCGCGGAGTATCAAGGCAAAGAACCGCCCCATTCTTTGCCAAAACCCCATTGAAAGGATCCCCCCGGCGGTTTATAATGATGCGGGAGGCGATGAAATGAAGGTTCTTCTGACCGGCGGCGCCGGCTACATCGGTGCGCACACTTGCGTGGAACTGATCGAGGCAGGGCACGAAGCCGTGGTGGTGGACAACTATGTCAACAGCTGTCCGGAGGCGATGTCGCGCGTCAAGGCGCTGACTGGATCGGATTTTCCTGTATACGAAGCCGACCTCTGCGACAAAGCCGCGCTGACGCGCGTCTTTTCCGCGCAGAAAATCGACGCGGTGATCCATTTCGCGGGGCTGAAGGCGGTGGGCGAGTCTGTTGCGAAGCCGCTCATGTACTTCCGCAACAATCTGGACGCCACGATGTCGCTTCTCGAGGTCATGGGCGATTTTGGCGTGAAAAAACTGGTATTCAGCTCCTCCGCCACGGTGTACACCGCGCCGGAGGCGGTACAGGCGCTGGATGAAGACGCGCCCACAGGTGGCTGCACCAATCCCTACGGCTGGACGAAATACATGATCGAGCAAATTCTAAAGAGCCTGGCCGTCTCCGACGGTGGCTGGTCGATCGCGATGCTGCGCTACTTCAACCCGGTCGGCGCGCACAAGAGCGGCCGGATTGGAGAGGATCCGAACGGCATCCCCAACAACCTGATCCCGCGGGTCATGCAGGCGCTGGTGGGGAAGATTTCCGGCGGCATCAGCGTCTATGGGCGCGACTGGCCGACGCTCGACGGCACCTGCATCCGGGACTATATTCACGTGGTGGATCTGGCAAAGGGCCACATTGCGGCGCTGAAGTACCTCGAAACCATGTGCGGCGCGGAGGCGATCAACCTGGGCACCGGCGAGGGCTACAGCGTGCTGCAGATCCTGAACACTTTCGCCAGCGCCAACGGCCTGAAACTGACCTATGATTTCGGTCCGCGCCGCCCCGGCGATGTGGCTGGCTTCTTCGCCAACCCGGCCAAGGCGGAGCGGCTTCTGGGCTGGCGGGCGGAGAAGTCGCTGGAGGAGATGTGCCGCGATTCCTGGCGCTGGCAGACCATGAACCCGGACGGGTACGGCGCGTGAAAAAACTGCTGCTCGCGGCCGCGTCCGTGATCGTCTTGGCGGGATGCGCCGCCGCGCCCGCGGAAACCCCACAGGTGCTCTTCATCGACGTGGGCAAGGGCGACGCGGTGCTGGTGATGGCCGAGGGGCGCCGCTATCTGGTCGACGCGGGCCCGAAGGACGCCTGGCCGCGCGTGGAGGCGGCGCTCTGGCAGTACGGCGTAACGGCGCTGGACGGCGTGTTTCTGACCCACGGAGACAAGGATCACTCGGGCGGGTTGAAGTCCCTGGCGGCGAGCGGCATCCCCGTGGCGGCCTGGTATGCTTCCGATCTCGATGCGGACGACGGCGAAAAGGAACACCCCGCGGCGGCGGCCGCCGCATTGCAAGGCCAGCAGGCGGTTTACCTGTCGGCCGGGACTGCGGCGGGGCCTTTTACGGCGCTGGCGCCGCTGAAGCGGGACAAGGATGACGACAGCAATTCGCTGGTCTTGATGCTTTCCTCTTCCGGCAGCAGAGCGCTTCTGACCGGCGATATGAAGTTTGACGAGGAGGAAGACCTGATCAATAGCGGCCGTTCCCTCGATTGTGATCTGATCAAGATCGCCCACCACGGGGGCAGCGACGCCACCAGCCAGGCACTGATCGATGCCGCGACGCCCATTGTGGCCGTCGTATCCACCGATTCGGACGAGCGGCCGGAGTTGCCCGACCCGCGTATTGTGGCGATGCTTGAGGAACGCGGCATCCCGCTATATTCCACCTGGCGGTCGGGCGGCGGCGTGATGGTGACGCTCTCCGGCGCGGACACCCGCGCGGAGGCCGTCGAAATCCCCGGCGCATCCTGACCGGAGATTTCATCTGCCCATTAAATTTGCGGCGGAATCGCCGTACCTATGGCATTTTCCGTTAAATTATACTATAATGTTCTCAACATAGGAGAGGGGTGTTGGGCATGACGCGCTTTGAACCGTCCGACGTTGAGAAGAATCGAGTGCTTGGCGGCCTTGGGTATCTGGTGTTCTTTCTACCGCTGATCGCATGTCCCGAGTCCCGGTTTGGCAAGTTCTGCGCCAATCAGGGCCTGTTGATCTGGATTGCCTCTCTCGTCGTCTGGATCGCCTTCGGCTTGCTGGAGTGGATCCTCGGCCGTATTCCGGTGATCGGATGGCTGGTGATCATCGCGCATTCGCTGTGCAATATCGCCATCGCTGTGATCGCGCTGTATTATACTTACCTCGCCGCGTCGAAGGGGGACGCCCGCGAACTCCCCTTCATCGGCAACTACTCGATCATCAAGTAAACGCAGAACGCGCAAAAGCCGTTCCCAAACTGGGAACGGCTTTATTTATGTGCTCCTGCTGCGGCTACAGCCGCTCCGCGCCCCAGCGCGCGAAAACCTCTTCCTGCCCTGCGCAATCCGCCAGCGCAACGCCGGCGTAGACTTGAAGCGCCGCGTCCAACACCTCCGGATCGCCGGCGCGGAAGGCCATCGGTGCCTTCGTCATCGTCTGCGCCGCCTCGGAAGCCGCACGCGCCTCGGCGGGGGAGCGCCCAGTCAGATCGATCAGCGGCACCTGACCCGGCTCGAGATCGTAAAGCGCTTCGAGATCCGTGATCTCCTCGACGGCTTGCTTTGCCTCCGCCAGCGCCATGAAAACGCGGGACGAACAAACCTTCGTCACACCGTCCCAGACGGGGGCGGGCGCCTTTGCCGCGTCCGCCAGCGGGCGCATTTTCGCGATGTGCTCCGGCGTGGTGCCGCAGCAGCCGCCAATGGCGGAAGCGCCGGCGGCGAGAATCGCCGCCATGTGGCCGACCATCGCGTCGGGTCCGAAGGGGAACACGGCGCGGCCTTCGGGATCGACAGAGGGCAGACCCGCATTGGGCTGAACCACTACGGGGATTGGGGATACGGAACGCATCGCGGTGAGCGGACGGATCATCTCCAGCGGCCCGCCGGAGCAATTGACCCCCGCGGCTGCAGCGCCCAGCGCGCAGGCGATCAACGCCGCGCACTCCGGCGCGCCGCCGGTCAGCGTGCGGACGTTCCCGGAATAGGTGGAGGAGGCCACGACCGGCAGCCCCGTCTCCCGGGCGGCCAGAACCGCGCAGCGCATTTCCGCAAGGTCTGTTTGCGTCTCGATGACGACGAGGTCCGCACCGGCGTCCGCACCGGCGCGGCAGAACGCGCGCAGAGACCCCATCATGTCATCGAAGCTCACGTCGCCCACCGGCGTCAGAAAACGCCCGGTGGGGCCCAAATCCAGCGCCGTAAAGCGCGCGCCGGAAGCCTTCGCGTTTTGAACCGCCGCGGCGGCGATTTCCGCGGAGCGCTCCTCAAGGCCGGCCCGTGCGAGCTTGATCGAAGTCGCACCGAATGTGTTGGTCAGGACCACGTCGGCCCCGGCCTTCACATAGGATTCGTGGATGCCGCGGATCAGGTCCGGCCGCGTAATGCTCAGAAGGTCCGGGCACTCCGTTTCGACGCCCATCAGCCCCAGGAGCGCGCCCATGCTGCCGTCAAAGAGCACCACGCCGCCCGCCAGCGCCTGCCTGAAATCTTCCATATTACACCCCTCCGGTTGACAATCAACCAAATTATAACATGCAAAGCAACGCTTCACAAGTTCATTTTACGTTTAGCCATTGCATCCGAACGTCAGTTGTGGTAAAATTATTTGGCTATGGCCGCTTTGGCGGTGAGATTGGGAGGACTGACTTTATGAGCAGCACATTCGAGAAAATTTCGTCCAATCAGGTCAAGATTGATTTTACAATCGAGCCTGAGATCTTTGAAAAGGGCATGGAGAGCGCCTACCATAAGCTGGTCAAGCGCATCAATATCCCCGGTTTCCGCAAGGGCCACGCGCCGCGGAAGGTGATCGAGCTCCACTATGGTGAATCGATTTTCTACGAGGACGCCTTCGACGCGGTCTTCCCGGAAGTTTACGACGCCGCCGTGCGTGAGCATGGGGTGACGCCGGTGGATCAGCCGAAGGTCGATGTGGGGGAGATCGGCACGGGCAAACCGGTGACCTTCACCGCCACCGTTTTCATCAAGCCGGAAGTGACGCTGGGCCAGTTTAAGGGCGTCAAAGCCGCCAAGGCCGAGGTCTTTGTGACCGACGATGATGTCAACGCCGAGCTTGAGCGCGCCCGCGAACGCGTTGCCCGCTTCATCGACGTGACCGACCGTCCGGTCAAGCTGGATGATCAGGTCAATATCGACTACGCCGGCTTTGTGGGCGACGAACAGTTTGAGGGCGGCACGGCCCAGGGCCAGAACCTGACGATCGGTTCCGGCAGCTTTATCCCCGGCTTTGAAGAGGGCCTTGTCGGTGCCGCTGTCGGCGACGAGGTGGACGTCCACGTAACGTTCCCGGAGGACTACCACGCCGAAAACCTCAAGGGTAAGGCGGCCGTGTTTCATGTGAAGGTCAATTCCATCCAGCAGAAGGAGCTGCCCGCGCTGGACGACGAGTTCGCCAAGGACGTCTCCGAGTTTGACACGCTGGCCGCCTATAAGGACGACGCCCGCGCCAAGCTGGAAAAGCGCGCCCAGGACCGCGTCGACGCTGAATTCGAGAACGAGGTCATTGAGGCCGTCGTGGAGAACGCCGAGGCGGACATTCCCGAGGCGATGGTGGAGAACCAGATCGATTCCATGCTGCGGGACATGGAGCTTCGCATGATGTACCAGGGCATGCGCATGGACGACTTCCTGAAGTACACCGGACAGACCATCGAGGGCCTGCGCGAATCCCAGCATGACGAGGCACACCGCCGCGTCAAGACGCAGCTGGTGCTGGAGGCCATCCGCAAGGCGGAGAATATCGAAGCCTCCGAGGACGAGGTCAAGGCGCAGATCGAAAAGTTCGCGCCGCAGACCGGCAAGTCCGCCGAGGAGTTTGAAAAGACGCTCTCCGAGGATGATCGCAAGTATTTCCAGAACATGGCCGCAACGGAAAAGACCATTGAGCTCCTCAAAACGAGCGCGGTCAGCGATTGACGCCACGCGAGCGCGGGTATAATGCTTCGGAGGGAAGACCATAAAACAAGCGGCTCAGCCGCACAGGAGGTGCCACGCATATGAACCTTATCCCGTATGTCATCGAGCAAACCAACCGGGGTGAACGCTCCTACGACATCTACTCAAGGCTACTCAAGGATCGCATCGTGTTTCTCGGAGGCGAGGTCGACGACGACGCCGCAAACATCATCGTGGCACAGATGCTGTTCCTGGAGATGGAGGACCCGGATGCCGACATCCAGCTGTATATCAACAGCCCGGGCGGATCGGTAACCGCTGGCCTCGCCATCTACGATACCATGAAGTACCTGAAGTGCGAGGTGTCCACCCTGTGCGTCGGCATGGCCGCGTCCATGGGCGCGTTCCTGCTGGCGGCAGGCGCCAAAGGCAAGCGCAAAGCGCTTACCAACGCCGAGATCATGATTCATCAGCCCTCGGGCGGCGCGCGCGGCCAGGCAACCGACATCCAGATCCACGCCGAGCAGATCCTTCGCATCAAGAAGAAGCTCAACGAGGAACTGGCCAAGAACACCGGAAAGCCCCTCAGCGAAATCGAAAAGGATGTCGAGCGCGATTTCTTCCTCACCGCGGCGGACGCGAAGGAATACGGTTTGATTGACGAGATCGTTGCGCCCAGACGCTGACGGGCAAGCACTACCAGGCGCGGGAGCGCCAACGAAAAGGAGTTCTTCATGGCAAAGCAGGATGACTTTCTGAACAATAAGACCGTCAAGTGCTCGTTCTGCGGCAAGACGCACGATCAGGTGCGCCGTATTGTCGCAGGCCCGGGCGTCTATATCTGCGACGAGTGCGTGCTCCTGTGTCAGGAAATCGTGGCCGATGATGTGGACATGATCTCCGATCGCGGATCGATGACGCTCAAAAAGCCCTCCGAGATCAAGGAGGTGCTCGACCAGTACGTCGTTGGGCAGGAATACGCCAAGAAGGCGCTGTCCGTCGCCGTCTACAACCATTATAAGCGCATCGCCCACCCCGCCCGCAAGGGCGACGTGGAGCTGCAGAAGTCCAACGTCGTGATGATGGGCCCTACCGGCTGCGGCAAGACCTATCTGGCGCAGACGCTGGCCAAGATTTTGAACGTCCCCTTCGCCATCGGCGACGCCACCAGCCTCACCGAGGCCGGCTACGTGGGCGAGGACGTGGAAAACATCCTGCTCAGGCTCATCCAGAATGCGGATTACGACATCGAATTGGCCCAGCGCGGCATCATCTACATCGACGAGATCGATAAGATCGCCCGCAAGAGTGAGAACCCCTCCATCACCCGCGATGTCAGCGGCGAGGGGGTTCAGCAGGCGCTTTTGAAGATCCTCGAGGGCACCGTGGCCAGCGTACCGCCCCAGGGCGGCCGCAAGCATCCGCATCAGGATTTCCTGCAGATCGACACGACGAATATCCTCTTTATCTGCGGCGGCGCGTTTGACGGCCTGGACAAGATCGTCTCCAACCGCATTGGCAAAAAGGTGATGGGCTTCGGCGCGGAGATCAAGAGCAAGGCCAGCGAAAACAGCGACGAGGTGCTGGAGCAGGTGCGTCCGGAGGATCTGATCAAGTTCGGCCTGATCCCCGAATTTGTCGGCAGGCTTCCGGTGGTCGTCACGCTGCAGCAATTGGATGAGCAGGCGCTGGTGAAGATCCTCACCGAGCCCAGGAACGCGCTGGTCAAGCAATATCAGCGGCTTCTGGACATGGACGGCGTGGAACTGTCCTTCACCGACGACGCGCTCAAGGCCATCGCACGGCTTGCGCTCAAGCGCAAGAGCGGCGCCCGCGGCCTTCGCGCCATCATCGAGGGCGTGATGCTGGACACCATGTACGACCTGCCCGGCAAGGATACGGTGCGCAAGTGCATCATTACCGAGGACGCGGTCATGAAGGGCTCCAATCCCGATCTGATCGAGGGCGAGCCCGTTGCCGCGCCGCAGAAGCGCCGGCAACTCCAGGCCAGCCCCAAGGCTGCGCGCACGGAGCCGAACGTGTCCTGACGAATCGAGTGCGAACCTTCGTGTGAGCAATCTGATTTTTTTCCGGCATCCCTTCCCATACTAGGTGTGGGAGGGGATGCTTTTTGTTTTCCGTAGTGCTTCTGCTGATTCAGTTGACGGTGACGGTGATCGTCGGAATCTACTTCTACCGGCAGCTGAAGGGGCAGCCCAGGGCCGACGGCAGCATGCCGCGCTCCACCGCCGGGCACCGTGAGATGGACAAGCTCGGGCGGCTGCGGCGCATCAGCCTGACCCAGCCGCTGTCCGAGCAGGTGCGACCCCTGGACTTTTCCGATATCATCGGCCAGCAGGAGGGCATCCGCGCGCTGAAGGCTGTGCTGTGCTCGCCCAACCCGCAGCACGTCATCATCTATGGCCCACCGGGCGTGGGCAAGACCTGCGCCGCGCGGCTGGTGCTGGAAGAGGCGCGCAAAACCGAAGGCACGCCCTTCGCGCCGGACGCGCCGTTCATTGAGATGGACGCCACCTGCGTGCGCTTTGATGAGCGCGCCATCGCGGATCCGCTGATCGGCAGCGTACACGACCCGATCTACCAGGGTGCGGGGCAGCTGGGCATCAGCGGCGTTCCGCAGCCCAAGGAGGGCGCGGTCACCCGGGCCCACGGCGGCGTACTCTTTCTGGACGAAATCGGCGAGTTGCACCCGGTGCAGATGAACAAGCTTCTCAAGGTGCTGGAGGACCGGCTGGTGCGCTTTGAGTCCGCCTACTACAACCCCGACGACCGCGCCACACCGCGCTACATCCACGAAATCTTCAAATACGGCCTGCCGGCGGACTTCCGGCTGGTGGGCGCCACCACGCGCTCGCCGGAGGACCTGCCGCAGGCGCTGCGCTCCCGTTGCATGGAGGTATTCTTCCGGCCGCTGGAGCGGGAGGAATTGGCGCAGATCGCCGCCGGCGCGGCGAAAAAGGCCGGCTTCTACATGAAGGACGACGAGGCCCAACTGGTGGGCCGGTACGCGGACAGCGGCCGCGACGCGGTCAACATCGTCCAAATGGCCTCCGGCGTCGCACGCCAGGATGGGCGGCACGTCATTGAGCGGCGGGATGTGGAGTGGGTGGCGGAGAGCGGTCATTACACGCCCCGCGTCGAGCCGCGTACCCACAAGGAGCCGGCGCCGGGCCTGGTCAACGGCTTGGCAGTGTACGGTTCTCACCAGGGGGCGGTGATGGAGATCGAGGCCATCGCTTCCCCCGGCATCGGCCGGATCAACGTGACCGGCATCGTCGAGGAGGAGGACATCGGTGACGGACGGGGCCGCACCATGCGCAGGCGCTCCATGGCCCGCGCGGCCGCCGAAAACGCGCTGACCTGTCTCAGGGCACGGGGGATTGACGTGGACCGCTACGACGTACACATCAATTTCCCCGGCGGCGTGCCGGTGGACGGCCCCTCCGCGGGCATAGCGATGGCCGTGGCGGTGGCGTCCGCCATCGACGGCATGCCGGTGGCCTGCGACGTGGCGCTGACCGGCGAGCTGTCGGTATACGGCAAGGCGCTGCCGGTGGGCGGCGTCTCCCAGAAGATCGACGCGGCCGTCAAGGCGGGGCTGAAGCGGGTGCTGATCCCGGAAGAGAACTATCAGGCGCGCTACGCGGAAAAGTCCATCCGCGTCATCGCCATCAAGTCGCTGGAGGAGGCGCTGGAGCTGGCGCTGGGCAGAGCGCCCGGCCGCGCCGCTCCCCGGGCCGGCGCCCAGGTGCTGGCGGCGGAGGAGGCATAAAGAGAAGGTTTCGCACAAAAACAGGGCATGGGGGACAGCGTCCGCCCATGCCCTGTTCCTTGCTTTTTCAATCCCTGACCACGCCGATCCTCGTATGGGGAACCTTGCCGGCGAGCAAGGCGTTGATGCCATGGCGCGCGTGACCGATGATGACCGTCGCGCCCTTCAGCGCCGGCCTCACCGCAAACTCCAGCTTGGCGCGGGCGCCGCCCGCGCCGGCGCGGCTGGCGCCGTCGCAGCTCTTTTGCAAAACGCGCACCTTTTCAATGAGCGCTTCCGGCGTCTTCGCCAGCACGTCCGTCACCAGCGTACCCGGGTCGGCGGCATCCCGGTAGATGCCCTCTGTAGAGGACAGGATCACCAGGAACTTGGCGTCCACCAGCTCGCAGATCACCGCGGCCGTCTCGTCGTTGTCGACGCACTCCACCACATGCTCATGGTACTGCTTCAACGAGTTGAGTTCCATCTTCAGAATCTCGTCGTCCGAAACGGGGTCGTTGTAATTCACGATGGGAATCGCGTTCTGCTCCGCAGCGCGCAAGAGGAGCCTCCGGATGTTCTCGCGCTTGGCGTCGTCGTTGAAGTGCTGGTGCTCCACCAGCAGCTGCCGGATCGAATACTCCGGCCGCGAGAACGTGCGGTAGTTTTCCATCAGCACAATCTGACCCTGCGCGCAGTAGTCCATCTTGGCCTCCTGCCGGTCGCCGGTCAGTTCACGCCCGGTTCGCTTCATGTAATCCACCCGGCCGATCTCGGCCGCGCCGCTGGTCACAAACACCATGCCCGGGTGCAGCTCCGACGCGACCCGTGAGAGAATGTTGTAATCGACATCATTCTCTTCCTTGCGGATCATCGCCATCGAGCCAATTTTTCCGACGATTTCAATTGCCATTTGCTACACGCTCCATTTCCAGAGAGCCATTATACCATGTTTTCCGCCGCATGAAAAGCCGCGCCCGAGCGCAGAATGAACGAGGATCGACAAGATTAAGGAGGGAAAGTCATGAGCCACAAAAACCCCAACGCCGACATCCGTTGCAACGTGAAGAGCTGCACCCATCATTGCATGGATGAGAATTTCTGTTCGCTGCGCTCGATCCACGTGGATGCCTGCCGCGACTCGTGCACCGGGAAACCCGAGGATGAGAGCATGTGCGGCAGCTACGAGCGCCAGTAGCTCATTCGTCCCGGCCGGACAACGCCTGATCGATCACGTCCCACGAGAAGCCGCGCCGCGCGAGCGCCTGCGAGAGTTTGGCCCGCGCGGCGCGGCTGTCCTGCGCGGCGTACCGTGGGCGCATTTTCTCGGCAATTTTTTTTGCGGCCGCGAGCTGATCTTGGTCGGAAACGGCGGCGAGCGCCCGCTGCGCATCGCCATCCCCGATGCCTTTCGATAGAAGCTTGCGCCGGATCGCGTTTTTGGATAGTCCGCCCGACACCGCCGATTCCACCAGGCGCTCGGCCTCGGCGGCGTCGTCGAGAAGGCGCGCACGGTGGAGCCGTCCGATGGCGGCGTCGACGGCGCCGCTTTGGTATCCCCGCAGGTTCAGCCAGCGTCTGAGCGCCTTCTCGCTCTTTCCGGATCTCTCCAGCGCGGTCAGCGCCGCCTCGTAGGCCAGGGGCTGCTGGATGCGCTCAAGCGCCTCCAGGTACTTTCCCTCGTCCACCTCGTCGCCTTCGCCCAGCGGCGCGCGCTCGTAGGAGGCGCGATCGACGCGCACCATGAGCCGTCCGTCCGCGTAAATCCGATAGACCGGGCCCGTCTTCTCGATGGAGGTAACGAATGCCATGGAAAAAATCACCTCGGTTTTCCGCCCCGCTGGGCGGGCAAAATAAACGCGATCCAATGAAAGGGGAGGGAAACGGTATGGCGAATCAAGGGAGCGCGGCGATTCAAACGAAGAGTCTGACCATCCTCGAAGATCAGATGCAACATGAGTTTCTCGCCTGTAAGAAGGCGGAACAGTACGCCAAGACGCTGACCAATCCGTCGCTCAAGACGCTGGCGGGCGACCTGGCCATGAAGCATCGTACGCACTTTGACCGACTGTTCAACTACCTGAACAGCCACGCATGAGGAGGCGAGCTTTACGATGAATCAGAATCCGAACCAGAATTCCGTGCTCAACGAACAGGACATGATGGAAGACCTGCTGACGCAGGAGAAGTACTTGATTTCGTCCTACTCCACCTTCCTGCCCGAAGCCACCTGTCCGCAGCTGAGGCAAGTGCTGACCGACAATTTCAACGAGTGCGCGACCAGTCAGTACAGCGTCTTTGACCGGATGAACCAGATGGGCTGGTACCAGACCAAAGACGCGCCGCAGCCTGAGATTCAGGCCGCGCGGCAAAAGTTCCAGCAGCTGAAGACGCAGATGGGGTAAGGCCGGATCAAAAACGCAGCGGGGAGGGCGAAACGCCCGGCCGTTGCGGACGCCGGAAAGCCGCAAGGCTTTCCGGCGCTCTTGTTTTGATTAATTAAGCCGTCCAACTTTCATGTTTTGGCTGGCATTGCCGGCTCAAACGGCTTACCGGAGTGGCCGCACATGGGACACCCCGCCGGCAGCGGTGACCGCACGAAGGAAATCCAACGGAATCTCTGAAACCGGCGCCCACGCCGCGGTCACGGATGTATCCTGTCAATAGCCTTGGTCCGCCTTGTTTTTCAGCATCGACTGCTTGAGCATCCACAGCCCGTCGGACAGGTCTACCTTGTAGATGTGCGGATTCAGATTGCGCTTGTACTGATCCCAGAAGGTGTCCATTTCCTTGAAATGGTAGGCCTGTATCTCCTTGAGACCGGGAGACTTGTAGACCTGCTTGCCGCCCTTGAACAGCGGCACATGCAGCTCGCTGACCCGGTAATCCGTCAGCGTCATCATCTTCCAGGTGTCCACCGGATCGAAGATGGTCAGCGGTTTGGATTCGTCGAACGTCTCGCTCTCCAGCGCAATCAGGTCGGCGATGGCCTTGCCGGTCTTGTTGTCATAGAGGCGCAGCAGCTTTTTGACGCCCGGGTTGGTGACCTTGGCCGGGTTTTCGCTGATCTTGATCTTCGGCGCAAAGGCGCCGTTTTCCATGCGCGCGCTCAGCTTGTACACGCCGCCCAGCGCCGGACAGTCCATGCTGGTGATCAGCTTCGTACCCACGCCCCAGATGTCGATCTTCGCGCCCTGCAGGAGGAGGTCGCGGATCAGCGTTTCGTCCAGGTCACCAGAAGCGCAAATCTTCGCGTTGGGGAAGCCCGCCTCGTCCATCATTTTGCGCGCCTCGCGGGTCAGGTAGGCGAGGTCGCCGGAGTCTAGACGGATGCCCGCGGGTTCGTGGCCCGCCGCGCGCAATTCCCGAAAGACCTTGATCGCGTTGGGCACACCGCTTTTCAGCGTGTCGTAAGTGTCCACCAGCAGAAGGCAGGCGTCCGGGAAGCATTTCGCATAGGCACGGAATGCCTCGATCTCCGCGGGGAAGCTCATCACCCAGCTGTGGGCGTGGGTACCGCGCACCGGAATATCGAACATCTGCCCGGCCAGCACATTGCTGGTGGCGTCCGCACCGCCGATGACCGACGCCCGCGCGCCGTAAATTCCCGCATCCGGTCCCTGCGCACGGCGCAGGCCGAACTCCAGAATGCTGCCGCCCTCCGCCGCCTGCACAACGCGGCTCGTCTTGGTGGCGATCAGCGTCTGGTGATTGATGATGTTGAGCAGCGTGGTCTCGATCAACTGCGCCTCGAAGATCGGCGCGGTGACGCGTACCAGCGGCTCTCCGGGGAACACCATCGTGCCTTCAGGCGCCGCCTGGATGTCGCCGGTGAAATGGAAATCCCGGAGCGCGTCCAGAAAACCTTCCTCAAACAGATCGAGCGAGCGCAGGTAGGCAATCGCCTCGTCGTCAAAATTGAGGTGATTGATGTAATCGATCAACTGCTCGACGCCCGCCATGATCGCGTAGTTCATGGTTTCGCAGGGCTTCCGGTAGAACATGTCGAACACGGCGAGATCGTTTTTCATGCCGCACTTCCAGTAGCCGTACATCATCGTCAGTTGGTACAGATCCGTGAGCAGGGTCAGGTTTCGCATATTAATCCTCCTTCGTCCGGTTCTCACGTCTGCGCAGCAAGACAATCGCAACCGCGCCGGCGATGAACAGCGCCAGGCTGAGCGCCTGGGATACGCGGATCGGCCCCCAGTAGAGGCTGTCGGTGCGCAACCCTTCCACAAGCATGCGCTCGAAGGCGTACAGCGTCACATACCAGAGGAACTCCTCTCCGGGACGGCGGAAGAAGCCCCGCCGCTCCGCAATCAGCAAAAACAGGACGATCAGAAAACACCAGGCGGATTCGTAAAAAAACGTGGCCGCAAACCAACCGGACTGATCCTCAATCCACACGGCTGCGGGGAAAAATTGAAAGCGCGCGTTGCTGATGGCGACACCGTAGGCCTCCTGATTGAAAAAATTCCCCCAACGGCCGATCGCCTGTCCCAGCGCGATGGCGGGGGCGGCCAGATCGCACAGCGTCTGAAGCCGTATCCTGCGCGCCCTCGCGTAGATCATCCCCGTCACAAAGCCGCCGATCAGGCTGCCGTAGATCGCCATGCCGCCGCTGCGCAGATTGAATACGCTGAGCAGGTCGTCCTTGAAGTGGTCCCAGGTGAAGGCCACGTAGTAGATGCGGGCACAGACGATCGCCGCCGGAACGACCCAAAGCGCCATGTTGACAGACGCGTCCTTGGGTAGGCCAAAGGCTTTTTCACGCAGAGACGCGAGCAAAAGCCCCGCCAGTACGCCGGACGTAATCAGAAGGCCGTACCAGTACACCGGAATCCCAAAAAGCAGAAAGGCCATCCGGCCAACATTCGGCATGTTGCTCCCTCCAGGCAATTTCATCTAATTATAATCATTTTGTCCAGCGGCTGTCAACAGAAACGGTTGCATCCAAAAAGAAAATTCGGTATAATGGTGGAATGTTAAGAACCCTGTCAGGCGGCCTTACGCCTGTGCCCAGAAAGGGATTTTGATGCGCAGAAGACGGGTCACCGCTCGGTTTTATCTATTCCTGATTCTGATCGGAATCGGGCTTTATTTCGTAATCCGCGAGCTTGCGCCGCTGGGTTCGTCGGAGGCCATCGTCACCATGGCCGCGACCTCCTACGCCCAGTCGCTGGACGCCGTAATTGTCCGGGATGAAACGGTTACCTCCTACGAGGGCAGCGGACAGGTGGTGTACGTGGCAGCCGAGGGCGCCGAGGTGGCCAAGGGGCAGGAAATCGCCGATGTCTACTCCGCCGGCTATTCGGAGAAAGAGATCAAGCAACTGGAAACCGTGCGCCAGAACATCCGCGCCTACCACCGCTCGATTCTGGACAACATCGTAGACGCCGAACTGGAGCGGCTGGAAGCCAACGTGCAGCAGAAGGCGCTGGAACTCAAGACGCTGATCCGCGAAAAAACGCGGGGCAGCCTGATCAATCTGGAAAAGCAGCTGCAGAGCGCCATGGGCGCCCGCCAGAGCTACCTGAGCCAGAACCGGCGGGAGGATCCCAAACTCAACAGCCTTTACGAGGAAGAAACCAAGCGCGAAAACGCCATCGCCTCCTGGCGCACGGCGGAGAACGCGGACGCCTCCGGCATCGTCAGCTTCTATCTGGACGGCAGCGAACAGTTTCTGACGCCGGACAACCTGGAAGCCATCACCATCGAGGACATCCGCTCAATCCTGGCCGGAAGGACGCCGGATACAGGCGAGTCCCGGCTCAAGCAGAACATCTTCCGGATCGTCAACCCGGAAAAATGGTACGTGGTGCTCCTGTCCGGCGACACCAGCTGGAATCCCGTCACCGGGCAGGTTTTCACCGTTCAGTTCGAAGGCTTTGAAGGCAGCGCCTTTTCCGGCAAGGTGGTGCGCATGCTCAAGGCCAGCGGCCAGGTCATGGCCCAGCTGGAAATGGAGTCGGACATTGGGCCGCTGATCAACAAGCGCTACGGCCGGGCGATGATCGGCATCAACCTCACGGGCCTCTCGGTGCCTGTCAAGGCGATCACCATGGTCAACGGGCAGCCGGGCGTCACCGTGAGCGACGTGCCGGGCGGCACCTTCGTACCGGTGGAGGTGCTGTCCAGCGACAGCCAAAACGCGATCATCCAGCCGCTGGTGGAGGGCACGCTTTCCATCGGCTGGCGCGTGATCTTGCCGTAACGCGGGAGCGCGAAACCGCATCAAGGGGAACCAAAGGGGAGGCGATGGCGTGGATCGAGCGCTTCTGGCGGCCAATCTCAGCGCCTGCCGCGCCCGCCTCGCGGAAGCGTCGGCGCGGTGGGGCGATGTGACGGTCTGCGCCGTCACCAAGACGCAGGACGCGGAAACCATCAACATGGCCTACGATGCGGGCATCCGCGTCATCGGCGAAAACCGCGTGCAGGAGGCCCGAGAAAAATTCCCAGCGTTAAATCCTGATTTTCGTTTGCATATCATTGGACAATTGCAGACGAATAAAGTAAAATATCTGATGGGCATGGCACAAATGGTTCAGTCGCTGGACAGGCTGGCGCTGGCTCGGGAAATCGACCTGCGCGCAGGCATGGCGGGCAGGCGCATGCCCGTGCTGGTTCAGGTCAACATCGCCTCAGAGCCGCAGAAATCGGGCCTCCCGGAGGCGGAGCTCGTCCCTTTCCTGCGGGAGATTTCCAGGCTCCCCGGCCTTTCCGTGGAGGGTCTGATGGCGATCATGCCGCTGACGAGCGATCCGGAGGCGCTGCGGCCGTTGTTTCGCAGGATGCGGACGTGGTTTGACAGGCTTCGGGAAGAGGCCATTGAAAACACGAACATGCGCGTGCTCTCCATGGGCATGAGCGGAGACTATACGATTGCCGCGGAGGAGGGCGCCACGATGGTGCGCCTGGGTTCCGCGATTTTCGGCGCGAGACCGGCGCCGGCTTCATCGAAGGTTTGAGGAGGACAATTCATGGCGCGCGGAGGCTTTAATAAAATCCTGGAATTCATCGGCTTGGTGGACGATGAACCTGAAACGGCCTACAACCGTCAATCCGCCGGCGCGCAGACGTATACGCCACCGCGCCGCGGCGCGGAGAACGCCCGGCCCGTCCGGCAACAGCCGGGGTATGGAGCGGGATATGCGTCTCAGGGTTCCTACAGCCAGGGTGCCTATGCGCAGGGCGCTTCTTCCAGAGACTACGATCGCTACGGCGGCCGCAGCGCGGCGGAGCCGCGTTCTTCCTATCGCTCCGGCGCTGCGGGCGAATACCGTTCAGGCCGCTTTGAGCCTGAGCCTCCCCGTCAGGAGACCCGGCAGGCCCCCCGGCAGGATTATTCCGTTCGCGCCTCGCAGCCCCTCCGCGCCGCTTCCCCATACCGGGGTGATCCCATCCGGGATGAGTTTGACCGCATCGAGCAGCCTCCCCAGTCCCGCGGCAACGTCATTACCATGCAGAACGACTCCAGGCATCAGACCGTCATCTACTACCTGCACACGCTGGAAGAGTGCCGGGACGTGATCACGGACCTGATGGACTCGAAGACAGTACTCCTCAATCTGGAGGAAATGGAAGAAAAGACGATTCAGCGCGGTATCGACACGCTGTGCGGCGCTGCCTTCGCGCTGGGTGCGACGCTGCGCAAGGCATCCGACAAGACCTACCTGATTGCACCGAACAATGTGGAGGTCGCCATGACCAACGAAGCCGAGCGGCACTATTAAAAGACATGCATTACTACATTCTCGTAAAAGTATATCAGGGTTTTGACATCTTTCTGAGCATTCTGCAGTATGTGCTGGTGGCCTACTGCGTGCTGAGCTGGATTGCAAGCCCCATCAACCGGCTGTACGTGCTTTTAAGCCGCATCGCACAGCCGCTGGTCGCGCCTTTCCGGGGCCTTTCGAGCCTGCTGCTCCGACGGGGGCTGCGCTTTGACGTCAGCGCGCTGTTCGCGCTCCTGGCGCTCTCCATCGCCCGGCAGCTGCTCGCTTGGCTGTTTCAGTGGCTGATCTCGGTCATGCTGTGAAGGACGATCTCGATCGGGCGCATATGCTGGACCTATGCCGCGCCGCCAATCGCGGCCAGGCGCGCTTTACCCGCTTTCTGGAGCCGCCGCTTCTTTCCGAGGCGGTACGCTGCGCGCGGGCGGAGGGCGTCGAAGTGTCGTTTTGGGGTGGATACGAGGGCGCGGAGCGCTGCGTCGCCGCGTTCCACGCGTTCGCCGCGCCGGAAGAATGGCCCGTTGTCTGCCTACGGGTTGACTGGAACGCCGCCTACGCGAAGATCGCGCACCGGGATCTTCTGGGCGCGGCGCTGGGGCTGGGCATCGAGCGGTCGCTGCTGGGCGACATCGTGGTGGGCGAAGCTTATGCGTATCTTTTCGCGCTGGAATCCGCCGTGCCTGTCCTTCTTCGGGATCTGACCGGCGCGGGCCGCGCGAAGCTCACGCTGCGCGAGGCCGTCGGCGAGGCCCTCCCCGTCGAAGAGGGTGTGCCCGTCCGGGATACCGTCATGTCCATGCGGCTGGACGCGGTGGCCGCCTCCGGGTTCTCTCTGGGCCGGGCCGAGGCGCAGGAGCTGATCCGGCGCGGGCTGGTGAAGCTCAACCACCTGCCAGAGGAGCGCACGGACGCGCGCGTTCGCGCTGGAGACCTGATTTCCGTCCGCGGCTACGGCAGACTGCACGTGGACGAGGAACAGGGGACCACCAAGAAGGGCCGGCTTGGCATCCGAATGACGCGTTTCGGCGCGCGCTGAACGGGTTATTTTTCGGTAAACGAGAGGATTATGCCGATCGGTGGAGAAATTATATGCAAGGTTTATTATATCTTGCCGAACGGTCGCGCATCCCCGTAATTTCTGGCGAAGAAAGGATGAAGCGCACATGGTCACCGTCAAGGATATCCGCGAGAAGGAATTTACCAAGCAAAAGCATGGTTATTCTGAAAACGAGGTCGATGATTTTCTGGATGAGATCGCCGACCAGATGGAAGCCCTGATCCAGGAGAACAAAACCTTGTTGCAGCAGGCCCAGGAGGCGCGCGCGATGGCCGACAAGGCGATCAGCGATCGCATGGCGGCCCCTGTTCCCGCTGCGCCGGCGCCCGTCGCGCCCGTCGCGCCGGTTATGCCGGAAGTCAAGCCCATTCAGACCACCGACGAGGCCTACTTTCGCAACCTGGAATCCACGCTGCGCGAAACGCTGCTGAGCGCCCAGCGCATCGCGGACGATACCGTCAACGAGGCCAAGAAGAAGGCCGTTTCAATGGTCTCCGAAGCTGAGGAAAAAGTTGGCGCGGTGATGACGCAGCATAAGGCTGAGATCGACAGCGCCAAGGTCGAACTGGAGGGCGTTCGCAAGGCCACCGAGGACTACCGCATCCGCTTCAAGCGGCTGGTGCGCGAGCAGCTCCACGCATTCAAGCTGGACGAGAGTTCCCTGGCCGACGAACCCCGGATCGACGCCAACAAGGGCGACGACGAGCCGTAACGCCTCCGTTTCAACAGCCCTGCTTCGCGGCAGGGCTGTTTGTATGAAATGGTAAGAATCCGGACATGGTAGCGCTGGAGGGAAAATGCTCTACGCAATCTGGACACTTTTCTTGATCGCGGCGGACCGACTGACCAAGCTCTGGGCCGAAGGCTGGCTTCTCAAGCGTCATGGCGGCGCGCTGGAGGCGGTGCCCGGCCTTATGCGCTTCCGTTACGCCCGGAACACGGGTGTCGCGTTTTCGATGCTGTCGGGCGGACGCTGGCTCATCGTCGCGCTGAACGCGCTGCTCATTGCGGCAATCATCGCGTTTCTTGCGGTCAAAAAGCCCAGGAGCCGTCTCCTCCGGCTCGGGCTTTGCATGGTAATTGCCGGCGGCATCGGCAACGTGATCGACCGGATCGCGCTGGGCTACGTGATCGACTTCATCGAGCTGACGTTCGTGCGCTTTGCGGTGTTCAACGCGGCCGACATCTGTGTGTCGGTGGGTGCGGCGCTGAGCGCCCTGGGCGCGCTCATGACGAAGGGGGAGGGTGCGGATGGAGTGGACGCTTGACCAGCGCTCAGACGGCCAGCGGCTGGACGTTTTCCTGTCCGAGTGTGCCGGCGTGACCCGTTCGCGGGCGGCCTCGATCATCCGGTCCGGCGGCGCGTCCGTGAACGGAAAACCGGAGACGAAAGCGGGCTTTGCGCTCAAAGCGGGCATGTGTGTGCGGTTTGAGATCCCGGAGGCGCAGGATGCCGACGCCGCCGCCCAGGACATCGCGCTGGACATCCGTTATCAGGACGCCGACCTTGCGGTAATTTTCAAGCCCAGCGGTATGGTGGTCCATCCGGCCGCCGGCAATCATGACGGTACGCTGGTCAACGCCCTGTTGCACCACCTGACGGATCTGTCCGGCATCGGCGGAGCCCTCCGGCCCGGCATCGTGCACCGGATCGACAAGGATACGTCGGGGCTTTTGCTGGTCGCGAAGAACGACTTCAGCCATGCGGCGCTGTCCGAGCAGATCAAGGCCCATACGGTGGAGCGGGCCTATATGGCGATTGTTTACGGAACCCTGAAAGCGGACGAGGGCTTCGTGGACGGGCCCATCGGACGCCACCCCGCCGATCGCAAGCGCATGGCCATCGTTCCGGGCGGCCGCAGCGCCCGAACCAACTGGCGCGTGCTGAAAAGGCTTCACGGGGCGACGCTGATCGAGGCACGCCTCACCACAGGGCGAACGCATCAGATTCGCGTACATATGGCTTCCATTGGTCATCCTCTGGTGGGCGATCCGGTCTATGGCCCAAAGAAACCCGCGATCCCGGTGGAAGGCGGCCAGTTGCTGCACGCGTTCCGCTTGGGCTTCGTCCACCCGTCCACCGGCGAAACCATGCGTTTCGAGGCCCCGCCTGAAAAGCGTTTTGCCGACATGCTGGAAAAACTGTCCCTCTGATACGTCCGCTGGCAAAACTGAAAACATTGGCGCGCATCGTTTCCGGCGTCCCTACGCAAAATGGGATTGCCGGAATTTTTGCTTGGAGGGTGCCGATGTGAAGGGCGTGAAGGCGTTTGTCGGCATGCCGGTCATCCTGAACGGAAAGCGCATCGGCCATGTGGCCTGCCTGACGCTGGACGAAGGACTGACGAAGGTCACAGGCTTAAGGATTGCCCGCGGGCTCCGCGGAAATCGCTTTATCCCCGCCTGCGCCGTGAGCCTTCTGGGCGACGTGGCGGTGCTGGTGGCGGACGATGGCGTTCGCCCCTGCGGCGAGCGCGGTCTCACAATCCGCCGAGCCACCACCACCGACGGGCAGATTCTCGGCGCAATCACCGGCGCGCTGGTGGACGAAGGCACACGCCGCGTCGCGGCGCTGGAGCTTTCCAGTGGCTGGTGGGAGGACCTGGCGCGCGGCAGGCGGTACGTGTACGGCTGGACCGCGAATCAGGGAAGCGTGATTCTGGAATGCGATGGAGAAAGGGGGAGCGAGCATGAGGAACGGAACCTTTACGGGGGTGATCGCCGGCGCGCTGATTGGCGTGGCGGCGGTGGCGGCGCTCGGGATGATGGATACGCAGGCGCAGCGCCGGATGAAACGGATGGCGACTGACTCCGTTCAGAAAGTGACCGACAAAGCTGAAAAGTTGTGGGGCAGGTAAGAAGCCTGTGGATGGACGTCTGGCAAGACCGATAAAACTCGCGGCGCTGGGCGTAGCGGCGCTGCTGCTTATGTGCCTATTCTGGCGGCAGGCTCTGCTGGCGCTGAAGATGGCGCTGGGCGGCGGCGTCCTTGCGTTTCTGCTGGAACCGCTCTGCGGACGCCTCGAGACGCGCCTAAGCCGCCCGGCCGCAGCCGGCGTCAGCCTCGCCGCGGCGTTTCTGGCCGTCACCGGCGCGCTGCTGATGCTGGTTCCGCCGCTGATCGGCCAGATCGGCGAATTGGCGGAGCGAGCGCCGGAACTGATGCGTTCCGCCAGCCAGGCGCTGGAGGGCGTCAACCAATGGCTTGCGTCGAAGTCCCTGCCGCCGCTGCCGTCGCCCGGCATCAACGCCTCGGCGATCAACGAGGCGGTGGGGCGCGCGCTGGGCGGTACGCTGTCCATGGCCGGCTCCGTCGCTGGAGGATTCGCGGTTGCGATCATGACCATCGCACTGGGCTACTATTTCCTCGCCGACCGGGACAGGATGCTCCTCTACCTCGAGCTGGCCATCCCGCAGGCCGCGCGGCGCATCGTCCTTAAAATGGCCTCCAGCGCGAAAGCGACGATCCGCCTGTACCTCCGCGCGCAGGTGACGATCTCATTGATCGTCGGTACCATCGCCGGGATCGGCTTCTGGGTCATCGGCCTCAAAAACCCGCTCCTGATGGGCACAATCGTCGCGGTATTCAATCTGATCCCGTACTTTGGCCCGTTTCTGGGCGGAATTCCGGTGACGGTCTCCGCGCTGGCCGAGGGATTGGGCAAAACCGCAATGACGCTTTTCATTCTGTTCGCGGTACAGCAGTTGGACGGCCTGGTGATCAGCCCCCGCATCATGGGCGGCGTGATGGGCGTACACCCGGCGGCCATCCTGATCGCCATCGCCGTAGGCGGCAGCATCGGCGGCGTCGCCGGCATGCTGTTCGCGCTGCCGGTTCTCCTGATCACAAAAACCTGTCTCCGGGTATGGGCCGCGCGGCGCGAATAAATGATTGAAAATTGCGCCATGCTGTAGTATAATGGGAATAAGAGCCCATTCGCTGCTGGAAGGCGGTGCATTATGAACAGCAAATTTGGCGAAACCAGCAAATTCAATTATGCCCCGACTTCGTCGGACACAGCCGAGGAGATCATCCTCTCGGTCTATCAGTCGCTCAAAGCAAAGGGACATGATCCAATCATGCAACTCGTGGGCTACATTGTGTCAGGCGATCCGACCTACATCACCAGCTACAACAACGCACGATCGCTCATCCGCAGGCTGGAGCGGGACGAAATCCTGGAGGAACTGGTCAGCTTCTACGTCGCGCAGCACACCTCCGAGCGATGACCGTGTTTAAGCCGCGCGTGCTGGCGCTGGACGTCGGAGAGAAGCGCATCGGCGTGGCAGTATCCGATCCGCTGGGACTGACGGCGCAGGGTGTCGAGACCATCTTCACCAAAGGGCTGGAGAAAGACCTTCAGCGCATTTCGGAACTGGCCTCAAAATACGAGACGAAGCGCGTCTTGGTGGGGCTGCCGAAAAACATGAACGGCTCCCTCGGTCCGCAGGCCGAGCGGATCATGGCGTTCTCCGGAGCGCTGGAAGCGGCCGGGTTTCAAGTGCGGCATGAGGACGAGCGCCTGACCACCATGATGGCCCGTCGCGTGCTGCTGGAGGGCGATGTGCGGCGCGTAAAACGCAAGGAAGTCGTCGACAAACTGGCCGCCACCTACATCCTGCAGAGCTTTCTGGATGGCGGCGGATGGCCTCCGGAAGAACCGGACGAACAGGGGAGGGCCTGACATGGAAGACAACAGGATGGAGAGCGGCAACGAGATCATTGAACTGATCGACGAGGACGGCAAGCCCGTCCGCTTCGAACATCTGATGACGGTCGAATATGAGGGCGATCCCTACGTGCTGCTGGTGCCCATCGACGAGGTCGAAGATGTGGACGAGGACGAAGTCGTCATCCTGCGCATCGAGACAGGCGAGGATGGCGACGACGCCTACGTGGGCATTGAGGATGAGGATCTGCTCGAAAAAATCTTCGAGCGTTACCTTGAAATCGCCGAGGCCGACGAGGCCGCCCAAGAGGAAAACGAGGATAGCGACTGATTCTTAACTTGCCGACCCAGGCGGGCTATGCTATAGTTTAATGCAAATCAAGCGATGATGGAGAAGAGTAGCCGGGGGTACCGGCCCGACAGAGAGGCGCGCCGCCGGCTGAAAGCGCGCCGGGCCAGGGAACCGGGGAAGTTCGCTCCGGAGCACGCGGGCTGAAAGACCAGTAGGCCCGCGCGGATTCATCCTCGATATCGGATGAGAGGCCTGACGTCCAATGGGCGCGGGCGAATTTGGGTGGTACCGCGAGACCTCGCCCCAGTTTGGGGCGGGGCTTTTTGCATTCCGAAGGAGGAGCATTTATGCAAAAGATCATTCAGGAAATCCAATCCCGCGTATTTCAGGAGCTCGGGACGCTCGAAACCCTTCCGGCGCTGGAGGAGCTCAGGGTGCGCGTACTGGGGCGCAAGGGCGAGCTGACCGGCCTTCTCCGAAGCCTGGGCCAGGCGCCGGCGGACGAGCGGCCCAGACTGGGTCAACTGGTCAACGCCACCCGCGAGAAAATCGAGCAGGCGATCGAAGCGCGCGCTGAGGCGCTCGAGGGCGCCGCGAAGGAAGCGCGGCTGAAATCCGAAGCCATCGACGTGACGCTGCCGGGGCAGACGCGCTCCGTGGGCAGTCTGCACCCGATGTATCTGGTGCAGGACCAGCTGCTCTCCATCTTCACCGGCATGGGCTTCTCGGTGGTCGAGGGGCCGGAGGTGGAATTCGACCACTTCAACTTTGAGCTTCTGAACCTGCCCAAGAACCATCCGGCCCGGGATGCGCAGGACACCTTCTACATCGACGACGAAATTGTACTGCGCACCCACACCTCGCCGGTGCAGGCCCGGGTGATGACCACCCGGAAGCCGCCGATCCGCATTGTCTGCCCCGGCCGCGTGTACCGCGTGGATGAGTCGGACGCCACCCACTCGCCGGTGTTTCACCAGCTTGAGGGCCTGGTAGTGGGCGAGGGCATCTCGATGGGCGATCTCAAAGGAACGCTGGATCTTTTCGCCCGGAAGCTCTTTGGCGACGACATCCGGACCCGCTTTCGCCCATCCTTCTTCCCGTTCACGGAGCCGTCCGCGGAATTCGACGTCAGCTGTTCCGCCTGCAAAGGCGCGGGCTGCCGCATCTGCAAGGGCAGCGGCTGGATCGAGGTGCTGGGCTGTGGCATGGTAAACCCGAAGGTTTTGGACATGTGCGGCATCGACTCCGCCAAGTACACCGGCTTCGCCTTCGGCATGGGCGTCGAGCGGCTGACGATCCTGAAATACAACGTACCCGACATGCGCTATTTCTATGAAAATGACCTGCGCTTTCTGGCGCAGTTCCGGTAAGGAGGTTTCCCGATGAAAGTACCGATGAACTGGCTGCGCGAGTACGTGGACGTCAAAATGGATACGGCCGAGTATGCGAAACGCATGGTCATGAGCGGAACCGGGGTCGAGGGCATCAGCGCCACCGGCGCGGACTTTGAGGGCGTGGTGGTGGGCCGCGTCATCACCTGCGAAGACCACCCGAACTCCGACCACCTGCATGTGTGCACGGTGGACGTGGGCCGGGAGGCGCCGCTTCAGATCGTATGCGGCGCGCCAAACGTAGGGGCGGGCCAGCTGGTACCGGTGGCCCTCGAGGGCGCGCGGCTGCCCGGCGGCGTGATCAAAAAGGGCAAGCTTCGCGGCGTGGAGTCCTACGGCATGATCTGCTCCGGACCGGAGCTGAATGTGCCCCCGGGGCTGTACCCGAACGTGGGCGACGAGGGCATTCTGGTCATCACAGACGAGGTTTCCCCCGGCGTGTGCGTGAAGGGCGTTCTGGGGTTGGGCGACGACGTGGTGGATTTTGAAATCCTGGCCAACCGGCCGGACTGCCTGAGCGTCTGGGGCATCGCCCGGGAGAGCTCGGCGGTGTTGGGCGAGTACTGCGTGATGCCGGAAATCGAAGTCGAGGAAAAGGGAGAGCCCATCGGGAAGTACGCATCCGTAGAGGTGCGTGACGACGTGCTCTGCCCGCGCTACTGCGCGCGGGTGGTAACGAATGTCAAGATCGGTCCGTCTCCAAAGTGGATGCGCGCCTACCTGCACGCGGCGGGCATCCGGCCCATCAACAACATCGTGGACATCACCAACTTCGTGATGCTGGAGACCGGCCACCCGATGCACGCCTTCGACCTCGGAAAGGTGCGGGAGGGCCGGATCGTCGTGCGCCGCGCGAAGCGCGGCGAAACGCTGACCACGCTGGATGGAAAGAAACACTCGCTGACCGATGACATGCTGGTCATCGCGGACGCGGAGAACGCCACGGGCCTGGCCGGCATCATGGGCGGCGAGGAATCCGAAATCGGCGAGGGCACCCAAAGCGTGCTGTTCGAGTGCGCCGCCTTCGACCGCACGGGTACCCGCCTCACCAGCCGCGCGCTGGGCATCCGCACCGAATCCTCCGCCCGCTTTGAAAAGGGCGTATGCGTGGAGAACACCATGGAGGCGCTGGAGCGCGCCGCCATGCTGGTGAACATGCTGGAGTGCGGAGAAGTGGCGCCCGGCGTCATCGACCTGTACCCGAACCCCGTCAAGGAGCGGGAGATTACCGCCAGCGTCCGCCGCATCCAGAAGCTGATCGGCATTGAGGTTCCGCCGGAGCGGATGGAGGAGATCCTGAATGGTCTTAATATCGATACCACGCTCTCCGGCGACGAGTTGACCTCAGTACCGCCCGCCTGGCGCGGCGACATCGAGACTGAGGCGGATCTGGCTGAGGAGGTGCTCCGGCTCTATGGCTACGACGCCATCCCCTCCACGCTGCCAAAAGGTGAAACGATGCTGGGCGAGCGCTCGGTAAAGCAGCGCTTCCGTGACCGCGCGAAGGAAACGCTGGTGGGCATGAATTTCTATGAGGCGCTGAACTACTCCTTTGTTTCCCCCAAGTGGCTGGAGGCCATGGGCTTTGATGAGGGCGACTGGCGGCTCGACCCGCTTCCGGTCCGGAACCCCTTGGGCGAAGACACGTCGGTGATGCGCACCACGATGGCCCCGTCGATGCTTTCCGCCCTGGCCACCAACCTGAACCGCGGCAATGCGGAGGCCCGGCTGTTCGAGCTCTCCAACGCCTTCAAAAAAACCGAACCTCATCAGTTGCCGGAAGAAATCCCAACGCTGACCCTGGGCATGTACGGCGAGGGCGTTAACTTCTACCAACTCCGCGACGCGGTGGTGTGTCTGATGCAGCGCTTCGGCATCGAGGCGAAGGTGGAGACGGGCGGCGAAAACTGGCTGCATCCGGGCCGCCGGGCAGTGGTCAATGCTGGAAACGCCGTGCTGGGCCAGATGGGCGAGGTGCATCCGGACGTAGCGGCGCGGTTTGATCTGGAGAACCGGCGGGTCTATCTGGCGGAGCTGTCGGTTTCGGCGGTGATGTCGGCCGAGGTGCCCGTCGGCGAGGTCAAGCCGCTGCCCCGCTTTCCGGCGGTCAGCCGCGACATCGCGCTGGTTATGGACGACGGCGTCGCCATCGGCGGCGTGATGGAAACCATCCGGCGCGCGGCGGGCAGGACCCTCGCGGATGTGAAACTGTTTGACCTGTATCGCGGCGCGCAGGTAGGCCCGGGCAGGAAGAGCGCGGCCTTCGCGCTGACCTTCCGCGCCGCCGACCGCACACTGACCGACGGCGAGGTCTCCACAAGCTTTGACAAGATCGTAAAGGCCTGCGAGACCGCCCACGGTGCGAAGCTGAGGGCGTAGCGAAAACAGAACTTTGGCGTCCCAGGCCCCGCCAGGCGGGTTGGCGTCTATTGAACCCCCGCAGACGAGTATTCATGAGATACCGGCGTGAGTGGATGCACTCACGCCGGTATCTCATCTCCGCGGTCATTCTTAAAGACTATATTTTTTTCAGCACCATCGCCGTCCGGCAGGGTGAGTAGACCTTGAAGGCCAGGCCTCGCTCCCTCGTGAACTCGGTCTGGTAGATTGTCTGTTCCGAAATGCGGCCCTGGCCGCCGAAAACTTCGTCATCCGTCGAAAACACAACCCGGTAGTCGCCCGCGCCGACCGGATTGACCGGCAACAGAAAGTCCTCCTGGGATTTCGTCGGATGGAAGTTGAAAAGGTATACCAGATCGCCCTTTGAGAACGCGAGAAGCTTGCGCTGCTGGTCCGTCCACAGGTTATTGAGGTCTTTTTTTACCATCACCCGGTACTTGCGCGCGAATTTCAGCATCGCCCGGTCAAAATCCCGCAGCCACTCGTATTTCAGAAAGCCGTTGTCGGCCAGCGACCACTGGCGGCGCGCGTACTGGAAAGACCAGCTGTTGCCCTCCCGCGGGAAGTCGATCCACTCCGGGTGACCAAACTCGTTGCCCATGAAGTTGAGGTACCCCTCGCAGGCCAGCGCCAGCGTGATGAAGCGGATCATCTTCGAAAGGGCGACGGCCCGGTCAACCGCCAGCGAGTGGTACGCCTTGTTCATGCCGGTGTACATCTCCGCGTCGGCCATGCGGAAGATCAGCGTCTTGTCGCCCACCAGGGCCTGGTCATGGGATTCACAGTATCCGATGCATGCCTCCTGAGGGCGGCGGGTGGTCAACTCGTACCACATGCGCGCCATATCCCAGCGGTCATCGTCGACTTCCAGCGTTTTGATCCAGAAGTCCGGCACACCCATCGCCAGCCGGTAGTCAAACCCGATGCCGCCGTAGCGGATCGGCAGGCACATACCCGGCATGCCGCTCATGTCCTCCGCCACCGTCACGGCGAAGGGGTTGACCGCGTGGATCAGCTCGTTGGCCAGCTGCAGATAGGTGACGGCCTCCACGTCCGTATTCATGCTGAAGTACTTGTCATACCCATCAAAGGCGCGGCCGAGCCCGTGGTCATGGTAGAGCATCGAGGTGACGCCGTCAAAGCGGAAGCCGTCGAAATGGTACTCCTCCAGCCAGAACTTGCAGTTGGACAACAGGAAATGGATGACCTCATGCTTTCCATAGTTGAATAGCTTGGTGTCCCACGCCGGATGAGTTCCGGCCTTGCCCTTATGGAAGAATTGATCCTCAGTGCCGTCGAATAGGTTGATGCCCTCTGCGGTGTTCTTGGCCGCGTGGGAATGGACGAGATCCAGCAGCACCAGCATGTCCATGCCGTGGGCTGTGTTGATCAGGTACTTTAAATCCTCCGGTTCGCCGTACCAGGACGACGCCGCGAAGAAGTTCGACACCTGGTAGCCGAAGGACGCGTAGTAGGGATGCTCCTGGATCGCCATCAGCTGCACCGCATTGTAGCCGCCCGCCTTGATGCGAGGCAGCACCTCGTCGGCGAACTCCCGGTACGTGCCGATTCGGCCCTCCTCCTGTGCCATGCCCACGTGGGCTTCGTAAATGTACAGCGGGCTGATTTTCCTGCGGCCGTAACCGCCATCCGTCCAGCGAAAGGGGACCTTGGGCGCCCACACCTGACCGGAAAAGCTCTTGTCCTCCCGGTTCTGCACAACCCTTCGGATGTAGATGGGGATGTGGTCGGCGCGAACGCCGTTTTTCGTCACCTGCACCTTGATCAGATCCCCGTGCTTGACGGCATCGGCGCTGAGTTCGATCTCCCAGGAACCGCCGGGGAGCTTTTTCATCGGGTGCGACTGCCGGTTCCAGCCGTTAAAGTCGCCGATCAGGTGCATTTCGTCCGCACCGGGCGCCCACTCGCGGTATACCCAGCCGCTTTCCGTCCGGTGAATGCCATAGTATAGGTAGCCGTTGGCCATGGACGACAGATCGCCCTTCGCGCCCAGCATTTTTTTGCGGATGTCGGTAAAGCGATCCATCCGCAGCTGGATGTCGCGCCGGTATGGGGTCAGCCATGGATCGATGCTGAGGATTTTATACTTCTTCTCCGGCGCGGTCTTGCTCATGAAAATCCCTCCCAACTCAATTATAACCAATACGCCGCGTCCATGCAAACAAAACTTGGATTGACACGCATTTTTCAGGATGGTATGATGGGCCGATAAAGGGGGATTATCATGCTCAAACAATGCATCGCATCCCTTTCCAAGTCCGCGAAAGGGCTGAAAGATACCCGAACGATGGTCGCCTGCGCGATGCTGCTGGCCATCGAGGTCGTGCTGAACTCGGTCGTCTACCTGCCGATCGGAGACTTTCTCAGAATATCCTTCGGTTATCTTGCCGTCGCGGCCTGCGGTTACCTGTACGGGCCCTCCCCGGCGATGCTGGTGGCGGCTCTTTCAGACATCCTCGTGTTCATGATCCACCCTTCCGGCGCTTTTTTCCCCGGCTTTACCCTTAACGCGGCGCTGGGCGGGCTGGTGTACGGCCTGACCTTCTACGGTCATGACGGCGTAAAATGGCCGCGCGTTCTACTGGCGCAGGGGATCATCGCGGCGGGTCTGCACATCGCGCTGAATACGCTGTGGCTGAGCCTGCTGCTGGGAAAAGGATATTTGGCGCTGCTGCCGCTTCGCATGCTGAAAAACGCGGTCCAGTATCCAATTGACGTCACACTTGTGTATTTCCTCCTGACGGTTCTGCACCGCCAATTCAAGCGGTCTTAGGCATACCAGTTTGCCCGTCCTCATACCATGCATCGATGGCATGGGTGGAAGGCGTACGCCGTCTGGCGCGCCCGGCAAGGAGGATGTGGCATGGAGACGAATCTGTATCGGGACATTGCCGGAAGATGCAACGGCGAT
>JAEZTL010000024.1 GCA_023421395.1 Bacillota bacterium | reverse complement strand
GAAAAACCGGCGTTTCTGGACAACGGCGCGGTTTTAAAGTAAAATAGAAAAAGTGCATTCAAGCGCGGAGGTTAGACGATGATTGAAGTGACGAATCCCATCCTGCGGGGCTTTCACCCGGACCCATCGGTACTGCGCGTGGGGGAGGACTACTACTTGGCCACCTCTACCTTCGAGTGGTTCCCGGGGGTGGAGATCCGGCATTCCCGGGATCTGGTACACTGGGAGATCGTCGCCCGGCCGCTGGACCGGCCGGAACTCCTGGACCTTCGCGGCGTTCTAAACGGCGGCGGCGTATGGGCGCCCTGCCTCAGCCATTCGGACGGGCTGTTCTACCTGGTCTACACCATCACGCGAACGTTTGACGAAACCACCCAGGACACCGAAAACTTCCTCGTCACCGCGCGGGATGTGCGCGGTCCCTGGAGCGAGCGGATCCCGCTGAACGCCGGGGGGTTTGACCCCTCCATGTTCCACGACGGGGACGGCAGCAAGTGGCTCGTCAGCATGCGGTGGGATTCCCGGCCAGGCGAGAACCACTTTCCGGGCATTCTCCTGCAGCGGTACGATCCGGAGGAGAAGCGCCTCGTCGGCGAGGCGAAGCTGATCTTCACCGGGACGGAACTTGGCTTTACCGAGGGTCCGCACCTGTACCGCCGGGGCGGCCTGTACTACCTGATGACCGCTGAAGGCGGCACCGCGGCCGGTCACGCCGTCACCGTGTGCAGGTCTGAGCGGCGGGAGGGCCCCTATGCGGTCGATCCGATGAACCCCATGCTGACTGCCCGGGACGACCCCGCCTGGCCCATCCAGTGCGCCGGCCACGGCAGCCTGGTCGAGGGGCCGGACGGCGGCTGGTACTTGTTCCACCTGGGTTCCCGCAAGAACCGCTTCGGCGGTTGGAGCGTACCGGGGCGGGAGACGTTTTTACAGAACGTGCGCTGGGACGAGGATGGCTGGCTCAGGCTGTCCGCCGGCGGGTATCACCCCGCGGAAACGGCGCTGGCCCCGGCCGCGGAGGCGCAAAAGGACGACTTCTACCGGAAGTATGAGTTCTTTGGCATTCTGGACCCGCACTTTCTGTCGCTCCGGGTACCGCCGGACAGGCAGATATGCTCGATGTGGGCGCGGCCGGGTTTTCTCCGGCTCTTCGGGAGGGAGTCCATCCTGTCCCATCACCGCCAGAGTTTCCTGGGCATGCAGATCTGCGACGTGCCCTTTTCCGCCACGACCGAGCTGGAGTTTGAGCCAGCCATCTACCAGCAGGCGGCGGGGCTATGCCTTTTCTACCATACCGCCAACTTCTATTACCTGCAGATCACCTGGCACGAGAAACTGGGCAAGTGCGTCCGGCTGATGATCCGGGACGGCCGCAAGACGCGCCTTTCCCCGGCGATGCGGCTGGCCGACGGGCCGGTGTTGCTCCGTGCGGACATGACGGCCCTCGAGGTGCGTTTTTTCTTCCGGACGCTCTACGACGAGGGCTGGACGGAGATCGCGCCGGACGGCGCGCCGCTGCCCACCCGCATCCTGTCGGACGAGTACGCAGGCGTCAGCGGAGAACAGGGGTTCACCGGCGCGTTCGTGGGGCTCTGCTGTCAGGATCAGACCGGGAGCGCCCTGCCGGCGGACTTTCGCTTTTTGGACATCGCGCGGTTGGAATAGGAATTCCCGGACGGCGAAACCTGCGGCTTTGCAGAGCATCCTCTCAAGCAGGCTGCGCCGCGGCGCGCAGCGCGCTGATGCAGGGTGCGTCTCAAAGGGCGGAAAGATGGGTATATTGTGGATATCAACCGCGAAAGGATGAGTGATATGAGCCCAGACGGCGCCCACTACATCAAGAATATCGATTTTTCCTCCGTTAAGACGCTGACGGATCTGGTATCCTACCAGCCGGGTCAAGTGGTCAGCAAGACGCTGGCGCAGAATCAGGCCGTGAGCCTCACGCTCTTTGCCTTCGACAAGGGCGAGGAGATCAGTTCTCACGAATCCTCCGGCGACGCGATGATCGCGGTGCTGGACGGCCTTGCCCAGATCACCATTGGAGACGAGCGGTTCCAGGTGGCGCAGGGGCAGACCATCGTTATGCCCGCCCGTGTGCCCCATGCGGTGTACGGCCTCGAAAAGTTCAAGATGCTTTTGACGGTCGTATTCCCGCCGCAGGCATGACGGGCGGGGCGGAGATTTTGACGCAGAGCGGCGCTCCGGTTTTCCGGAGCGCCGCTCTATACTGGATTGGGGGAGGCCGCCTCCCCACGCTCACGGGCCGGGATTTGACACGGGCCGGGATTTGACACGGGCCGGCGCCGCGGTTTATAATACGCTACACAGGCGGCCGGAGGGAATGAATGGGCAGCCGGCGCTTTAAGCTCGTCGGTCGGCTTGGCTCCGCGCCCGCTTAAACGGCGGGGGTCAGGTTCCAAAATAGAGTATTAAGCCCTCTCCGAGGGAAATGATCGCGCAAAAAAGGGGTGATGGACGGCTTGACGGTTCTGGATCGACTGGTGCAGGTGGTGTCCATCGCCATCGTCGTAGTGGCCGGCATGATCGCGCTGGCCGTGATCCCCTACGTGGAAGCCTACAATCAGCTGAATTCGTCGCGCGTGACGGCGACGGCCACGCCTTCGGCCACATCTTCGGCCATATCTACAGCGGCCGCCGAGGCGCCGGCTGAAGAAGTTCCGCCGCTGCCGGTGGCGGGCGGCGAAGGGGCGCGGACGCTTTCGGCCCCGGTCACGTCCGCGCCAACGCTTGCGCCCACGCCGCCGCCCGCATTGCCTTTAGCTCCGGGCGAAACGCCCGCCGTCGGGTTGGTTCTGGCGACGATGAGCCCCTTCACCAGGGACTATGCGCTGGCGGAGGCGGTCTATCCCGACGGCGGCCTCAGGATGCCCGCGCTGATCCAGCACGATTATAAAACCGTCGTCGCCACACTGAGTGGCCGGGACATCAGCGTCTGGACCTCCGGCTGTGGCGCGGTGGCGGTGTCGATGGTGGTGTCATGCCTGACGGGCGTGGATGACCAGACGCCCTACACGCTGTTCCGCTGGGCGGCGGAACATGGCCTGTATAAGGGGTACGGCCTGGAGCACGAGGCACTGACGAAGCTGGCGTCGCTGTACGGCGTGAGCGCGAAGTGGATCAAGCCCGACGCGGACGCAATCCTGGCGTCGCTCAAGGCGGGCAGCCCGGTCATCGCCCACATGGGACGGGGCACCTTCACCGCCAACGGCCACTACATCGTGCTCAGGGGCGTCGCGCCGGACGGAACCATCTACGTCAACGATCCCGCCACCCTCGACAACTGCTTCCAGACTTTCCCACTGGAGCAGATCATCAAGGAGAGCAAGTCTGACGATCCGTTCATGATCTGCGCCGCGCCGGGCAGAAAGCTTCCGGTATAGAAATGTTCGTCCCCGCCGAAACCGGCGGGGACGGTGTTTTACAGGACCACCTGCGAGGTATATTCAATTTTGATGCTGCCCACCCGTGTGCGCTGCAGCTTGGCCTTGTTGCCGTTGCCGTCCTCGATGGTCATCTTCTCCAGTTCGTTGGCATCAAAGAACGCGACGACCTGGCCTTCGACGAAGCCCGCCCAGTTGACGCGCTTTGCGCCTTCCGGGTTCATGACTTCCTCGAGGGTCTTGGGGGTATTGTTCTGGTCGGTCATGGGGTACCTCCTGCATGTTGATGGCGGCCGGAGCCGCATATGCCATTTTATCCCTCGGGCCGCGCCTTAGCAACCGCGTTTGTGTAAAGCACCCCGGCCTTGACAGCGCGGCGCGGGGGATGGTATCGTTGAGAAAAGGGGGCGAGGGCCATGAATGCAACCGAGGCCATTCGCGCGCGGCGCAGCATCCGGAAATTTATACGGGGGGCCGAAATCCCCGAGGAGCACCTTCGACTCATGCTGGAGGCGGCGATGATGGCCCCCAGCGCCTGCAACACCCGGCCCTGGGATTTTACCATCGTCAGGGATCAGAAAGCGCGGGAGGGGATCGCGGCAACGCATCCTTACGCCAAAATGGTGGCGGAAGCCTCGCTGGCGGTGGTGGTGGGCGCGCGGCCGGACCTGCTGCCCGGCGGCATGGCGGAATTCTGGCCGCAGGACTGCGCCGCCGCTACCGAAAACTTGCTTTTGCAGGCGACGGCGCTGGGCTATGGCGCGGTGTGGTGCGGCGTATACCCGCAGAAAGAGCGCATGGACGCGATCCGCGGGATTGTGGGCGGCGAGAGCGTGCCCTTTTCGGTGATCGCGGTGGGCGTTCCCGCCGAGGCGCCGCGCGCCCGCGGCTACTTTGACCCCGCGCGGGTGCGGGTTTTGTAAGGGAAAAGGCGAGGACATGCGCATTTTTTACTTTTCGGACGCCGCCTTTGATGCGCGGCTGACACTCAGGGACAGCGCCCAGGCCTTTCATTGGCAAGAGCGGGACGGCGCGTTCGCGGCGGTCTCCGGCGGAGTCCCGATGCGGGTCCGCCAGGAGGGCTTGGGCATTTCTGTGGAAGCGCCGGAAGACTGCCCGGAGGAGGCGCTGCGCCGCTATTTCGACCTGGACAGGGACTATCTGGCCGTCGCCGGGGAGTTTCAGGACTGCCCGTGCGCCGCGGAGGCGTTCCGGCGGCTTCCGGGACTCCGGCTGCTCCGGCAGCCGCCCTGGGAGGCACTGGTGACGTTTCTGATTTCGCAGAACAACAATACTGCCCGCATCGCGAAGCTGGTGCGCGCGGTCTGCGAATCCTTCGGCGGGCGCGTGACCGCATTCGGCCAGTCGCTTTACGCGTTTCCCTCGCCCGAGGCGCTGGCCAGCGCGGGTGAGGATGCGCTGCGCGCGCTGGGCTTCGGCTACCGGGCGGGATACCTGGCGGAGAGCGCCCGGAGGGTGGCGGCGGGATTTCCGCTGGAGGCCCTGGCCGGTATGGAATACGAAGACGCCCACAGGAAGCTAATGGAGCTCCCCGGCGTCGGGCCCAAGGTGGCGGACTGCGTGCTGCTGTTCGGTTGCGGCCACCTTTCGGCGTATCCGGTGGACGTATGGGTGGCGCGCCTGTCCCGCGAGTGGCTGAAGCTGGAGGGAAAAACTGGCCAGTCGCTGGCGGAAACGGCCCGCGCCCGCTTCGGCCCCCACGCGGGCATCCTGCAGCAGTACCTTTTCCATTGCGCGCGCTGCGGCCTGATCGAAATGTAAGGCCTCTGACGGCTGCCGCGTTCATACCGTGCTTTTCGCCCGGCGCGGGCGCCGCCCGAGGATTCCACCGGCCCGAATTCCGGCGGAGCGGGTTGGCCGAACCCCTCGCGCTGTCTTGTCGTACACACAATTGAGTAAAAATATATCGATAAATCCTTTCCGGTATTGACATAAAACCGGCGTTTTGATAAAATACGTATTGGTGTTCAAGATACCCCGGAAATCTTATCGGAGGTGCTTTACTGTGAAAAAAGTTACAGCGCTTATTTTGGCTTTCATGCTTGTGCTTGGCCTGACGGCCATCTCCGTCTCCGCGGAGGGCGAACTCAAGACGGGCCTTGCCGCCGTCACCTCGCTGGCCAGTTCCAAGGCCGCCGCCGCGGACGCGGACGGTCTTGCGCAGACTGACGCCCAGGTGGTCGCCGTCACCGTCGATCAGGATGGCAAGATCGTGGAGTGCGTCATCGACGCCATCCAGGCGAAAATCGCTTTCGGAGCCGACGGCTCTCTGAAAACCGACGTCGCCACTACCTTCAAGACCAAGAACGAGCTGGGGGCGGACTACGGCATGGTCAAGGCTTCCGGCATCGGCAAGGAATGGTTTGAGCAGGCCGCGGCGCTGGCCGAGTACGTCAAGGGCAAGACGGTGGATGAGGTCCTCGCCATCGGCGTGGACGATGAGAAGCATCCCACCGACGCGGACCTGACCTCCTCCGTCACCATGAAGATCGACAGCTATGTGGCCGCCATCGCCAAGGCCGCGCAGAATGCGCAGTCCATCGGTGCGGGCGCGGGCGACAAGCTGGGCCTGGGCATCGTCACCGACATGCACCAGTCCAAGGCCGCCACGGCCGACGCGGCCGGTTCCGCCCAGTCCTACTCTTTCATGACCGCAGTCACCTACAACGATCAGGGCGTGATCACCAGCTGCATCATGGACGCGCTGCAGGGCACAGTCGCCTTTGACGCGAAGGGGCAGATCACCTCTGACGTGAGCGTCGCACCCCAGACCAAGAACGAGTTGGGCGACGCCTACGGCATGAAGAAGGCCTCCGGCATCGGCAAGGAATGGTTCGAGCAGGCCGCCGGTTTTGCGCAGTACGTGCTGGGTAAGACCGCCGAGCAGGTGACCGGCATCAAGCTGACCGACGACGGCAAGGCTGCCGAGGCGGATCTCGCCAGCGTCGCCACCGTAACCGTCACCCCGATGATCCAGGCCGTGCTGAAGGCGCTTCAGGGCTGAACCGGGACAATCGAATCATGATGGAAGCGGGCGGGGGAAACCCCGCCCGCTTTTTGCGCGCTTGAGCGCGCTCAAGCGCCGTGATACAATGGCCGCAAGGGAGGGAAGCGCATGACGATTCGCGTTTTGAACATCGGCGGCTACGCGTTGAAGAATTACCTGCTGGAGACGGACGCGGGCGTCATCGCCATCGACAGCGGCTATCCCGGCGGTCTGGCGGCCTTTCGGCGGCGCTTTGAAGCGCATTGGCCGCTGTCAAAGCTGAAGTACGTGTTCCTCACCCATCACCACGACGATCACGCGGGGTTTTTAAAGGATCTGCTGGACGCGTGCGGAGCCAGGGTAGTGCTCCACCCGCTGGCGCTGGAATCGCTGAAGGCGGGGCGGAACGCTGCGCCCTCGGGCGCCGGCTATTCTTCCCGGCCGGCGGCCTGGTTTTCGCTCGTCAAGCGGGACTTCTCCTTTCCGCCGGTCGACCCGGGGGACAGGGCGATCATTGTCCGGAGCGAGGAGGATCAGGTGTTTGAACGGATGGGCCTGCCCATCCGGATTCTGTCCCTCCCCGGTCACACGAGGGATTCTCTGGGCCTGTTTTTGCCGGAGACGGGGCAGCTCTTCGCGGGAGACGCGGCGATGAACGCGGTCATCAGCGTTGCCCGTCACACCATCTGGATCGAGGACCCACTGGCCTTTGGAGCATCCTGGGACAGGATGCTCGCGCTGAACCCCAGCCGCATCCTCCCCGCCCACGGTGCGCCGTTCGCGCCCTCCGACCTCGTGAAGTACCGGCGATACCTGGACGGCAGGGCGCTGATTCCGCCGAAGCGCTGACGTTCACGCGGCGGGTGGGCCGTCCCCGGCACCCGCGTGGGTGTGCCCGCAGTAGGGGCAGCACACCCACGCGTCTTCCTGCGCGCGGCCGCAGGCGGGGCAGCGCCTTTTCAGGGTGGATCCGCACATCGGGCAGGCTACGTAATCAAACCGGATGGGCGCGCCGCAGCGCGGGCAGCGCGCCGCCGCCGGGCGGACGATCAGGTAGACGATCAGCGCCACGGCGTTGCCCAGGAGGATCAGCACACCCCAGAGCGCGGGCTTGAAGTTTCGCCGCTGTGCGTCGCGGAACACCCAGAAGGCCGTCAAAAGGAGCAATGCCAGCGCCATCATCAGCCAGAATGGGAAAAAGTCTCCGGAGAGGTTCCAGTTGCGCATCGTTCGAAGATACGCGGCGTTGGTTGCCGCGTTGTTTTCGTACAGCGCCAGCGCGTTTAGGCTGCCGTCTCCGTTTTGAACCAGCCGGGCACACCATTCGCCCGCCTCCCGGAACTGATACCGCTCCCATTCGCAGTACCGCTTGACATCGTCGACGTCCGACTGCGTCACCCCACCCGCGATGGCCTGCAGCACGTCGTAGTTGTCCATCCATTCCTCGCGGGCGATCCGCCCTGTAAAGGCCCCGGCGGCGGCTTTTTCCGCGCGCGCCATCAGATCGTCGTCCCAATCGTCCCAGTCGCCCGACACCCCGCCGTCCCCCAGATAGGCGGCGTAGGCCTCATAGAGCGCGGCGTTCAGCGTGGGGAACAGCTGGGAATAGCTGGGATCTCCCCGGCCGAAGGCGGCGCTCTGCGCGCGGCCGTCCTCCGCGATCAGTAGAAAGCGGTGCAGAATCCGGCCGTCGGCATTCAGAATCAGCGCCGCCGCTCCGGTGATATAATCGCCCATCGAATCCCTTCGCGGGAAGAGGTAGGGCGAAGTTATCAGGCGCAGCCGGTCTGCGCCGTCCAGAAAGTTCCCGTTGGCGGAGCCGAGGATCTTGCCCCCCGCGTCCAGCAGGATCAGATTGCCGTTTAAACTGCCCAGCCAGGTCTCCGCGTCCGTCAGGTCCTGGGCGAGCACGGTTTCCATGCCGCCGAAATCGAGATCGGTCTCGATGGACTGCATGTGCTGCGTCACTTCTTCATACCGGGTCGGCGAATACCCCTGCCGCAGCAGAAAAAGCCCCGCGCCGGAGGTGATCAGCAGCAGCGCCAGCAGGATGCAGATTGCCTTCAGGCGATCCCCTTTACGCTTTTTCATGTTCCCGCTCCTTTTCAAGAAAGTATGCCATCAGCGGCGCGATCAAAAGCGTCAGCGCCATCGGCGCCCCGACGAACCAAAGCGCGTTGGCAGGGGCCGCCGCGTCCGCCCGGGGCCACAGGAAGTAGGCAGCCGTCGCGCCCAGGAGAAACGCGCACACGCATGTCAGGAAAGCAAGATACTGCCGGAGGGCCGCCCGCTTGGTTCCGAGCCTCGCCGCCGTCCGGTTGATGTCCGGCCGAAGGCGGTCGATGGCCGTTTTTTGCGCGCTGTCCGCGCGGCATGCCTCCTGGGTTTTCGTCAGGCATGCGCGCAAAAGCGATTCGTTCATCATGTTTTTTCCTCCCCCTCGAGCGCCCGTTCCAGCCGCTTCAGCGCGTCGTGCAGCCGCCATTTGACCCGTGCGCTGCCAACGCCCAGCGCCCGGGCGATCTCCCGGTGGCTCATTTCCAGCTCGTAGCGCATGGAAATCATCGCGCGGAGTTCGTCCGGAAGCGCTTCCACCGCCCGACGGACGGAGGTCGCCCGATCCCGCCGCGCGGTCTCCTCCGCGGGATCGCCGGAGAAATCCGCGCATTCAAAGTCCGTCAAGGGCAGCGTGGGGCGCCTTCGCCTCTCGTCCACAAACAGCCGGTAGGCAATCCGGAATACCCAGCCCTCGAACCTCGCGCCGGGCAGCGCGCGGTAGCGCGGCAGATTTTCCAGCATGCGCATCAGCGCTTCCTGCGTCAGATCGTCCGCCTCCTGCGCACCACCCAGGCTTAGGAAGAACCTGCGCAGGGAAGGGTACAGCGTTTCACATAGCGCGGTCAACGCGCCCCTGTCGCCTGACCGGGCAGCGCGCAGCAGCGTCTCGTCCACGCCGTCACCCCCTCTCCTACTGTTTCAACGGGTCTGGACGCGAAAAGTTGTGGATCTTACGAAATTTAACAATGAAAAACGAAGAAAAGCGCCGGGAGCACAGGCTTCCCGGCGCGATGGGCTTCACATGGGGAGACAAATTGGCTTGGATCGGATGATCTGCGTGCCTTTTAAGCGGCGTCAGGGCTTTGCGTCCTCATCCGCCGGATTGACGCAGCCCGCCGGAAACTCCGGGGAGCAGGCGATTTCCGGAAAGCCTTCCGCCGGCTCATCCCCGGCGTTCAAGGTCGATACCGGCGCAGGGGGCAAATCCCCCTCGGCGGCTCTTTCCGCATCCGGCTGCGGCCGGGGCGCTACCTCCGGAATGGGTGCGCCGGGCGAGACGAGCGGCGGCGCGCCGACCCTGGCGTCCGCGCAGCCTTTTGAGAATTCCGGCGAGCAGACCGGACCGTTGTAGTCGGCCGCACCCGCCTCACCGCGCGCGTTGCCGGGATATTTCAAATCGTCCATATCAGCGCCTCCTCTGGTTTGATGTATGATATATAAACGCGACGGCGTGCCGGTGAAACGCCGTTACGCGCAACGAGCGCGGATCAGGGCGGACATATCTCTTTTTTGGCGGTATAATGCGCCGGAAGGGGGCGGTATGCTGGGAAGGCGGAATCGCCGGGGAAGAGAGCATGGGTCAATCCAGGAGAACCACGCCTTGAGAGCGCGGAACGGCGGCGCATAGCGGCTCGTACGAGACCCGCCGGCGCCGGGCCGCCTGAACGAATTCCATCTCCCGGCCAATCCGATCGCGCGCGGCGGCTGGCAGGCAGACGGACGGTTCGCTTTGCCCGCAGCGGCCGCCCGGCGGAGCACATCGTCTGGCGCCCAACCGGCGTGGTGCAGAGCAGTCTCCATGAATCTGCAGTATGAGTGGTGCGAAATGCAAATTCCCTTCGAATAGAATGTTAAAAGATCAAATTTTTGAATTTCCCGCTTGACAGCCCGTCAAACAGCGACTATCATGAGAGCAAATCCAATACGGCGACATACGGTTGGCGGCATTGGGTGCGAGGGCATCCGGCCGTTTAAATCTTAGGCTTATGGGTGGGGGGTTCGCCTGGAGCCCCTGCCCTTATTGATCGGCACAATGATGTGCGTTCGAGCGCGAAGCGGCGCTTGAATGCACATTTTTGTTATTTGAGTCAGGGGGAGTGTGGGGTATGTTCTCTTCAGCAGATACCATTTGGGTACTTCTGGCGGCGACACTGGTGTTCTTCATGCAAGCGGGCTTCGCCATGGTGGAAACCGGCTTTACACGGGCGAAGAACGCCGGAAACATCATTATGAAAAACCTGATGGACTTCGCGCTGGGCTCGCTGGTCTTCTGGGCGATCGGCTTCGGCCTGATGCAGGGCGCCTCGATCGGCGGAATTATCGGAAAGCTGGACTTTTTCATCCACGGTTCCTACGGCTCCGGCACGATCCCCACGGCCGCCTTCGTCATCTTCCAGACGGTATTCGCGGCCACGGCGGCGACCATCGTCTCCGGCTCAATGGCGGAGCGCACCAAGTTTATCAGCTACTGCATCTACTCGGTGGTCATCACAGCCCTGATCTACCCGATCTCCGGCCACTGGATCTGGGGCGGCGGCTGGCTTGCTCAGCTGGGCTTCCATGATTTTGCGGGCTCCACCGCGGTGCACATGGTCGGCGGTGTCGCTGCGTTGGTCGGCGCCAAGATCCTGGGCCCCCGCATCGGAAAGTATGGACCGGACGGAAAGCCCAAGGCGATTCTGGGCCACAGCATCACGCTGGGCGCGCTGGGCGTTTTCATTCTGTGGTTCGGCTGGTTCGGCTTCAACCCGGGCTCTACGCTCAGCGCCACCGGAGACGCGGCGCTGACCTCCATGAGCAGCATCTTCGTGACTACCAACCTGGCGGCGGCTGCCGGCGCGACGGTGGCGATGATTGTCACCTGGATACGCTACAAAAAGCCGGACGTCTCCGTGACGCTCAACGGCGCGCTGGGCGGACTGGTGGCCATCACGGCGGGCTGCGACGCGGTCTCCCCCTGGGGCGCGACCCTCATCGGCGCGGTGGCGGGCGTTCTGATCGTTGTGGCCATCGAGCTCCTGGACAAGAAATTCAAGATCGATGATCCGGTGGGCGCGGTGCCGGTACACGGCGTGTGCGGCGCGGCGGGTACATTGATGGTTGGCCTCTTCGCCGTCGATGGCGGCCTGTTCTACGGCGGCGGCCTGAAGCTGCTGGGCACGCAGATTCTGGGCGTAGTTTCGGTCATGATCTGGGTGGGCGTTACGATGTTCATCCTGTTCAAGATCCTGCAGAAGACCATAGGGCTGCGCGTGTCCGCGACGGAAGAAATCGCCGGCCTTGACTCCGAAGAGCACGGTCTGGCCAGCGCCTACGCCGACTTTATGCCGGTGGTTATGGGCGGCGACGGGATGGCGGTTTCCGTGGCCTCTGAAAACGTGCCCATGAGCCAGGCAGTACCGGTGGTACACAAAAAGACCGAGACGCCCTCTTCCGACGTGAAGATGACCAAGGTGGACATCATCACCAACCCGCACCGCTTCGAGGTGCTGAAGGACGCGCTGAGCAAAATTGGCATCACCGGCATTACCGTGACCAACGTCATGGGCTGCGGGATGCAGAAGGGTGGAACGGAGTTCTACCGCGGCGTTCCGGTGGACATCAACCTGCTGCCCAAGATCCGGCTAGAGATCGTGGTGTGCAAGGTGCCGGTTGCGACGGTCGTTGAGACCGCCAAGAAGGCGCTGTACACCGGCAAGATCGGCGACGGCAAAATCTTTGTCTACGATGTGGAGAACGTCATCAAGGTCCGCACTGGCGAAGAGGGATACGCCGCCCTGCAGGACGACTGATTCCCCGACGAAGCAAACGGTTGCCGAGCCCCGGCCTTAGGCCGGGGCTTTTCTGCGCGTTAAAAACCCGCCGAAGCTTTTGATGCGAAGGAGAAAGCCCGCGCACGCTTGCAACCCTCGCGGATTGCCGGGCGGCGCGCTGACTTAGGGTGCTGTTTCTGCGCCCGGCGCGCGTTGGGAGCGGGAGCCGTTGCCGGCGTACACGCCGGCAACGATCGAAATCTCACGGGGATTCTGCTGATGGGCTGGATGCACCCGGGCCGGAGCGCCTGCGTCTTGCGCGGCGGGGGGCGGATGATGACTCACAGAGGGGGGCTGATCATGCGGGCCGCGCATCAGACCGTTTTCCATGTAGAAGAGCCGGATAAGCTGCCGCTGGCGCTGGCGAACGCCTAAAATTATGTAACGTACTGCGTGGGACGGGACGTTTCACAGCGGCCTGTGACTGCCGACAGCTGACGCGCGGCGGCGCCGTTTAAAGCGGGACGGAGAAATGGAGGATGTACCGCCCTCGCCGCGCTCGCCGGGCAGGGGATCGCCATCGTGGCCTGTGGTAACGCGCCGAGGGGACCGGGCAGATACCGCGCGGCTGTATCCCTACGCCTTCGGAGGGCTGAACCGGTGACACGGAAGGCCGAAGCTATGCCTGCCTGTATCAGCCCTGATGCCTCACCCGATGGAGGCGATCAAAAGCGCCGCGTTCAGCGCCGTCACAATGAGCGCAATGATCCACAATAGCGCCTTGTCCAGCGCGGAGTTTGCGTACTTGCCCATGACCTTCTTTGAGGAGGTCAGGTAGATCTGCGTAAAAATTGTGATGGGAAGCTGGATGCTCAGCAGCATCTGGGAGTAGATCAGCCCCTGGAAGGGGGAGGCGATCATAAGCACCGCCAGCGCGGCGGGGACCATCGTGACCAGTACGCCCATCTTGGTGTGGCTGTCCCGGATATCGTAGGGCTCGGCAAAGATCCCCGCGAAGATGCTGCCGCCCGCCATGCCCGCGGTGATGCTGGAGGACAGCCCCGCGAGCAGCAGCGCCACCGCGAAGATCACCGAAGCGGCGTTGCCGAGCAGCGGCCTCAGCAGCGCCTCCGCCTGGGCGAGGTCGTCCACCGGTGTTCCGGTGGCAAAGAAGGTGGCTGCCGCCATCAGGATCATCGCGCTGTTGATGGCCCAGCCGATGCCCATGGACAGGAGCGTATCCCCGAATTCATACTTCAGCTGCCGCCGGATGACCGTTTCGTCCGACAGATTCCATTGGCGGCTCTGGATGATCTCCGAATGCAGAAAAAGGTTGTGAGGCATGACCACCGCGCCCAACACGCTCATGATGATCGGCATGGAACCCGCCGGGAACGCGGGCTTGATCCAGCCGGACAGCGCCTCGCCCCAATGGATGTGTGTCAGGCTAATCTCCGCGATGAACGACAGCCCAATCAGGGACACGAAGCCGATGATCAGCTTTTCGATTTTCCGGTAGGTGTTTGAGAATTGCAGATAGAGCACCACCGCCAGCACGATCAGGGCGCCGATCTTCAGCGGCAGATGGAACAGCATATTCAGCGCGATCGCGCCGCCCAGAATCTCCGCCGTGGCGGTGGAGACAGCCGCGACCACCGCGGTGCTCAGCACCAGGTTTTTCAGCCAGGGGCGCATGTTCTCCGTCGCCGCCTCGGACAGGCACTTTCCGGTCACAATGCCCAGGTGCGCGGCGTTGTGCTGCAGGACGATCAGCATCAGCGTGGACAGCGTGACCATCCAGAGCAGCTGATAGCCATAGGCGGACCCGGCTGCGATGTTGGAGGCCCAGTTGCCCGGGTCGATGAATCCTACCGTCACGAGGAGGCCTGGGCCGATGTACCGAAAAAAGTCAAGAGCGGCCAGCCTGGGATGGTGCGTTCCCGGAAACAGCTTCATGTGTAAGGTCCTCCCCGGAATGGTTTCATTTGTCCGCGGTTGCGTTTGGCGTGCTGCGCTACGGACAAAGTTCCAGCGCATAGCACGCCTGCCCGCGCTCGTCGAAGCCGGAGAAGGCGAAGCCAAGCTTATTCAAAAGGTTTCTCGAAGACTTGTTTTCGGGATACGTGTTGGCCAGCACCCGCCGGGCGCCGCACGCACGAATCCAGCCGATCGCACCCTGGACGGCTTCAGAGGCGTAGCCCCGCCGGGCATTGCCGGGAGAAACCGTATAACCAATCCAGAATGACTCGCCCTCGCGCCGAAGGTACACATCGCCGATCAGGCGGCCGGTGGCCCTGTCCGAGACAGCGAGCTGCGCGCCCTCGTCCCAGTTCGCCTCACCCAAAAGCGCCTTCCGGAATTCCTCCCTCGTCCGTCCCTTGAAGCCCTGGTACAGCATCCAGCAGCCGTCGTTCCGGTAGGCCATGAATTCGTCGAGGTCTTCTTCCTCAAACCCGCGGATCAGGCACCGGGGCGTTTCAATCCTCATAGGAGCACCCCTCGTGTTTGTAATGCGTTCGCGTGGCCGCAATGGGCTCATCAGGAGTAGGCGGTGATCTCCAGCTCAACCAGTTGTTTTTCGTAGCCCAGCACAGTGACGCCTTGGAGCGTCGCGGGCGGCATATCCGGCAGCAGTTCCCGGAGCGCATGCCAGGCCGCCACCAGATCGGACCGGTCGCAGGACGCCACCAGCACCCGAATGAAGCAGATGTTTTTCTCCGTCATGCCCCCGGCGCCGAGGACCGCGAGCGCGTTGCGAAAGCACTGCCGCGTCTGGGCGGCGCAATCCGCGTCAAAGAGCACCCTGCCCTCCGAATCGAGGGGGCATGCCCCCGCCAGGAAGTGGAGGTTCGCGCTCTTTGAAACGCTCGTGACGTAGCCGTAATCGACGCGGGCCAGTTCTTCAGGCATCGTCTTCGCCTCCCTTGCCGGGCGCTGCGCCAGCGTCTTCCAGGCGGAATTCCCAAGCGCAGCCGATGGCTTCATCGGTGACGTCCGGGTAGCAGCTCAGGCAGCGGCAGCGGATTCTGTCATCGATGGCGGCGGCGAAACCGGCGTACTCCACGATCCCCACGGCCTTGCACGGATGGAAGGGCATGCCCTTTCGAGCACGGGCGGCCTGAACCCGGCAGTTCACGTTGCGAAAAACCAATCGGTCCCCATCCCGGATCAGCTCGTAGTCGTTGACGCTGCTGTACAGGCGCATCGAAAGCGCCTGCGCCAGTCCCTCCAGCCCGGGGCGCTCCGGCAGCTTCAGAAACGCCTTCAGCCGCCCCGCCTCAATGGCCCCGTAGCGCCGCCAGGCTTCTACGTCCTGGCGCATTGCCTCGTCCATGCCGAAGGCCCGCTCCACGGACTGGAACCACACGCCATCCAGCGCCAGCCAGTTCTTCGCCTGCAGCTCGATGAGCTCGATCAGCGCATCCTTTGAAAGGCTCCGCAGCACATCCCGGTTGTTCATGGCGGCCCTCGCTTTCGGGCGCGCGGCTTCCCCGCGCCACGGGGCCCATTATACCACGTACGCCGCGGCGGAACAAGCGCGGCCTTGACGGTTTCCGGTGCTTGTGGTACAACATGGAGGACGGCGCTGGGCCGGACCGGCGCGGATGGACGGAGGCAAACGAGCATGGAAAAAAGGCTGGCGGCGCTATGCGCGCTGACGGAAGGAAAGCCACGGGCGGGGCTGGGATTCTTCCCGACGCCGCTTTACAAGCTGGAGAACCTGTCCAGGCAGTTGGGGATCGAGCTGTACGTCAAGCGAGACGACTTCTCCGGGATGAGCCTCTTCGGAGGCAATAAAATTCGGAAACTGGAATACCTGATGGGCGACGCGCTGGCGAAGGGATGCGATACGGTCTTCACCTATGGCGCGACTCAGTCCAACCACGCGATGCAGACGGTCACCGCCTGCCGCCGGCTGGGGCTTCGGCCCATCCTGTACCTGAACGCCTATGTGAAGGCGGACGAGGGCGACGTCCGCGCCAACCTGCTGCTGGACCGCATCTTGGGCGCGGAGATCCACGTGATCCCCGGCGAGGACGGGGAGGCCGAGGCCGAGACCGAGGCGCGGTGCTTCCGGCTGGGTCGGGCCCACGCGGCACGGCTCGAAGGAGAGGGACACCGCTGCTACGATATTCCGCTGGGCGGCGCCAGCCCCGTCGGCTCCGCGGGGTTTGTGCGCGGATACGCGGAATTTTTTGACCAGTGCGCCGAACTGGGCATCGAGCCGGATCATGTGTTCGTCGCCACCGGCACCGGCGGCACGCTGGCGGGCCTCGCGGCGGGGCGCCGCCTCGCGGGCGCGAAGGCGAAGATCATCGGCGTGGCGGTGAGCGACAAGGACGCGCGCTACGAGGCGCGCTGCGCGGCGCTCGGAAGCGAAGCCCTGGCGTGGCTGGGCAGCGGCGAGTCCCTCAGCAAGGAGGATTTCACGGTGGACCGCGGCTACTTCGCGCCCGGTTATGAGCGGCCCAACGAGATGGCCACCGAGGCCATCCGCCTCCTGGCGCGCTCGGAGGGCCTCCTGGCCGACCCGGTCTACACTGGCAAGGCGCTGGCGGGGCTGATTGGGCATGTGCGCCGGGGCAAGGTCGCGCCCGGCAGCACGGTGGTGTTCTGGCACACCGGCGGCGCGACGGCGCTGTTTGCGGAACGGGAGATTCTGGGCGATCTCGCGGAGATGTGAAAGTGTCCCGACAGGATGCGTTTTCATACCAATCCCAAACAATAATGATTCGTCGAGGCGGGTCTTATTGCGCGGGCAAGGTTGGTTTCCCCTCAGGGGAAACCAAGTCGCTTCGCGACCGGGTGATTCAAATAGATTTGAATCACTCGCCCCGTGTCGCCTGCCGCTCAACGCAGCGCTGCATTTCACGCCGAAGGCGTATCCCGAAGGGCCGCCTCGCGTTGGCTCCTTGTTCCGCGTCAATAATCCTTCCCTCTTTGCAATCATGAATTTTTTTACTTGATATAAGGCGCGCGGATGGAAACGCGCGCCTTTTGGCACCCTATGTTCGCGTATTCCCATAATCCCAAACAATCTTGCATCGTTGCGGCGGTCCTTTTCGCGCAGGGCGGTGTCACGCTCCGCTCAACGCAGCTGCGCTTCGCTCCGGCTCCTTGGCCTGCTATCTGCAAATCCCTGCCGCTTTGGAGGCAGTAATATTTCGTATTGGTATGAAAGAGAGGTTGGATATCTATGCCCGATAGGTCGGATCTCACAAAACTTCCGATGATGGCGCTCCGGGATGTGCCCGTGCCCGGGCCGGATGCGCAGACGATTACCGCGCTGGTGAAGGAGGACGGGCGCGTCGCCGGGTACAAGCTGTCGGACGGGCGGGTGCTGAGCAAGGAGGAAGGCGTGGCGCTGGCCAGGAAGGGCGGTATCCGGGATGTGGGCGTCGCGACCCGGAACGGATCGGAATACCTGAAGTCGCTGCCGGACGGCAGCGAGGACAACAATCTCGGCAACCTGCCATCCGTCACGCGGTAAGCCCCTTCGCGGCGGTCGGCTGGTCTTTTGCGCGGCCTCTTTGCGATACATTGAAGAGAGGTGATGCGCATGCCCGTCGATATGACCAGCGGCAGCCCGCTGAGGAAGATGCTCGCCTTTTCGGCGCCGATGCTTCTGGGCAGCCTGCTGATGCAGCTTTCAAACCTTCTGGACGGCCTGATGATCGGCCGCGTGGCGGGGGTGGGGGCGTTTGCCGGCATTGCGGCCGCCGCGCCGGTGGCGTTTCTGGCCACTGGCTTTCTGATGGGCTTCGGGAACGGCTTTTTGCTGCCCATCGCACTGGCGGTGGGCGCGGGCGACCGGGACGCGGCCGACCGCTTCGCCTGCGCGGCGCTGATCATGACGGCGCTTTTATCCCTTCTGGTGGCGGTGCCCGCCGCTGCGCTGTCAGGGAAAATGATCGCGCTGGCGGGCACGCCCGCGGACATCGCCGAGGATGCGCGCATATACCTTGGCATCGTCCTCATGGGTATGCCGGTTCCCATGGTGTTTGTGACACTGTGGGGCATCCTGCGCGCCGAGGGCGATACCCGGACGCCCTTCAAATTCCAGATGCTGGCGATGGGGCTGCACCTTGCTCTGGACGCGGTTCTGATCGTCTGGCTGCGCGGCGGCGTCGCGGGCGCGGCGGCGGCTTCGCTGATCGCCCACAGCATCGCCTGCGCGCTGTGTGCCCGGAGCGTGTTCCGGCGGCGTCCGGACATCCTGCGGCTCATGAGGTTCGGCGTGCGCCGGGCCGTCGCCCGAAGGCTTTTGTCGCTGGGCGCGCCGATCGCGCTGGCGACGCTCATCAGCTCCGCGGGCTCCACGGCGTTTCAGTTCGCGATCAATTCGCTGGGCAGCCAGACGGTTGCCGCCGTCGCAGCCTCCGACAGACTCCTTTCACTGGTGATGGCGCCCACGCTGATGCTGGGCGGCGTGATCGAGGTGTTCAGCGGACAAAATTGCGGCGCCAACCGGCCGGACAGGATCCGTTCGGGTATCCGGCAGCTGTACGCGCTGATGCTGGGGTTTCTGGTGCCCGCAATGCTCATGATTACGGCGGCGCGGGGAGGGCTGCTCCCGCTGCTGGTCGGCGCCGCCGCTCCGGCGCTGGGGGCGCAGGCGGGGCCGTACATGCTGCTATGCTCGCTGTTCGCGCCGTTCCAATGCGCGAACTCTCTGCTCAAAAACGCATTGCAGGGCGTCGGTATGCCGGGCCGCGCCGTGACCGCCACGGTGTACGATATGCTGGCGCGACTGTTTTGCGCGCTGTTCGGAGTCGCCCGCTGGGGTTTTCTGGCCATCTGCGCGACGAACCCCGTGGGATGGGGGCTTTCCGCCGCGGCGCTTGTTGTCGCCTGCCGTGCGGCGAGCGCTCAGGTGTGCGCCGTGCCCCGGCCTCCGACGGGCCGCGCGGTTACGACCGCGCCGTAAGGCCCCGCCGCTGCACGCCCCAGATGCCCACCAGAATCACCGCGAGAGCGACGGCCGCCGCCGGCGAGAAAGGTTCGCCGAGGATCGTTACACCCGCCACCACGGACAATACCGTCGTGAGGTTTCCGAGGGACATCACATGGACCATGGGGGCGCTGGAGACCGCGTAGTTGAACAGCAGATACCCCGCCACCGACGCACCCAGACTCAGGTAAAGAACCGCGAAGACGAAGCCGCCGTCCGACAGCGGCGCGACCAGCCGCCCGGGATCCGCCCGGTTTTCCCAGACGGCCAGCAGCGTGAAGAACACCGCGCCCATGAACTGCATCACCAGGCTGCGCTCAAAGGCCGAAAATTCAGCGGAAATGCCACGGCTGATCACGCTGTAAGCCGATCCGGTGACCACCGCCAGCGCCAGCAGCGCCACGCCCAGCGGCCGCACCTGCCCCTCGCCGCCCGCCATGACCGTGATCCATACCACGCCCGCGATGGACAAAAGGCTAAAGAGCCACTGGACGCGGGTGGGCCGCTCCTTCAGGAACGCCGCGGTCATCATGAGCGTTACAATGGGAATGACCGCGATCATCACGCCGGAAAAGGCGGAGTTGGTGTATTTCAGTCCGTACTGTTCGCCGATGAAATAGATCACCGGCTCACACAGCCCCAGCAGGATCAGCGGCCGGAGGCTCCGGCCGGTCAGCTTCGGCCTTGACTTCATAAAAAAGCCCATCGCCAGCATGACCATCGTGGCGATGTCGAAGCGGTACATCAGGACCACCAGCGGCGAGGAAGCCGCCTGTCCCACCTTGGACGCCAGAAAAGAAAATCCCCAGATGGTGAAAACGCCGGCCGCCGCCGCCAGGGGCTTTGCGTGTTTCATGAGGCCGCCGCCTTTCCCGCGTTTTCCGAGCCGGCACTTCCGGCAGAGCGTCCGCTATTGTACCATATCCGTGTGAACTTTGAAAGGGGAGCCTGTCGAACGGCCGCCCCCGCCGGAAACGAAGCGGGGGCGGCCGGACTAGCATGTCGGAAAAAAACGGTTACAGGCTGACCTTGTGCTCCAGCAGCCATGCGCTCAGCCAGAAGGAGCCGACCATCACGCCCAGATACGCCGCGTACCGGGGCCAGGCGGAGAGCATCGCGCGCACCAGGCTGTCCCGCGCCTCTCCGGTGGGCAGGAGCGAAGTGCCCCATTCCAGCGCCGCCATGATGGCCAGAAAGAGCACGAAGCTCACCAGGCCCTTGAACTTCTTGTTTTGCAGCGCGGTGGCGCTGAGGGTGATGGCAAGGTATGCCACCACAACCACCGTGAAAAAGTTGATCAGAAATTCGACGCCCATCGCCGCCACCGTGGTGAGGATGGTGGCGAGGTCCGTCGTGGCGATGTTTTGCAGCACCTGTTCCAGCGCGATCTGGCCCAGCTGGATTTCGGGAAACGTCCTTGCAAGCAGCGAGAAATCCCACGCGGCGAAAGCGCCCAAGAGGAGTGCGAAGGCAAGGCCCGCCATCAGCGCCGCCAACAGTTTCGCGCCCAGAATCTTTGCCACGGGGTTGGGCGCCATGAACGTCAGGTAGCTGGTCTTTGCGCTCAGTTCCCGGGAATAGAGCGCCACGCTGTAGATGAGCATGCCCAATACGCAGATGGACGCGGCGAAGAACAGCAGCATCGACGCCGCCACGACCAGGTCCACGTCCTTTCTCAGCGTTGCGTAGAGAAAAAATCCCTGCAGCAGGACGACGGCGCCCAGCATCACCGCGATGCCGGTGATATTCCTGCGATACTCGTATTTGATCAGCTTGAACACGTCCGTCTCCCCTTACGCGTATATTTCCTTGTACAGTTCCACCAGGCTCTTGCCGTGCTCGTCGCGCAGCGCCTCCGCCGGGCCTTCCAGCACCGAGGAACCCGACTTCATAAACACCGCGTAGTCCACGATGCGCTCCAGCTCGTCCACCAGGTGGCTGGACAACAGGAATGTGCGCTCCGGAGAGATGCGGGACTTGATGGCCTCGATCACCTGATCGCGTGCGATGATGTCGATGCCGTTGAGGGGTTCATCCAGCATAACGAGCTCGCTGTCCCGGGCGAGGGTGGCCGCCAGCTTGAGCTTGGCCAACATGCCGCTGGACAGGTGCTTGACGCGGGTTTTGGCCGGCAGCTGCATCTGATCCAGCATCTCGAGGTAGCGGGCGCGGTCAAAATCCGGAAAGAAGTCCTCATAGTACGCGCCAACATCCGCGCCGGTCATGTAGCTGAAAAAGTACCCCTCGGTGGGCATGTAGGCGATGCGCGCCTTGGAACTGGGGCCGATGGGCGCGCCCTCAAAGGCGAGAGCGCCGCCGGTCGGCTTCACGAGCCCGGCGGCCATCTTCATCAGCGTGGTCTTCCCGCTGCCGTTGGGGCCCAGCAGCGCGTACACGCGCCCCCGGGGGATGGAAAGCGTCAGGTCGGACACCGCCGTGGCGGTCAGGTATTTCTTGGTCAGGTGATCGCATGTCAGCATGGCGAAACCTCCGCTCTGGATTCGGGCTTATTGTACCATGCGCCGCACCGGAGGGAAAAGCATGCTTGCGTCAAATCCGCGGTTTGAGCGCCGATCTGTCGGTTTTGAGCGCCGGGCCCGGCGACATGGCCGCGCTACATCAGATAGTACAGCGCGCCGGGGAAGAGAAGGTGTAATAGCACCAGCAGCACCGAGAAAAGCGCCGCCCGCTTGTGCCACTTGAAAAGAGGCGGCTTTTTTCGAATGTAAAAAGCGATGCCCAGGCTGGCCGTCACCACAAAGGAGAGCCAGGCGAGGGAACCCGTGTGCAGTTGAATGGACCGGAGCGCCATGTAGCCATGGGTGGCGGCAATCACCAGCAGCGCGGCGCCCAGCGGCTTGTGGATCAGGCGCAGTTTTTTCAGCAGCGGGCCAACCTTCTGTGCCGGGAAGTGGAGAAAGTGCTTATTCAGCTGACGGAACCAGAAGGGGGCTGTCACCAGGATCAGAATGCCGGCCGTTATGAAGCCGATGACGCGAAACATATCTTTGCCTCCCATTTGTAAGATGTAAAGACTATACACAGAAGTGGTTAGTGCGAAACAGCGTCCGGCAGGCCGCCGCAGCCCGGCGGGAGCGCTCCGAGCCTATGCGGCGCAGAACTGCGTGGGGCGCTATCTTCCGATGTTTTTCAGGATCTCGTGATACCGCTCCGTGGCCGGCGCGCTGGACGCGCCTTTTTTGCAGAAGGCGAACCCGGCCAGCCTGGGATTGACGCGCTTCACCACGATCCGCCCGTCCGTCAAATCGGATTCAAGCGCGCTCAGCGCCTCCAGAAACCGTGGATCGCGCCGGGCGCTCCGGTAAAACGACAGCACGTAGACGTACAAAAAAAGATTGTAATTCCCGAAGGGGTATTCCGGCTGCATGAACAGGGTGCCGATCCCATAATGGCAGGGGCCGATGGGGCGGCGGATCGTCCAGTGTCCAAGTAGGAATGATACCGCCCGATCCAGGGCTTCCTCCCGGTTGAGGAATGGGGTGAAGCGGAAGACGTCCAGCGCGTTCAGCGTCGGGCCGGGGTTGGAAAACGCCGTCTCCGGGCCGCGCCCGAAGCTGAATTTGTTGCAGCGCCAGCCGCCGTCCGGGTACTGCGTATCCATCAGATGTTCGAAGGTCTTCCGGAGGCGGGGGTCCTCCGCATGGCCCAGGTGGCACAGCGCGTTGGCGGCATGGATCGTGTGGCACGGGTAAATCGCACCCTGGGGCGACAGCTTGAAGCGGCCATCTTCGCGCCATGTGCTGAAGATGAGGTCCGCCACGGCCGTGAGCAGCGGGTCGGAGGGTGAGACGCCCAGTTCGAGCAGCAGCAGCGCGCTTCCAAGGGTGGAAAATACGCCGCCCTTTGCCAGTTTCCGGTCGGGCGTCGCCCAGAGATCGGCCCCGTTGCGGTCGCGCATCGCCAGGATCGCGTCCACGTCGGATTGATACTGCGGCAGGACGGCCATGATCGCATCCCCCCTTAACGAGCCTGTGAAGACTATAACACATTCGGATGCCTTTGTCATTAACCGCCAAAAGGACGCGAGCCGGGCCGCCGTCGTGAATGCGAAGGCCAAAAGCGCGTCGTGCGCGGGAGCGGTGCTGTGGCGGGCGCTTTATCCGCCGGATTTCCGGACGACACTTTGAATGGGAGGTTCCGCGCCTGGCGCGCTCCCCGCTGCGGCCGCGGATCTGGCGAACAGCGTGGTCCGCGGCCTGACGCCCTTTCGAATGGCGTCCTCCGCGATCATCGCGGCGTCCCCCGGCAAGGGCGTTGTTTCCGGCGCCAGAGACGGCGCGGGCGTCGGGGGTGCGTAGGGTGAGGGTCCATCCGGCGCGTGGCCATCTTCGGGTGCGGCGGTCACTTCCGGCATTTGTACCGGATCGCCGGGCTCCGCCTCGATCACAGGCAGCCCGCCACGCGGCCCGCCGTGTCGCCCGGCGAGACACCGTACCGGCGGAAACCGTCCGTTTTGCGGATGGTTGCGCGCACCGGAAAAAGAGTTCTTTCTGGAAAACCAGGAGACAAATTGTAAAAAAACCGTCGTTTTGTGCGCATGGAATAAGGCGATGGGCATCGCGTTTATGGTGAAAGGGGATTTGGCTTTGGATGATTCGTCGAAAGGGGAATTGCTGATTACCATCATGTCCTCTCTGGCGCAGGAGGAGAGCCGTTCCATTTCAGAGAATGTAACGTGGGGACAGCGGAAACGGATGGCTGACGGAAAGGTGAGCCTTCCGTATAAACAGTTTCTCGGCTACGAGAAAGGCGAGGATGGTTTGCCAAAGATCGTCCCCGCCGAAGCGGAGATTGTGCGGTTCATGTTCAAGCTTTTCATGGAAGGGAAGACCTTCTCCGCCATCGCCAAGCACCTCGGCGACCACGGTATCGCATCCCCGGCGGGCAAGAAGACTTGGCAACCGGCTGTGGTTCAATCCATCCTGGCCAACGAAAAGTACAAAAGCCACGCTCTGCTGCAAAAGACCTATTGCGCCGATTTCCTCACAAAGAAGATGGTGAAAAACGACGGCAGAATCCAGCAGTTCTATGTTGAGGACAGCCATCCCGCCATTATCGAACCGGACGAGTTCGACGCCGTACAGCTGGAGATTGAGCGGCGCAAGGGGCTCGGCAGACCCACGAGTTGCACAAGTATCTTCGCCGCCAGAATCGTCTGTGCCGACTGCGGCGGGTGGTTTGGCAAGAAGGTGTGGGGCAGCTACAAGGAAGACAAAGCCCGCCGCCGCGAGGTCTGGCAGTGCAACGATAAATACAAGCGATGCGGCATTCCAGGCAATGGATGCCAAACGCCGCACATCACCGAGGAGGACATCAAAGCTCGGTTTCTCACGGCGTTCAACATCCTGATGGGCGACCGCAATGGGCTGATTGAGGACTGCCACCTTGCCCAAAGCGCCCTGTGCGATACATCGGAGATTGATGCCGAACTCGCCGGGCTGTACCGCGAACTTGAGGTGGTGTCGGAGCTATCCCGAAAGGCAATCTACGAAAACGCCCGAACCGCCATGAGCCAGAGCGAGTGGAGCGAGCGCAACAACAGCTACCTGGAGCGTCACCGGCAAGCGTCGCAGCGGCTGGAGAAGTTGGAAGCCGCCAAGCGCGAGCGCCTCGGCAGGGTAAAGGTGCTGGAATCCTTCATCCGCGACATTCAGAGCCGCCCGCTTGCCATCACAGAGTTTGACGAAAAGCTCTGGCTGGCGGTTGTTGACCATGTAAAGGTCGGCAGGGACGGCTCGATAACGTTCAGGTTCAAGAACGGGATGGAGATTATGGTGTAGGTGGAACAGGCGGCGCTGAGGAAAACATATCTTTTAGATCGTCTATCGTGCCGGCCTTTACCCACTGTGTCATACCGGCTTTCCAAACGAGACTTTCGGCGGTGAACTGTCCCGACGCGACCATGTGATTTAAAACCGCAAGGTCAAATGGTCCAGTAGCCTGACCATTGACTGCGACATGGTATACAATCCTTGAGATAGGAGACGGAGTGGCTGGCTGCTGCACCGACGAATTCACACCCGACATCATATTATTCATTGCCCCGGCTATATTTTGCCCTACGGCACCGCCGACAGCCATGCTTGCCATCATAGCCGCCATATTGAAGCCGTCGCTGCCACCGCCAAGGTTCACATCTCCGGCTCCATTTGAACCCATCTGGCCAAGGGCCTTTGCGCCCGCAACGCCCACTTCTGCTTGTTTCTCCACTTGGAAAGCGGCAAAGTTGGAGCTTTGGGTCTGCTTGCGCCGGGCATACTGTCCTTCTTCGCGTTGGATGCGGAGACTCTCTCCGTAGTGTTCTGCTTCAATACGCTGCTTGTCGTGGATGTCCTTGATTTTGACTGCCGTCTGCGCTTGTACTGTGGTGGCGGCAATGTCCTTGGTGACGCTCATAAGCTGACGATAGCCTTCGCTAGCCTTATCAATTTCGATTACGCCGATGTCGACGCCAGAGACCTCTACACCAAAGGTTTCTTTCAACCGCTCGCCTAGGTCATATTCGAGCACATCATTGATCTGTGCTGTTTTGGCTTCTATCTGTACTACGGGAATGTTATGTTCTGCTGGAGCGTTGGCAACGGTGTCTTTCACATAGCGGCAAACGGCATCTCGAATCTGTTTCAGAAAGTCATCGAGTTTGAAGGTGCTCAGCCTGTTAAGCTTTATATATTCCCGATAATCGGCAATATGGAAACTGATGGTTCCTCTCACAGCAACTGGTACACCAAAATCGAGGAATCTTGGATCGTAGACATCAAAGAACGGCACGCCGAACCTCACCTGGGTGATGCGGGCAAGGTTGATGAAATAAACCTCGGCTTGGAAGGGCGTTCCACCTTCATATGCCAAGCCCACTATACTTGCAAGGATGGGGAAGTTCACGGTCTTAATGGTCTGATCATAGGGACCTTCAATGAAATCCTGCATCAGGCCGTTCTTCTGATGATAGACGAAAACGGCGACTTCGCCGTCCTTGACGCGCAAAGAAGACCCCCAGCGTATGGCATTTTCCCGTAGGTTGTCCCCCTGTTGTGTACTAGTCGGATGCCACTTCCATATCAGATACGAGGGCTCGTCACAGCGTATCTCATCCATAAAGCCGCCAGTGCGTTTACTCCTATCAAACAATCCCATAGCCGCACTCCTCCTTGTTCGTTCCTCTTGTCGATGTTTTAGTCGCTCTCCTGCGCAGATTGAAGTCCGTCATTATAGCCTTCAAAAAACGCATCATAAATACTTTTTGATGGGTCCTTGTTTGCTTCATCAGCATCCTCGCTTGTAACATATTCGAGTTCAACGCCGTTGCTTGCAGCTTCATCCAGCACTTTGTCGATCCAGTATTCTCGCTGTATATCCCATTTTCGTTCCATTTCGTTATCGGAGCGTTGGTAATCGATGGAATCTGCAATATTTAAAGCAAGTTTATATTCTTTTCTATCCAGGGCTTCCTGCACATCAACAATAATCGCTTCTAATCTTGCTATCTCCTTTGCTTCATCTTTCGGGCCGGTGATAATCAAAGATATAATTATCACTGCCCATAACAACGGGAGCCAGCCAATGAACAGAACCCATTTGACTGTTTTCTTTCTCTTTTTCTTCGCCATGTCTGCATGGCAAGAATCATACAGTTCCTGTATCCTTGGAAAACCTGGGTCGGAACCACATGTATTCTTAGCTTTCTCGTATACCTGCTTGATTTTAGCGTTCCATGCTTCTGCCATCGCCTTTGCGTCATCTGGAGTCTCAAAGGCTCCAAAAACCGACGTATCAATATTTGATGTCGCAAGGATCATAAACTCTAGAATGTCTTCTTTCGTATTCGGGACGGAGAAATTCTTTATCAGGCTTATCTTTTGCTCGTCTATTACAGATATTTGCTTCGTCTGAGTCAGTTTTGCGAAGAAGCCCGATCTCTTTATGCGCCCGCGCTGTGACTCAATTGCCTCTAGTTTAAGTGCGAATTCACGCACGGAACTCGTTGCCTTTGCACCCCTCAGTTCCAAACCACAGGCGGGGCACCTGGATACAAAGGAGTCTAATGGTTCACCACAAGAAGGGCATTTATATATTTTTCCATAGTATTCGTGCTCTCTCTCTGTTTTGCGTTGACTGTTTGCTGCCGTCGGGCTACCACATTTTTGGCAGAACTTCGCTCCTTCCAGGAGCTTCGCCCCACAATTACCACAGAATGCCATTTCTCTTCCCCCTGTAGCAGGTCATCGTTTTGCTCTGTATGGATTGGGTTTGCACAACAAAATGACAGAATCGGCAAGCCAACCTATGCCCAGTAAACCGAGCGTAAATAGGTACAGAACCCCCATAACTATTTTCCCTTCGTAAAACTTATGGATGCCCAACCACCCCAAAGACACGCACAGAAAGAACGACGCCCATTTGTTTCTCCACACCCCTGACAATTTGCCTGTTCTTTGAACAGCCGATTTGTAATCCATATCCATATTGATAGAAGTCCGTACGGGTAGAAATTGACAGCCACACTCCAGACAGTAAAAAATGTCTTTTGGCATACCATTACCACAGTTCGGACATTTCTTTTGACCCTCAGTTTCCGAGAAGTCAGACGCAGAAGTATTCTGCGTCTGGCATACCCTGCAACCACATTTAGGGCAGAAAACACATTCATCAGTAAGCCTGTTTCCACAATTCGTACAAAAGCCCATTGCTTTGCTCCTGCTAGAAAGATTCAATGCGCCTCCGAGACTTACTCAACATCAACCCTCACTGCATCGCAAATATCTCCGATATTGCAGCTCAGATATTCGCATATCCGCAACAGCACAGATAGCGCCACTTCCTCATTGCGCCGCAACTTCGTCATGGTGCCTGTAGCTATATTCAGTTCCTTGCGAAGCATGGCCTGAGAGATGTCTTTTTCGATCAACTGTATCCATAGCTTCTTGTAGCTGATTCTCATTGCTCTTCCTTTGCTTCCGACTGGTCTATTTGGATAGGCTACACTAAACTGTACAGAAAAGATAAGGTCATGGTATACTTCCAAGGGAAAGAAGGAAGGAGAAAACCATGGCAGAAAGACGAGCTCGGAGAACCTTCAGCGAGGAACAGAAGAAGCAACTGGTCGAGCTATTCAATCACGGCAAGCCCCGAAGCGAGATTGTCCGAGAATATGATCTGACCGGATCAGCCTTTGACAAATGGGCAAAGCGGATCAACGCGACCGGCTCCAGCCACGACAAGGATAACCGGACGCCGGAGGAGCATGAACTTCTGCGGCTCCGGAAAGAGAATCAGCAACTGCGGATGGAGAACGACGTATTAAAGCAAGCGGCGCTGATATTCGCACGAAAGTAGTTGTGATTCGAGCCAATGCCCACAAGTACTCAATATCAGCGCTGTGCCGGTGTCTGGGCATTGCGCGAAG
>JAEZTL010000023.1 GCA_023421395.1 Bacillota bacterium | reverse complement strand
ATGCGCTGTTCGAACCTTCGTAAGCCGTTTTCCCCTCGAATGTAACCTTGGCTGCCTGTACCCTGGCCGCCATTTACTTACACTTTTTCACCGCCATTTTCCGACATTTTCAGAACGCTATTGACACGGTAAGCTGCTTGCCGGTTTATAATTCGTTAGCCGCCATAGCCGAGCAACACGCGCGGCAGCCACAGCGTGATTTCCGGAAAGTAGGTGATCAGCGCGAGCACCACAAGCATCGTACCCAGCGGCAGCCAGATCTCCTTGATCACATCTTTAAGCGGCGTTCCGGATACACCCGAGGTAATGAACAGCAACATGCCGAACGGCGGCGTTGACAAGCCGATCATCATGTTGAACACGACAATCAGGCCAAAATGCACCAAATCGATGCCAAAAGCCCGGGCCACCGGCAGCAGGATCGGAATGAACACCACTTGGATGACCGAAGTGTCAATGAACATTCCCAGCAGCAGAATCGAAATATTGACGATCAAGAGGAACACGTACTTGTTGGTCGTCATTGACAGGATCAGGTTGCCGAGATTGACGGCGACTTGCTCCTTGGCGACGATATAGCTTATGCATGTAGCCGCGCCGATCATCAACGAGACTGAGCCGACCGACTTGACCGTATCGACCAGCACCTGCTTGAGACCATGCCAACTGAGCACCCGATAGGCGAACAGCGCAACCAGAAGCGCATACAAACCTGCGACAGCACCGGCCTCGGTGGGGGTCATAACGCCGGTATAGATGCCAACCAACAATATGACCGGTGTCAGGATCGCGGGAATCGTAGTCAATGCATACCGGAAGAATGCCTTGACGCTCACTTTTTCGCTGCGCGGATAGTTTCGTTTATACGCGACATAGGCGACATAAATCATCAGCGCAATGGCCAGCAACACACCCGGCACCATACCACCCATGAATAGCGCGCCGACCGATGCCCCGGAGAGCATGGAATAAATAACCATTGGGATCGAAGGCGGAAAGATCGGGCCGATGGTCGCAGACGCCGCAGTGACAGCACAGGAGAATCCGTCGTCATAGCCTTCGTTGCGCATTGCGTCGATTTCCATCTTTCCCAAGCCCGATGCGTCGGCGATGGCCGATCCGGTCATACCGGAAAACACCAATGATGCCAGCACATTCACGTGCCCCAAGCCGCCTCGGAAGCGCCCGACAAAACCCTTGGCGAACCCGAACACCTTTTCAGTGACTTTGCCGCTATTCATTACGTTGGCGGCAAAGATAAAAAGGGGAACTGCTATGATCGTATAGTTGGTATAGAATGTCTTGAGCGTCTGCTGGGCCACCATCTTGGTATCCGTGCCGTTGACGATGAAATAAATGATGCATGCAGTCATCAGGCCCATCGGGATCGGCATGCGCAGGACAAAAACCAGGATGAAAATGATCAGGAAAATAATCAATGCCCAACTCATCTCGTCTCCTCCTTCGCTTCGGGGGCGACTATCACTGGCTCCTCCATCTTGTGCGCTTCTTCAATGGCTTCCTCAACCTCGCTTTTATTGCTGTCGAGGAAGGATTGTATCTCCGCCTCGGAGGCGATACCCGCAAACACACGCGCCTGCTTGACCATCTCGATTCCTGCGTAAAGGATCATAATGAACAGGAACGGAATATAAGGTGCATAAACAATGTTGAGCCCAACCTTGAACACGGACGTTTCCTGCCGCCGCATGAATTCGATGAATCTGATGCTGGGTACGAACGACCAGACGAACGCGAAGAAGATCAGCGCATTGCCCAGAAAGGCGGTCAGCGCTTTCCACTTCAAAGGCAGTTTGTCGTAGATCAGCGTGAATACGACATGCGAATTGGTGCGCTGCGCATAGCACGCACCCAGCACGACCATCCACAGATAGCATGTAACCGTAACCTCATAGGCCCAGGGCTGTGGCTGGTTCAGGATATAGCGGCTGAAGATCTGCCAGATAAACGCGAGAAACATGACAACGAAACTGGTGATCGGTATATACAACTCAACCCAGTTGCGTAATGCCAGCGTGATCTTCCTGAGATTTTCCATCAGCCCACCTCCAAAGGGATTCGGGTTGAATACGGGAACGGCTTACAGCACACCTGTTTACCACAGACGTTTGTATGACGTCCTCACACATGGACGGGAGGCGGGGGCCCCGGCCGGGCACGGGCCCGGCCGGGACACAAATCCCACCGATACCAAAACCAGGCTCCTGTTAAGCCATTTCTTGAATCTGCTTGAGCAGTTCCTTATCCCAGGTGTCGGAGATCGGATCGTTCAGATACGCTTCCTGCACGTGCGAGGAGAACGCGTCGATATCGGCATTGTAGATCGACAAGCCCTTTGACTTGAAGAAATCGACCAGATTGGCTTCCCGCTGCAAGTTGGTTTCGTCGCAGAACTTGCGGCCGGCTTCAATGCCCTGCATCACGATGTCCTTCTGGGCATCGGTCAGGGAGTTCCACTTCTCGGTGTTGATCGCCGGCCAGACGGAATCAACCAGGTGGTTGGTGAGGGTGATGGACTTCTGAACCTCGAAGAATTTCGCGGACTCAACCGTCGGCAGCGGATTGTCCTGACCATCGACGACGCCCGTCTGCAACGCAAGATACAATTCGGAGAAGCTGACCGGAGTAGGATTGGCGCCCAGCGCCTTGCCCAGGAACAGCCACGCCTCAGAATTGGGCATGCGCAGGTTGATGCCCTTCAAATCCGCGGGGGTCTTGATTTCCTTGTCCTGCGACAGCGAAATCTCACGGGATCCGAGATACCATGCCGCCAGCGGCAAAAGGCCCTGCTCTTCGGAAATCTTAGCAAACGCGGCTTTGCCGATGTCGCCGTTGAGCACCTTGGTCATGTGATCATAGCTCTTGAACACATACCCCGCGGTGAACATCGAAACCCACGGAGAGCCCGTGGTAAGCCACGACGAGGCGGTCAGCGTCATGTCGGCATCGCCACCGACAACCGCGACAACCTCCTCCTCCTGTGAGAACAGGGTCGCATCGGTGTAGAGCTCGACGGTGATATTGCCGCCGGACAACTCTTCGACAGTCTCCTTGAACTTCATCATGGCCTGCGCATGCGTGTCGGTGGACACGGCTGTCAGCGTCACGACCAGTTTCACCGGATCGCCCAGATCGGAAGCCTGAGCATACCCAAAGGACGAAAAGCCCAGAGACAGGACGAGAACCAGAACCAGAGAGAAAACCTTTTTCATGCGTGGGTCCCTCCTTATTCAATTTTTCGCTTGCGCGAAAACTGCAGCCGGTTTTGGTGTTACCTTGTGGGATGAGGAATCCGCTGATAGGTCTCGACGTTTTTACGCGACTGCTCGAGATGGTCGTGCATTGCGCGGACCGCCTCTTCCCCGTCGCGGTTCCTGATCGCGTTCATGATGCGCTCGTGGCGAAGAATCGCGTCATCAATGCCGCCGGCAATGAAGATACCGGTTTTGATCATTTCCTTGAAGACGTTGCTCATCGTCTTGACGAGTACAAGCAAAAGCGGATTACCCGACGCCTGTGCGATGAGGTAGTGAAACCGGAAATCGATGTCCCGCCGCTCCTCCACGGACATCTGCCGGTTCTTAAGCTTTTGCAGTTCCTCCTCCATGTGCGTCAAGTCCTCCTCTGTGGCGTTCTCGACCGCACGCTGTACGGCGGCTTCCTCCAGAATCGAGCGCACGTCGTAAATTGCATTGTAGTCGATGTCATCCATCAAGATGATGCGGCTCATCACAACCGATAGATTCTCGGCGCACGGCTTGGTGACACGGGCGCCGCTGCCGGTGCGGGAATCGATCAGCCCACGCTCCATAAGAAGTTTGAGCGCCTCGCGGATGATGGTGCGGCTCACATGAAATTGCTCGGCAAGCGCCTGTTCACTGGGAAGCCGCCCGCTTTCGAACTGCAGTGTCATGATGTCCCGTTCGAGCAGATCCGCTACCTGCTCGTACAGATGCGCCTTGGTCAAGACAAATTTCGCCGGATCATCCATCGGCTTTCTCCTTCCGTCTTTCCGCTCGGCAGGCAGTGCGGATCACGCGCGGCCGACCAGGCTGTGCAGAAATTTCAGCGTGTCTCTCGCGCCCATATTCAAAAAGCTCAGATCGTCACCACAACCGATCATCACGGCGCCGCGCTCGACCCACTCCCTCACAGATTCCCGGTCGCCCGGACCCAGTGACACGCCAAACGGCTTTCCTGCCTTTTTTGCCTTGTGTGCGATCTCGTCCATGAGCGCACGCGCCTTCGGATCGCGTGTACGGCCGAGGCAGCCGATCGACGCTGATAAATCATTCGGACCGACCATCAGCATGTCGATTCCTTCCACCGAGGCGATTCCCTCAAGGTTGTTTACCGCATCGACATGTTCGATCTGTACGATGCGCAGAAAAGAATCGTCCACTTGTTCAAGGTAGTCTGGGTTGGGCAGCGCGCCATATTGATTTGCACGGCGCGGGCCGAACCCACGCACGCCATGGGGCGGATATCTGCATGCCGCGACCGCGCGCTCGGCCTGTTCTTTTGTGGACACCATCGGCAGAAGAATGCCATCCGGCCCCATTTCAAGAACGGGCTTGACCAGCACCGGGTCATTCCAGGCAACCCGAACGATCGACGCCACGCCCGCCGCGCTGCTGGCCAGAATGTGGCCGAGCAATTCGGCTTTGTCAAAAGGTGCGTGCTCTCCGTCGATCCAGATAAATTCGTAACCGTGCAGTCCCAACGACTCGGTGACCTCCGGATCGGTCGTAAATACGTGCGCGCCGAATACGGCCTCCCCTCTGAAGAACTTCTCGCGCATCGCTTGAGCTCGGTTCATTCTTGGGTTCATTCTTCATACGCCTCGCTAACTATTTGCAATACCTCGCGTAGAGGTCGTCACACACACGGTTCATCATGTAGATCTCGGTTTGGAACGTATCCGTCAGCAATCGGTCGTCCTGCACACGGCAAGTGGTCTCGACAGGCAATTTTTCAATCATTTTGAGGTGGAACTTGGCGTTTACAGGATACAGCTGCCGCTCGATCAGCGAAGCCATCGTGAGGGCATCCTGCACCCGGTCCGCCTCAGGTTTCGCATAATTCTCAGTCAGCCAAACGTACAGCTCCGGGTGGAAATTGGCCATGATGCCGCTGTAGCCGGCCGCACCATCGCGCATCGCCTGAAGGGCGGTGGTCGCGTTGGCGTTGTAGAGTTTCAAGTTCGTGCCCCGGGTCGCTTCGATCTTTCGCTTGATAAACGCCGCATCGCAGCAGGTGTCCTTTAAGAAGTAGAAGCGGCCTGTCTTTGCGCAGGCGTCAATCACCGGCAAGGAAAGCACACGCTTGTAGGGATTCGGGCATTCATAGAGGCCAAGGCGAATGCCACCATCAATTCGGGACAGGATTGTGTGAACCGAATCCAGCAGCACCGCGTCCGGCTCCCCTTCCCTGGCCAACCGGTTTGTCAGAAGAATTACCGCATCGACGTTCGCCGCCGCCATGCCTTCAATGTCTTTGACCTGCTCGTCCATCGGGTATTCGACGCAGCCCGACGCGACGACCGGTACGCGGCCCGCCGTCTGATCCACCGTAATCCTCGCAATTCGAATGCGCTCCTCACGGGTCATGTGAAAAATTTCACTGGACTGGCAGGAAGCGAACAGCCCCTTGCAGCCCTTCTCGATATACCAGTCCACCAGCGCGCGCAGGCCCTTTTCGTCAATTGACCCATCCGTCTTGAAAGGGGTAAGCATAACGGGCCAAACGCCACCCGGATACTCATTCATGGCGAACCGCTTCCTTTCCTTGCATCAGGCAGCGATGTCCCGGCAAGATCTGTATGACAATTATACTAGCATACAAACTTCTGCTTTGCAACCATTTACCGCCTAAAATACGCAGAAAATATTATGGAACTTTCTGCATTGAAGGCCGCTTTTGATGAATTTACGCACAAGGCGGCGGGAGAACATGATGTTGGGCAAAGGAAGGAAGCCATGTTGAGACAGGCTTACGGGAGGGTGCGTGGCTATGAAAAAGTATGCCTATCCGGTACTGCTCCTAGTGTTGACCGTCTCTCTTTTCGTGCCGGCGCGGGTCCCTCCTTTCCGAATGGCATACGCAGCCGATGCGAAACCATCAGAATCGTCCTCCGCGTCAAAAGCTCTCTCAGAAGCTCCTGAGTACAATTGGATGCTTGAGGCAAGCGATACAACAAATCAAAGGTTAACGGCTATGATTTTTCAGGTACGCTTGCGGTCATGGCCCTCAAGCTGGGCGCTACAGATGGGCTTGGCGCCTATAGGGGGATTATCGCCTTGGATAATCATTACGATATGAAGCGGGGCGAAGTATCCGGCAACGCCCCGGGCGGCGGACAGAAAGCCGGCTCGGTCATTGCGGTGACTTCTTTCAACGAACACGCGGCTGGTCAGACAGCGTTCTCCAAACTTGCGCATAGGACGCCAAGGTGCTTGGCAAATTTATTCTATCCGGAAGTGGTTAAGCGGATAAAAGGGCCGGCGGAGCAAGCTGGGGTTCGAATGCCGCGAAGAGCATTCCCACGCCATGCAGGATGACGGCAGACGATGCGCAAGTGGCAAGTGAACCGTACGCCTTTGCCCCAGGGGGGATTTTGCCGGCCTGTTTATAGCACTCCAGTTTGAAGCCACGTTTTCTGCACTCTATCCAATATCCGCATGAAAAAAAACGCAATATCCGGTTTAACGCTCTCCCCTTCTACACCGCATGTGGTGGTTGCGTCATTGGGCCCGTTTCCAAAGGTGTCATTCGGGCTGCATGGAAGAGCCCGAATCGTCCGTTTTGTCTGCTATACAGAGAAAAACCGCCCGAAATCGGTTGATTTCAGGCGGTCTTTGGGGATGACAGGATTTGAAGCTGCGGCCTTGGGGCTCTGTAATCGAACAAACGTTCCAACCGTATCCGCCGCTGTCCACTTAAGTCCGGAAGGCCCTCCGAACGGCGGAGCGGGAAATGCCCGGACAAAAGCCGTTGCAAAACGGTCGCAGCAAGACGGCGCGCTATTCTTTGCTGATATTTTCGCAAGCTAAGTCTTTTGGCAAGAGTCAGTCGCTTAAGCTCCGCACACGCGCAATATTTCAGAAAAAAATCGAGTTGTCGCGATGCACACCCCCCCTCCATGTGCCGTAAAGATTCCGGCACGCCCTGCTTGAGCACCAAATCCTATTGCATCGACGGCATGCTTATCGTGACAAGCCGGCTTTTTGATTATTGACTCATGCATTCGCATATGTCCACCGTCTCCAGAATATCCCGCTCCAGCGGCGCGTCCGACTGGCGGCACAGCGCGATGTGATGGTCCCCCATCCGCCAGGACTGAAGTGTCCATGGCTGGACCGCGCCATTTTCAAGAACCCGGACCGGTTCCGCGCTCATGTTGATACAAAACGAATCCAATGCCAGCGCAAAGCCAAGGCCGGTGGCCTTCAAATAGCTTTCCTTCAGCACCCAATACTCAAAGAAGCTGCTTGCCGGGTTTGGACACGCGGCGACGCGGCGGTATTCGTCCGGGTGAAAGAACTTGCGGGCAATATCGAGATTCATTTCCGCTTCGCGTTCCACATCCACACCCACAGGCCGGTCGGCAATCGCGCAGACCGCACACGCGCCCGAATGCGAAAGGTTGAAGTGCAGCGAAGAGGCGGCCAGTCTGGGCTTCCCGTTGACATCCGCAAAGTATTCCGCGGGGCGCGCGACCTGCGGCGCGAGCCGGCGCAACCCGTAATTCAACAGCAGCTCCGCGCCCAAAGACAGCTTCCGGTCGTTCTCGTGCCGGTAGGCGCACACCTTGCGCCACCTGACAGGGCTGACAAAGCGCAAACACTTCCCGACGTCCAGCGGCGTGACGTCCGCGGCGAACACCCGGATCATTGCCCAAAGAACCCAAGCCCCTCCAGCGCGCGGAGGGCGCCCTTGAGATAGCCGTCCCCGGTGATCGGCCACTTGAAGCCCGCGCGGTAGAGAACCTCGGTGGTCATGCGGTTGTCCGCATCCAGCATATAGGTCTTGTCGCCGGCGTCGTCCGAAAGATACGCGATCAGCCCGGAGACCATGGCGTTGACGTTCGAATCCTCCAAGGCCCCGTGGAGCGCCCGCTGGAACGCTTCGTCCGGCACAACGTCGATCGTGAAGCCGCAGCCGTTCATCGCGCTGATCACGTCCGACATGTAGATCACATGGTTGTTGTAAGGGTGGAACACGGTGAATCCGCCGCCCATCCCGGCCAGCTTCAGAATCGCCGCGGCGGTGGAATCAATGGGCGAAAACTCGACCGGCGCGTTCATCCCGCTCATCGGGAACGCGCCGAGCGCGCGGTAGCCGCGGAGTTGGCGCATGAAGCCGTTGGTCAGGAAGTTGATCTGGAACTCGCCGTCGCTTGCGCGGCTCATCAGGTTTCCGACACGCATGATGCGGGCGTCCAAGCCATCCGCAATTCCCGCCAGAACGGCCCGTTCGGCAAGAAATTTTGAGTGCACGTAAGCGTTGTCCAGCGCCTGGCCGAAGTACAGTTCATGTTCGGCGATGCGCTTGTCGCTCGGCGGCGTTCCGTTTTTCCCCTCGCCCGCGACGCTCACGGTGGAGACCTGGATCAGCCGCCGTCCGGTCTTGCGGCAGAGCGATATCAGGTTTTCGACGCCGTGCACGTTGATGCGCTCCAGCGAATCATCCGCCACAAAGTGCTTGACGCATGCCGCGCAGTTCACCAAAGTATCAAACCGGATGTCCGCCAGGCCATTTACCGCGCCGTCGTCGGTGATGTCGCCCTGCACGCAGAAAATCCGCGTGTCGAACAACTCCTCGTACTCCCGGTTGAAATAGTAAACCAGCATGGTCTTCAGGCGCTGGCTCACGGAGTTCGAACGACCGCGGCGCACGAGGCAATACACCCTGCCCGGATAATTCAAGAGGAACTCGTTCAGAATGTGCATGCCAAGAAAGCCGGTAGCACCGGTCAGCAGAATGTCCCCGACCTCTCCGGAAACCGCCCGGTCCACGAATTCGACACGGTTCGCTGCCAGCGCGGGCGCGAGGCTCGCGTAATCGAAATCCCCCGCCGGAGCCGCCGCGGCGCCGGCCGGAACCACAGCCGGAACGGACGGGCCGCGTCCGCCGGCAAGCTCCGCCAACTGGCGCGCCGTGGGCGCCTTGAACACGTCCGCGTATACGATGGCGTAGCCTTTGGCCATCGCAAACATCGCCACCTTGGAAGCGCTCAGCGACGTGCCGCCGATCTCGAAAAAATTGTCGGTGGCCCCGACGCGCTCCAGCGCGAGGATTTCCTTGAACAGCTCGCAGAACGCGCGCTCGAGTTCGCTCTCCGGCGCGGCATATTCCCGGTCCGCCGCGCGGAACTCCGGTTCCGGCAGCGCTTTTTTGTCGATCTTCCCGTTGGCGGTGAGCGGCATGACGTCCAGCTGAACCAGTACGCCCGGCACCATATAGTACGGCAGCCGCTGCGAGAGGTGCTTTGTCAGAGCCGCCTTGTCGATCGTTTCGGCCCCTGTGAAATATGCGGTCAGGAATTGGTCCGACTCCGAGCCTTTGACGAGCACGATGCTGGTGGACACGCCGGGGAAGCCGTCGATGGCCGCCTCGATCTCGCCCAGTTCCACGCGCAGGCCGCGAAGCTTGACCTGATTGTCCACCCTGCCGCGGAACCTGATCTCGCCTTCTTGCGTCCACTGTGCCAGATCGCCGGACCTGTACGCGCGCAGCCCGCCCAGCGTGATGAATTTCTCGCGCGTCAGTTCGTCCAGGCCGATGTAGCCCGCGCCCACTCCCTCGCCGCACAGGGTCATCTCACCCAGCGCGCCGGCGGGCAACACGTTGCCGCGCGAATCCAACATACAAACGCACACATTGGCGGCAGGCTTGCCTATGGTCACATGATCCCTGCTTTCGATCACCGCCATCGTGCAGCTGATCGTCGCTTCGGTGGGACCGTAGCCGTTCATAATGTGCGCGCCGGGGCGGATGGCGCGAACCTTGTCGAAGAGCGCCGCCGGGAACGCCTCCGCGCCGATGTCGTAGGCCGCGATCCTGGCGATGGCCGGGCGCATCTCCGGGATGTCGATGATATTCATCAGGAACGAGGGGGTACAGGTCATGATGTCCACATCGTTTTCAAGGATCAGCCTGGACAGCGAGAGCGGGTTGTGAATCTCCTCCTCGTTTGCCATGCAGATCGTCAGCCCATGCGCCAGCGGGATGAATTCTTCCATGACGGACACGTCGAACGTGATCGCCGCCAGCGCCAGAGAAACGCTGCCGCGCTGGGTGTAGCCCAGAATTTCGGGATTCTTGGGGTTCGCATCCACGAAATTCACCAGATTGCGCTGCGTAATCCTGACGCCCTTGGGGCGGCCTGTGGAGCCGGACGTATAGATGCAGAAGCACAGGTCGTCGGGGCCGACCGGCACGCCGGGGTTGCCGCCCGAATTCTCGAGCAGCATATCCTCAATCGCAATGACATTCAGATTCGCGCTTTTCAGAAGCTCGTTTCTGCCCGACATGATGTCGCGGGTGACGATTATGTGGCGCATACCGGAATTTTCGATGGTGTAGGCGACGCGGTCATCCGGGTATTCTGGGTCGATGCACAAAAACGCTCCGCCCGCCTTGAGAACGCCCTGCCGCGCAACGTATACGAACTGGCTGCGATCCAGCATCACGCCGACGATGGCGTTCGGCCCGACGCCGAGGCGGATCAGACCGTTTGCCACGCAATTGGCCTGCGCGTTGAGCTGTGCATAGGTCAGCTTTTCCCCGCAGGCGATGACCGCGATGCGGCCGGGCGTGCGCTCGGCCTGCTCCTCCAGCAGGCGGTACGCGGGCTTATGCGTCACGGGCCAGCTGGTGTCGTTGAATTGCTCGAGCAGCGCCAGGGCTTCGGGAGAGGCGATGCCAACGTCTCCGAGTCGGTCCGCCGCGAGCAGATTCAGCACCGCGGTCGCGGTCGCGTCCGCCAACTGGGCGATCAGCCCTTCGGAATAGAGATCCGCGCGATACTCCCAGTTGAAGCGATAGGCGTCGCCCTCACGGAATACGTCTATGCTCAGCGGAGCCTTTGCCGTATTAAGAGACAGCGCGATCTGCTCCGCCGCGTGACCGGCAATCGAAACGCCGCTGAACTCGTCGCCCTGATAGGCGAAGATGATGTCGGAACGGATGCCGTAAGCGCGGCTGGCTTCGGCAAAGGAAAACAGATCGTTCGCCATCAGCGCCGCAAGGTGATCCTTGACCGCGCCGACATATTCGGCGGCGCCGCAGGCGTCGTCTATCTGAATGTAAACAGGGAGCGTCTTCACGAGCATGCCGACAACCGGGAATGTGCGCGGGTCGGTACGGCCGTTGTAGATCGCGGTAAACAGCGCGCCGGATTCATTCTTCCACCTCGCCAGCGTATAGGCGAAGGCGGCGGTAAACAGCGCGTTGGGGGTCACGCGATGGGCGGCGCAGTAGTCTTCGATCGCCTGAGCGCGCAGCCGCGCGGCAAGGTGGCTGTACGTACGGCACGCCTGCCCGCCGGCCGAAGGCGCGCCGTCGGAAAGATCGGCTTCGGGCAGCGAATCCAGCTCCACGCCGGAGAATATGCTGTCGTAATACGCCTTCGCCTCGCGGTAACTTTCGCCGCCGCGTTTCTTCGCCTCATCCAGCGCGATGTCGAACGCGCCGTACTTCTCCGCTTCCAGCGTCTCGCCCGCATAAGCGCGGTCGATGTCCCGGAACAGAATATTCAGCGAAGCGCCGTCCGCGATGATGTGGTGAATGTCAGCCAGAAGATAGAGGTTTTCTTCGGTCCGGAAGATTTTGAAGGCGAACAGCGGCGCGGCGTTCAGACGGAAAATCGTGGTGAGGCCGCCGCTTCGAAGTGCCTTGAACGCTTCCTCGGTAGTCTCCGAGACCTCCGCGCCCCAGGTCAGATCATCGTGAGGGATCATGTATAAATTGCCTTCGGCATCCGCCTCGATGGAGCACTTCATCGCCGGATGCGCCTGCACCGCGGCATATACGGCTCTGGCAAGCCGGTCCGCGTCCACGCCACGCGGCAGGCGCAGCAGCATCGGGATGTTGTATACGTCGCTTCCGCCGTTCCGCTCGCACTCCAGATAGATTCCGGTCTGTGTCTGGGTCAGCGGGTATTTTGCGGGCCGAGTCTGCGCGGGAACGCTCTGGCCGCTGCTGGCCGCTTCCAGCAGGCTTAAGATCAGTTCGTCTTCAATGTCCAGTATGGAACAGCCTTTGAGCAGCCGCTTTACATCCGGGCCGTGGCCGAAGCGCTCGTTCAGAATCGACGCCAGGCGCACCGCAGAAAGCGACGTGAGCCCCGCCAGCATCAAATTGGTTGTGACGGAAATCTCCGCGTGGCCCAGCACGCCGCGCACTGCTTCGAAAATCTGCTTTTCCAACCGGTTCATCGCGCGGCTGGTCTTTTCCTCAGTTGGGGCCGGTGGCACGGCCGGGGGAAGCTTGCGCCGGTCCACTTTGCCGTTGGGGGTCAGCGGAATGGCGCCGATTTGCATCGTGGCGGAGGGCACCATGTACGGCGGCTTCTGCGAGAGGATGAACTCGTTCAGCGCCGGAATGTCCACCGCTTGCTGCGAAACGACGTAGGCGACGATCTGCTTGCCGCCGGCGGACGCGTCCTGAGCGGTCACGGTCACGTCGGATATGCCCGCATACTGCCGAATGACCGCTTCCACCTCAGTCAGCTCCACGCGGAATCCGCGAATCTTGACCTGAGAATCCCTGCGTCCCACAAACTCCACATTGCCGTCCGGCAGCAGCCGCACGATGTCGCCCGTGTGGTAGACGCGTTCATACCCTTCCCTGTCGCAGAAGGGATTGGGCTGGTACGCCTTTTCAGTCTGTTCGGGCCGGTTCAGGTAGCCGCGGGACACCTGATACCCGGCGACGAGCAATTCGCCCGGCACGCCCACAGGCATGAGCCGGTTCTCCCGGTCCACGACGTACAGCTTCATGTTGTCTAGCGGCTTTCCGATGGGCACGTTGTCATAGAGCCGGTCGATCTCAAACGCGGTCGAGAGCACGGTGCACTCGGTCGGGCCGTACAGGTTGAAAACCCTTAACCCCTCCGGCGGTTCGAAGGGCACAAGCTTCTCACCGCCCATTGACAGGTATTTGAGCGCATGCCGCTTGACGCCCAGCGCAAACTGGCGGCTCACCTGGGTGGTCATGAAGCCGTGAGTGATGCCGTTATTTCGGAAATACTCGTTGAGCGCGTCCAGTTCCAGCCGGATTTCGTCGGGGATTACGTACACCGTCCCGCCGGAGATCAGCGCGGGGTACATGTCCATCATGTTCGCGTCGAAGCCGTAGCTGGCGTACGCGGTCACGCGGCTGCGCTCGTCCATCGCGTAATAGCGGCGGTACCACTGGCAGAAGGCGACGATGTTGCCGTGCTCCAGCATGCAGCCCTTGGGCAGGCCGGTCGTCCCGGACGTGTAGAGCAGGATGAACAGGTCGACCGGGCACGGCCCGGGCAGGCAGGGGTCCGCGTCCGGGAGAGCGGGAATGTCCTTTGTAAGCAGCATTGGGCCTTCGTACTCCGGCAGCAGATGAGTTAGTGCTTCGTCGGCGATCAGGAGTTTCGCGGAGGCATCCTTGACCATGAACGCCAGCCGTTCCGGCGGGTACGCTGGGTCCAGCGGCTGGTACGCCGCGCCCGCCTTAGAGGCGCCGATGGACGCGATGGGCATGAATTCGTCGCGCGGGATCAGGATGCTGACCACATCCTCGCGGCCGATGCCCAGGCTCCGGATGTATCCGGCAAGGCTATCCGTGATCCGGTCAAGCTCCCGGTATGTCAGACGCTTGTCGCCAAAAACCACGGCGGTGTGATCCGGCGTCCGGGCCGCCTGCCGGCGCAGCAGATCCACCAGCGACGCGGTTCTGTCATACGCGGCCTCCGTGGCGTTCATCCGGCCGATAAAAATTTCATCCGCCTCGGACAGAAGCCTGATCTCGGCCAGCGTCTGGCAGCTCACAATGCCGCGCAGCACCGCTTCAAACACCGCCGTGAAGCGCTCGATGGTGGCGCGATCGTACAGATCGCTGCGGTAGTCTATCGAAACGGCGTAGCTCCCTCCCCGCCGGAATACCATTACGGAAAGGTTCGCCAGCGCGCAGCCGGTCTCAAGCGTCTCAAGCTGGGCATCGCAGGCGCCCAGCCTGAAGCCGTTCAGCGTCTCCGCCTGATATACATACAGGATGTCCGGCTTGATGCCAAACTCGTTCGCCATCCGCTCAAACGGGAATCCGTCATGGCGCATCGACTGATAAAACTGCTGCTGGAGCGCGCGCAGGGCCTCGGCGACTCCGGCGCGTTCGTCGAACCGAGCGTATACCGGCAGCGTGCGAACCAGCATGCCGATGGTATCCTTGAGGCGCGGGTCGTGTCGGCCATTGTTGACCGTTGCGAACAGGCTTTCCGCCTGTCCGGTGAACTTCGCGAGCGCGTAAGCGAACGCGCCGAGGAAAATGGTTCCCTCGGTAATCCCCGCGCCCCGCGCGAAGTGCTCCGCCGCCTCCACCGTGAGCGCTTCGGACAGTTCGCGCTGAAACCGCCCCGCGGGCGCACCCGCGGCGTCCGGGTCGGGCTTGTGATCAAACAGGAGGTTCGAATCCACTTCGTTCCCGTCGAGGAAGGACGCGAAATGATCGCGCGCCGCCCTGAAAGCGTCCGATTCCCTGAAGCGACGCTCGCTTTCAGAGAGCGCGAACGCGCCCACCGCCTCCGGCTTAAGCGCCTCGCCCGCGTACGCGCGCGCAAGCTGACGCAGGAATACGTCCGCCGATGCGCCGTCAAAAATGATGTGATGGATGTCCATGAAAAGATAATCCGCCTCTTCGGTGCGGTCGATTTCAAAATGGAACAGCGGCCCGGAGGCGAGGTCGAACGGCCTTACGAAGGCGCGGCCGACCGCATCCATGTCCTGTTCCCGCGCTTGCTTCACGGGGATCTCGCAGGGCATCGTCCCATCCGGGATCAGCGCGGGTTCTCCGTCCAGCATGCCCGTTTTCGTCCGAAAGACGGGGTACGCGTCCACCACCGCGCGGATGGCGTCCGGCAGGCGGTCCGCGTCCACGCCGGTCCCGCTCGGGAAGCGGAAGCGGCAGGGAATGTTGTACATCGTGGCCTCGGGGTTCTTGACGCATTCCAGGTAGATTCCGAGCTGGCTGTCGGTGAGCTTGCGCGGGGCAGGCGTCCCGTCGCAGCCCTCGAACGCGTCCGCCGCGCGGGGGCCCTCCTCACCGCGCGCTTCGAGCCGTCCGGCGATGCCTGCGGGCGTGCGCCCCTCGAATATATCCATAGCCGACAAGCGGAGCGCGGCGCAGGCGTCCTGCAGCAGTACCGCCTTGATCGAATCGCCGCCCAGCGCGAAGAAATCGTCGTTAATACCCACCCTGCTGAGCTTCAAAACGCATTCGAAGCCCCGGCAAAGCTCGGCCTGCGCCTCGTTTTCAGGCGCCAGATAGCGGGTTTGAAACACAGACGCATCCGGCGGGGTCAGCGACAGGCGGTCGATCTTTCCGTTCGCGTTGATCGGAAACGCCTCGAGCTGAATCAGAAACAGCGGCACCATGTAATCGGGCAGCAGTCCTTTGAGCCAGACGCGCATGTCTGCCTCCGGCACAGGGCTTTGGGCCTTGTAGTAGCCGACCAGATAGTTCTGTCCGTGCTCGTTTTCAAACTGCTTGACCACGGCGGTCGTAACGTCCGGAAGGCTGGCCATCGCGTGTTCGATTTCACCCGGTTCGACGCGCTGTCCGTTGACCTTGACCATCCAGTCCTTGCGGTTGACGTACTCCAGATTGCCGTCCGGCAGGCGACGGGCCAGGTCCCCGGTGTGGAAGTAGCGCTTCCCGCCGATCACGGAGAACGCCTTTTCCGTCGCCTCCGGCAGGTTCAGGTATCCCAGAAAGATGTCGCCTGAGACGCAGATTTCGCCCTCGTCGCCGGGGACGCCGCCGTCACCGGCCAGCACAACCTCCAACCCATCCACAATCTTGCCGATGGGCGTGTTCTCATAGGCTCGGTCTACCGAAAAAAAGGAAACCGCCAGCGGAATCTCGCTCATGCCATAGATGTTGTAAAGGCGGTAATTTCCCGGCGCGACTTTGCTCAGGCGCTCGCTCCCGGTTGTGACATACCTTAGGCGCGCGCCCCGGTTGTGGAAGTTTTTGAGCATCTGAGGGCTGATAAAGATGCCGGTGATGTCAAAATCCGCGATATAATCGGCGATCTTCTGAACATCCCTGCGCCGTTCGTTTGATAAAATGTGAACCGTCGCGCCCACAGCCAGCGGTGTCAAAAGGTCAAGCAGCAGCGCGATGAAGCTGAAGGGGGCGGTACAGGCGATCTCGTCCTCCGAGCAGACGTCCGAAATTTTTCGGATCCGTTCCACGCCCGCCATCAAACCCGTCCAGCTTTGCACCACGCCCTTGGGCCTACCCGTGGAGCCGGAGGTATAGGTGACCAGCGCGCGGTCGGAGGCGGCCGGGTCGGCGCCGCGCTCCTCCGGCGTCAGGCATAGCGCACGGCTCATAAAGTCCTCGTCGATGGCGAGGGGGCAGCCACAGTCCTTTTTGATGTAGCCGATGCGCTCGGCAGGATAGGCCGGATCCAGCGGCGCGCACGCCGCGCCCGCCTTGAAAACGCCCGCCATCGCCGCGACATACCGAACGTCGCGCGGCAAAAGGACCGGAATGATGTCGTTTTTGCCCACGCCGGAATCAATCAGAAGACGGGCAACGCGCGCGCCCATCTCGTCCAGCTGCCTGTATGAAGTGCGCCTGTGGCCATCCTGATCCACGACGGCGGTTTTATCCGGCTGGGTCAGGGCCAGCGCGCGGAGAATGGCGGCGAGCGTTTTCATGCTTCAAGCCCGTCCTCTCTTTTAATGGAATGCCTCAGCATTAGGGCGCTCACGGCGAGCGTGGCGGCTTCCGCGAGCAGCCAGGTCCACCAGACGCCCGCGCGCCCAAACAGGCTGACGTTCAGCAGAAGGCTCAGAATCATAAACACCGTGCTGTGCAGAAGGGAAATCGTGGTGGAGAACAGAAAATTCTCGCGCGCTTGAAAATAGTATAGAATCAGCACGTTGACACCCGTCGCGGGGACGGCCAGCGAGTAGACCCGGATGGCGTACAGCATGGAGCCGAGCATCGGTTCCTCGGTGATGGAGAACGCGCGGGCAATCAGCGGCGCACCAATCAGGTAGATCAGCATGCACAGCACCGTGACCACCGCTTCGTACCGGAAGCCCAGACGCAGCACTGCGCGCACTCTGTCCCGCCTGCCGCCGCCAAAGCTCGCCGACAGCACCGGCTGCCCAGCCTGCGCCGCGCCCTCGTAGAAGGCCAGCGCAATCATGGAAATCTGCGTCACCACCGCGTAGATCGCGACCTCGTCCTCCCCGCCCGCCTTGATGATGACAATATTGAATATCGCCGTCGTCAGCGCCATACCGAACTGCGCGATCGACAGCGGAAAGCCCGCCTTCAGGCTGCGCCATACCCTGCGGGGCGTACAGGAGGACAGCGAAAACCGGAGCGTGTTCTTCTTTTTTAAAAAGTGAGAAAGCTCGACCAGCATGCCCGCGGTGTACGCCAGACACGTCGCCAGCGCCGCGCCCTTCGGACCCCAGTGAAACTGCCCGACAAACAGCAGATCGAGCGCGATGTTGACCCCGCCGCATGTGAGCGTCGCCATCACGACAAGGTTGGGATCAGAATCATACCGAACGAAGAACAGCATCATCCCGTAGATCATCAAGGGAATCAAAAACCACATCAGGACGCCCGCGTATTCATGGGCGATGTCGGCGATCGCCTCGTTCGCACCCAGGAACAGCACGATATCCCGCGTATCCGATATGCCCCAGGCCATCAGCACCGCGCCGGCCAGCACCGTAACCGACAGCGCGGCGGAAAAGAAGCGGTTGGATTCCGCCCGATTCTCCTGCCCAATATAGTACGCGTACACCGTTGCGGCTCCGGCGGAGATCATCAGTGCCAGTGCGTTGAGCAGCATGTAGATCGGCATGCATACGCTGACCGCGGAAATCATGTCGCTTCCAAGCAGCATGCTTAGAATCACGATGTCCACAAGCGAGGCCACGGTTGCTGTCAGCATGGACATGATCGCCGCTGGGCAAAGCTTTCGATACAGCCTGGAGATGTCGTCCCGTAAAAAGTCCAACTCCATGAATTCACCTCACGGATGTATATCCGGCAGCCGTCGCCGCCCAAATCGTAAGGCCCGGTCTTTGATATGGGGTGGATGGTTACAGCATACAGATACTCCTCATCAGGTTACCACGGAAATAACTCGTTTGCAAGCCAAATTTTCCCTGATCAGGTCGTGATTGTTACATCGTCAGAACTGAGGATCGCTTGTGTGAAATAATGCGCTATCAAAGCGTTCGCCGCTTCCGAAGGCTGACACGCCTATGATTTGATAAATTCCCGGCGGTTTTAACACGCAAATCCGTTCCCTCATTCGAACCGGCGGCGACTCCGCGTCCTATTACACCAGAAATAAGTTCTATACAAAGGATTGAAATATTCTGGGAAATAATATATCCTATAACCAAAGTAAGCACCGGCTCTTTTCGCGAAACGCGTCTGCCCCGGCGGTCACGCGTTTTCGGGCATATCCGGTTCGCTTCGCCTGGTTTTCCGGCCTGCAAAGGGCATGCGCGAAGCGGGCATCCCTTTCGGCGGATCCCATGTCCCGCGGTGGAAAAGAGATACGCATCAACACCCGACAGCAAGGAGAGAAAACAATGACCATTTCCAAATCTTCAAATGAAGGCGCGCTTACGTTCGCAATCGACGGCAGGCTGGACGCCAATTCGGCGCCCGTTCTGGAGGAGGAACTGAACGGCTCTCTGGACGGCGTGGCCGAGCTGACGCTCGACTTCAAGGGACTGGACTATATCTCATCGGCGGGCCTGCGCCTGCTGCTTTCCGCGCAGAAGCGCATGGTGAAGCAGGGAAAAATGCGCCTTGTCAATGTCTGCGAAGCCGTCATGGAGGTATTTGACATGACCGGCTTTACCGACATCCTGACCATCGGCTGACAGTCAAAATCCGCTTTCTGGAGGAGACGGACATTGCGGCAGTTCGACGAAGCCACTACGGTAACGGAGGCGTGCGGACGCCGCCTTGTCATATCCCCGATGACGCAGGGGGATATAGAACCGCTGGCCGCTTTATACCGTAGCGTTTTGATCGGACGCGACGCCTACCGCTGTGCGCTGGACCCGGGAGCGCCCGGAAATTTCGGACGGAAAGGCGGTATGTTCCGGATCCACAATCTCGAAAGCCTCGCACGGCTTCTGGATGACGATACGGAATATGTCTGGGTCGTCCGGGAAGGCGAGCGGTTGCTTGGCGCGTTCTGGTGTGGGTTGGCCGACGAAAAGTATGGCGATCCTTCCCGCATTCTTCCACTTCCGGGCAGCGAGGATCTTTCCCATCGCATTGCGGAAGGCATTTCGAACAAAACGCTCTATTTCAGCAAGGAGATTCTGATCGCGCCCGAGGAACGCGGCTTTGCGCTGGCAGAGGCGTTGATTCACGCAGGGATGCGCTTTTTCCACGCAAGAGGCTATCGGGAGAGCTGCGGCGAGGTCTACTACGTGAGCGCTTTCCGGGACGAGGAAGGAGAACGGCCGGTGCGCCTTTTCAACAATGTCTCCTACCAGATGCTGAAACGAACCGGCTGCCGGCTGGAGGGCGCCTTCCCGCCGTGTGTCGTGCGGGCCGACGGGTTCGACGTGGTTCTGTCGATCCGGATCGTTCGCTGGGATGTCCTCTCTTCCCTCCCGCGGACGCGCGAATTCCTCGGCGTAGCGGGCCTCTCTTTGGAGGAACCTGCATGAAGCACTCGATCCGCGCCAGGCTGATGAAGACCTTCATGCTCCTTCTGGGCGCGGCGCTGGCGCTGTGCATTGCGTTTACGTTTGTCGGCATGCGCATGCTTCGGGATGCCGCCCGGTTGAGCGCGGAGCAGCTCGGCACCCATGCCTCAGAGACCAGCCGGGAGATACTCGTGGACCAGGCGTTGTCCGCAGCCGGAAGCTTCATCGACGAAAAGGCGATGTCCATCAATCAGACGCTGGATTCCTTCGTGGGCGCCTCCAGGGAGATGGCCGACTATGTCACCTTTCTCTACGAGCATCCGGACCGCTTCCCGGCCCTCCCCGTTCCTACTCCGGACGAACTGTTGGCGCAGGGGCAGGCGGACGGCCCAACGCTCCACTACCTGCCCGCCACAAAGGATGTCCAGGGGCCGGAAGCGAAGGCCGAAAACGCCCTGCTTGGAAACCTCGAAGGCATCTTTTCAGTGATGCTGTCGAACACTCCGGAGATATCCAGCATTTATACCGCTCATGAATCCGGCGCGAACATCGGCTACGACCGGTATGCCGCGAGCAAGGCCGGTCTGGGTACGTTTGACTGCCGAAATCTTCCGTGGTACACAGCCGTCAGCAAGACGCGCTCGCTGTACGTCTCCAAGGCGTATCCGGACAGCTTCAACCGCGGGCTGACCATAACGCTCGCCCAGCCGATTCTGGTGAACGGCGTATTCAACGGCGTCCTGGGCGTGGACATCTTAATTGAAAGCATCAACAGTGAAATTTTGAATACCCAGTACGGCACGGACGGATACGCGATGTTGTTTGATGGCGGCGGCGGCGTGATTTCGGCCCGCGGCCTGAGCGAGGGAAACAGCAAAAGCGAGGATTTTCTCGGGACCGGGGCCCATGCCGCGCTGGACGCGATGAGGTCAAACGAACGCGGCACCGTCAGAAGCCGCATCGGGCAGCGGGACGTTTACATCATTTTCGCCCCGGTGCCCGTCGCGGACTGGAAGCTGGCCGTCGTCATCCCGGTCAGTGATATCGTCAAACCCGCGGACGCGTCCGATCAGGCGATCCATGCGATGAGCGAGCTTGCGCTGACCGACATGGACGGCATCATCAATCGGCTGAACTTCCTCATGCTTTCGGTATTCCTCGTGCTGACGGCTGTCTTCATCGCCATCGTTCGAGGCGCCTGCAGCCGTGTGGCCCGGCCGATTGTCAAGCTCTCCGAGGATGTGCGCCGCGCGGGCGAGGGTGATTTGAGCTACCGCTCCGATATCCATTCCGGCGATGAAATCGAACTGCTTGGCGAGAGCTTTGAGCGCATGACCGCCTCGCTCAAGGCATACATCGAGAATCTCACGCGGGTCACCGCCGAAAAGGAGCGAATCGGTGCCGAATTGAGCGTCGCAACCCGCATACAGGCCAGCATGCTGCCCTGCATCTTCCCGCCCTTCCCCAACCGCCCCGAATTTGATCTCTACGCGGTGATGATTCCGGCAAAAGAGGTCGGCGGAGATTTCTATGATTTCTTCATGGTGGACGAGGATCATCTGGCGGTGGTCATTGCGGATGTGTCCGGCAAGGGAATCCCGGCCGCGCTGTTTATGATGACCGCGAAGACGCTGATCAAGACGCTGGCGCAGGCGGGCATCCCGCCCGCAAAGGTGCTTGAGGAGGCGAACGCGCGGCTTTGCGAAGGCAATGAAGCCGAGATGTTTGTGACTGCGTGGATCGGCGTATTGGAGATCTCCACCGGCCAATTCGCGTTCGCGAACGCCGGGCACAACGCGCCGCTGATCCGCCGGAAGGGCGAGTGCTTCGAGGCCTTGAAAACTCGTCCGGGCTTTGTGCTGGCGGGCATGGAGGGCACGCGCTACCAACAGGCCGAGACGGCGCTCCTGCCTGGAGATATGCTCTACCTCTATACCGACGGCGTCACGGAAGCGGCAAATCCGGAAGAAAAGCTCTACGGAGAGGGCCGGCTGAAGCGTGCGCTTGACGCGCGCTATACGGCCAATCTTAAGTCCTTGCTGAACGGCGTGAAGGAGGACATCGACGCCTTCGCAAGCGGGGCGGAGCAGTCCGACGACATCACGATGCTGGTACTGCGCGTGGACCAGAACGGGCAGAGCCTCATGAAGCGCCTGTCCGTCGCAGCCAGGAGCGATCAGCTTGACGCGGTTCTTCGGTTCATAGAGCGTGAACTCTCGGACGTCGGCTGTCCGGCCAAGGCCCGTATGCGGCTTTCTCTGGCGGCGGAGGAGGCGTTTATCAACATCGCCCGGTACGCTTACACGCCGGAGGAAGGCGATGCCGACATCTCCCTTTTCGTTTCGGGAGATCCTCCGGTGGCAACGCTCGTCTTTTCGGACGGAGGCAAGCCGTATAACCCCCTTGACCGGCCGGATCCAGACATCACACGCCCCGCCGGGGACCGGGAGATCGGCGGCCTGGGCGTCTATATGCTGAAAAAGAACGTAGACGAGGCGCATTATCGCTATCAGGGCGGCAAAAACGTGCTGACCCTGACCAAGACCCTGGGGTAAGCGAGATCCACCAATGGAAAAATGGCGCGAAGGGCGGGACGCGGTATGATTCAGTTTTTATCAAAGCTTCAGCGCAATGCCAAGACGCAGCCGGACAAAATCGCGATCGTCGATAACCCCGAGTCAGAGGGCGACACCTACGCCCAACTGGATTTTTACTCCGCGCGGGTGCTGTCCTATCTCAGGCAAGCCGGGATCGGACCGGAGGATTTTGTCGCGATCTGCCTTCCTCGCGGCGCAAAATGCGTCGTCTCCGCGCTGGGCGTTTTGAAAGCCGGCGCCGCGTTCGTGCTGCTGGAGGAGAGCTATACGCCGGAGCGCAGCGCCTACATCAAAAGCGATTGCGGCTGCAAGGCGGTGATCGATTTCGACGTCTGGCGGCAGATTCAGCATGATGAGCCTTCATATGAAATCGCGGACCCGGACGAGCACGCTGCGGCGTTCGCCGTGTACACCTCCGGCTCCACGGGCAACCCCAAGGGCGTCGTGCATGAGTACGGAAACATCTAGCGGATCATCGATTCCGCTCGCCTTGAGGGCGAGCCGGTGCTCCGGGAGCAGGACAGCGTGGCGCTGTTCTCGCCGCTGACATTTGTGGCCTCCATGATGTCGCTGTTCCAGGGCCTGTACTGCGGCTGCACGCTCCATATCGTTCCCTACGCGGTGGTCAAGAATATGGCCGCCATGCAGGCGTACCTGTACGACCACCGCATCACGCTGACCTTCCTGACCCCGACCTATTTCCGGTACTATCAAAAGATCAGCCCGTTTCTCCGGTACATCATCGTGGGCAGCGAACCGGCAAACAGGATTTTCAGCGAGGATGTTCCGATTCTGAACGTCTATGCGATGAGTGAAAGCGGCTTTATCGTCTCGGTCTTTCAGATCGACCGCCTGTACGATGTGACCCCGATCGGAAAACCGCCCCTGCCGGAAAGTCTGATGCTGCTGGACGACGAAGGCCAGAGCGTTCCGGACGGCCAGGCGGGAGAGCTTTGTTTTTACAATCCGTTTGTGCGAGGATACCTGCACCTCCCCGATGCCGGGAAGTACGCGTTCACGCAGGACAGAATTTTTCATTCCGGGGATATCGCGAAAAGGCTTGGGGACGGAAACTATGTGCTCCTCGGCAGAAGCAACGATATGATCAAGATCAACGGCAACCGGATCGAACCGGCGGAGATCGAGTCGGCCGTCAAAAAGGTCCTTGGGATCGGCTGGGTCGCGGCAAAGGGGTTCGAAAAGGATGGTTCCGCGTTCATCTGCGCCTACTTTACAGAGGACATTCAAGTAGACTACGATCATACGCGCGAGGAATTGCAGAAGTACCTTCCCTACTACATGCTCCCTTCTTATTTTGTCAGAATCGATCAGATCCCGTTGAACGCGAACGGGAAGCTGGACAAAAAAGCCTTGAAGCCTCCTGCCACAGACAGCTACCGCGCCGACTATGCGGCCCCCGGGACCGAGATTGAAAAGAAGCTATGCGACGCGTTTGCCAGCGCGCTGCACATGGAGCGAATCGGCGTCAACGACGATTTTTACCTTTTGGGCGGGGATTCCCTCCGGGCCATCGCCGTGCTCGCCGAATGTGACATCGAGGGAATGACGATCGGCGAAATCTTCCGCGGAAAAACGCCCGCAAAAATTGCCGAACTGTACCGAGAACTGCAAGCGGTCCGTTCCATTGACTCGGACGAGGCATCGCTGCTCTCAGCCCCCCGCCTGCTGTCCCCCGAACAGCTCTTCATGTTCGACTATCAGCTCTACACGCCGCGGTCCACGATGTACAACCTGTTCGCCTTCCTCCGGCTCGGGGCAGGCGTCGACCTCGAACGCTTTGCCGGGCGGTGCGCGCCGCCATACAAAACCATCCCGCGCTTTTGACGGCGTTCCATTTCGACGACGACGGCCAGATCGTGCAGCAATTTGATCCCGGACTCGCCGCCGAGCTTCCCGTGGAGCGGATCAGCGAAAAAGAGCTCGCGATTCTGCGGGATGAGCTGGTTCAGCCCTTCCGGCTCGTCGGCTCCCCGTTGTATCGCTGCCGCATCTTCCAGACCGAGAGCGCGGGGTACTTCTTCTTCGATGTGCACCATACGGTATTTGACGGAACCTCGTCTCACGTTTTCTTCGGCGACATCGAAGCGGCGTACGACGAAAAGGCGCTGCGCAAAGATCCCTATTACAGGATCCTTCTGGAGCAGGAAAAAGCAGCCGGCGACCCGTTCTATCGGGAGAGCAAGGCGTACTTCGAGCGGCTGTACAATAACCCGGACTTCCCCGCCCTGCCCAGGCACGATTACGAAACGCGCGAAAACCGGAGCGCCCAATTCGAGGAACTGCTTCCCGTTTCGGAAGAACAGCTGCGCGCCGTCGCGGAACGGCACAAGGTCGGGTACAATGTCATTTTCCTGGCCGCCGCCGCGATGATGCTGTCCGCATACAACAAGCAGCGCGGCGCCGCGTTCACATGGGTTTACAACGGGCGTGACACGGCGGATAAGATGGCGGTTGTCGGCCTGCTGATCCGGATTCTGCCGGTCCGGGTCTCGCTGGAGGAAGAACGCCCGGTTCGGGACCTGCTTTCGGATCTGAACGCTCAGGTGCTGCACGGGATCGAACACAGCGTTTACCCGTACATTGCCAAGAATTTGAGCTGCGTCGTCGACGACCAGGTCTGCCTTCTGTATCAGGATGCGTTGCGCTCGTTTGATACGCTGTGCGGGGAAAAGATGGAACAGATCGACATCCGTCAGAACTTTGGCGCGTCCCAGAACGCCATCGACATCGAGATTCTCCGCGGGGAGGAAGGTTTTTCCGCGATGTTCGACGCCGCCGCGGCGCTATACAGCGCGGACAGCATCCGTTCGATGATGGAGATCTTCCGGGACATTGTCGCGCGGCTCGCGCTCGGCGTGGACGAAGGGATCACCGTGGGGGACATCGTCAATGGAAAATGAGCTCTCGCGGGATTTCCGCTTCGGCTCGCTGATGCGCTACGCGCTGCCGAGCATATTCACCTTTGTATTCATCGCCGCTTATCAGATGGTGGACGGATTTTTTATCGCGACATACGTCGGTGATCTCGCGATTTCCGCGGTGAACCTGATTTATCCGCTGATCAGCCTTCAGGTCGCCATCGGGATCATGCTGGGCGCGGGCGGAAACGCGCGGATCGTCAAGGAAATGGGCGCGAACCGGCCGGATGAAGCCAACCGGGCGTTTACGCAGACCACGCTCTTCGCGGCCGTGGTGGGCGTCCTCTGCGCGCTGGTCTTTCTGGCCTTTCCCGAACCCATCATGCGGTGGCTTGGCGCGACGGATGTCAGCGTGGTGTATTTGCGGCCGTACTACTGGATCCTGATGGCCGCCTCGCCGCTGATCATCCTGCAGTCCGCGGTGGGCATTCTGCTCATCGGCGAGGGGAAGGCGAACCTCACGGCGGCGCTTTGTGTCGGCGGCGGCATCATCAACCTGGTGCTTGACTATGTGTTCATGAGATATTTTCGGCTTGGCATTGTGGGCGCGGCGGTGGCCACGGTGCTCGGCTACCTGCTGCCGGTCGCCTATGGATGCGTATTCTACGGTTTCAAGAAGAGTACGTACCGCTTTGTTCCGTGCCGTCCGGACGGAAAACTTCTCTGGGCGGTCTGCTTCACCGGGTCGTCGGAAATGGTTGCGAACGTCGCCGCCTCCGTCACCGTGCTGATGATGAACCATATCATCTACCAGTTTTACGGCGACGGCGGAATCAGCGCGCTGACGGTGGTCGTTTTCCTTCAGTTCCTGATGCAGGCGGTCTTCATGGGCTTCGCAATGGCCACCAACGCGGTTTTCAGCTTCCATTTCGGGAGTGGAAACACCCCAATGCGCCGGCGCGTGTTCCGCCTGAGCTCTCTTTGGATCGTCGTCTTGTCCGCCGGAATCACCCTGCTCCTCATCGCGCTGAGCGATCCGCTGGTCGGCATGTTCTTTGATGCCGGAACAGAAATCTATGCGCTCGCCAAACAGGGGCTTTTCTTTTCCCTGATCGCGAGCCTGTTCATGGGATTCAACATTTTCGCGGCCGGGATATTCACGGCGTTTTCAAACGGCGCCGTTGCTGTGACGATCGCGTTTATGAGAACCTTCGTATTCTATGCGGCGGCGTTGCTGGTTCTGCCTTCGCTGATGGGGATTATCGGGCTGTGGTTGGCGCTCCCCGCCTCGGAAATATCGGCCTGCCTGGTCTCTGCCGCTTTTATCGTCAAGTATCGGAACAGGTATCAGTATCTTTGAAAAGCGTGCGCGAACGTTCGAGGTCTTGCGCATAACCGGCAAAGGGAAAAATCAATGAGAAATTGCGTCAGAAGGATCCTCCGGCTTTCCTTGGTGGCGGTTCTGGCCGTTTCCTCCCTTGGGATTTGGGCGCGCGCGGAGACCGGAACCGTCCGGTTCAAATCCGTCAAGGAGATCGCCTGGCCGATCGAGTTCTCCAATGAGTATTTTGACGGCGACGGGCGGGTTTACCAACAGAAGCTGGCCGGATCGTCGCTGGGCATGGCACTGTCCGCGATGCGCAAGGCGGACGTGGATCTGTCCCAAAAGGGCGACAACATCCTCGCCTATATGTCGGAGCTCGGCTTTTCCGACCCCAAGCTTGACGAATTCGACGTTGAGCCCACCATGGACACCATCGCGTCCGCCATCGCCGCGAAGTCCGTGGAATCCGGCGGCGAGCGCTTCACGGTGATCGCGGTGGCGATCAGCGGCGGAGGGTACAAGGACGAGTGGAAGAGCAACTTCCTCATCGGCAGCGGCACGCAGCATCAAGGGTTCAACCAGGCGGCGGAGAAGGTCACGGGCCGCCTAAAGTCCTACATTCAAGATCACGGGATCAACGGGCGCATGAAAATCTGGATATCGGGATACAGCCGCGCCGCGGCGGCGGCAAACCGGGCCGCCGCGATCATACTCGACGAAAAGATGGTTTCCGCGGAAGATCTGTTTGCCTATACTTTCGCCACACCCAACGTCACGCGGCAGCAGGACGCGGCTTCCTATCCGTCGATCTTCAACATCATCGGCTCCTTCGATCCGGTTCCGATGATCCCTTTCGACGAATGGGGTTATACCCGCTTCGGCGCCATCTGCTATCTCCCCTCATCCGAAACGAACAGCGATTATCAGCAGCGCGTTCAGCCCGTCGAGGACGTTTATTATAAGATGACCGGCGAAACGTATTGGGTCAATGAGAACGTAGACCTTCTGCTGCAAAAGGTGTACGGATATATGAGCAGCATGGTGACGTCGGCGGATGATTACGTGAGCCACTATCAGTCGCTTTTAATGCAAGTCTGGGACGACAAGGGGAATCCGCTGAAGCTGGTCACCGGCGTGGTCGGAACGCTCTTTGGCGACAACGCTTTGCTGGAACAGCTGGTCAGCGGAGCGGACGACGCCTGGTCGGTCGTCACAAACGCGGTGTCCGGATTGATCCTGCAGGCGGCCGGGTTGTCCGAGGATGAATGGAGCGACAGCACCGGCGTGGGCGGAAACCTGGCGCACGAGCACTTCCCAGAGGGCTACCTGGCGTGGCTGAGCGCGTATGACGACTTCGATGCCATGATCAGCCGCAACCAGCGATACCGCCGGATCGGCGTTGGCGGCTGCTCCAAGATTCAAGTCTACAGCGAACAGGGCGAACTGGCGACGGACTACGAGCTGGACGGCGCGACCGCAAAGGTTGGCGACGCGGATTTGTTTCCGGTGGTCTGGAACGGGGATGAAATGGTCGTGACCGTTCCGGCGGACCAAGCATACCGCATCGAACTTACCGCGCAAATCGCGCAGGATTTCTACCTCGCCATCCGGGATGAGAAGATCGGGGCGTCAAAGACGCGAAGTTACGAGACGCGCGAGTTTGCCGCGGCAGCGGGAACGGTGTACGCATGCCGCCTGCCGGAAGCGTCCGCTTCCGGCACAGAAGGTTACACCATGGAATGGAACGGCGGCTCCGCATCGCTGGCCGAGGCGGAGGGAAGCTCCTTCCTCGACAAGCTCGAAGTCGATTCCAGCGCCAAAACCATCCTGTCCCAAGACCTGAAGACGGTCGCGCTGGTGATGGCCATGCTGCTGTTGCAGATCCTGTTCCTCATCGGCATGTCCATCCGCGCGGCGGTGCGGCACCGGTACAAGGCACGCCTGAGGAAAACCCTGCCAGCGCCCGTCCGGTTCCGCAGGCTTCGCTTGTCTCGAAATCAGCCTGTCAGAGCGCTGGTCAAAATCCTGGCGGCCTTTCTATCGGTTTCCGCAGCCCTTGTTCTGATCGAAAGCGCTTCCTCGGCGGCCATCTGATTCACCTATGGCATGGACATTGACCGGACCGCGCTATTCTGGTTTCTCCTTTCGGTCAGCGTGCCGCCCATTCTACTGATGGCATTCTCCGCGCTGCCGGCGCTGTTCGCCTCTTTCTTTACGATAATCTGGCCGGAAGAGGACCCCTATAGCCTGAAAACCGCCTGCCTGCTCGGGTTTCTTTCTTTTATATGCTCGTGCGCACTGGTCGTTTACATCGCGACGAATCAAAACGCAGATGCTCAGGTAACGCACCGCATATCCCTCGTGCTTTTTGCGGTTCTGCTGACAATCGAGTGGTTTCTGTCGCTGATGGCGCTACGGATTGAGCGAACGAAAAGGATCGCTGACAAAAGCAGCTTCCCATCATAGTATAGGAACGGGTGACGCCGCTCTACGAGTGCGGTATCGATCCGCTCGTGGGAATGGCGATGTTTAGCCACAGGGAGCGCCAGACCATGGCCGGCATCTACACACACTACAGGAAAGATTCCCTCAAGAAGGCCGCCGACATGGCGGCCGTGTTCAAGAAAAAGAAGGAAGCCAAGCAGGGTAAGAAGGCGGTGGGCGCCGGGCATTCTTGGCAAAGCAGATGGTCGTCCGCACGCAGGATGGACTCTTGACCGGTTGGAATAAGAGGCAGCGGAGCCTCCCCTTCGGGGAGGCTCCGCTGCCTGGCCTTGTCTGCCCATTCAACCCGATGGCGAAAACCATTTAGGGTGGTAAGGTTAGGGCGTGTCCGGTGAAGCTAAAACATTCATCCGCATGAATGATTATAACTTTCCGGATACCCCCTGGTATGCAATTGCAATTCTACAACACATACTTTTCCCCCGCCGCCAGGATATGAAGGCGCTCCGGCCGATCGACGAATCCCCGGGCAACATATGGGTCGGCGTTCTGAGGGGGGAAATCCGGCATGTCCAGCGTTCCCCAATGGTAGGCGATCAGTTTGGCCTGCGGCAGCGCGTTGGCCAGCCGGATCGCGTTTTCCGTCCCAAAGTGAAACGGGTCGCTGGAAAAATCGATGAACAGCAAATCCACGTCCCGATTCCGGAGGTGTTCTTCCAGAAGAAGACTGTCCCCGGGAATCCAGATCACGCCGTCCGGCGTGATAAGCTTGTAGCCAGTGCAGTCGTCCTCGGTGTAATGCCAGCCGTGGAACGCTTCCGGCATGGAAGACTGCCACGGATGGTACGCGGCCGTCATGATCACCTGCACACAGCCGATTTGAAAGCGGTCAAGCTTCGGATGCACCGTGATCCGGGAGGCCGGAACCCCAAGATCAGTTAACTTCAGCGCGGTCTCCCCGGTTGCGTGGTAGGCGCACCCGGTGGGTCTCAGCATCGGCGCGGTGACGACGCCCATGTGGTCGTCGTCGGAATGTGTGTACAGCACCGCGTCCAACCGCTCGATGTGCGCGGCCTCGACGGGCAGATCGATCAGGTACCGGTTGCCGTTGACCTCGCTGAGCCAGCCGTGATCCGGCAGGATGCTGTCCGGAATGCGGCTGACGACGGGGTCCACCAGGAGAAGGGTGCCGTGGCTGTTGATGAGCACGCCCGCCTCGCCGAGCCAATAGACGGCGGTTTCATCCCGCTCTTCAAAGGCGGTCCGGTCGATCGGCACGGTACGAGGCGGTGTTGCCTGCGTCTTGTCTTTCATCGTTCGTCCTCTTTTTTCACCGGATCAGGCCTTCGCGTAGAGCCTGGACACCGTACTCATCGAAACGGCGAGCACTAGGATCGCACCCTGTGCGATGTACTGGAAGAACGTCGGCACGCCGAAGATCGCGAGCCCGTTGAATACAATGCGGATGATCAGAACGCCGATGAAGGTGCCCAGAATGTGAAATTCTCCGTCCTTCAGCGTCGCGGAACCAAGGTAGACCGCGGCGAATGTGTTCATCAGATAGGAATCACCCGCGTTGGACGTGCCGCTCCCCAGAACCGACGAAAGCAGAATGCCCGTGATCCCGGCGCAAAGCGAGCTGATCATGAACGAAACCGTTTTGATCCGGTCCACGTAAATGCCGGACAACCGCGCGGCCACCGCGTTGCAGCCCACCGCCTGGATTCGCTGCCCCAGCTCGGTTTTGTTGATCACAACCCAGACGATCACCAGAATCAGCGCCATGTACAGGATGTTGATCGGGACCACGCCGAAGAGCCGCGCGAGCGTCATATCCGTAAACAGTTTGTCAAACCCCGTCGCGATGGTTTTGCCGTTGCCGTAGGCGTAGTTAAGGCCCAGGATGATGCCGCCGGTTCCGATGGTCGCGATGACGGAGGATACCTTGAGTTTGGTAATGATCAGGCCGTTAAGAAGCCCGAAGAACAAGCAGACGATTAGCGTAAGCACGATAGCGATGCCAAGGGGCAGGTGCTGGTTGACCATCAGACCCGTGACCAGTACGCCCGCGATGCTGGCGGTGTAGCCGATACTCATGTCAAACTCACCCACGATGACCACCGCGGTGAGCCCGCAGGCGATGATGGCGGACAGCGAGCTCTGGTTCAGAATGTTCAGAAAGTTGTTTGCCGTCGCGAAGGCCTTGGGCTTCAGCGCGGAGAACACCACGATCATCAGGACGAGGCCGATGATGGTGCCGTACTTCGCGCTGATGCCGAGGGCTTTGCGCTTTTGATCCTTGTCGAATGCCATGTTCTTTCCTCCTGCCGGTTACTTTCGCCGCTTCCGGGCTGGGTCAGGCGCCTTGCGCGTAGCAAAGGCGCAGCAGCGCTTCCTTGCTCACCGCCCGCCCGGTCAGTTCGCCGGTAAGTCTGCCTTCCGCCATCACGAGCACGCGATCGCACAATCCGGGCAGCTCCTCCACGTCCGACGAGATGATGAGGAAGCTTACGCCCTCGCCGGCCATGCGACGGATTTCCTTGTAGATCTCCGCGCGCGCTCCAACATCCACGCCGCGCGTCGGTTCGTCCATGATGATGACGGCAGGGCTGCGCTTCAGCCACTTGCCGATGACGAGTTTCTGTTGGTTGCCACCGGAGAGGCTCAGCGCCGGCGCGTTCACGCCGCTCGCCTTGATCTTGAGCGTTGAAATGATCTCCTGCGAAATCCGGGCCGCCTTTTTCCGGCCGATCACCGGAATTCCCTCCACCGCCCGCGCCTGTTCCAGCGCCGCGATGTTCAGGTTAAAAAGTACGCTCTTGGTCGTAAACAGCCCTTCGCTGCGCCGTTCCTCGGGTACAATGACGATCCCGCGCTTCACCGCGTCCGCAGGCGTCCGGGGTGCGTATGGCTCGCCCAGGTATTTCATACGGCCGGAAGCGCACCTGCTCGCGCCGAAGACCATCATCGCAAGCTCCGTGCGCCCGGCGCCGACCAGCCCCGTGAGGCCCAGCACCTCTCCCTTGCGAAGGGAAAGGCTGACGGACGACACCTTCCCGCCGTCGCCGACCGCCTCCAGATCCAGGACCACCGGCCGACTGTCCAACGCGCGGTCGATTGCGTTCATCCCCTCGACCTTGTGCCCGGCGATGGCTCTGATTATCTCCTCCTTGGTCAGGCTCATGGTGTCGGCGTGCATGACGTTTCGCCCGTCCTTGAACACCGTGACCTCGTCACAAATCTCAATGATCTCGTCCAGCCGGTGCGACACGTAGATCACGCCAATGCCCTGCGCGGTCAGATCGCGGATTACCGAGAACAGCATCCGCACTTCGGCCTCCGTCAGTGAGGCCGTCGGCTCGTCCATCGCGATGAAGCGCGCGTTCTGATACAGAGCACGTCCGATGGCGACCAGCCATTGTTCCGCGACGCTCAGCGCCTTGATCTGCGTCTTCATCGGCTGCTTAAAGCCAATCCTCCTAACGACGTCCTGGAGCTTTTTCTCGGTGGCGCGCCAGTCTATGAAGCCCAAGCGCGTATCCTTTTTCAAGCCGAGCGTGATGTTCTCCCGAACGCTGAAATCCTGCACCAGGTTGAGATCCTGATGGATGAAGCTGAGCCCAAGCGCCGCCGCTTCATGCGGATTGGCGATGACGGTTTTCTGCCCGCCGATAAAAATATCTCCTGAATCCGGCTGGTATGCCCCCGCGAGAATCTTGATAAGTGTGGACTTACCGGCGCCGTTGGCGCCGATAAGTCCATGCACTTTGCCCGGCAACAGGTCAATAGAGACGTTGTCGAGGGCCTTGACGCCCGCAAAGGTCTTGGTTATCCCGGAGACCGAGATTTCCATCCCTTTGTTCGCATTCATCGCTGAACTCCATTTCGAAATTGTTCGTGCCGTCCCCCGGTCAGCCGAGCGCCTCCGGATGCTCCTGCATAAAGGCGTCCACCGTCTCGGCGGTGATCAGGTACCCATCGTACTCCTTGTAGCCGGGCACGTATGCCGCGCCCTGCTCCTTGATGGTCTCGTACTCTTGGGCGAGCATGTAGCCCTCCATGTAGCTATCTTCCCAGATGGTAGCGGTCATCCAGCCATCCTTGACGGCGACGATGGCCTCAGGGTTGCCGTTCTGGCCGTAGACCTTGACATCATTGCGGCCCTGCTGCTTCAGCGATGAGATCGCGCCCATGGCCGGGTCGTCCCAGGAGCCCCAGATGGCCAGATTGCCCTCGCCGGCCGGATGGCTTGCCAGCCACGCGTTGGCGTACTGCGCGCCGTCGTCCACCGCACCGGGGATGCGGACTTCATTCTTGGTGATGGCAATGCCGGGGAGCTTCGCGGCCGCTTCATCCAGCTTCTCCTCGCGCTGGCGGGCGACTTCGCCGGTGTGGTAGGTCAGCGCCAGGATCTGGCCTTCGCCGTTCATGTCCTCCAGCATCTTGTTGACGACCGGGATCGCGAACGGCGCGCCGCTGCCGTTGGCCATGTACATGCCGTCTCCCATGCCGCCGCCCCAGGTGGACACCGGAACGCCCGCCGCCTTGGCGGCCGCGAGGCCTGTTCCCAGCGAGGTGGCCGGGAAGACCAGGTCGAGCACGTAGTCAACGCCCTTGGTCACGAAGTTGACGATCGCGGAGTTGGCTTCATCGGCGCTGCCGTTGGCGTCGACGACGGTGACCGTCCAGCCCTTTTCGGCCGCGTAAGCCTTAATGCCTTCGATGCAGCGGGCGTTGTTGTCGTCCGCGACGGAGATGGACACGACGCCGATCTCCACCGTGTTGTCCTCCGCGAAGGAGACAGAGGACGTAGCGAGGATCAACATGATGACAAGGATGAGTGCGGTCAATTTTTTCATGGTGAGCTTCCCTCCATTTTATTCATTGGACGCGGCGCGGCCGCGATGCCAATTCCGAATCAGATGCGGGACCTGTCGCCTTGCGCCAGGCGGATCTCCGCGACGTGTAGGCCGTCCTCATACTTTCGGGACGGGTACAGCGCCCAGTTGTCCGTCTCGTGTCCAATGACGATGTTCTCCATCCTGCCTTTCACGATGCGGACAATGTCGTCAAAATGCTTCATCTGGTTAAACGGGGTTCCAACCGCGAGGCCGACGGGCACGTACACGCCGTCGCCGCCGATGCCGTGGATGTTCTCCCGCACATAGGCGACGTCCCCGACAAACGCGAGCGCGTCCTCCCCCGCGCGTACCGCGACGATCTGAGAAGCGAAGGTATGCCCGTCGTAAGCCGGATACAGGTCGATTCCCGGGAGCACGTCCCGAACTTCACCGTCCACCAGCCGCATGCGCCCCTCCTCCACCAGGTGCAGCGCCTCGTGAATGTCGTCCGGCTTCAGCGCCATATTGGGCAGGCGGAAGCGCTTCTCTCTGGACATCGCCCAGGCCCAGCCCAGAATCTCCTTCTCCTGCGCAATGAACCGCGCGTTGGCGAACGCGCGCAGGTTGTCCATGTGGTCGTAGTGCGCGTGGGTGATCAATACGGTGTCGACGTCTCCGGGCTTCACGCCCACCTTGGCAAGTACCTTTTCGGGCGGTTGCCATAGCCCGACGCCGTCCCGCTCGTGCATCTCTTTTGTGCGTTGGCTGTCGCCGTCGGTGCCGGTATCGATCAGGATGGTGTGTCCACCACCGACCAGAAGCGCATAGGTGAAGGCCAGCTCCCGGTACCCCTTATTGTGCTGCCCGCTCAGTACGCTGCTGATCGGCTGCCGTTCCACACGGGCATACTCCATGAGCCAGATCGAGTACATCGCAATGCCCTCCCAGAAAATGTAATCGTTTGCATTTTCAGCAAAACAAAAAATCTAGTCCATCTTGCGCACCGAATCGCGCTCGACCAACTCCGTCGGGACAATTACAATGTCCGTTCCCAGCGGTTTGTCCATATGCAGGCTTGCAAGCAGCTTTCGCGCGGCAATCCGTCCGATTTCGCGCTTTTTCTGGCGCATGGTGGTCAGCTTGGGGCGCAGGATTGTCGCAAACGACATGTCGTCGTGCCCCGCGAGCGAAATATCCTCCGGAATTCTCAGGCCCTTTTCCAGAATCGCCTGGTAACAGCCGACAGCGATGGAGTCGTTTGCGGCAAAGATCGCCGTGGGGCGCTCCGGCTGTTCCAGCATTTTTTTCGTCTGGTCATATGCGTCGGACAGGCTGTAGTTGGTGTGAAGATTCCACTCAGGACGAACCGCGAGGCCGTAGTTTTCCATCGCGGACATATAGCCCTGCATGCGCTGGACACCGGTGCACGTTTCGCGATGTCCCCCGACGTGCGCGATGGCGGTGTGCCCCGCCTTGATCAGGTACTCCGTCATTGTGTACGCGGAGGAGAAATTGTTGCAGCCAACCTTGGGACAGGCCACGCCCTCCAGAAACTGCCCGAGAAGCACGATCGGGTAGCCCATCTCCACGAGGGACTTGCACTCGTCGGTTACGCGATTGCTAACCTGCAGGATGAGACCATCCACCTTCTTGCTGCGCAGCAGGTGCAGCGCGTCCCGCTCCTTTTCGACCTCATAATCCGTATTATAGATGAGCGTGGAGTACCCTTCCGCCCGCGCAACCTCCTCCACCCCGCGAAAGACCTCGGAATGGTATGTGTTGGCGATGTCCGGGATCACGATGCCGATGGTGAAAATGCGCTCGACCTGCAAACTTCTAGCGACCGCGTTTGGGTGATAGTTCAGGTCCTGCATGATTTCCTGCACGCGCTGTTTGGTGGATTCCTTCACAACGGACTTCCCGTTGAGGATGCGCGAAACGGTGGCCGTCGAAACGCCGGCCATATTGGCGATATCCTTGATCGTGACTTTGTTTTCGTCAGCCATCTGATACCATCCATTTCGTTTTTTCCAAGAACATCATAGCACCAAGCCAAATGTATGTCAATACAGTAATCGCTTACATTTTTCATTTTCTTTCTCCGGACTGCCGTACGCGAAAACAGCATTCCAAAGTAATATACGGAAAGCTATAAGAAGATTAACCGAAGATCGCGACAGAATGCCAAGCGAAAGAACCAGAAATATGGGGTGCGAAACGCTTGCGCTACAGCGCTCATGAACGGGAGGTGTTGAAGAAACGAACCAGTCCGGTTACATCATCAATTGGTTCAAGACGCCCTTTGCCCCATACTGCTACCCCACCAGACCTTTCCCACTCCGTGGAATTTAATGAAGAGAGAGAGCGGCGAGATCGTTCGATCCATTTGCTTGTGCGGCCTCCAGTTTCCCGAATTCCCTGAATCTGTCAAACCGGCGTTGGTTGAAGACAGGTCCGCAGGAGCGGCAGTCCGGGTAGTTCCAGCCAGTAGGCGATCATTTCCCAAGGCCTTTCCGTAGACTGTCTGCCGTCCCGGGAGCCCTGTTGGCAAAGTTATCCGCCAAGAGATCCAGAGACGACCTTGTCATGCCGTATCCAAATTCCCGGTACGCCATTATCATGGCGTGGGATATATTTGCCCGCTCCGCTTTGGGCCGTTGTTCGGGTTTTTCGGTAAATGGACAACCCCGGGAATACAATATCCTGTTTACTATTCCTGCATTTCCGACGACATGCAGTGGCCGCGGCATCCTGACCCGTTTATTAGCGCCGCATTTGGGTTGCATAAAAAAGAGCCGGCTTGGCCCTTCTGTGTGATGGGCATAGAAAACCGCCTGAAATCGGCGGATTTCAGGCGGTTTTCATGGTCGAGGTGACAGGATTTGAACCTGCGGCCTTTTGGTCCCGAACGACAAAAACTCTAGCGCGTGTAATCCAGATCAATCCGATTACGTAGCTTTTTGACTGGATTCTTTCGGATAGCAAAGCGCAAATCTTCTTTGCTTTTACGGGTCCTGCTTTCTTTGTGTTTGGGTCTTGTGTGGTTTTGATGGTGGGTTTGGGCGAGACGTGTTTGCGTTTTCAGGCGAAAATCGGGGCTAAATTCCAAATTTGCACCTCCCTTGCTCTTTGGGGATAAGGCAAAGGACGGGCGTGCCCAGCATCACGAGCGTCGTCCTGGCCGCTGAGGTCCCTGCCGTCCCCCCACGTAAGGGACCATTTCCCTGACGCCAAGCGAATGGTCCGCCATAACAATAACGCCCCGGCTGTTTCATGCAGCAGAGGCGCTATCCATAAGGGGGTTAAGTTATGCAGGAATTACGCCAGGGATTACGGCAAATAAGGCGCTCGATTGATGATTAAGAATTCGCACCGCAGCACTTTCCCCCAGGTGAACGCATTGGCATTGGTGGAAACGCAAGGTTTCCGCTCCGCTAGATAATTGACACCTTTCCCTTGGACACCCGGATGAAGATCAGCAAGGAAAGCACGGTGGTGAGCGTGAGGATCGTCGCCAGCGCGGCCGCCGTGCCGTCGCTCATGCGCATAACCTCCTGATAGATGGCAACGGCAATGGTGGAGGTCCTACCGCTGTAAAGCATGATGCTGGAGGACAGCTCATTGATACAGGTGATCCAGGAGAGGATCGCCCCGGACATGATACCCGGCAGCATCATCCGCGCGGTCACCTTGAAGAACGTGCGCATGGGCGAGACGCCCAGGTTGATGGATGCCTCCTCGATGGACGGGTCCATCTGGTACAGAAACGCGCTCCCGGAGCGCACGGTGTAGGGCAGCTTGCGGATGACATAGGAGATCACCATGATCACCGCTGTGCCGGTCAATACCAGGGGCTGGCGGTTGAAGGCCACGATGAGGCCGATGCCCAGCACAGAGCCCGGGATGACATAGGGAAACATGATGATCAAATCAATCAGCTGACCCACCTTGCCGCGCTTTCTCACGATGAGGTAGGCAGCCAGCATGCCAATCAGGACGATGAACACGATAGCAGCCACGGAGAACAGGTAGGTGTTGGTGATGTTGGTGGACAGGCGCTTGGCAATGGCCTTGTAGTTCTCCAGGTTGATGCCCTGCATCACGCCGGAGAAGCTGCGCTGGATGAAGCTCATCACCACCACTACCACCTGGGGCATAAATGCGACGATGGCTACCAGGTAGACCGGCAGCGACGCCGCAAAGCGCTTTATGCCGTGGAGCTCTATCACCTGGGGCGGGCGCATGGCAGTCATGGTGTAATTCTTCTTTTCCACCACCAGCTTTTGCACCAGCAGCACGGAAAGGGAGCAGAATACGATGATCACCGATAGGGCGCTGGCCATGTACGCGTTGCCGCCCAGCTCGCTCATGTACTCGTTGTACACCAGCACAGGCAGCACCGTGTATCCCTCGCCGATGAGCATGGGCGTGCCAAAGTCCGCCAGGGAGGTCATGAACACCATCACCCCTCCCGCCAGGATCGAGGGCAGGATCACCGGCAGCGTCACCGTAAACAGCCTGCGCAGCTTGCTGGAGCCCAGGTTTTCGGCGGCCTCCTCCAGGGAGCTGTCAATGCTGGTCATCGCGCCGGAGGTGTACAGATATACGTAGGGGAACAGGTGGAAGGTGAACACCAAGATGATGCCGCCTTTCCCATAGATGGTCGGCAGCGTGATGCCCAACACGTTCAGCATCAGCTTGGTGACGAAGCCCGAGCGCCCGAACATCAGAATCCACGAGTACGCGCCGATGAAGGGCGGGCTCATCAGCGCCATGATAATCATGATGTAAAGCAGCTTCTTGCCGAAGATGTTGTAACGGGTCATCAAGTAGGCGATGGGAACGCCGATCAAAATAGTGGTCACCGTGGCCGAGAGGCAGACCACGGCGGTGTTCATCAGGGACGTATAGTAATAGCTCTTGGAAAAAAACCGGATGAAGTTGTAAAGCGTCAGCCCGTCCTCTTTGCTGGAGTATACGCTTCTGGTGAGCAGCGTATAAAAGGGATAGATGACAAACAAGGCCAGCCCCGCGATGATGGCGAGCTTCGCCACCGTCCAGAAATCAAAACGCGCCCGCCTGTGGCGGAGGTCCCGCGCTGTCATAGGCTGAGCACCTCCTGGGGATCACCCGCGTAAAGGCTCACACGGGCGGGGTCGAAGGTGACGTATATCCTTTCTCCGTCGGGATACAGCCTTTCGGTGTCCTTGGTGTATTCGTTAAGCTGGAGGGACTGCCCGTTGTCCAGGAGCACCTCGTACTCGATGAAGTCCCCAAGGAAGGTGGAAAGGGTTATGGTGGCGGGCAGGCCCTCCTCGCTGATGCGCAGCTGCTCAGGCCGGGCGGAGATAACGGCCTCGCCCGTGTAGGGCTTTCTAACAGCGATGCTCAAATCAATCCCGTCCCCCACCCTTACCCGCGCGATCCCGGGCTCCGGGCCCTCGGCGGCCGTACACCTAATGAAGTTGGAGATGCCTATAAACCCCGCCACGAAAGGGTTCTGCGGCTTTGCGTAGATCTCCACCGGCGTGCCGCACTGCATGATCGCGCCTTCCTTCATCACCGCGATGCGGTCGGAGATGGCCAGGGCCTCCTCCTGGTCGTGGGTGACGTAGATAGTGGTGATGCCCAGCCTGCGCTGGAGCTTCTTTATGATGGAGCGCATCTGCACCCGCAGCTTTGCGTCCAAGTTGGACAGCGGCTCGTCCATGAGCAGCACCGACGGTTCGATCACGAAGGCCCGCGCCAGCGCCACGCGCTGCTGTTGGCCGCCGGAAAGCTCGCTGGGCTTGCGGGTCGCCAGCTGCTGGATCTGCACCAGCTTTAACGCCTCGGAAACCCGCGCGGCAATCTCCTTTGCGGGCAGATGCTTGGCTTTCAGGCCGTAGGCCACATTCTCCTCCACGGTCAGGTGCGGGAAGATGGCATAATTCTGAAACACCATGCCGATATCCCGCTTGTGGGCGGGAACGTCGTTGATCCGCTTGTCACCAAACAGGATATCGCCCGCCTCGATGGTGTTGAAGCCCGCGATCATGCGCAGCAGTGTCGTCTTGCCACAGCCAGACGGCCCCAGCAACGTGAAAAACTCCCCCTGCTTGATGTTCAGGCTTACGCCGTTTACAGCGGTAAACTTGCCGTACCGCTTGACTACGTCCCGTATGGTGACCACGTTGCTCATTCCGTTCCCTCCCAAAGTAAACTTAGGGACATCCCCAAAGGATGTCCCTCAGCCTGCCGCAAATACCCCCGGCTCTGCCGCCTGAGGGTGGCAAGGGGATACCGCCCCCCCTGCCACCCTCGGATTCACACCCGGCGATGATTGGGCAGGCTGGCGTCCAACGGTCAAACGGGGTCTGTCCGTGGGACGTCTCCCTGTGTTTCAAGCCTGATCTCGGTTACTGCACCACAAGATCCTGCCATTTCTCAATGATGGCGCCCTTGTTGGTGGCGGCCCAGCTGAAGTCATAATTCAGCAGGTCGATTTCGGTCAGCGCGCTCAGACCCTCGGGCTGGAGGTCGCTGCGAACGGGGCGACGCTTCCAGTTCACGTTCTGGTCCTTCTGGCAGTCAAAGCCGGTGACGAAATCGATGAACAGCTTGGCGTTCTCCTCGTTGGGGCAGCCCTTCACCAACGCCACGCCGTCGGGAACGGCGGAGTCCTGGGCGGGATAGAGGAAGCCGATGTCAGCGTTGTCGGCATACAGCACGGCGGATTTCTCGATGGTCACGCCGATGGCGTACTCGCCGGAGGCTACCAGCTTATGGCAGTTGCCGGAGGAATCCTGAATCTTGCCGTCAAGGTTGGCGATAAAGCGGGACACAAACTCCCAGCCCTTTTCATTGTCGCCGCCCGCGGCCTGCACCATGGTGCAAAGCTGGGTGAAGGCGGAGCCGCTCTTGGCGGGGGAGGCGTAGGCGATCTTGCCCTTCCACTTGGGGTCCGTCAATTCTTCCCAGGTCTTGGGGGGCTCCTGGCCGCCCAACAGGGTCTTGTTGTAGATGATGACCATGGGCAGGGGGGACTCACCGATCCACATGTCGGAGGAATCCTTGAAGGCCTCGGCGATTACGTCGTCATTGGCGCATACGTAGGGCTGGAACAGCTGGGTGTACGCGGCCAGGGAATCCGCGCCGCCGCCCCACAGCACGTCGGCGATGGGGTTTTCCTTCTCGGCGTCAAGGCGCGTAGTGAGCTCGCCCGTACCGGCGGCCACCAGCTCAACCTTGACATTGGGATACTTTGCCTCAAACAACGCAATGCCGGCGGCCAAGGGATCGGCATCGTGGGGGGAGTAGATGACCACGGTTCCGGTGTAATCCGCGTCCGTCTTTTCAGCAAACGCGGTCGGGATAAGTCCCAGCGCCAGCATAGCCACCATTGCCAATACCAATACTCTCCTCATAAAAGACGCCTCCTACTATTCATTTTGCGGTAACCCGCTTTTTACTTGTATTGTACATCATAACCGCCTGCTTGTCACGCAATTTCATGGCGCTGTTAAGATATTATTATTGGACAACACCCCAAAGAGCGGACCGAAGGAAAGTCAACGCCGCTTATCCATTCTGCAGTGCCCTGGCTCGCCGCCATAGCGGCGTCCATGGTTTCACATAAGCCTGGCGTAACATCCCTGGTCTACTAGTGCAAAGCTATGCTACTCGACATTGTCTACACTCAGGTATCAGCAGCCGCGAACGGGCAGCGCAAAGCTCTGTTTATAATCCTTGGCGGCAACAGTGTTCTGCGTTAACCTCATCTCGAATTACAGTTGATTACGGTTGATCAAGTATCTGCCTTATTTGATTAGTTTACTGAATTTCAAGGAACAATTGAAATTTGTTGCACCAACGAATCTACCATATTATAGGATACGGTTTCATCTGTATCGTAGGCGGAAATTATTGCAAGGTTTGTCCCTTTGGATATGTATGCAATCGCCACACGATCGCCGCTCACTAATGATTGCCAGTATCGGAGGACATTGATACCGTTGGCAGTAACTGTCGCGTTACTATCTGGAATAACTTGCGCAAGATAGTTTATTATTATCTTTCCCAAAGTATCATCATCGTATTGGGAGGCGATCTCGTCCGTTACTCCGAAATCGGCTATATCTTTTAGACTAAACCCACAGGCACTTCTTCCTTCTCCATTAAACTCTACCGAATCAGTCTCAGTGCGATAAATAGACCAGCCAGTCGGCAAATTTACCTTAAATTTACCAAGGACCACTGATCGGTTTGTAGCAACTGCTTCGCTGCCCGAGAGACCAGATACCACCTTATTAATAATTTGTAATGCTTCTTCGTCGTTAAATGTGCGGGGGATTACTTCCAAAACATCATGCTTATGCACAAAGATCGCCTGCAGGCGATATGACCCTTCTTGATCAACGGTTTCTCTATAGCTTACTCCATAGATGCCGTCTGTGGATAGGCTACACTAAACTGTACAGAAAAGATAAGGTCATGGTATACTTCCAAGGGAAAGAAGGAAGGAGAAAACCATGGCAGAAAGACGAGTCCGGAGGACCTACAGCGAGGAACAGAAGAAGCA
>JAEZTL010000006.1 GCA_023421395.1 Bacillota bacterium | reverse complement strand
AGCACCATCGTGATCGCCGCCGTCAATGTCGTCTTGCCGTGGTCTACGTGGCCGATCGTGCCCACGTTTACGTGTACCTTATTGCGCTCAAATTTTGCCTTCGCCATCCCTTGGTTCCTCCCTAATCATAGTCATCCGGGGACATGTTTGGAGCGGGTGATGGGAATCGAACCCACGTGATCAGCTTGGGAAGCTGGAGCTCTGCCATTGAGCTACACCCGCGCGCCCGCTCGTTCGACGTAGAAAGCATAGCAAACACGCCGTCATACGGTGGATATTGTACTGAATGGCGCGGGTTTTGTCAACAGAAACTTTGCATTTCAACGGTTAAAAATGGGCGGGGCCCGCCATCCGGCGGGCCCGCGTGATGGATCATACACCCAAGGGCGGAGCGGACGCGCCCTATTCCTGCAACATCTTCTGCAGCTTGCGCTTGACGCGCTGCAGCGCGTTGTCGATGGACTTGACGTGCCGGTGCATCTCGGCGGAAATCTCCTGATAGCTCTTGCCCTCCAGATAGCGAAGCAGCACCTGCTTTTCCAGCCCCGACAGCATTTTTCCGATGCGCCCCTCGATGACGGACACGTCCTCCCGGCTGATGAGCACCTCCTCCGGGTTGGCCTCCCAGCCCTCGGTGATCACATCCAGCAGCGTCCGGTCGGACTCCTCGTCGTAGATGGGCTTGTTGAGGGACACGTAGCTGTTGAGGGGAATGTGCTTTTGACGCGTGGCCGTCTTGATGGCGGTGATGATCTGCCGTGTGATGCACAGTTCCGCAAAGGCGCGGAAGGATGTCAGCTTTTCCTCGCGGAAATCGCGGATCGCCTTGTACAGCCCGATCATGCCCTCCTGCACGATGTCCTCGTGGTCGGCGCCGATCAGAAAGTAGCTGCGCGCCTTGGAGCGCACAAAATTTTTATACTTGTTGAGCAGATACTCCAACGCGGTGCCGTCGGCCTGCTGCGCAAGCCGCACCACCTGCTCGTCGGTCATTTGCTCGAATCGTTCGTACAGAACCAAGAAGTTATTCTCCTCTACGCATGCGTTCCAGCTTCTGACGGACGTCCTCCGGCAGATGTTCCAGCACGGTGGATTTCCGGGTCGTTTCGCGCCGGACGATGGCGGGCGGTATGCGCATGCGCTCGATTTCCGAGATCAGTTCGCGGGATGGCAGCCTGGTCGCGCCGCGGGCCAGCACCACCGTCTGTTCCACGGCGTCGGAGGTTGCCACCCGCACCTCCAGCCGCCCGGCATCGATGGTGGCGGCGTAGAGGTCGCACAGCCGCTCGATGTAGTGGTCGGCGGTCTCGCCGCGCCGGGTGAACACCACGCTGAGCGCGCCAGACTGTTCCTTGGTCCGCACGGGGCGGTCGGACTGCCAGGCGTCAAACACCAGAATCACCTGCTGGCCGGTGTAGCCCGCATAGTCGGAGAGCGCGTGGATGAGTTCGTCCCGCGCGTCGGCCAGCGGCCCGCGCGGCACGCCCTTCCAGGCGCACAGCACGTTGTAGCCGTCCACCAGCAGGACGCGCTTCATTGGCCGCTCCGGGTGCGCATGACTTCGTAGAGCGCGATGCCCGCCGCGACGGAGGCGTTGAGCGAGGCGATCTGCCCCTTCAGCGGGATGGACACCACCTTATCGCAGTGCTCCAGCACCAGGTGGGAGATGCCCTCGCCCTCGGAGCCAATGACCAGCGCCACCGGGCCGGAGAGATCGCTGACCCGGATGTCGCCGCCGGACATGTCGCAGCCGATCACCCAAAGCCCCTTTTCTTTCAATTCCTGAAGTGCCCGGGATAGGTTCCCCACCCGCGCCACCGGCAGGTAGGAAAGCGCGCCCGCCGCCGCCTTGACCGCCGCCGGGTTCAGCCCGGCGGAGCGGCGCTCCGGCACGATCACACCGTGGGCGCCGCAGCACTCCGCGGTGCGGATGATGGCGCCCAGGTTGTGGGGATCGGTCACGCCGTCCAGCGCGACGACGAAGGGCGGCTCGTCCTTCTTCGCGGCCAGGGCCAGGATGTCTTCCAGCGTGGAATAGGCCGCCGCCGAGGCGTAGGCCAACATGCCCTGATGATTCGAGTATACCGCATCCAGGCGCGCCCGGTCGACGAACTGCACCACGATGCCCGCCTCGCGGGCTTTGGCCACGAGCTCCCGCGCGGAGCCGGACAATTCGCCCTGGGCCACCAGCAGCTTTTCGATGGGCCGGCCGGCCTTCAGCGCCTCCCGGATGGGGTTGCGGCCCACCAGAAGGTTATCCATCTCCGGCGCGTCGGCCTCCGTGGCCTCCGGAGCGACGGGCGACGACGGCACTGCCGGCGCGGGCCGATCAAATTTCGGCGCGTGCCGGTCAAACTTCGACGCGGGCCGGGCATGGCCCGGAACGGGTCTGCCGAAACGGGGCGCGGGTCGGTCGGGCCGGGGCGCACCCGGGACAGGCCGCCCGTAGCGGGGTTCTTCGGAGGGATGATCCTCTCGGGGCTGGACGGGCCGCCCGTAGCGGGGTGTTTCGGGCTTTGCGCGGCGTCCGTCGTCGAACACGGCGGGCGTCACAGGGCGCTCCGGCGCCTTTGAAAAGCGCGGGCCCGGGCCCTTGTCGTAGCGGCGATCCTCCCGGAACGGGCGCTGGGACCTGCCCTCGCCGGGCCTGGCATCCCCGCTCTTTCCGCCCCGGTCGTAGGGGCGGCCGCCCTCGGGCCGCGCGTCCCTGTCATAATAGCGCCGGCCGTCGCCGGGTTTTGCATCCCTCGGGCGATCGCCCTGCGGCCTGTCGCCGCGGGGCCGGTCATTCCGGGGCCTGCCATCCTGCGATCGGTCATCCCGCGGCCGGTCCCCCTGGCCGCGGCCGCCCTGGCCGCCGCTTCTAAAATACTTCTCAAAACCGCGGCCCTTGCCGCCGCCCTTCTTGCCGTCCATATGCTTCCCTCTCCTTACGCGCCCAGCGCGACTGCGATCAGCGCTTCCATGCGCTCCTTCTGCTCCGTCAGATAAAGATACCCAATCAGCGCCTCCAGCGCCGTCGCCCGGTGGTACTCCGCCGGGTCTGCGTTGTGAGGCGGCGTCTGGTGCGCGTTGCGCGCGCGGCGCACCACCGCGCGCTCCTCGTCGGTCAAAAGCGGCTCAACCCTGGTCAGCGCCTCCGACTGGGCGTGGGCGCAGACGGTGGAGATGGCGCATCGGTGCAGCGCGCGGATGCGGTCCCCGCCGCGCACGAGCCGGTCCCGAACATAAAAGTCGTAGATCGCGTCGCCCAGATAGGCGAGTTCGAGGGAGCCGGGCAGACCTGTCACAGAAGCTTCAGGAAGCGCTCATAGGCGGCCTTCCAGTCTTCGCCGTCGCCCTGGGGCTGGTAGGTGCCGGTGGGGAACGACCGCGCCACCACGCGGCGCAGCTCTTCCACGGAGCCGATCGCACCCAGCGCCATCGCCTGCACCAGAAGGTTGCCGATTACCGTGCCCTCGCCCGGGCCCGCAAAGACGGGTTTTCTCAGGGCATTGGCGGTAAACTGGTTGAGCATCACGTTCTTGCTGCCGCCGCCGACGATGTTCAGCGCGTCCACCGGGTGGTGCAGAAGGTCCTTCTCCAGCCGCTCGACGCTCCAGCGGTACTTGAGCGCCAGGCTCTCCAGAATCACGCGGATGATCTGGCCGCGGCCCTTGGGGATGGGCTGCCCGGTGCGCTCGCAGTAGGCCTGCACGCGGGCAGGCATGCCGCCCGGCTGCAGGAAACACGGGTCGTCCACGTCCATGATCGCCAAGAACGGCTGGGCCTCGGCCGCCATCCGGTCCAGCGTATCGAAGTCCACCGCGTCCTCGCGGCGGTCCCACTCCCGCTTGCACTCCTGCAGGATCCACAAGCCCATAATGTTCTTGAGCAGACGGGTGGTGCCGTCCACTCCGCCCTCGTTGGTGTAGTTGGCCTCCATGACCGCCGGCTCGCACAGGGGTGTGCGGATCTCGGTGCCCAGAAGCGACCATGTGCCGCTGGAGATGTAGGCGAAGTTGTCGCCCTCCGCGGGCACCGCGGCCACGGCGGAGGCGGTATCGTGCTCGCACACCGCGATCACCGGCACCTCACCGACGCCGGTCTCCCGGGCAATCCCGGGCAAAAGCGTACCCCGGACCGCGCCGGGCTGCTCGATCGGGGTGAACAGCGAGCGCGGAATGCCGAAGGCATCCATCAGATCCCAGGCCCACTCGCGGGTGTTGGGGTCGATCAGCTGCGAGGTGGAGGCGATCGTGTACTCGGTGGCCATTCTGCCCGTCAGGAAGTAGGCCAGAAGATCCGGCATCATGAGCAGCTTGTCCGCGATGGAATACACCGGGTCGCCCGCGCGCTTCATCGCGTAGAGCTGGAAGAGCGTGTTGAACTGGATGAAGGCCAGGCCGGTGCGGGCGAAGATGTCTTTCTTGGGCATCACCTTGAACCCCTCTTCAAGGATGCCTTCGGTGCGCGGGTCGCGGTAGTGTACCGGGATGCCTACCAGCGCGCCGTCGGCGCCGACCAGGCCGAAATCGACGCCCCAGGTGTCGATGCCGATCGAATCCAGCGAAATGCCCTCTTTCGCCGCCTTGGTCAGCGCCTGCTTCATTTCAAAGAAAAACCGCTGCACGTCCCAGACCATGCGGCCGTTCAGCGTCACAGGATCGTTGGAGAACCTGTGCAGCTCGGTCAGGTGGATGCGTTCGCCGTCAAACCGGCCCAGCATCGCGCGGCCGCTGGACGCGCCGAAGTCAAAACCCAGCAGGTTCAATGTCTTCGTATTCATGGCACTCCCCGCTTTCTTCGTATAACGCCATTATACCAGTTTGGAGGTATCCATTCAACGGCTTTTTCGCCGCGCGACCGATGGTTTTTGCGCCCTGAACGGCATGCATTCATTATGCATCGACATACCGCGGTTTTTCCGCAGTAATCCACAATATCCACAGGCTTTTCCACAGAAATCCCCCGGAAATCGCTGGTTTTTGGCGGATTTTGGGGAATCGCGGTGGATTATTCATGAGGAAACCGGAAAGTTATCCACAGAACGACGCCTGTTTTCGCGGCGTTCCATCCGTCGCCGGTCGGTTTCGCGCGGGTCTTTCGCAGGCAGCGCGGCTTTTCGTCTGCACCGCCCGGTTTCGGCGGAAAATGACGGGGAAAAGGCCTTCCTCGGCGCCCCGGACGCGAAAATCCCGGAGGCGAGTCGAAAACCGGTTTCCCCAAACCATCCACAGTCCGCCGGTCGGAAGCGATGGAACCGGCGCGATTGTCAGGCGCCGAACCCTTCGAGGCGCGCCGCGGGATCCGCGTTGAGCGAAAGCGCCGCCAAATCTCCCGCCAGCAGCCGGTAAAATGCCGCGCTGCCGATCATTTCCGCATTGTCGGTACAGAGCCGCGCCGGCGGCAGAAAGACGGTAAGCCCCGCCGCCTCACCCGCGCGGACCAGCTCCAGGCGAAGCAGCGCATTGGCCGCCACGCCGCCCGCCGCCGCCAGGCGCTTTGCACCGGTGTCCACCGCGGCCTTCACGGTCTTTTCCACCAGCATCGAGACCACCGCCCGACGGAAGGAGGCGGCAAAACCCGCCTGATCGATCCGGCCGCCCTGTTGGCGGAGGGTGTGCGCCTGGTTGATCACCGCCGTTTTGAGTCCGCTGAACGAAAAATCGTACGGTCCATGGGTGGATACCTTCGGAAAACGGTAGGCGCCGTCGTCCCCCGTCTCCGCCAGTTTGTCCAAAATCGGCCCGCCGGGATACGGGATGTCCAGCACCCGGGCCACCTTGTCAAAGGCTTCGCCCGCGGCGTCGTCCATTGTACGGCCCAGCAGCCGGTACGCGCCGTAGCGCGATACCTCCACGATGTGGCTGTGCCCGCCAGAGGCCACCAGGCACACAAACGGCGGTTCCAGTTCCGGATGTGCCAGGTAGTTGGCGCTGACGTGCCCCTCGATATGGTTGACCGGAATCAGCGGCAAGCCTCGGCCGTAGGCGAAGGCCTTCGCCCAACTGACGCCGGTCAGCAGCGCGCCCACCAGCCCCGGTCCGTACGTGACCGCCACCGCATCGATCTCTTCCATAGATAGCCCCGCCCGGGACAGCGCCTCCGCCGCCAGGTAGTCGAGCGCCTCCACGTGCATGCGGGACGCGATCTCCGGCACGACGCCGCCGTAGAGCGCATGGGATTCGATCTGGGACGCGATGACACCCGAGAGCACCGTCCGTCCATCCCGGACCACGGCCGCCGCGGTCTCGTCGCAGGAGGACTCGATGGCGAGGAGGGTCGCCCGGCCCTTTTGGCAAAGCGCATCCGCCTTCCGGCGCGCGTTTTCCAGATAGGTCATGTCGTCTCCTTCCGGCGCGCCCGGCGCGCGATGGCCACCGGGAGGCCCCAGGCGCACGCCAGCACAGCCTGGACGATCAGCACGCCGCCCAGCGCATGAACCGCCACCGCCGCGAAGAATTTCTCCGGCAGCATTCGGATCATGAGGTCTGTCTCGGGGTTCAGGAGCCACAAGTCATTTGAAAACAGCGCGGCGTGAAAGCTCCGGAAGGCGCCGTCAAAATCCGCCGCCGCCCAAATCCCCAGGAACAGCAGCAGCGCAAGCCAGAATGTCTGGCCGATCAGCCCCGCGCGCGTAAGCCGGCGGGCCCAGCCCTCGCCGGGAAGCCCCGCGGCCAGCAGCAAAAGACCCAGCGCCGCCAGCGCCGCTCCAATGCGCCGCTCCAACTGAAAAAGCGCCCTCACATCTTCCATGTGGGCGATCTCCCGCTCGTTGAATACCTTCTGAGCCGCGCCGTTCCCCGCCGCTGTCATGTTTAGATCTTCCCGCGCGCCCTTCAGGTAGTCCACCAGCATGTCGCCGATGCCGGAAAGCGCGGTCTCGTCGACGCCCGCCGCACGGGCAGAATCCAGCGCCGCATAAAGCTGCCGGTGGTACGCCCCGTCCAGCGCATACCGGTCAAAAGCCCCCAGCATCAGCGCGGGCACAATCAGCAGCATGCCCAGCGCCGCCATCAGGCCCCGGAGCCCTTTTTTCGGAGTATTCAACGGCAATCGGCCCCTTTTCATAATACTTCGGTCTGTTTTCGTCGGATTCCGCCGAAAACAGACCGTTGTACGGTTTCTACTTACAGCTTTTGCAGGTACGCGGTCACGAAACCTTCCAGATCGCCGTCCATCACAGCGTTGATGTCGCCCATCTCGTAGCCGGTGCGGTGGTCCTTGACCAGCGTGTAGGGCTGAAATACGTAGGAGCGAATCTGACTGCCCCACTCGATTTTCTTGAGCTCACCCTTGATGTCGCCCATCTGTTCCTGACGCTCGCGTTCCTTGAGCTCCGCCAGCCTCGCCCGCAGCATGCGGAAACACGTTTCCTTGTTTTGCAGCTGCGATCGCTCGTTCTGGCACTGGACGACGATGTTGGTGGCCAGGTGGGTGATGCGCACGGCGGAGTCCGTCCGGTTGACGTGCTGGCCGCCCTTGCCGGAGGAGCGGTAGGTGTCGATCCGGATGTCGTCCGGCTTGATCGCGGTTTCGCCGCTGTCTTCAATAACGGGCGCAACGTCTAGGGAGGCGAACGACGTGTGCCGTCGGGCGGCCGCGTCAAAGGGCGAGATGCGCACCAGCCGGTGCACGCCGCGCTCGCTCTTCAAAAAGCCGTAGGCGTAGTCGCCGCTGACCTCGAAGGTGACCGATTTGACGCCGGCCTCGTCGCCCTCCAGAAAGTCCAGTTCCTTGACCGCAAGGCCCATGCGCTCCGCGAAGCGGGTGTACATGCGATAGAGCATCTGGCACCAGTCCTGCGCTTCGGTCCCGCCCGCGCCGGCGTGCAGCGACAGAATGCACGCGTTCAAGTCGTACTCGCCGGAGAGCAGCGTGGTCAGCCGGAGGGACTCCAGGTCCTTATTCATCGCCTCGATTTCCGCGGCGATCTCCGGCACCAGCGAAGCGTCGTCCTCCTCGTCAGCCAGGCCGATCAAAACCTCCAGGTCGTCGGCGCGCCGGACCAGCGACTTGAAGTGTTCAAGCCGGGATTCCGCCGAGTGGGCCTTCTGGTTTACCTTCTGCGCCCGCTCCAAATCGTCCCAGAAGCCGGGCGAACCCATGTCCTCCTGGTATTCGGTCAGTTGTTCCTCAAGGTGAGCCACGTCAAAGTGAGTCACCTGCCTCTCGGATCATCTTGCGGATGGCGATAAGATCCTGCTTGAAGCCATCGGTCTCGATCATGAGTTCACATCCTTTACGATATAAAACCGGGGGAACGCCGGAGGGCGCTGCCCTCCGGGCCTCCTGCAAGGGGAGATGATCTACCCCTGACCCCACACAAAAGGGAATTAAGTGAGCCTCGCAAACACATCTTCGGGAAAGGGCGGAGGGCGCCGAGCCCTTCTGACATTTCATCAGATCCGGCAACCTGCGCGGCGGATTCGGCTTCCCCCCAAAGGTCGAGCCTGCCCGGCCGGCGGGGAAAGCATTCCCGCTCTGATTCCCATGCGCTTGAAAGCCGCTCCGCGGATTTTAAACGCCCGCGCTGAAGCGCTGCTTTGGCAGGTTTTCATTGCCCTTTCCCGCAGCACTCCTTGTACTTTTTGCCGCTGCCGCAGGGGCAGGGCGCGTTGCGGCCCACCTTGTCGCCCGCCTTGGCCGGCTTCTTCACGGACGCGCCGGCGTCCGAACCGCCATGGGTGGCGGCGGTGGGGGTGGCAACCTCCCTGCGCTCCGGCGGGCGCACCAGAACCGCCATGTACAGTCTCCGGAGGGTGTCCTCCTGAATCATGCGGCTCATTTCCTCGAACATGTTGAACCCTTCGATCTTGTACTCGACGATGGGGTCCTTGTGTCCGTAGGCGCGAAGCCCGATGCCGTCGCGCAGCTGGTCCATGGCGTCGATGTGGTCCATCCAGCGGCGGTCCACCGCGCCCAGGAGCGCCACGCGCTCAAATTCACGCATGTCGATCCCGATTTCGGAAATCATCTTCTCCCGCTCGCGGTAGAATTCGATACTTCGCTCGGCCAGCGCCTGCCGGAATTCGTCGCGGCCGCGGCGTTCGAGGGAATCAAAGGCCGCCTTGACGTCGCCGGGTTTCAGGCAGATGTGCTCCAGATATTCCTCGATGCCGGGGATGTCCCAAGTGGTCTCATCCTGCGCGTTGACCGCCAGGCGCTCCAACGCGTCCGCGATCAGGGAATCCCGGAGGCCGTCGATGTGGCTGGAGATGTTATCCCCTTCCAGCACCTCGCGGCGCTGGCGGTAGATCAGCTCGCGCTGCTGGTTCATCACGTCGTCAAACTGCAGCACGCTCTTTCGGATGTCGAAGTTCCTGGCCTCGACCTTTTTCTGCGCGCCCTCGATCTGCTTGGAGAGGATGCCGTACTCGATCGCCTGGCCCTCCTCGATCTTCAGCCGCTCGATCAGCGGCTGGATGCGGTCGGAGCCAAACAGGCGCATCAGGTCGTCCTCCAGCGAGATGAAGAACTGGCTGGAGCCCGGATCGCCCTGACGGCCGGCGCGGCCGCGCAGCTGGTTGTCGATGCGGCGGGATTCATGGCGCTCGGTGCCCAGGATGTGCAGGCCTCCCAGCCGGATGACCTCTTCATGCTCTTTGTCGGTCTCCACGCGGTACTGTGCGTAGAGCTCCTGAAAGAGTTTCCGGGCTTCCTTGACCTCGTCGGGCACGTTTTCGGCGTGGCCGATGGCCTCTTCGATCAGCGCTTCGTCATAGCCCAGCTGCTTCATGCGGTGGCGGGCCATGAACTCCGGGTTGCCGCCCAGAAGGATGTCCGTGCCGCGGCCGGCCATGTTGGTGGCGATGGTGACGGCGCTGCGCTTACCGGCCTGGGCGATGATCTCCGCCTCTTTTTCGTGGAATTTCGCGTTCAGCACCACGTGAGGGACGCCGCGGTTTTCCAGGAGGTGGCTGACGTGCTCGCTCTTTTCCACCGACACCGTGCCCACCAGCACCGGCTGGCCGGACTTATAGCACTTTTCCACTTCGTCCGCCACCGCCAGGAATTTGCCCTTTTCGGTGGTGTAGACCGAGTCGTTCTTGTCCAAGCGGATCATGGGCTTGTTGGTGGGGATGACCACCACATCCAGCCGGTAGATCCCCTGGAATTCGTCCTCCTCGGTCTTGGCCGTGCCGGTCATGCCGGCGAGTTTTTTGTACATGCGGAAGTAGTTCTGGAAGGTGATGGTGGCCAGGGTCTTGCTCTCCCGCTCCACCTTCACGTGCTCCTTGGCCTCGATGGCCTGATGCAATCCGTCGGAATAGCGCCGCCCGGTCATGAGGCGCCCGGTGAACTCGTCCACGATGACCACCTGGCCGTCCTTGACCACATAGTCCACGTCCCGCTTCATCATGGTGTTGGCCTTCAGCGCCTGCAGGATGTGGTGGTGCAGTTCGGTATTGGCGGTTTCGGTCAGGTTTTCCACGCCGAAAGATTGCTCCGCCTTGCGGACGCCTTCCTCGGTGAGAACGACGGTCTTCTGCTTCTCGTCCCGGGTGTAGTCCTCTTCGTTTTTCAGGCGCTGCACGAAGCGGTCCGCCCGGGCGTAGAGCTCGGTGGACTTATCGCCCTGGCCGGAGATGATCAGCGGCGTTCTGGCCTCGTCGATCAGGATGGAGTCCACCTCGTCGACGATGGCATAGTTGAGCCCGCGCTGCACCATGCGCTCTTTGTAAGCGGCCATGTTGTCGCGCAGGTAGTCGAAGCCCAGTTCGTTGTTGGTGGCGTAGGTGATGTCCGCGGCGTAGGCGGCCTTGCGCGCCTCCGAGGACATGTCGTGCTCGACAAGGCCCACCGTCAGCCCCAGGAAACGGTGGATCTTGCCCATCCACTCGGAGTGGAAACGGGCCAGATAATCGTTGACGGTGACCACGTGCACGCCCTCGCCGCTGATCGCGTTAAGGTAAGAGGGGAGCACGGCGGTCAGCGTCTTGCCCTCGCCGGTGCGCATCTCCGCGATGCGGCCCTGGTGCAGCACGATGGCGCCGACCAGCTGTACGCGGAACGGGCGCTGACCCAGCGTGCGCACCGCGGCCTCGCGCACGGTGGCGTAGGCCTCGGGCAGCAGGTCGTCCAGCGTCTCCCCGCCTTGCAGCCGCTGGCGAAACAGCGCCGTCTGACCGCGGAGCTCGTCGTCGGTCATCGCCTGCATCGTGGGTTCCAGCTGATCGATCCTGTCCAGCAGCGGCTTCAGCCGCCGGATCTCCGCCTCGTTGGAGCCCTTTAGAAAATTCTTCAAAAAATCAAACATGCCTTTTGTCCTCCGGGATTCATGGGTGCCAATCGAACCATTCTATCACAGTTTGGGTTAAGGTTCAAACGCGGGCATTTTTTCAACCACCTGCGCGCGCCCCTGGCGCAGGGCGGCGATCAGGTCTTCCATCGCGGCGACGCTCCGGTCCAGCCGGAGCGCGCCGTAGCCGACGCGGGAGACGTCGTGGGCGTCGGAGCCGGCCATCCGGATAAGGCCCGTCCTTTCGGCGAGGGCCAGCGCCTTCCGGTTCCAGGCGGGGTCGGCATTGCCGGCGTTGAAGACCTCAATGGCGTCCACCTCTCCGGTGAGGGGCGTGAAGCGCGGGATGTAGTAGGCCTCCCGGAACGGGTGCGCGTGGCACACAAAGCCGCCCGCCGAGCGCACCGCCCGGAGATACTCCCGGGCGCCCAGTCGGTCGATGCCCGGGTTTTCCAGGAGAAATTCCTCCCCCAAGCCGTAGGTCAGGTATTCCGGGCCGCCGGTGTAGGTTTCCCATCCAAAGAGTACGGTTAGACCGATCCGCTCGCCCTCGGCCTTCGCCGTGCGGTATCCCTTCATCAGCGCCTCGACCTTTTCCGGCCAGCGCGCGAAGGGGCTCACGCGGATGTTGGCGTTCATAAAGTGGTCGGTGACCACCACGAGATTGTAGCCCGCGCGCTTGCAGGCGCACATCATATCTTTCGCGGAGCCCTCCCCGCAGCGGCTGCTCTCCGAGGTGTGCAGGTGCATTTGAACGTAGAAATCCATTTTTCTCCTTAAAGTTGGGGGCTTTATTGGCCCGCTTCCGGCTTTTTCGGCAGCGGGATCAGATCGCCCAGGTGCTTTTCGAATTCGCGGGGGCGGAACACCTCCATGCCGAAGCCGTGGAAAAAGGTGGTTTCGCCGAAGTACACGCGGCCGTTCGCCTCGTAGAGATCCACCCGCACATGGGGGATGCCGCGGGACAGCTTCCGGGCCACGTCCAGCATCTCGGTCAGGTGCTCCGGCCGCGGAATTTCCCGAGGGATCGGCGGATGTCGGTTGAACATATCCTGTTTTACCCATTCGGGGCTGTAGAAATTCCTGGTGTGGCCCTCGTAGCGGTCGGCGTCCACGATGATATAGGCCGGCTCGCCGTCAAAGCACAGGATCTTGTAGTCGTAGGGTGCCTTGCCGTGCTCGTCGCCGATGAAGGCTTCGACCAGGATGCGGGGCTTGACATCCTTATAGGGCCACTCGCGGCTGAGCCAGAACCAGTTGCGCCGCATCCAGCGGCGGAGGTCGCCCATGTCTTTTGCCCGGTCCTGCAAGGCTTTGTCGGTCACGATGATGTTGGAGGAGGAGCCGTGGCTGCACTTGACCACAAAACGGTCCGGCAGGCCATCCCAGTCGATCTCCTCCGGCCGGTCGCAGACAAGGAGCACGGGGATCAGGTACTCGCCGCAGCCGCGCTCCTTTACATAATCCCGGACCGATAGCTTATCCGCCATGCGCGTGTAGAGCGGATTTCGGTCGTAGAGCTTGATCCACTGCAGCTTTTCGTTGTAGAGCGCCGGGGCTTCAAGGTTCAGTTTGCGCCCCAGCTTCAAAAAATACTGGATTTTCAGGTACGCCCGGTCGGGCAGAAAATTGAGTAGATTTCTGCGGCTCAGCTTCAGCATCAGTTTGAAAAAGCTCAGGCGGATCGCTTCAAGCATTCATTTCACCTCACGCCAGAATCAGCGGCACCAACATCTCGGCCTCGGTCAGCCCCGCGTGGTGGCCGATCATCCTCCCGTGGGCAGGGGCGCCCTCCGGACGGTAATAGAGGGCCTTTTTGCCGGTGGCCAGCGCCATGTAGTCGCCGATAAAGTCGTCCGCCTTCGGGTGCAGCGCGCCGGGGCCGAAGAGCGCCCGCGTGAGCGCCTCTTCCCGGGGCATCAGCAGGAAGTCCTCCCCCAGTTCCGCCCGGAACGCGCGCTCAAACTCCGCCGAGCGGCCCCGCTTGACAAGAAGAGACGCCGCGCGGCTCTCCAGCGACGGCGGCATCTGAAGGCAGCCCATGAGTTCCGGCCGCTCGTTCAGCCACACCACGTCGGTCACGTCCATGAGTCCGTGATCGGCGGTGACGACGAGCGCGGTGTCCCGAAGCCGCGCAGCAAGAGACTCCGCCCAGGCATTCAGCCGCGTGACGGCGCGGCGCGCCTTTTCGCCGCGCGCGCCGTGGGTGTGCATGGTTTCATCCGGGTCCGGCCAATAGAGAAGCGTGAACGCCTCCCGGCCGTCGAGACCCAGGACGGCGGTTGCCGCCTCCTCGAGCGTGCGGGCGACGCGCAATTCGTCCATCCCCGTGAAGCCGGGCTCAAAGGGGAACACCGCCCGGGTCGCCACCCGGCCGCAGGTCGCGCGGCGGATGCGGGAGAACACGCTCTCAAAGGGCATCAGCGCCCGCGCGGGCGAGGACGAAAGCTTCTCGAAGGTATAACTGTCCCGGTCCAGGAAGATGTCCACCAGCCGCGCGTATTCCTTAAAGTAGCAGCTCCAGCCCAGCCAGCCGTGCTCCGCCGGGGACAGCGCGGAGTACAGGCTGCTCGTGGCGGCGGTGGTGGTGGAAGGGTACACGCTGGTCAGCGTGGCCGCCTGCTTCCGCCGGAGAAAAGCGTCCTCCGGCAGCATGGAAAGGGCGTCGGCCCCCATGCCGTCCAGAATGACCAGCGCCACGTGGGACGCGCTTTTCATGCCTGCAATCTCCGGCAGTGTCCCGTGCGCCGGCTCGGCGCCAAAATGCTTCAACACCGAGCACGCTACGTTCAATACGCTTCGGTTGTAGTCCGGGAAGATCATGCGCCGGCGAGGGCTTCGATCGACTGCCTCAGGCGGCGAAGCGTCTCTTCGCGGCCCAGCAGGTACGCGATCTCAATCGCGCCGCCGGGGGTGGACGCCTGGCCCGAAATGGCCACGCGAAGCGGCCAGAGCACCTGGCCATTTTTCATGCCGCTTTCGGCGATGGCGCTCATCAGCGCCCCGTGCAGCGCCTCCTCCGTCCATTCGGAAACGCCCTCGACCACCGGCAGCATCAGCGTAAGCGCCGCGAGCGCGACGGCGGCGTCGCACTTCATCTTCTTGTGGACGTAAAGCTCGGGGGAAAACTCCGGCATTTCCGCGAGGAAGCCCACCATGCCGGGGATGTCCGAAAGCACGTCGGTGCGGCCGTGCAGAAGCTCCGAAATTCTGTGGAAGTCAAACTTCTCCGGGGCGAGCGCCTTTTTAAGCCAGGGTGCGGCCAGCTCCTCGAATGCCTCCGGCGCGAGGCGCCGCATGTACTCGGCGTTGAACCAGCGAAGCTTCACGGTGTCGAAGATCGACGGGGACTTGTTGAGCCCCTCCAGGTCGAACTTCTCCTTCAGCTCGTCCAGCGTGAAAAACTCCTGCTCGCTCCTCGGGCTCCAGCCAAGGAGCGCGATGAAGTTGATAACGGCTTCCTTTAAGTATCCCTGATCCAGCAGATCCTCGAAGGACGGATCGCCGTGGCGCTTCGAAAGCTTGTGCGTGGCGTCCCGCATGACCACCGGCAGGTGGACGTAGGTGGGCGGCGTCCAGCCGAAGGATTCGTACAGAAGGTTATACTTGGGCGCGCTGGACAGGTATTCCGTGCCGCGCATCACGTGGGTGATGCCCATCAGGTGGTCGTCCACGACGTTTGCGAAGTTGTAGGTGGGCAGGCCGTCCGCCTTGATGAGCACGTTGTCGTCCAGCGTGGCGCAGGCGACGGATACGCGGCCGTAGAGCGCGTCGTCAAAGCCGGCCTCGCCCGTAAGGGGCACGTTCTGCCGGATCACATGGGGCTCGCCGGCGGCGATGCGGCGCGCCACCTCCTCCTTGGGCAGGTGCAGGCAGTGCTTGTCATACTTGTAGGTTTCGCCCCGGGCCTCGGCCTCGGCGCGCCGGGCCTCCAACTCCTCCTTGGTGCAGAAGCAGGGGTAGGCGCCGCCGCGCTCGATCAATTCCCGGGCGTATTCCGGATAAATCTCCCGCCGCTGGGTCTGGATGTAGGGGCCGTAATCGCCGCCCACGTCCGGGCCCTCGTCGTGGTCCAGCCCGGCCATCTCCAGCGAGCGGTAAATCTTCTCCACCGCGCCGGGCACCTCCCGCTCCTGGTCGGTGTCCTCGATGCGCAGAATGAACGTGCCGCCCATGCGGCGCGCGAAGAGGTATGCGTACAGCGCCGTGCGCAGGTTTCCCAGATGCATATAGCCCGTGGGGCTGGGCGCGAATCTCGTGCGAACCATGTGAATCTTCTCCCCAATCAAACAGTCCGTAAGAGTATAACACCCTTACGGAAAATAATCAATCGCAGGAAGCGTTATGGAAGGTTAGGAAACGTCCGGAAAAAAAGCAAAGCGCGGCGTCCGGCCCAGCGCGGGCAGGAAGCGGCCGAGAAAATCCTCCGTCCTCATCGCGAGGGTCGCGGTGTTGTCGTTGGGGTGAAAGCCCAGGCGCAAGACGGACTTCAGCCGCTCGTCCAGATACAGCGGCACCGCGGCCGCCGAGGGAAAGATCAGCCCCATGGGGCTCACCGCGCCGGGGGTGGTGCGGAGCCTTTCCAGGAGCGCCTCCGCCCCGCCGAAGCTCAGGCGCGACGAGCTGATCTGCTTGGAAAAGTCCGCCGTGCGGAAGAGGGCGGAGGGCCTCGTGAGGCACAGGGTATAGCTCGACTGGTTCCTCGGTGTCAGATAGAGGTTTTTCGGCACCACGCAGCCAAGCAGTTCCTCGGCCCGGGCGCAGTCCTCGATGGTGTGAACCGGCGGGTGCTCCGCGAGGTCGTAGGAAACGCCAATCCCGTCCAGGTAGGCCAGGATTTCCTCCCGCGCGCTCATCGGCTTCCTCCCGTCAGTCGGAGGTCCGCGCCGGAGAGGCGGATCGCGGTGGTCGTATTTTTGTCCAGGAGCCTTGACATCACCCGCTCGCCGTAGCGCGTCATCAGGTCCGAGGGCATGAGGTTGGTGGCGATCACCGTGGCGCGGCGGGCCGCGCCGCGCTCGCTGAGCAGCGTAAACAGGTACTCCACGGTGATGTTGCCCAGCATCGGCTCGGTGCCCAGATCGTCCACCAGCAGCAGATCGCAGTCCACCATGCGGCGGAAGGCGGCGTCCTCGCCGCTTTGGCCGAAGTGATAGGCGCGCATGGATTCCAGCATGCGGAAGGCGCTCATGGAAAGCGCCGGCAGCCGCCGCGCGCTGACGCGTTCGGCGATGGCTTCGAGAAGGAATGTCTTGCCGAGGCCGCTCTCGCCCAAGAGCAGAAGGTTCGGCTTCTCCAGCTTCGGAAAGCCGTCGGCGTAGGCCTCGCAGAGCGCACGGGCGGCCAGACCCTGGCGCTTCTGCGCCTCGGTAGGGTAGACGCCCTCGTCAAATTCTCCGAAGCCGCGCCACACGCGGCTGAGCCCCGCGCTCTCCATCAAAAGCTCCGCCTCGCGCCGGGCGCGGCACGCGCAGGGCAACCGGTGGTATTCGTCCAGCCAGCCGGCATCGTCGCAATCCGGGCACTCGTGCCGCGCGTCGAGGTAATCCTCCGGCAGACCCAGCGCCCGAAGGCGCGCCTTGATCTCCCGGCGTTTTTCCAGAACAAGGCGCCGCAGCGCCTCCGAGCGCTCGCGCGCCGCCTCGGGCTCCGCCATGGCCGTGCGCGCGGACTGCGCAAACTGCGCGAACAATTCTCCCGTCAGCCGCCCGATCTCCGGATCGAGCGCCTCAGCCTCAGCCTGCCGCTCGTTTCGCGCGCGCTGCGCGTCGGCGCGCTTTTTCTGATATTCGGCTTCGAGCCGGGCGTCCAGTTCTCCCCGCGTCATGGCTTCTCCCCGCCTTCCGGGGCGGCCACCAGGCCGTCCAGAAATTGGCTGTCATAGCTTCTCTGGCTGTAGGCGGTCGGCCGAGCTGCCCGAGCAGGCGCGGCCGCCGGCGCCGCCTCCCGCGCCGCCTTGCGGCTCTCGATCTCCGAAAGCGCGCCCTCCGGGGTGCGGATGCCCTTTTCCGTCCAGGCTTTCAGGTTCTTTTCAATGGCCTTGAGCGGCATCTGCATCTCCCGGGCTCCCTTCGCGGCCAGGAGGATGACCTCCAGCGGCTGAACTTTAAGCCAATCGGCCATCTGCCGCATGTCGGATTCGGAGGGCTTCCGGTCGCGCCCGGCGGCCTCCAACATCTGCCGCGTCCTTTGCTTGAGGATGCCGCGCGCCTCGTTGTAGCGGTCGGCCGCCTCCACGGTACGCAGGTTCAGGCTGGCAAAGCGGCGCACCTCGTCCTCCAGCGCGCCGAAGGTATGGCGCCCCTTGTTGCCGGCGCGGGTGGCGGCCCGGGCGATGGTCCCCGGCTCGAAGCCGTCTTCGAGCCAGCCCCGGTAGGTCTCCATCTGGGACTTGGGCAGGGTCCGCGTCTGCGCGCCCAACTCCGCCAGCGCATCCCGAAGGCCCGCCGCGATTTTCTGCTCCTCGTCCAGCCCGGCGGCTACCTGCCCCGCGCCGCCGCGGTGCCTGGCGAGGATGCCGTCCAGGTATTTGAACGACGGGCTGGCGCTGGCGGCGGTCTCCTGAAGCGCCCGCTCGATATCCGCCCGGGTGAGCTTCCACGCCCCCAGCCAGTTGCGCACCAGCGCCACCTCCGCCTCCGTGGGCAGGCGGCGGAAATTGAAGTAGTCGCAGATCATGCCGGCCGTCTGGTGCTCGGGCAGCGCCTTGTCCAGCTCCGCGCGCGCCTTTTCCGGCGTGCGGACATCCCGCGCAGCCCAGTCTGCCGCCGTCTCACCCAGCACTTTGAAAAGGTAGGGCACGGAGCGGGGCTTGCCGCCGTTGGCCTCCGTCAGCCGCCGGGCCGTGTGACGGGCCATGATGAGCACCACCTCGGCGGGCAGACTCATCTCCTCAACCCACTCCATCGCCTGGCTGAACTGGGCGGGGCGCACCGCGCCCTGGGCGATCTCCACCAGTTCCTTGTTGAAGTCCCGGTAGCGGTAGGCCGGGTCCTGATCGCAGCCCGCCTGCATGGCGGAGCGAACGTTCATGAATTCAAAGGAGGGCGGGTTATCGGACACGCCCTTCAAAAGTCCCCTTGACTCCCAGTACCGGAGGGCTTCCAGCGCCTTATCCGGCTTTATGCGCAGCGCGCGCGCCAGCCCTTCCACCGTGCAGTCCGCCCTTTGGCGGCACTGCATCAGCGCATAGAGGTACACCCGCACCTGGTCGCCCGTGGCGTGGGGCAGGTATTCCAATATGAAAAGGTTTTCCAGCGGCGTCACATCGTACAGCGCAAAATCATCCGAACACCTGAGCTCCACCATCCGGAGTCCTCCGTTCCCGTATCCACTGTGGTACGCCCCATGATAGCACAAATCACGTGGGCGCGCAATCAAGGGCGAAGTCCTCAATTCCTTTGACAAGGCGTCCTTTTCCCGGTTATAATAGAAGCAAAGTCAATAAGACAAAAGGGGCGATTTTCATGCATGATCCGCGCATCCGCACGCTGGCGAAGAACCTGATCAACCAATCGGTCAGGCTCCGGCGCGGCGAGAAAATTCTGATCGAAAACATCGGGCTTGAGCTGCCGCTGGTGACCGCGCTGGTGGAAGAGGCTCAGAAGGCGGGCGGCGTGCCGTTCGTATGGATCAAGGACCCGGCGGTGGAGCGGCGGGTCGTGATGGGTCTCACCGAGGAACAGGCCGTGCTCTGGGCGGAAAACGAAGCCCACCTCATGCGCGAGATGCAGGCCTATGTCGGCCTTCGCTCCAGCGTCAACATCTACGAGATGAGCGACGTGCCCGCCGACAAGACCCAGCTTTACATGAAGCGCGTATGGCACCCGGTGCACCACGAGATCCGCGTGGCCAAGACCAAATGGGTGGTACTGCGCTATCCGTCACCGTCGATGGCACAGAACGCCGGCATGTCCACCGAAGCCTTCGAGGACTTCTACTTCGATGTGTGCTGCCTGGATTACGGAAAAATGGACCGGGCGATGGATAGCCTCGTTTCGCGCATGAAGAAGACCGACAAGGTGCATATCGTAGGCCCCGGCACGGACCTGACCTTCTCCATCAAGGGCCTGCCGCCCATCAAATGCGCGGGTGAGATGAACATTCCCGACGGCGAGGTCTACACCGCGCCGGTCCGGACCAGCGTCAACGGAACGATTTCCTACAACGCGCCCTCGCCCCACGACGGTTTCACCTACGAGAACATCCGCCTGACCTTCCGGGACGGCAAGATCATCGAAGCCACCGCCAACGATGCGGCGCGCATCAACAAGGTGTTCGACACCGACGAGGGCGCCCGCTACGTGGGCGAATTCGCGCTGGGCGTGAATCCCTACATCACCTTCCCGATGAAGGACATCCTGTTCGACGAGAAGATCGCGGGCTCCTTTCACTTCACGCCGGGCGCCTGCTACGAGGAGTGCGACAACGGGAACCAGTCCGCCGTGCACTGGGATCTGGTGTCAATCCAGACCCCGGAATACGGCGGCGGCGAGATCTGGTTTGACGGCGAACTGATCCGAAAAGACGGTCTGTTCGTGGCCGGGGACCTCGCGGGGCTCAACCCCGAGGCGCTCAAATGAAGCTGCGCGCGGCCCGCCCGGAGGATGCCGGGCGCATCGCCGGGATCAGCCTCGCGGCGCTGGGCTACGCCTCGCCCGCGGAGGATACCCGGCGGCGGCTGATTCGGGTGACGCAAGATCCCCGCCATTTTATCCGGGTGGCGGAGGACGAGGCGGGCCGTGCGATCGGCTACATCCACGCCTGCGATTACGAGACGTTGTTTGCCGATCCGCTCAAGTACGTGATGGCGCTTGCGGTGGACCCGGGGTACCAGGGCAAGGGCGTCGGCCGGGCGCTCCTCACCGCCTGCGAGGAGTGGGCCAGAGCCACCGGCGCGGCGGGCGTCCGGCTCTCTTCCGGCTCCGACCGGCTGGGTGCCCACGCGTTTTACCAACGCATGGGCTATCAGGTGCGCAAAGAGCAAAAGAGCATCTGGAAGGTGTTCCAGCGCTGAGCCTCTCCGGCGCTTCCGGCGCGCGGCCGCAGGATCTCGCGGACGGGGTTGCGCCGCACCGGGAAACCCTTGGAAAAATGGGTCTGCGGCCCAGCGGCTTGTGCGAATTTTGCAGGAAAACCTTTCAAAAATGTTCGGGTTTTGGGCCTCGTACCGATAAATCGCCGTAAAACCTGTTCGAAAGCCGTTGCGTTTTGTACACGAAACGTGTACAATCACACCTATGGATCGGCCGGAGGAGCGGGATCGCTTTTTTGGCCGACCACCCATGTGAAAGGGAGGATGACCCATGAGGAAGGTTCTGATCCTGGCTCTGGCGCTGATCATGCTTCTTGGAATGACGAGCACCGCGTTCGCCTTTGATCCGGTTCCGAAGGACCAGCTGAAGGTTGGCGTGGTCTACATCGGCGACGTCATCGATCTGGGCTACACCTACGCGCACCATCAGGGCACGCTGGCCATGCAGAAGGCGCTGGGCCTCCGGGATGATCAGATTTTGATTCAGAAGAACATCGCGGAAGACTCCAGCTGCGAAACCGCCATCCGCGAGCTGATCGATCAGGGCTGCCAGATCATCTTCACCACCAGCTTCGGCTTCATGGATTATACGAAAGAGCTGGCAGACGAGTACCCGAACGTCATCTTCTCCCATTGCTCGGGCTATGAGTCCAACGACACCAATTTCAACAACTACTTCGGCCGCATCTGGGAAGCCCGTTACCTGTCGGGCATCGCCGCGGGCCTGAAGGCCAAGGAAACCGGCAACAACCACCTGGGCTATGTGGCTGCGTTCAAGTCGATTCCCGAGGTCGTCTACTCGCTGGACGCCTACTTCCTGGGCGCCAGGAGCGTCAACCCGGACGTGACCATGACCGTCAAGGAAACAGGCTCCTGGTATGACCCGACCAAGGAACGCCAGGCTGCCGACGCGCTGATCGCGGCGGGCTGCGGCATCCTGTCCCAGCATTGCGACACCACGGGCCCCGTGGTCGCCTGCGAAGAAAAGGGCCTGTTCGCGGTGGGCTACAACGCGGACGTGTCCAACGTCGCCCCCAAGGCCTACCTGACCGCCCCCATCTGGAACTGGGGCGTATACATGACCGACGCCGTGCAGAAGGTCATCGACGGCACCTGGACGCCTGAGAACTCGCTGATGGGCCTCGCCGAAGGCCTGTGCGATCTGGCCCCGCTGACCGCCAACTGCGCCGCCGGTACCCAGGAAGCCATCGACGCCGCCCGCGCGAAGATCCTGGACGGCTCGCTGAACGTGTTCTCCGGCCCGATCAAGGACAACACCGGCGCCGAGATGGTGGCCGAGGGCCAGACCCTTGCAAACGGCGACATTCTGGGCATCACCTGGTTCGTGGATGGCATCACCGTCGGCTAAATCACAACTTCACGCAAGAGGGCCCCGCGGCGCGCCGCGGGGCCCTCTTGCTCGTTTGCCGCCGCAATACCGTTCCATCCGTCCGGCGTCGCGGCTCAAAACGCTAGAACACCATGCCCTCCGTCTTTTCAAACACCGCGCCGGCGGCGCCGAGCAGCGCCGCATCGTTGCCAAGGCGCGCCCGGTCGACCTTCATCCCCTCGTAAAACGACGGGATCACCAGCTTTTCAAGCTGCGCGCGCACGCGATTCAGTAGAAAATCCCCCTGCTCCGACACGCCTCCGCCCAGGAGCATCACGTCCGGATTGAACGCGTGAGTCAGCGAAGCCATGCCCACGGCGAGGTCGTAGACCCAGCCGTCCAGTACCTTGAGCGCGGGGCCGTCGCCCGCGCGGCAGGCGTCAAACAGTCTGCGCACGTCAAGGCGCGCCGGATGGCCCGCCGGCAGCGCGCCGGTCCTGCGCCGGAGCGCCGCCGTGGAGGCGTACTGCTCGAGGCATCCCCGCTGCCCGCAGGTGCAGGAAAGGCCGCCGGGGTACAGCACGATGTGGCCGAACTCCCCCGCGCCGCCGTTCGCGCCGGTCAGGAGCTGCCCGCGGGCGACGGCCGCTCCGCCCACACCGGTGCCCAGCGCCAGCATCACCAGCATCCGGCAACCCACCGCCGCGCCCCGCCACCGCTCGCCCAGCGCCGCGGCGTTGACATCATTCTCCACGTAGCACGGGTGGCCGGTGTGCTGCCGCACCCGCCGCGCCACCTCCATGCCCGTCCAACCGGGCAGATTGCCGCCGGCAAACCGGATGGCGCCGTGGTCCGCGGAGATCAGCCCCGGCGAAGATACCGCCACCGCCGCCGCGTCCGGGTATTCCCCGGTCAACGCCCGGACCTTTTCCAGCAGCCGGCCCATCAGCGCCTCGCCGCCCTCTTGCGCGCGGGTTTCCAGGCTGCCCGTGCCGTCGAGGGTCCCGTCCTTTGAAACCACGCCGTACTTGACCAGCGTTCCGCCCACGTCCAGCGCAATGACCCGCTCCATCTCTCCCCGACCTCTGTCCTTATTTGTATCGCATCTCCATGCGAACCCTTCGCGCACAGAAAGACCCGAAGGGGCCGCCGCCCGAGCCGCTTCGCGGCCCGACGCTTTATTGTAAATTGATTATACCATGATGCGGGCTTGCTTGCCAAGCCGGGCCCGATCTGGTATACTGTTACGGACTATCAAAGCTTTTAAAGGAGGGTGCGAAATGGCCGAATACGTCATCGCGGTGGACGCGATGGGCGGCGACAACGCGCCCGGGGCGATCGTCGAGGGCTGCCGGATGGCAGTCGCCGAGATGCCGGACGTCCGCATTCTGCTTTCCGGCATGCCCGAGGCGGTGGAGCCGCTTCTAAACGGCGCTCCGCGCATCGAGCTCATCCCGGCCACGGAGATGATTGATCCCCATGAGGCGCCGCTTCTCGCGGTGCGTAAAAAACACGATTCTTCCATGGTCAAATGCGCGCTGGCCGTCAAGGAGGGCCGGGCTCAGGCGATGGTGTCCGCCGGTTCCACCGGCGCGATCCTGGCCTGCGGCATTTTGCGCATCGGCCGCATTCAGGGCATCGACCGCCCGGCGTTGGCGCCGGTGCTGCCGGGCACGCAAAAACCGTTTCTTTTGATCGACTGCGGCGCCAATGTGGATTGTCAGCCGGAATACCTTCGGCAGTTCGGCCTCATGGGCAGCGTCTACATGCAGAAGGTCCTGGGCGTCACGGAGCCCGACGTCCGCCTGGCCAACATCGGCGAGGAACCCGAAAAAGGCAGCCGCCTTTATAAAGAAGCTCACGAACTGATGCGCGCCCAGGGCGCCTACCGCTTCGGTGGCAACATTGAGGCGCGGGAGATCCCCACCGGCACAGCCGACGTGGTGGTGGCCGACGGCTTCGACGGTAACCTCATCCTCAAATACACCGAGGGCATGGCCATCGCGTTGACCAGCATGCTGAAGTCCGAAATGCTTTCCTCCGCCCGCACCAAGCTGGGGGCGATGCTGGTCAAGCCCGCGCTGCGCGCGTTTAAAAAGCGGCTGGACTACGAGCAATACGGCGGCGCGCCGCTATTGGGCATCTCGGGCGCCGTGGTCAAGGCCCACGGCAGTTCCAACGCCGTCGCCGTGATGAACGCCGTCCGGCAGGCCCGGCGGATGGTCGAGGGCGACATCGTCGGCCTGATCGCGTCGGGCGTTTCGGCCCTTTCCGCCGGTACAAACTGAAGCATATTCATCCTGGGGGAGGAGAAATTACCATGTATGATAAAGTTCTGGATCTGATCGCCAGCCAGCTCCCGGTCAAACGCGAAGCCATCACCCGGGAGTCCCGGCTCCTGGAGGATCTGGGCGCCGATTCGGCCAACGTGATGATTCTGGTCATGGACCTTGAGCAGGAGTTCGACATCGTTGTCGAGGACGATGTGCTCGGCAGCATCAAGACGGTAGGCGACATCATTGATTACCTCGAACAGCACGCCTGACACATCCCCGCTGGGCGCGCTTGAGGAGCGCCTGGGTTATACCTTTCGCAACAGAAGCCTGCTCGAGACCGCGCTCACCCATCCGTCCTACGGCGGCGATTACCACACCGAGCACTACCAGCGCCTGGAGTTTCTGGGCGACGCGGTGCTGGAGCTGGCGGTCAGCCGCTACCTGTATTTGGAGCGGCCGCGCCTGTCGGAGGGGCAGCTGTCCAGGCTGCGCTCGTCCCTCGTGCGCGAGGAGGCGCTGTGCGAAGTCGCCCGCGGGTTTGACCTGGGGGCGCTGATTCGTCTTTCCGTGGGCGAAGAGCGCGGCGGCGGCCGGGACAAGCCCTCCATCCTGGCGGACGTGATGGAAGCCGTCATCGCGGCTGTCTACCTGGACGGCGGCATGGAGGAGGCGTTCTCCCTCGTCCGGCGCGCGCTGGGCGAGCGGCTCGACGACGATGATCCGGACGCGCTGGACGCCAAGACACGGCTGCAGGAAGTGCTGCAGGCGGGCGGCGGCGAAGCGCCGGTCTACGAGCTCACCGGGGTGGACGGCCCGCCGCACCTGCCGGTATTTCACATGCGGGTGATGATGGGCGACCGGGAACTGGGCCGTGGCAGCGGCCCTTCAAAGCGGCAGGCGCAGCAGTACGCCGCCCGCGCCGCGCTCAAAAAAATGCGTAAAAACGGGGCCGGGGAATCCGGCCGCGCGGGGTGCGCGCCCCGCGAAGGAGTGTAGCCCTTGCGGCTAAAAAAGCTTGAGATCCAGGGGTTCAAGTCGTTCGCGGACCGGACGGAGATGACCTTCGACGGCGGCATCACCGGCATCGTCGGCCCCAACGGATGCGGCAAAAGCAACATCTCCGACGCCGTCCGGTGGGTGCTGGGCGAACAGAGCGCCAAGACGCTTCGCGGCGGCAAGATGGAGGACGTCATTTTCGGCGGCACGGAAAAGCGGCGCCGCCTTTCTTGTTCCGACGTCACGCTGACCATCGAAAACGAGGATCGGGCGCTGCCCATCGACTTCAGCGAAGTCGCCGTTACCCGCCGCGTCTACCGCGACGGCGACAGCGAATACCAGATCAACGGCGCGCCCTGCCGCCTTCGGGACGTGATCGACCTCTTCCGCGATACCGGCATCGGCCGCGAGGGCTATTCGCTCATCGGCCAGGGCCGCATCGACGAGATCCTGTCGGGCAAGTCCGACGACCGCCGCCGCGCCTTTGAGGAAGCGGCGGGCATCGTCAAGTACAAGGCGCGCAAGGCTGAGGCCGAAAAGCGCATCGAAAACACGCGGGAAAACCTCGAGCGGGTGGAGGATATTCTGCGCGAGCTGGACTCGCGCCTTGCTCCGCTGGCCGCGCAGAGCGAGGCCGCGCGGGAATATCTGGCGCTTCGCGAAGAACTCAGGCGGCTGGACCTCAACGCCTTCCTCGTCCGGTCGGACAGGCTTTCGGAGCGAACGAACGAACTGACGGCCGCCTTCGAATCGCTCTGCGAATCCCTCTCCGGGGCGACGGAGCGCCAGCAGGCGCTGACCGAATCCCGCGAAGCCGCCCAGCAGCAGCTGGCCGGGCTGGAGGAGGCCGCCGCGTCCGTCCGCGAGCAGGTTCAGGCGCTGATCCGGGACGTGGAATCCCGCGAGGGTGCGGCGGGGGTGCTCCGGGAGCGCATCGCCGCGGGCGAGCGGGATGCAGGCCGCATCGCCGGCCAGGCCGCCGCCGCCCGGGAGGGCGACGAAGGCGTGGCCGCGCGGCTTCGGGATCTCTCGGAGCGCATCGAGGCGGAGGAGCGCGCGCTCTCGGGCGCGACCGGCGAGAAAAAAGCGGGTGAGGCGGCACTGGCCGCGCGCGAACAGGCCGATCTCGACGCGGAAAACGCCGTCGAGGCCCTCAAAGCGGAACTGATCGAGGCCATGAACCGCCTGAGTGACGTCAAGAGCGAATCCGCACGCCTCAGCGCCATGCGCACGGCGCTTTCCGCGCAGATCGAGAAACTGCAAAGCGGCCGGGGCAGCGACCAGGCGACGGAGGAACATCTGCGCGACGCGGCATCCTTCGCAGAAGCACGCCTGGCCGAGGAGCGCGCCCTCAAGGCGGAACTGGATGAAAAGACGGCCGAAAGCGCGCAGCGCGTGCGCGCCTCGGGCGAAAAGTACGAGGAAACCACGTCCCGCCTCGCAAGCCTCTCAAATGAGCGCCAGCAGACGGCCTCTCGCCTCGGCGTGCTGGAGGAAATGCAGCGGGACTTCGAAGGCTACCAGCACTCGGTCAAGAACGTGCTCCTTCAGGCGCGAAGGGCCGGGACGCTTTCCGGCGTTCGCGGCGTGGTGGCGACGCTGATCCGCGTGCCGGAGCAGTTCGAGCGGGCGCTGGACATGGCGCTGGGCAGCCAGCTTCAAAACATCGTGGTCGACCGCGAGGAAGACGCCAAGCGCATGATCGACTACCTGCGCGCAAACCGGCTGGGCCGCGCCACCTTCCTCCCCCTCTCCGCCGTGCGCGGACGTACGCTGGATCCAGGCGAGCGGCGCGTGCTCACCATGCCCGGCTGTCTGGGTGTGGCCAGCGAACTGATCCAGTACGACCCGGTCTACCGCGGCGTGGTGGAGAACCTGCTCGGGCGCACGGTGGTGGCCCGGGATCTGGACGCCGGCATCGCCATCATGCGCGCCGGACGTCACGCCTTCCGGCTGGTCACGCTGGAGGGGGACGTGATGAACCCCGGCGGCTCCATGACCGGCGGCAGCGTACAGTCGAGGATGACGAGCCTTCTTACCCGGGAGCGCGAGGTGGATGCCCACAAGGCGCTTCTTACGCGGCTGGAAGGGGAAATCGAGTCCCTCCGCGGGGATGTGGCGGCCCTCGAGGCCGGACGGGCCGAGCTCAAGCGGGAGCGCGCCGAACTCTTCGAGCGGCTGCACCAGCAGGAGATCGCCGTCGCCCGCGAGGAGGCGCACCTCACCGCCGCCCAGACGGAGCTCGGCGCCCACGTAAAGCGCGCCGGGGCCGCCGCCGAGGAATTGGACCGGCTGCGTGAACAGCTCATCGATGTGGAAGCCTCGCTCTCCCGGATGGGCGAAAACGAGGGCGGCGAGGAGCGCGCCGGCACGCAGAAGCGCGAGGAGATCGCGCGCCTTCAGAAGGCGCTGGTGCTCTCCCGCCAGGAGACAAACGCGCTGCGCCAGCAGGTGCTGGACAGAAGCGTAAAGCTGGCGGCCCAGTCGAAAGGTCTGGATGCGATGCGCGCCGATCGCGATCGGCTCAGCGTCGAACGGGGTGACTTGAAAAAGCTGCTCGCGGACAGCGAGGCTGAAAAGACCGCCTGCGAGGCGCGCCTTGCGGCCGACCGTGCGGCGCTCGCGCAGGCGGAGGCCGAGCTCTCCCAGGCGCACCAGGCGCTGGACGCGGCCCGGGACGACTTCGACCGGCGCGACCGCGCGCGCACCGCCGCCCAGAAGGCTCTTGAAAAGCTGATGGACGAAGCCGACCGGCTGCGCGTCGAGACGGAGGAACTCTCCGATCGCTGCCACCGTGCGGAAATGCAGAAGTCCCGCGTGGAGGCCGAGTGGAAGCAGCTGACCGACCGCATCTGGGAGGATTACGAACTGACCTACGAGGGCGCGGGCTCCTTCCGCGAGGCGGATTTCAAGCTGGGCGAGGCGGAAAAGCGCATCGCCGAAATCCGCGCCCGCATCCGTGCGATGGGTTCGGTCAACGTGTCCGCGGTGGACGAGTACCGGGAGACGAAGACCCGGCACGACGAGCTCTCCGCCCAGCGGGACGACCTCGTCAAGGCGGAGGCGGACCTTGGCGGCATCATTGCCGATCTCACCAGCCGCATGGAAAAGCAGTTTCTGGAGCAATTTGAATTCCTGAACCACTTCTTCCAGCAGACCTTCGTGAAGCTCTTCGGCGGCGGGCGCGCGCACTTGCGGCTGGCGGATCCCGCGAACCCGCTCACCTGCGATATCGAGGTGGCGGCGCAGCCGCCGGGCAAGAAACTGCAGATGCTGTCGCTCCTCTCCGGCGGCGAGCGGGCGCTGACCGCCATCGCGATCCTGTTCGCGATGCTGGAAGTCAAGCCCACGCCCTTCTGCTTCCTGGACGAGATCGAGGCCGCGCTGGACGACGCCAACATCGACAACTTCGCCGACTACCTCCGAGACTATTCGCGAAGCACCCAATTCGTGGTGGTCACCCACCGCAAGGGCACCATGGAGCGGTGCGACTCGCTCTACGGCGTATCCATGGAGGAAAAGGGCGTCTCCCGGATGGTCTCCCTGAAGCTCAACAAAAACTGACGGCCGCGCCGGCCGCACGGAAAGGACGTGTCCCCTTGGGCCTCTTTGACCGAATCAAACAGTCGATGGGCAAGACCCGGGCCAACGTGTCCGGCAAAATCGATCAGCTGGTGGATTCCTCGCCGGTGATCGACGAATCCTTCTATGAAGACCTGACCGACATCCTCATCATGGCGGACGCCGGCGTCAAAACCAGCGAGACGATCATATCCCGGCTGCGCGAAAAATGCGGGGCCGACGGCATCAAGACCACCGCCCCCGCCCGCGAGGCGCTGAAGGCCATCGTGGCCGACATGATGGGTTCGGAGCCCATGCGGCTGGAGTCCCCGATGGTGGTGCCGGTGATCGGAGTCAACGGCGTGGGCAAGACCACCTCCATCGGCAAGCTGGCTTCGCGCATGAAGACGGTGGGCCGGAACGTGGTCATCTGCGCCGGCGACACCTTCCGCGCCGCCGCCGCCGACCAGCTGACCGTCTGGGCCGAGCGGGCGGGCGTGCCGCTGGTCAAGCACCACGAGGGGGCGGACGCCGCCGCGGTGGTCTACGACGCGGTGCAGCTGGCCAAGGGCCGCCACGCGGACGTGCTCATCATCGACACCGCAGGCCGCCTGCACAACAAAGCGCACCTGATGGAGGAGCTCAAGAAGATCAGCCGCGTCGTGGAGCGCGAGTACCCGGACGCGAAAATCAAGGGCCTCCTGGTCATCGACGCCACCACCGGTCAGAACGGCCTCATGCAGGCGCAGGTCTTCAAGGACGCCGCCGTGCTGGACGGCATCATCCTCACCAAGCTGGACGGCACCGCCAAGGGCGGCATCGCGCTGGCGATCCGGGGCGAACTGGGCCTGCCGGTCCGCTACATCGGCATCGGAGAAGGACTGGACGACCTCATGCCCTTCGACGCCAAAGCCTTTGCGGACGCCATCTTCTAGCACAACCCCCGCACAACCATCCGCTCGCCATCGCACCACCGTATTCGTGCGGTATCATTCCGGGACAAAAACAAAAGAAATTGGAAGCGGTGAAATCCCGTCGCGACAGGTTCCTCACACCCGACGCCCTTCCTTTTGAGGTGCAACCATGAAACCTCGGTTTATCCGCCGCGTGGAGCTCTTTGACGAGCGCGGCCTTGACGCCGAAACCATCCGCACGCTGCGCATTCTGATCACCGGCGTGGCCGGCGGCGTCGTATGGGCCAACATCACCACAGGCGTTGCCATCAGCGGCTACATCAAGGCGCTGGGCGCGTCCGACTTTCTGTACGGCCTCATCATGGCGCTGCCGCCGCTGGCCAACGCCTTCCAGCTGCTTGCCTCCTACGTGCTGGAGCGCACGCTGAAGCGCAAGCCCATGATGCTCGCCTTCGGCCTTTTGCAGCGGCTGATCTGGATCCCCTTCGGTCTGATCCCCTTCCTCTTCCCCTTCTCCGACGGCGCCGTCAGGCTTTGGGCGGCGCTCGTCATGGTACTGGTCAGCTCGGTGGCCGGGCCATTCATCAACGTAGCCTTCTATTCCATCTGCTCCGATGTGATCCCGCTTCGGATCCGGGGCCGGTACTTCGCGGTGCGCAGCCGCATTTCCACCTTCGTGGGCATGCTGTTCGGCTTCGCGATCGGCGCGCTTCTGGACGCGCTGCCCGGCTACACCGGCTACGCGGTGGTATTCGCCATCGCCGGGCTCGCCGGCGCGCTGGACATTTCCTCCTTCGCGCTGATGCGCCTGCCGCCGATGCGCGCGCCCGCCGTCAAGAACAACCTCCTGCAGATGATCCGCCCCGTACTGGGTGACCGCCGCTATATGCGCATGGTGATGGCGCTGACGGCATGGATGTTCTCGGTGCAGATCGTCGCGCCCTACTTCAACGTCTACATGCTTGAAAACATGCGCATGACCAACTTCGAGATCACCGTCGCCAGCCAGATCGTCAGCAATCTGTTCCTGGTGCTGGTGGTGTCCCGCTGGGGCGCGGCGCTGGACAGCTACGGCAGCCGCCCAGTTCTGACGGTGGGCGCGTTTTTAACCTCCTTCGCGCCGATTTTCTGGAGCCTGATCGGCCCGCGCATGGTGTGGGCGGTGGCGCTAGTCAACGCGCTCAGCGGCCTGACCTACGTTTCCATCGACCTGGGCGCGCAGAACCTTTTCATGGCTCAGGCCAAGGGTGAAAACCGCTCGATGTACATCGCGCTCTACTTCTTCTTCACGCAGCTGGTGGGCCTGGCGCTGGGTTCCGCCGTGGGCGGATGGCTGCTGGATAACGTCATGTACCGCGTGGAAGCCTATCATTGGACGCTCATAGGCACGCCCATCTCGCGCTACAACGTACTGTTCGCGCTTTCGGGACTACTGCGCTTTCTCACCGTATTTTGGCTGTTGCCGCGCATCCACGAGGAGGGCGCGGCCAGCGCCAGGGACGTGGCCGGGGATATGGCGCGCGCGGCGCGGCGCTACGTCCACGAAGTGGAGGTCACCATGCGCCGCAGGAGTATACGCAAGCAAATGAGAAAACAGGAACAGGAGGGCGTCAACCTTGACATCAACGATTAAAAAGCGCTCGGAACTCGTCCAGGGCGATACCTGGCGCCTGGAGGACATCTTCGCAAACGACGAGGCCTGGGAGGCCGCCTACGCCGCCTGCCGCGCGTCGGTCCAGGCCTTCTCCGGCCGCCAGGGTACGCTGGGGATGCGGGACAGCCTGCTGGCGGCGCTCAGGGACTACTACGCGGCCATTCGGGACGTGAGCGCGCTCTTCGCCTACGCCAAGATGCGCCGGGACGAGGACAACACCCTCGCCCGCTACCAGGCGCTGACGGACCGGGCCACCACGCTGTCGGTGGAGTTTTCCACGGTATCCTCCTTCATGACGCCGGAGCTCATCGCGCTGCCGCCGGCGTATCTGGCGGAATGCGCCGCCGACCCGGCCTTTGCAGACTACCGCATGTTCTTCACCGCCATCGAGCGCGCGCGGCCCCATACGCTGTCCGCCGCGGAGGAGCGCATCGTGGCAATGGCGGGCGAACTGGGCGCGGCCCCGGGCGTGATCTTTGACATGCTGACCGACGCCGACATGAAGTTCCCGGAGGTTCCGGACGGAAAGGGCGGCATGGCGCCGCTTACCCACGGCAGCTACATCCACCACATGATGAGCGGCGACCGCGCCGTGCGCAAGGCCGCCTTCACCGCCATGTACGAAACCTTTAAGGGCTTTTCCGCCACGGTGCCCGCGGTCTACGCCGCCTCGGTCAAGGGCGATCTCTTCTCCGCCCGCGCTGCGAAATTCGGCGGCGCCCTCGAAGCCTCGCTCTACCAGAACGACGTGCCGCGCTCCGTCTACGAAAGCCTCATCGAAGCGGTGCACCGTCACCTGCCGGCGCTGGACGAACTCATGCGCTTCCAGGCCGAGCGCCTGGGCCTTGCCGACCCCGCGATGTACGACGCCTACGCCCGCATGCCGGGCGACTTCGCCATTGACCTCCCCTTCCGCGAGGCCTACGATCTGGTGGTGGAGGCGCTCGCGCCGCTGGGCGCGGACTATCAGGCGGTACTGCGCCGGGCCCTCGACGAGCGCTGGATCGATCCCTATGAGAACGAAGGCAAATCCTCCGGCGCCTACTCCTGGGGCACCTACGAAACGCACCCCTACGTGCTGATGAACTATCACGAGACGCTGGAGGACCTTCTGACCATCGCCCACGAGATGGGCCACTCGCTGCACACCTACCTCAGCGCCAGCCATCAGCCGGCGCCCATGGCGGAGTATTCGCTGTTTGTGGCGGAGGTGGCCTCCACCGTCAACGAGGTGCTGGTGATGATGCACCTTCTGGACAGGCATCCGGAGAAAAACGCGCAGAGCTACCTGCTGAATAACCTGCTGCAGGCCTACCGCACGACGCTCTTCCGCCAGACCATGTTCGCCGAGTTTGAGAAGGCATCCCACGAGATGGCCGAAAAAGGCGACGCGCTGACCGCCGAAAACCTGAACGCGCTCTACGCCTCCCTCAACCAGGCCTACTACCCCTCCCTCGAACAGACGGATCTGATCCAGTATGAATGGATGCGCATCCCCCACTTTTACAGCGCCTTCTACGTCTACCAGTACGCCACCGGCTTCTCCGCCGCCATGGCCATCGCCGGCATGATCCGCGAGGAGGGCGCGAGCGCCGTCGCGCGCTACAAAGAATTTCTTTCCGCCGGCGGCAGCCTCTACCCCATTGACGCGCTGAAGCTGGCCGGCGTGGACATGTCCACGCCGCAGCCGGTGGAAAAGGCCCTCGGGATGTTCGAGGAACTGCTGGCACGGTACAAAAACGCCGTGGAATGACGGAAGCCAGGGGGGGCGGCGGGGCTCCGCCCGCACCCCGCCGGGGGGGGGGCACTTCCCCCGGATTCCCTATAAAATGCAAACGCGCCTGAAGTCCGCGGGCGGGCTTCAGGCGCAAGTTTTACAGAAGAAGGCATGCGGAAATGATCGTTCTCCCCCAGCTGTTCATGCTCTTTGCCATCGCGTTCGTGGGTGCGCTGCTCCGCAAAAAAGGCGTGATGGGCGATCCGGTGGTCAAGGGCATTTCGGACCTGGTGACTTTTGGCACGAACCCGGCGCTTCTGATCATGGTCACCCAGCATGAATACACGGCCGCGTCCCTCGCGGGCTTTTTGCATGTCCTGTGGATGGCGACGGTCACGATGGCGCTGACGATGATTCTGGTCTACGCCGCCTGCCGCCGCGAGAGCGATCGGGTGCGCCCGATTCTTTCGATGCTGACGGCGCTGCCCAACGCGGGCTTCATGGGCCTGCCGATCATCCAGACGGTGTACGGCGATCTGGGCGCGCTGTATCTGGCGGCGGTGATCGTCGCGTTCAACCTGGTGGTCTGGACGGTGGGCATCGCGCAGCTGGACCGCGGCAGCCTCTCCTGGCGGAAACTCGTCAACCCCGGCTTCGTGGCCGCGCTGATCGGCACGGCGCTGTTCCTCCTCAGGGTAGACCTGCCGGATCTCCTGGACGCGCCTGTGAACGCGCTGGGCTCGATGAATACACCATTGGCGATGCTGATCCTCGGCGCCCGCATGACCGGCTTTGTGCCCAAAGCGCTCTGGGACTGGAAAAACGCGCTGGTGTCCGGGGTAAAACTCCTCATCATGCCGCTGGCCGCGCTGGCGCTCACCCGCGCGCTCGGCCTGGACGCGGTGGCAGCGGGCACGCTGGTGCTCTCCAGCGCGATGCCCTCCGCCATCATGTGCCAGATGCTGGCCGAAATGTACGGCCGGGACGCGCTTTTCGCGGCGCAGGAGGTATCCTTCACGTCAATCCTTTGCATCTTCACCATCCCGCTGGTGGTGACGCTTCTCGGCTTCTGACGATCAAAAACCGAAAGCCGCGTTCATTCAAAAGAGGAAGCCGCGTGCGCGTGAGTCCCTCGCGGATTTCCGCGCGGTGCGCTGGATTTTGGTACGGTTTCTTCTGCCGGCGCGCGCACTAAAAAAATCGTTCCCGGCGACAAGCGCGCCGGGAACGATCGAAATCTCACGGGGACTTTGAACATGGTCGTCCGGATCCCGCGGTCTTTTCGTACCCGCGGGGCCCTTTTTTACTGGGCTTCCGCCTCCGGCTCCAGGTTCATCGAGATCTGCCCCAGCGCCGCCATCGGAAGTTCCACGAGGGACGCGATGCCGAAGTGACGCAGGAATTCGTCCGTCGTCTCATACAGGATGGGCCTGCCCAGCGCCTCCTTGCGCCCGGCCTCCCGGATCAGGTTCTTGTTCATAAGCGCCTGCACCGAGTAGTCGCACTTGACGCCGCGCACGGATTCGATGTCCTGCTTCGTCACAGGCTGGCGGTAGGCGATGATGGACAGCGTCTCCAGCGCCGCCTGCGACAGCGTCTGCTGCCGAACCGGCTGCAGGAACATGTCCACCCAGGGCGCCAGATCCGGCTGGATGGACAGCTGCACCTTGCCGCCGAAGCGGTTGACGCGGATGCCCCGCTGCTCCAGGTCGCAATGATCGCTCAGCCGGTCGATCGCGCCCGCCATCTCCGACTCGGTCAGGTTAAACGCGTGCGCCAGGTCCTGAACGCTCAACGGGTCCCCGGCGACGAACAGGATCGCCTCCACGATGCGGCTGAGTTTGGCCTCGTCCATAACGCCCTCCGGTGTAATCATCAGTTCATTATAATACGGCCGCGCCGCTCTGTCAAATGGCCCGCGGCACGGCTTCAAAAATCATTGCAACGAATCAAAAAGTTTTCAAATTGGTCGGATTCAACACAAAATGTCATTGCGGGCGGCTATCCCTTCCTGTATAATAATGATATTATTTTTCGGGGGCAGGTGATCGGTTTGCTCCAGGATGAAAGGCGGCCCGCGGTAGAGTTACGGGGCCTTTCCAAATCGTTCGGATCGGTCAAGGCCAATCAAAACATCAACCTGACGCTGTATAACGGCGAAATTCTTGCGCTGCTGGGCGAGAACGGCTCCGGCAAGACGACGCTGATGAACATGCTGGGCGGCATGTACGCGCCGGACAGCGGCACGATCCACGTCAGCGGCAAGAGCGTCACCATCCACTCCCCCGCCGACGCGATCCGCCTGGGCATCGGCATGATCCACCAGCACTTTAAGCTCGTGGACATTCTGACCGTGGCGGAAAACATCGTCATGGGCACCAAGGGCGACCGCCGCACCAAGGGCCAGCTGAACGATCACATCCTCGCCATCTCCAAGCGCTTCGGCCTCGCGGTCGACCCCTCCAGCAAAATCTACACGCTGTCGGTGGGCGAAAAACAGACCGTCGAGATCCTGAAGGTGCTCTATCGCGGCTCCCGGATCCTGATCCTGGACGAGCCCACGGCGGTTCTGACGCCGCAGGAGATCGACAAGCTCTTCGCGATCCTGCGCAGGATGCGGGACGAGGGCTGTGCGATCATCATCATCACCCATAAACTGAACGAGGTGCTGGCCATCTCCGACCGCGTGATGACGCTCCGGAAGGGCGAGGTGGTGGGCACCGTCCAGACCAAGGACGCCGACGCCCGCTCGCTGACCGAGCAGATGGTCGGCCGCGCGGTGGATCTGTCCATCGCCAGGCCCGAGCCGGTGAACCCTTCGCCCGCGCTGGTGGTGAAGGGCCTCAGCGTCTCGGCCACCGAGAAGAATAAGCCTCTGTGCGACATCAACTTTACCCTTCGAAGCGGCGAAATCCTGGGCGTGGCCGGCGTGGCCGGCAGTGGCCAGAAGGAACTGTGCGAGTCCATCGCCGGGCTTGAGACCTCCTCCGGCGGGTCCATCCAGTTTGAGGGCGGGGAGCTCCGGGGGCTTTCCCCCCGGGAAATCGCCGCGCGCGGCGTGGCCATGAGCTTCGTGCCGGAGGACCGCCTGGGCATGGGGCTGGTGGGTTCGATGGGTATGGTGGACAACATGCTGCTCAAGAAGTATCAGGAACAGCACGCGCCGCTGCTCGACCGGCGGCCCGCCAGAAGCCTCTCCAACCAGCTGATCGAGCGGCTCTCCATCATGACGCCGGACGTCTACACGCCGGTGAAGCGGCTCTCCGGCGGCAATGTTCAGAAAGTGCTTTTGGGCCGCGAGATCGCCTCCGATCCAAAAATCCTCATCACCGCCTACCCGGTGCGCGGCCTTGACATCAATTCATCCATGACAATCTACCGCCTGCTCAACGAGCAGAAGGCGCGCGGCGTGGGGGTTCTCTTCATCGGCGAGGACCTGGACGTGCTGCTTGAGCTGTGCGACCGCATCATGGTCATGTGCGGCGGCATCGTGACGGGCCTTGTGGACGCCAAGGACGTCACGAAGGAACAACTGGGCCTGATGATGACCGGATGCGCTCTGGAAGGAGGCGACGCCAAATGCGCGATTCCGAGGTGAGGGTGCGCACCCACATCGTACAGCGCGTTTCCATCGACCCCTGGCGCGCGGCGCTGTACCGCCTGCTGGCGATCCTCATGGCGCTGGCCACCGGCGGGCTTTTCCTAATGGCGGTGGGATTCAATCCCTTCCCCGTGTACGGCACGATGGTGAGCGGCGCCGTGGGCACCGCCAGCAACCTGCGCGAAACCATCAAAATCGCGATCCCGCTGTGTATCACGTCCCTGGGCGTGACGCTGGCGTTCAAGATGCGCTTCTGGAACATCGGCGCGGAAGGCCAGATCTCCATCGGCGCGGTGGCGGCCTCGTTCTTCGCGCTGACGTTTGCGGACTGGCCGCAGCCGCTGCTTTTGACCGCGATGGCGGCGGCGGGCTTTCTCGCGGGCGGGTTGTGGGGCCTCGTCCCCGCCTGGTTCAAGGCGCGCTTCGGCACCAACGAGACGCTGTTTACGCTGATGATGAACTACATCGCGATCTTCGTCATCCAGTTGATGCGCGAAGGCCCCTGGCGGGACCCCAGGAGCGGCTTCCCCAAGGTGCCGATGTTTGACAAGGCCGCGCGCATGCCGCAGGTTCTGGGCATACACGCGGGCTGGATCGTGGCCCTCGTTCTGGTGGTGCTGGTGTACGTCTATCTCAAGCGCACCAAGCAGGGCTACGAGCTGACCGTCGTGGGCGAAAACGAGAATACCGCCCGCTACGCCGGCATGAATGTGAAGAAGATCATCCTGCGCACGATGTTTCTGTCCGCGGCCATCGCGGGCCTGGCGGGCATGCTGCAAGCCTCCGGCGCGGACCGAACGCTGACGGAGACCGTCGCCGGCGGCGTCGGCTTCACCGCCATCACCGTGTCCTGGCTGTCCCAGCTGAATCCGCTCGCCATCCTGATCGTGTCGATGCTCTTCGCCTGCCTGCAGAAGGGCTCGGGCACCATCCGCTCCATCTACAACATTTCGCCGTCCACGTCGGAGGTGTTTCAGGGCATTATCCTGTTCTTCGTGCTGGGCGCCGAGTTCTTCATCAACTACAAGGTGATCTGGGGCCGGAAGGGGGGCGTCAAGCTGTGAACGACGCGATGGATTACTTTGTCAAATTCCTGTTCGCGGCCATGCTGGCGGGCGTTCCGCTGCTCTTCGGCACGCTGGGCGAAATCCTGACCGAGCGCAGCGGAAATCTGAACCTGGGCGTCGAGGGCATGATGTACATGGGCGCGGTGATCGGCTTTGTCGCCGCCTATGTGACGGGCAGTCCCGCCCTCGCCTACCTGGGCGCCTTCGCGGCGGGCGCGGCGGGCGCGCTCATCTACGCGGTGCTGACGGTGACCCTCAAGGCCAACCAAAACGTCACCGGCCTGACGCTGACCATCTTCGGCACGGGCTTCGCCAACTTTGTCGGCGAAAACCTGGCGCTGCGCACCCCCGGCGGCATGGTAATCCTGCCCGACGCCACCAAGGTGCTGTTCAAGGAGATCCACATCCCCTTCCTCAGCGATATCCGCTGGATCGGCCAGCTGCTGTTCTCCCACACGCTGTTCGTCTACATCGGCGCGGCGATCGCGGTGGCGATGGGCATCTACCTCTTCCGCACGCGGCGGGGCCTGAACCTGCGCGCAGTGGGTGAGAACCCCGGCGCGGCGGACGCGGCGGGCATCAACGTGAACCTGTACAAGTACGTCAACATCGTGCTGGGCGGCGGCATCTGCGGCCTGGGTGGCGCGTACGTGTCGATCATCACCTGCGGCGGCACCTGGACCTACAACTGCGTGGGCGGCCTGGGCTGGATCGCGGTGGCGCTGGTCATCTTCGCGGGCTGGAGCCCTTACAAGGCGCTCCTGGGCTCGCTGGTCTTCGGCGCGCTGAGCGTGCTCAAGTACTACATCCCCACCAACGTGCTGAGCATCCCTTCCGCCATTTATAACATGATTCCCTTCTTTGCGACGATCCTGGTGCTGATCATGACCTCCGTGCGCATGTCCCGCGAGCACGCGCAGCCCAGGGGTTGCGGCACCAACTACTTCCGCGAGGAGCGGTAGTCGGGGAGCGAACCGGGTTTACGCCGAAGGCGACGCTCCCGGAGACCCGCCGAAAGGTTCGGGGCCCTTCGGAATCCCCGATTTTCTGTGTCCTTCGGACGCGGCGAAGAATGCGCAAAAGAACGGCTGTGCATCCGTGCAGCCGTTCTTTCTCTTTGGGGGATTGGGGCAACCGGAGGGCGCCTGCGCGCCGCAGGCTGCCCATCTTCCACTTCGCAGCGGTCCAAGCCCTAACCGCAGGCTTATTCCAATCCTAAATATTCTTGCATCGTTGCGGCGGTCTTTTTCGCACATCGCTGTGTCGCTTCCCGTTCCGCGCAGCGCCTCGTTTCACGCCGAAGGCGTATCCCGAAGGGTCGCCTCATTCCAACTCCTTGCGCTGCTATCCGCAAATCCTCGCCGCGTTGGATGCAATCATATTCCGTATTGGTATTCCAGGGCCTGGGCCGTGACAAGGGGAAGGATGCGACGCATCCTTCCCCCTGATGATCCCGGCGAAAAGAATTCCGAAGGAAAGGTTCTCGCCCCTTACTTTACGCTAAACAGCATCTCGCCGTAGCTGGGGTACGGCCACACGTTGGAGGGCACCATCGGCTCGGCCTCGTCCACAACGGCGCGCAGCGCGCTCATGGCAGAGAAAATCTCTTTGCGGGTGTAGGCGGCGGCGCTGGCGGCGCCATCCTCCGGCAGGCCCTTGACGGCGGCATCCAGCGCGCCGGCCTTATCCATGATGGCCTTGGCCAGGCCGCTGAGCTTCGCGCACAGCGCCTTCTCGGCGTCGGCGGGGATATCCAGCGCGGCCTTCGATCCGGCGGCCTTCGCCAGCTTGCCGCTGAACTCCAGCACCGCAGGCATGATGTCGCGGCTGACCATGTCCAGCATCGTCAGCGCTTCGATGGAAATCACCTTCACGTAGTTCTCCAGCAGGATGTCCATGCGGGAGTGCACTTCCGCCTCGGTGAAGATGTTGTGCTGCTTGAACAGCTGAACGTTCTTCCCGTCCGCCAGGTGCGGGACGGCTTCGGCGGAGGACTTCCAGTTGAGAAGTCCGCGGGACGCGGCCTCCTCCACCCAGGAAGGCGCGTAGTTGTTGCCGTTGAAGATGATGCGCTTGTGGTCGCGGATGGTGTGGCGGATCAGGCGGTTGAGCTCCACATTGAAATCCTCGGCCTTTTCCAGCTTGTCGGCGAACACGCGCAGCGACTCCGCCACGATGGTGTTGAGCACGGTGTTCGGATCCGCGATGGAGAACGCCGACCCCACCATGCGGAATTCGAACTTATTGCCGGTGAAGGCGAACGGCGAGGTACGGTTGCGATCCGTGGTGTCTTTGAAGAAGTGGGGCAGCACCGCGACGCCGATGTCCATCTCGTCCTTGCTCTTGGGGCTATAGGCGGCCTTGGCGATCAGCGCCTCGACGATGGCCGTCAGCTCCTCGCCCAGGAACATGGAAATGATGGCCGGCGGCGCCTCGCTGGCGCCCAGCCGGTGGTCGTTGCCCGCGCTGGCGCAGGAGATGCGCAGAAGGTCCTGATGCTCGTCCACGGCCTTGATGACCGCCGCCAGGAACAGAAGGAACTGGGCGTTCTCGCTGGGAGAAGCGCCGGGTTCCAGCAGGTTTGCGCCGGCATCGGTGGCGATGGACCAGTTGTTGTGCTTGCCCGAGCCGTTGACGCCGGCGAAGGGCTTCTCGTGCAGCAGGCATACCATGCCGTGCTCGGAAGCAACCTTCTTCATCATTTCCATCGTCAGCTGGTTGTGATCGGTGCCGATGTTGGTGTTGTTGAAGATCGGAGCCAGCTCGTGCTGCGCGGGCGAAACCTCGTTATGCTCGGTTTTGGCCAGCACGCCCAGCTTCCAAAGCGTCTCGTCCAGATCGCGCATGAAGTCCCCGACGCGCTTTTTCAGCGCGCCGAAGTAGTGGTCCTCCAGTTCCTGGCCCTTGGGCGGACGGGCGCCGTAGAGCGTCCGGCCGGTGTAGATCAGATCGGGCCGCCTGTCGTACATGGACTTGTCAATCAGGAAGTACTCCTGCTCCGGGCCGACGGTGGTCACGACGCGCTTGACGTCGGCACGGCCGAACAGCTTCAGAATGCGCAGCGCCTGTACGTTGAGCGCGTCCATGGAACGCAGCAGCGGCGTCTTCTTATCCAGCACCTCGCCGGTGTAGGACATGAACGCGGTCGGAATGCACAGCGTGTTTTCCTTGATGAAGGCGTAGCTGGTGGGATCCCAGGCGGTGTAGCCGCGGGCTTCGAAGGTGGCGCGCAGGCCGCCTGAGGGGAAGCTGGACGCGTCCGGCTCGCCCTGGATCAGCTCCTTGCCGGAGAATTCCATGATCACGCCGTCGCCGGCGGGGCTGATGAACGCTTCGTGCTTTTCGGCGGTAATCTCGGTCATCGGTTGGAACCAATGGGTGTAGTGGGTGACGCCCTTCTCCAGCGCCCAGTCCTTCATGGCGTTGGCGATGACATCGGCGGTCGGGCGGTCCAGCGGTTCGCCCTTGACCAGCTTCTTTTTGAACGCCTTGTAGGTATCATGGGGCAGCCGGGCCTTCATGACGGTATCGTTGAACACCATGGAGCCAAACATTTCCGGCATCTTGCTCATTGATCCAACCCCCTAAAGATTGAAAGGCACCGCGGGGCCCACAAAAAGGGCTCCGCAGCGCCTTCGCTGCTGATGGGATCATTATAATGCCGCGCCGCGCCGCTGTCAAGAAAAGCAAATGTTATTTTGCACAACCAAAGAGCACGTGCGGCCCGGGCGCCCCCCTCACCCGCGCCGCGCGAGAAACGCCCGGGCGAGCGCCTCGCCGGCGCGGGCGTTGGGGTGCGGGTTGAGGGCGAAGCGGTATTCTTCGCGGACTTTGTGCGCCTCCGGCGCGTCGCGGCCCAGCACGGGCACGGTGTCAAACACCGCCGCACCCGGGACGCTCCCGGCGCGGATCCAGTCGTTGACCTCGCGCCAGACCTCGAGCTGCGCGCCCTCAAAGTCGAAGGGTGGCAGCGTGAACAGCCATACGCGCATGCCGGGGTTCGCCTTTTTGAGCAAGCGCACAATTTGGCCGAGGTCCGCGGTAATCTCCGCGGCGCTCCGCCCGCAGGTGCCGATGTCGTTGACGCCCAGGCACACGGTCGCTTCGTCCGCCGCCACGGCGCGGGCGAGCCACGCGCTGCCGTCGGACGCCGCGTCGTAGGCCCGCGCCCAACCGCTGCCCAGATTCAGCGCGTTCCAGCCGCCGGGCAGCCGCCTCGCCACCTGCGCCGCCCAGAACATGTCCCGTCCCTCGCCGGTGCCATATCCCTGCGTGATGGAATCGCCCAGGAAGGCGAAGATTTTTTCGGAGGGCGCGCGGCGCAAAAACAGCCCCGGCAACGCGCAGCAGCCGTTGAAATCGATGGCGAAGCCGTCCGGGGATGGATCGGAAGCGCCGCCGCCGGGCCTCATGTAGGCCGCCAGGATGGACTCGTTGGCGCAGGGGATGGCGGGCTCGCCGGAGAGATTCGTGACCGTCCAGGTAAAGGCCAGATCGTGGCCGGGCGCCAGATCGATCTCCGCCTCGTCGCTGAAAAACGCCTCGCCCGGCGTCACGTCCTTCGAGCGCCCGCCGTCAAAATACACCGGCACGCTCTTTCCGTGGATCGCGCCGTCCCGTCGAACACCGCCGTCGGCGATGCATGCCTCCTCCACGCGCCAGAAGCCTCCGGGCTGGTCCGCGAGGCGGAAGCCGCCCTCGCCCCGCGTCGTCTCCCGCAGGTTGCGCGTCCAGAACCGATAAACGCCCGGGCCCGGCGCGCCCTCGAGGTAGGCCCGGAAGGTGGCGGTGCGTGGAACGGAAAATTCCGCCCCGTAGAAGCTGGAAACCACCGTGCTGCAGGGAGTCATCACCCGCCAGGAGAGAAGTAGCGCCCGGTCCGTCATGCCCATATCCCCTTCGTATCATGTGTCCTTATTGCGTTTCGCGCCGCGTCGGCGCGCGAAGTCCGCCTGAATTTCGCCGCACCAGTCGCCGGGCAGCGCGCCCGTGGCGCGAAAGTCCGCGGCCGCCGCCGAGACGGCCTGAAAGTTCAGCCGCGTGCCCTCGGCGTCCCAGCAGTATTCCTGCGCGCGGTCGGGCGCGATGCCGATATGCCCGGCGGCCTCCTGCGCGTCGATGTTGGCGCCCAGGAACAGGAACTCCCAGCCCGCTTCCTTCTGCCGCTCGATCATGGCCCGGACCCGTGCCGCCGAGTACGCCCTGCTGGCGTTTTCGAAGCCGTCGGTGGTGATTACCACCAGCACCCTGCCGGCGCGGTAGGCTTCCGTCGCGCGGGCCTGGGCATTTTCAATTTTCTGGATGGTGTGCCCCACCGCGTCGTACAGCGCCGTGGAGCCGCCCGCCGAGTATTCCTTCGCGGTGAGGGGGCCCACCCCCCGGATATCCAGCCGGTCGTGCAGCAGCTCGTCCCGGTGGTTGAAGAGCACCGTGGTCAGCCGCGCCTCGCCGGGCAACGCCTTTTGCTTCTCGAGAAACGCGTTGAAGCCGCCGATGGTGTCCGATTCCAGCCCCGCCATGGAGCCGCTCCTGTCCAGAATGAACGCCAGTTCCGAAAGCTCGTTTCGCATGATGTTTTCCTCCATTCGCCGTTTCTGAATGGAGAATACCATTTCCCGGCGGCGGCGCGGTCGCCCGGCGGGCGACATTTACGAGCCCAGCAGCGGCTGATCGTAGCGGAACAGCACCTCGTTGATCTCAAAGATGTCGTAGCGGCGGTTTTCGATGAAGAACTCGACGATCACGTCCAGCTTCTGGCTGCGGGACAGCGCGAAGCCCGCCCGCTCCAGAAGGCTCCGGGTTTCGGTCAGGTTCAGCTCCAGCGCCACCGCCAGCGCCAGCACGGTGCGCTTCCCGGGCATGTAGCCCGGTTTCGTGCGGATCTTGGAAAACAGCCTGCGGTCGATGTTGGCGCGTTTGTAGACCTCGGCGTCGGTTTTGCCCTTTTGGTCGATCAGCTTCAGAAGCGACCGGGAGAAGGGCTCGTCCAGCCGGTCAAAGGGATCGTCCGGGGCGAGGGCCGGGGCCGCGGAGGGCGCCGCCCTCCTCGCCGTGCACGCATCCACATCCTGCTGCGGCGCTCCGGCACAGGGGGCGAAGCAGTCCGTGTCCTCGAACCGGCGGAACGCCTCCGCCCGCTCGCCCGCGTAGTGCCGGCCGACGTAGGCGTCCACCGCGCCCATCAGTCGCCCATCCGTGTCCACCTCCTCCCGGTCGAGCACGGCGAGGTATACGTCCATGTCCTCATCCCGGAGGAAATCCCGGACCGCTCCGGCGGCCACCCATAGCGCCTCGGCCTTCGGATAGCCGTAGATGCCGGAGGAGATCAGCGGAAAGGCGACGGACCGGCAGCCGTATTCCGCCGCCAGCCGGAGGGCGCTTTGGTAGCTGGCGCGAAGCAGCGGCTCCTCGCCCGCTTTGCCGCCCTCCCAGCGGGGGCCGGGTGTGTGGATCACATATTTCGCGGGCAGTTTGAACCCCGGGGTGATCACCGCGCGGCCGGTTTCGCAGCCGCCGATTTCCTCGCAGGCCCGCCGCATTTTCTCTTCTCCCGCGGCGCGGAAGATCGCGCCGCACACGCCGCCGCCCATCTGAAGGAGCGGATTGGCCGCGTTGACCACGGCGTCCACCCGCATTCGGGTGATGTCTTCCCGGACGATGTAAAAGGGCATGCCGCGCGCCTCCCGATGCAAGCGCGGGAGCGCCCGGGGGTTCCCCGCGGCGCTCCCGTCCATGATGGTAATTTCTAAAACAGCGCGATCTCGCTGATGCAGGTGTCGGTGTACTGGCCGCCGGGGTAGACCTCCGTCACCTCGACGCTGGCCCAGGTGATCTCGTGGACGCCGTCGAAGGCAAAGGAGGCGTACTGATCGTAGAGATCACCGGGCAGGTCGGGCGAAACCTCAAAGTCGAAGCTCGCGCCGTCGGACAGTGCCACGCGGAAGGATTTGACGCGGTTGTTGGCCAGCGCGATTTTTTTCGATTTGGCATAGGCGGGCGTCAGCCGGATGCCGCGCACGGCCTGGGGCTCGTCCGCCTTCAGCGTGATGACCGCGCCCTCGTCCTCCTTCGGATAGGACCAGCAGGTGGTCAGGTCGCCGTCCAGCACGTTCTTCGCCGCGTAGGTGATGCCCTTATACTCCTTCAGATTCGCGGTGGCCTCGGCCTGCGTCATGGCGGGCGCGCCTGTGATGGGAATGACGCTCAATGCCGTCGCGCCGAAGGGCGACGACTCGTCCGGCGTCAGCGTGACGGCGACGAGCGCGGTCAAATCCTCCGGGGCGTCCGGGCTGGTGGCCATCACGGCGTATTCGGCGTCCACGATGCCGTCCGAGCCGGAGGCGTCCAGCAGGTAGGGCGCGTATCCGGCGTCGCCGGGATCCGACGTGGGCTGGTAGAGGTCCCCTTCCGGCGCGAGGAGCGTGAAGTCCTCCGGCATTTCCGGCAACTCTCCCTGGGAGAAGATCGCTGCGTAGGCCGCCTTCAGCACATCCAGCGTAATGCCGGTCTCCGGCGCGGCCACCGCGCCCTGCTCCAGCGCCGCGTAGGAAAGCGCCCAGGCGGTCATATCGTCCGGCGCGCCGTCAAAGGGCTGCGCCCCCAGGGTAAAGGATCGGGCGATCAGCGCCGCCAGCGGCAGCGCGCTCTGGGCCGTCGCCCGCGCGTCCGGGGTCTCGTCCGTCCAGCTGTCGGCGGATTCGTCCGTCCAGCCGTCGCCTTCTTCGGAGGGAGCAGCATCCTGCGCCAGCGCCAGAATGGGCAGCAGGGCGAGGATCAGCGCAAGGACGAGTGCCGATAGTTTTTTCATGGGGTACCTCCTGTAGCCGCCCTGGGGCGGATGATCGCATCAGGATTTCATCAGCGTGGCGCTGGCCTCGGCGGCGGCCTCAAAGCGGCCGGGCGACTCCAGCGCGGCAACAAGCCCCCGGGCGACGCAGCCCGCGGGATCGCCGGGGATCATGACGCCGAGGCCCGTGGCTTCCGCGATCAGCTTGTCCAGCCCGAAGAGGGACGCGCCGCCGCCGGTCAGCACGATAGGGCGGTCGGCGAGGTCCGCGGCCAGCTCCGTCGGCGCGCGGCGAACCACCGCCTGGACCAGCGCGGAAAAGTCGTCGATCACCGGCTTCACCGCCGCGTGCAGCTTTTCCGCCTCCACACTGCGGGTGCGCGGGAGGCTCAGGTTCAGATCCAGTCCACGCACATCCACGGAGAGCTTCGCGCCGCCCAGCGCGCTTAGGAGCGACAGCTTGAGCTCCTCCGCGGTCAGCGCACCGGTCTCCAGCGCGTACTCGTTCCGAAGTCTCGTGGTAATGATTTCATCGGCCCGGCGCATCCCCCAGGGCAGCGACCGGCTCTCCACCACCCGGCCCATCGAAAAAAGCGTCACCGCCATGGAACCCGCGCCCAATTCGCCCACCAGCGTACCCTCGGGGCGCATCGGGTCACAGCCGGCGCCCACCGCCGCCATCAGGTCCGAGCGGATCAGGCTGCAGCCCGCGGCGCCGGCCTCCATGACGAGCGCCACCAGTGCCTTCATGGTGTAGCCGAGCGCTTCGGGCGAACGGGCGATCAGCACCCGGGGCCGCATGGCGCGGCCCGCCTGGGCCGCTTGCCGCATCAGGTGGTTCACCCATGCGCGCAGCACCGCCTCGTCGGCCACCTGGCCCGCGTCCATCGGAAAGCCCACCTGGACGCGCCCCGTGGCGCGCCCGTGAAGCGGCAGCGCTTCGTTGCCCAATAGAAAAGGCTTCGCCTCGCCATCCCGCGTCGCCGCGGCGGCGCTCTCCGCAAAGATGTCCCCGTGCCCGCGCACCGCCATCCGGACGGCGCTCGCGCCGATATCCAGCGCGACATTCCATTGCATTGGTAATGACCTCGCTTATCGCAATGACTTGTATTTTCGCCGGGTCGCCAGCCCGCCGCGGATGTGCCGCTGCTGGCGGTTGATGCTGAGCACCCAGTCGACGCTGCGGGACAGCCGGGCGTCGACCCTCGGCAGCCTCGTGCGCATGTCCTTGTGCACCGTCGTCTTGCTGACGCCCTTCGCCGTGGCGCAGGCGCGCACCGTCGCGCCATACTCCAGGATATAGGCGGCCTCCGCCAGCACGCGCTCCACAATATACTGCTTCACGCCTTGCCCCTCCCGTCGCCAGACTGCCGTTTCAGCCTATGCCGGGGGGCTTGGCCCTCATGCAGGGGTTATTTCTTGAGCTTCCTGGGCTTGCCCCGGCGCGTGAGCCGGGATTTTTCGCCCGTGGCCATGGGTTTTTCGCCCCGGAGGGCCAGCATCTGGTCTCGAATCCTCGCGGCGCGCTCGAAATCCAGCGCGCCGGCGGCGGCGAGCATCTCATCCTCCAGCCGCTGGATGGTAAGGCGCACCTCCTCGTCGGACGGATCCCCCGCCTCGGATTCAGCCTCGCGGCTGACCTCCATCAGCTCCCGCACCGCGGCGCGGACGGTCTGGGGTACGATGCCGTGGGCCTCGTTAAACGCCTGCTGCAGCGCGCGGCGGCGGTTGGTTTCGGAGATCGCGCGCATCATGGAATCGGTGAAATGGTCGGCGTACATCACGACGCGGCCGTCCACGTTGCGAGCGGCGCGGCCGATGGTCTGGATCAGGCTGGTTTCGCTGCGCAAAAAACCTTCTTTATCGGCGTCCAGGATCGCCACCAGCGCCACTTCCGGCAGGTCCAGCCCCTCGCGCAGCAGGTTGATGCCCACCAGCACGTCGAATTCACCCAGCCGGAGGCTCCGGAGCAGCCGTATGCGCTCGAGCGTCTCCACGTCCGAGTGCATGTACTCGACCTTCACGTCCATTTCCCGGAGGTAAGTGGTCAGGCTCTCGGCCATGCGCTTGGTGAGGGTGGTCACCAGCACCCGGTCGCCCCGGGCGGCAACCGTGCGGATCTCGCCCAGAAGGTCGTCCACCTGGCCGGTGGCGGGGCGCACGATGATCTCCGGGTCAATGAGGCCCGTGGGACGGATGATCTGCTCCACCACACGGTTTGCGCGCTCCATTTCGTAGGGGCCGGGCGTGGCGGACACGTAGACGGCCTGGCCCACCCGCCCCTCGAACTCATGGAACTTGAGCGGGCGGTTGTCAAAGGCGCTGGTCAGGCGAAAGCCGTAATCCACCAGCGCGGTCTTGCGCGCCCGGTCGCCATTATACATGGCGCGGATCTGCGGAATGGTCACGTGGGCCTCGTCGATGAACAGAAGAAAGTCCTTTGGAAAGTAGTCCATCAGCGTGAAGGGCGCCTCGCCGGGGTTTCGGCCGTCGAAATAACGGGAGTAGTTTTCGATGCCGTTGCAGTATCCAAGCTCCCGGAGCATTTCCACGTCGTAGCGGGTGCGCTGCTCGAGGCGCTGGGCCTCCAGCAGCCGCCCCGCGTCCTTGAAGGCGGCCACCTGTTCGGCCATGTCGGCTTCGATCCTGCCGATGCTCCCTTCCAGCTTCTCGCGGGACGTGGCGTAGTGGGACGCGGGGAACACCACGATGTGGCTGAAGTGACGCAGCGGCTGGCCGGTGAGCGTGTCGATCTCGCTGACCCGCTCCACCGTGTCGCCAAAAAACTCCACCCGGAGCGCTTTCTCCATTTCGCCCACGGGCAGGATCTCCACCACGTCGCCCCGCACGCGAAAGGTGCCGCGCTCAAACTCGAAGTCGTTGCGCACATACTGGATGTCGACCAGCCGGTCGATCAGCTGATCTCGGTCCAGCTTCATGCCCTCGCGCAGGGAGACCGCAAGGCTCGTATATTCCGCCGGGTCGCCGATGCCGTAGATGCAGCTGACCGACGCCACGATGATCACGTCCCGCCGCTCGGAGAGCCACGCCGTGGCGCTGTGGCGCATGCGGTCGATTTCCTCGTTGATGGACGAGTCCTTTTCAATGTAGGTGTCGGAGGAGGCGATGTATGCCTCCGGCTGATAGTAGTCGTAATAGCTGACAAAATAGCCCACGGCATTGTCCGGGAAGAACTCCCGGAACTCCGCGGCAAGCTGCGCGGCCAGGGTTTTGTTGTGGGCGATGACCAGCGCCGGGCGCTGGGCTTTGGCGATCACGCTGGCCATGGTAAAGGTTTTGCCGGAGCCGGTGACGCCCAGAAGCACCTGGTGCCTGAGTCCGCCGCTTAACCCCTCCGTCAGCGCTTCAATGGCCTGCGGCTGATCGCCCTGGGGCTGATAAGGCGCGCGTAGCTGGAACATAATCTCCTCCACAATGCGGTTACGGATAGTATAGCATACCCCGGCTCATCTGAAAAGGGCGGGGAGAGGCGGACGGGAAGGTGAAAAGGACGCGCCGGAAATTCGTGCGAATTTACGGCGCGTCCATGACAAGGGGAACACTTTCTTACATCGGTTCCCGGACCGGTACAAACCTTCACGGGGCTTATCATCGGGTTGGGACGCGCCGCTTCCGAAGGCGCCCGATGGACAGAACGCTTACGCCTCCGGCTTCGTGCCGTCGGACAAATCCTCCCCGTCCTCTCGGGTGACGGTGCTGTCCGCCGCCGCTTCGGCCTGGGCCTCGGCGCCCTCCGGCTTGTCGCCGGATTCGGGGTGCATGCCGGTGCCGTCGCCGCCTTCGGGCTTCTGGCCCGCGCGCCAGCGCTTGAGCTCGCCGATGGCGTGTTCAAGGTCGTCCAGCGCGTCGTCCGCCAGATCGTTCAGGCGCGCCTTGATGTCGTCGACTTCCACGTTCTTGAGCCCGGCGAAGGCATCGCCGATCTTGCCGATCAGCTCGCCGCCTACAACCTTGCCCTTCTCGACGGCGTTTTCGCCCTTCTTGGCCAGATCGTCCACCGCGGCCTTGACGCGCTCGCGGTTTTCACCCTTGGTGGCCTCGCTGATCGCGTCCGCCGTCTTCTCCACCGCGTGGGCCACGGCGCCAACGCCCGCCATCAAAACCTTGCGCAACTCATCCGCCATATTCTTCACTCCTCTGACAGCGGCCGTATCGGCCGCGGATCAACCTTATTATACCAATCATCAGGCGGAAATAACCACTTTTCGTTCAAATTGTCCGAATCCGTGCGCAAAAGGCGCGCCGTATACCCCGAAAGCCACCCGCGCGCTATTCGTACCAGTCCAGATCCTGGCCCACGTACTCGTCGATTCCCGTGAGAAGCTCCAAGAGCAGTCCTTCCGCGTCCCGGCCGGAGGCCTGGCTGAGCGCGGCGGCGAAATCCGCCGTGGTGGCGATGCGCCCGGCGTTTTGCGACACGTACAATTTCAGCGCGTCGAGGAGCGCGTCCTCTCCCAGCACCACGCTGAGCTCGTGCAGTACCGCCGCGCCGCGCCCCCGTACCACCGCCTGAAAATCGCTGACGGTGCCGAAGGACAGCGCCTCACCGTCCACCGTCACGCCGCCGGGGATCGTGAGCCGGAGCGAAGGCGTGACCCGTGCGTTCAATTCGCTGAGATACCGCTCATGGCCATAGACGCGGTCGTAGTACAGAAGCGCCGCGTAGGAGGCCAGCGACTCCGTCAGCCAAGGCTCTTCGGCGGGGTTTGATCCCACGGTTTCTCCAAACCACGCGCGCGCGGTCAGGCGTGCCACCTGATACTCCAGCTCATCCCGCCGGGCATAGGCGTACAGCGCCTCCGGCAGCATGATGATCGCGGACTGCGCCAGTCCTTCCGGCAGGTCTCCCTGGGCGACGGTCAGGCTTTCGAAGGGGTAGGCGCCGAAGAGTTCGGAATAAACGTCCACCGCCTTTGCCGCGGCGTCGGCGGCCCGGGCCGCTGCGGCGCGGTCATTGGCGAAGGAACGGACGGCCACGCCGGCGGCGGACGCCTGATCATCCGCTTCCGTATAGCGGCGGCTGAGGGAAAGGGCGAAAAAACGAGCGTTTGAAAGTCCCACCGTCACGTTCTGCCGCGACGAGCCCGCGCGCTCCGAGCGCACGCTGCCCCCCGCCGCCACCTGCCAGGTATCCGGCAGATTGATGGTGGCACGGTAGTCCATCGGGTTTGCCATCAGGCTCTCCCCCACCGGGCTGACCCGCTCGACGGCGAAACCGCCATCCCAGACGGCGGGCAGCGGATAGAACCCCGCCAACCGCCAGCCGATGGCGCCGGTGCCGACGGACCCCAGGACCTCCGGCAGGATCAGCTCGTAGTCAAACCGGATGGTGCTCGTTTCTCCGGGCGCGAGGTCGCAGGAAACGCGCAGCGTGGCCTCATCGGTTCCTTGAATGCCCCAGTCCGCCTTCTCGCCGTTTACCAGCACGGAATGAAGTTCGACGCCCCCCGCGGCAAAGCCGTCAGGATAGGCGTCGATCAAGGTTTCGCTCTCGTAGGGGGCTGTGGTCTCGCGCCTCAGCGCGTTGGCCGCCAGCTGGAAGAGGATCTGGTCAAGGCGGCCGTCCGTCCGGTTCCGGTACTCGACCGTCTGAACGGCGCTGACCGCGCCCAGCCCTTCCAGAACCGTCAGCTGCATCTCGCAGGAATCGTTGCCCTCCGCCAGCGCGGAGGAGAAGATCGCGGCCACCAGCACGCCCAGCACCATCAGCGCCACCAGCCCCAGCGCGATCCAGCGCACCATGTCCTTGCGCCAGTCTCTTTTTGCCTTCATCCGGTCCCTCTCACTTCAATGCGGTGATGGATTCGATGGCCGCCTTGGCCGCGTCCTGGGCGGAATCCTGTTCGCAGATCATGATGAACTCATAGGTTTTTCCGTCCGCCGCGATGATGATCGCGCCCATCGTCCCCGCGTCGATGTCATAGACGATCATGCGCTCGCCGCCAATCACCTCGATGGCAACGTTGGTGTAAAAGCCCTCCTGCTGGTCGGCCAGATAGTTTTCGTACATTTCATCCAGCGTTTGGGTGTAGGTCGGGTCCGGCTCATACAGGTAGGCGACGGCGTGCAGCGCGTCGCTTTCCATGTCCAGAACGAGGCCGTCGGCCGTGTTTTCTTCGGTGAGCTCCACCGCCTTCAGGTCGTCAGGCAGCGTAATGGCATAAGCGCCCGCAACGTCCGCGGTCTGTGCCAGCGCGCCCGTCGCCACGAGCATGAAAGCCATGAAGCACAAGAGCAACTTTCGCATGGGATGCCTCCTTGCGGGTTTTGTTCCGTCGGTTGCGCCTTGCGAACCGGTATGATGATAGCACAGCGCCGCGAAGGCTGTCAATCGCGCGGGCGGAAATGTGCGATTTTTGCCACGGCTGCAAAGGGATGCGCAAACGGGCGCCGAAAGACCCAAGGGCGGTCCGACGCGGGCAAAAAAGCGCCGCGCGCCTGAAATTCTCACGGATTTCCGGGCGGAGCGCCGACGCGCGGCGCCAATTCACCCGCCAGTATCCGCGCGGCGGGTAAAACACGTTCCCGGCGCGCCTGTCGCCGGGAACGGTTGAAAGCGGTACGGACGTCCCGCGGTTATTTGAATTTCTTGAGCAGCCTGACCAGGAAGTATACCAGCACCAGCACCAGGAACGTGCAGCCCAGGCCGAGCAGCGCGACAATCAGGCCGCCCTCGTACATGTTCATATTGGCAAACACTCGCATTCCCCCCTATCCGGCGATCATCATGGTGACCAGCGTAATCAAGATGGAGCCGGCGACGATCGAACCGATCTGGCCGGACACGTTGGCGCTGATCGCCTGCATGAGCACGAAGTTGTACGGATCGTCTTCCTTGGCCATCTTCTGAATGACGCGCGCGCTCATCGGGAAGGCCGAAATGCCCGCTGCGCCGATCATCGGGTTGATCTTTTCCTTGCGGAAGAGGTTCAAAAGCTTGGCGAACAGCACGCCGCCGGCGGTGTCGAACACGAAGGCCAGGAGGCCCAGCGCCAGGATCAAAAGCGTGTCAAAGCGCAGGAAGCGGTCGGCCACCATCGTGGAACCGATGGTCAGGCCCAGGAGGATCGTGACCAGGTTGGCCAATTCCTTCTGCGCCGTCTCGCTCAGCCGTTCCAGCACGCCGCATTCGCGGATGAGATTGCCGAACATCAGGGAGCCCACCAGCGGAACGCTCATCGGCACGATGATGCCCGCCACCGCCGTGACGACGATGGGCAGCAGGATCAGCGTGGTCTTCGACACGCGGTTTTCACCCGACGGATAGGCCATCTGGATCTGGCGCTCGGCCTTGGTGGTCAGCGCGCGGATGACCGGCGGCTGGATGATCGGCACCAGCGACATGTAGCTGTAGGCCGCCACCGAAATCGGCGCGATGAATTTTTCCAGCTTGAAGTAGTTCGCCACATACAGGGTCGTCGGCCCGTCCGCCGCGCCGATGATGCCGATGGCCGCGGAGATCTTGGCGATCATGTGCGGATCGCTCTCCCCGAAGATCGGGCCGACCAGGAACAGCGCCACCAGGAACGTGCCAAAGATGCCAAACTGCGCCGCCGCGCCGAAGAAGATCATCGACGGGTCCTTAATCAGCGGCGAGAAGTCAATCATCGCGCCGATGGCGATGAAGATCAGGATCGGGAACAGCTCGTTGGCGATGCCTGCGTTGAACAGAACCTTCAGAAAGCCGGGCTCCATCTCCGTGCCCAGCACGGCGGAGGAGACCGCCCCAAGAATCGGCGGCAAATTCGCCATGATCGCGCCAAAGCCAATGGGCAGCAGCAGCGCGGGCTCATAATCCTTTTTGATGGCCAGATAAATCAGTATACCGGCGATCGCAAACATGATGAGCATCTTGACGCCGCCCAGCGAGAACAGGTACAAAACGCCGTTGAACAGGTTTGCCAGCAGGGTTTGCATCCCACGACCCCCCAAAAAAAGAGATTGATCCTCATTCCATATCATAGCACAAAACAAAGCCCAGTCCACCGAATAACTTGTTAAATATATTAACTGCGCGTTTCTTCCGTAGTTTCCTCTTCCCCTTCACCGCCGCCGGGCCGCATCCCTCCGCATCCGGAAACACGCTGCCGTAACGTCGATTTTCGATGATCTTCGCCAATTTTCGACGTTATTCACTGTTGACGATTTGCATCTTATCCGGTATAATGTCTACAGTTTGAGGGGAAAAGATGCAAAATCGCCACAGCCGCAGAAAAACGAAGGTTACACGAAATTTTGTCGTGTAACCTTTTTTGCAACTCCAAAAAAGCTTGAATTCATTGGCCTTTCGGGACATTCTCCGACCGACAGGCTCCGAAAAAACAGGCCGTGTAACCAAATTTCCGTTTTTTTGCCGCCAAAAAGGTTACATGATTGTTCCCGCAGGTGAGCCCGCCCCCGGCAGACATTTTCGCAACGCCAAATTAATATTTCTTCCGGAAACGGCCATTCGAAGAGGATTGTCGTTAATTTTTCTTATACTTTTAAGTATAATTTTACTTATTTGCCCCCTGAATGATTGCGAACGCACGCCCGTTTGTGATACAATGCGCCTTGGTGGATTGCCAAGGCCAAGCGGACGGTGGCCTTGATTATAACAAGGGAGGTTCTTGATCCATGTCGCTTCTCGAGAACAAGGAGAAACTGACCCAGCTTGACGAAATCATTTCGCAAAACAAGGGTCAGCGGGGCGCTGTGATGCGGACGCTTCAGAGTGCTCAGGATCTGTACGGCTACGTGCCCAAAGAGGTCCAGGTCCACATAGCCGACGGGCTGAGCGTGACGCTCAGCGAGGTCTATGGCGTGGCCACCTTCTATTCGCAGTTTGCGCTGGAGCCGCGGGGACGCTTCGTGGTGGGCGTTTGCCTGGGCACCGCGTGCTACGTCAAGGGCGCAAAGGCGATCATGGACAAACTGATCTCCCTTTTGAACGTCCAGGTGGGCAAAACCACCGGAGACGGCCGCTTTACGCTGAAAGACACCCGCTGCCTGGGCGCCTGCGGACTGGCGCCCGTCATCATGATCAACGAAGACGTGTACGGACGCCTGGTGCCGGAAGATCTTCCGGCCATCGTCGAAAAGTACCAGGCGATGTAATATGTTTGAACTGGCGCTGCACATCCTGGATCTGGTGCAGAACTCGGTGGCGGCCGGCGCAAAGCTGGTGGTCGTCACCGTGCGGCTGGACAAGGCATCCGATACCCTGACGATCATCATCTCGGACGACGGCTGCGGGATGGACGAGGCGCTGCGAAGCCGGGTCGAAAGCCCTTTCGCCACCACGCGCACGACCCGAAAGGTGGGCCTGGGCATCCCGATGTTCAAGCAATGCGCCCAGATGTGCGGCGGAACGTTTCACCTGGAGAGTAAAAAGGGCGTCGGTACGACGCTGACCGCGACGTTCCAAGCCTCCCACATGGACCTGCCGCCGCTGGGGGACCTGAAAGGGACGATGCTCTCCCTGGTGGTCGGAAGCCCGGAAACGCCGGACTTCGTGCTGGATTATCAGGTCGACGGCCGCTCGTTCACCTTCGATACCCGTCCCATCCGGGAAGCGCTGGGCGGCTTGCCGCTTTCCGGCGGCGAAATTCTGACCTGGCTGGACGAATACCTATCGGAAGGCATCGCCGGGGTGGAAGGCTGAAGATTGCGACGGAACATTCATCAACACTTTTTGGAGGTGTCAAACATGAAATCCTTAGCCGAACTGGAGGCTATCCGCCAAAAAACCCTCGATCAGGTCAACCTCAGGCGCGAACACCAGGGTACCCGCGTGGTCGTGGGCATGGCGACCTGCGGCATCGCGGCCGGCGCCCGCCCGGTGATGCTGGCCTTCCTTGACGAAGTCGGCAAGCGCAATCTGCTGGACGTCACCGTGGCGCAGACCGGCTGCATCGGCATGTGCCGTCTGGAGCCCATGGTGGAAATCACGCTGCCCGGGCAGGACAAGGTCACCTACGTCAAGGTCAAGCCCGAGATGGTGCCGCGCATCGTGGCGGAGCACATCGTCAACGGCAAGCCCGTGGACGAGTATACCATCGGCGCGGCCGAATAGGCCCCAAGCGATTGAGGAGGAATCACCTATGGATCTGTTCCGTTCCCACGTTCTGATCTGCGGGGGTACCGGCTGCACGTCGTCGGGTTCCGCGCTGCTCCATGAGCGTTTTGAAAAGCTGCTTGAGGAAAACAACCTCTCCCATGAGGTGAAGCTGGTGCGCACCGGCTGCTTCGGCCTGTGCGAGGCCGGCCCGGTGGTCATCGTCTACCCCGAGGGCGCGTTCTACAGCCGCATCAAGCTGGAGGACGTGGACGAAATCGTGGCCGAGCATCTGGTGAAGGGCCGCATCGTCACCCGCCTTCTGTATAAGGAATCTGTGGAGCCCACCGGCGGCGTCAAGGCGCTGGACGACGTGGAATTCTACAAAAAGCAAAAGCGCGTCGCGCTCAGAAACTGCGGCGTGATCGACCCGGAAAACATCGACGAGTACATCGCCTTTGACGGCTACAAGGCGCTGGGCAAGGTGCTGGGCGAGATGACGCCCGCCCAGGTCATCGACGTGATGAACCGCTCCGGCCTCCGCGGCCGCGGCGGCGCGGGCTTCCCCACCGGCCGCAAATGGTCCTTCGCCGCGGCGCAGCCCGCCGGCAAGAAGTACGTGTGCTGCAACGCCGACGAGGGCGACCCGGGCGCGTTCATGGACCGTTCTGTCCTCGAGGGCGATCCCCACGCGGTGCTGGAGGCCATGGCCATCGCCGGCTATGCCATCGGCTCCGATCAGGGCTACATCTACGTCCGCGCGGAGTACCCCATCGCTGTAAAAAGGCTGAAAATCGCCATCGAGCAGGCGAGAAATTACGGCCTTCTGGGCGATAATATCTTCGGCACGGACTTCAGCTTCAACGTCGACATCCGCCTGGGCGCCGGCGCCTTCGTCTGCGGCGAGGAAACCGCGCTGATGGCTTCCATTGAGGGCGAGCGCGGCGAACCCCGTCCCCGCCCGCCGTTCCCGGCGGTGAAGGGCCTGTTCGGCAAGCCCACCATCCTCAACAACGTCGAAACCTACGCCAACGTGTGCCAGATCATCCTCAACGGGCCGGAATGGTTCGCCTCGATGGGCACCGAGCGCTCGAAGGGCACCAAGGTCTTCGCGCTGGGCGGCAAAATCAACAACACCGGCCTCGTCGAGGTGCCCATGGGCACGAAGCTGCGCGAGATCATCTACGAAATCGGCGGCGGCATCCCTCAAGGCAAGGCGTTCAAAGCGGTCCAGACCGGCGGCCCCTCGGGCGGCTGTCTGCCGGCGGCGCTGCTGGACACCGAAATCGACTATGACAACCTGATCGCGGCGGGCTCCATGATGGGCTCGGGCGGCATGATCGTCATGGACGAGGACAACTGCATGGTGGACATCGCGCGCTTCTTCCTGGACTTCACCGTGGATGAGAGCTGTGGCAAGTGCACCCCCTGCCGCGTCGGCACCCGCAGGATGCTGGAGATTCTGAACCGCATCTGCGAGGGCAAGGGCGAAGAGGGCGACATTGAAAAGCTTGAAGCGCTGGCCGTTTCCATCAAGAACACCGCGCTGTGCGGCCTGGGCCAGACCGCGCCCAACCCGGTGCTCTCCACGATCCGCCACTTCCGCAACGAGTACGAGGCGCACATCTACGAGAAGCGCTGCCCCGCCCACGTCTGCCAGAAGCTGCTCAGCTACGAGATCGACCCGGCCAAGTGCGTCGGCTGCACCATGTGCGCCCGCGTCTGCCCCGCGAACGCGATCTCCGGCAAGGTCAAGGAGAAGCACGTCATCGCCCAGAACACCTGCATCAAGTGCGGCGCCTGCATGGAAAAGTGCAAGTTCGGCGCGATCTCGAAGAAGTAAGGAGGAGCCGCCATGGACACCAAAATGATCAACCTGACGATCGACGGCGTGAACGTCTCCGTTCCCGAGGGAACGAGCGTGCTGGACGCCGCCAAATCCGTCGGCATTCGCATCCCCACGCTCTGCTACCTGAGCGGCATCAACGAAATCGGCGCCTGCCGTATGTGCGTTGTGGACACCGGCGCCCGCGCGCTGTCGGCCGCCTGCGTGCTGCCCGCCAGCGAGGGCATGAAGGTCAAGACCAACACCCCCGCCGTGCGCGAAGCCCGCAAAATCAACCTGGAACTCCTTCTCTCCACCCACGACAAAAAGTGCCTCAGCTGCGTGCGCTCCACCAACTGCGAATTGCAGGGCCTTTGCAGCGAATACGGCGTCGAGGACGAAAACCGCTTCGCCGGCACGATGATCGAGCACCAGATCGACGACGTTTCGCCCTCCATCGTGCGCAACAACAATAAGTGCGTGCTGTGTCGCCGCTGCGTCGCCATGTGCGAAAAAATCCAGAACATCGGTGTCATCGGGCCCACCAAGCGCGGCTTCAAGACCACCATCGAGTCCGCCTGGGATATGCCGCTGGGCACCACCGCCTGCGTCAACTGCGGCCAGTGCATCGAGGTGTGCCCCACCGGCGCGCTGACCGAAAAGGACGACACCCAGAAAGTGTGGGACGCGCTTTCCGACCCGGACAAGTTCGTGGTCGTGCAGCCCGCGCCGGCCGTGCGCGCCGCGCTGGGCGAGGAGTTCGGCATGCCCATGGGCTCGCTGGTCACCGGCAAGATGGCCACAGCGCTCCACCGCCTGGGCTTTGACCGCGTGTTCGACACCGACTTCGCGGCGGACCTGACCATCATGGAAGAGGGCTATGAACTGATCGACCGTCTCACCAACGGCGGCGTGCTGCCGATGATCACTTCCTGCTCGCCGGGCTGGATCAAGTACTGCGAAACCTTCCACCCGGACTTCATCCCCAACCTCTCCTCCTGCAAGTCGCCCCACGAGATGGAAGGCGCGCTCATCAAGAGTTACTTTGCCGAGAAGAACGGCATTGATCCCAAGAAGATCGTGGTCGTCTCGGTGATGCCCTGCACCGCCAAGAAGTTCGAGCGCGCGCGCCCCGAACTGGGCCAAGACGGCATGCCCGACGTGGACGTGGTCATCACCACCCGCGAACTGGCGCGCATGATCAAGCAGGCCGGCATCGACTTCGCGAACCTGCCGGACGGTGACTTTGACGACATGCTGGGCGATTCCACCGGCGCAGGCGTCATCTTCGGCGCCACCGGCGGCGTGATGGAGGCCGCGCTGCGCACGGCCTACGAAGTGGTCACCGGCAAGACGCTGGAAGACGTGGACTTCACCGCCTGCCGCGGCATCGCCGGCGTGAAGGAAGCCACCATTGACCTCAACGGCACGCCCATCAATATCGCGGTCACCAGCTCCACTGGCCTCGCCGGGATGCTGCTCGACCAGGTGCGCGAGGGCAAGAAGAACTACACCTTCATCGAGGTCATGGGTTGCCCCGGCGGCTGCGTCAACGGCGGCGGCCAGCCGATCGTCACCGTCGAGCAGCGCGAAAAGACCGATCCCCGCGTGCTGCGCGCCCGGGCGCTCTACCAGGAGGACGAAAACAAGCCCATCCGCAAGTCCCACGAGAACCCGTCCATCAAGAAGCTGTACGCGGAATTCCTGGAGAAGCCCAACAGCCATAAGGCGCACCACCTGCTGCACACCCACTACGCCAAGCGCGAAAAATACTAGGGCGCGGCGCGGTAAAACACGCTGGCCCGAGGCTTTCGCCTCGGGCCAGCGTGTTTGTATCGGCAAGAGGTTTACGGGCGGGACCCCGCAAGGAATTCCTTCCGGGCCCGGCCCGCCGTCCACGTATAGACGGCGTCCTGAAGCGCCTCAAAGATCAGAAACGCGCCAATCACCCGCATGAGCGTCTCCCCAATCCCGACAGAATTGACGACGATCACGACGCCCATCACGGCGGACAGCGCCGCGCCGATCAGCGGCACGTACCACCGGGCGCTGCCAATCCGCTTCAGATCAAACGCGCCCTGCAGCTTCACCGCGCCGCCAACCAGCAGGGCAAGCCCGAACATCACCGGCATAAACGCGATCAGCGCCTCCGGGACGATGTACAGCAGCACACCGCCCAATATCCATACGATGCCCGACGCAAACATCCATCCGCCCAGCACTTCGCGCACGTCCAGCACAAAGTACTCCACAATCCGAACCACGCCGACGATCACGAAAATCGTTCCCACGACGGACAGAACCACGTTCGCCGTCATCATCGGATAAATCAGCAGGAACAGCCCGAAGATCAGAACCGCCGCAAGCCACAGATACGGAATGGTCTCCCGCGCGGCCTTGGAAATCCCGCCTGATATCCTCATGCCAGCATCCCCTTTCGTAATCAGACTTTTATCTAGATACCCCATTTCTTCGCGTTGAAATCAGAGCCGGACCGCGCTTGACATATTCCGCTCGCATCTGATAAAATAGTTTGGAAATGGTCGGCATGAAGCCGGCTCCCAACGTTTCCAACGCCATGAAGGGGTTGGTTTCGTCCACTGATTTGGGAGGCGTGTTTCATGAAGAATACCCGTTCCTTGACACTGTCGGGCCTGTTTCTGGCGCTGGGCATCATGCTGCCGTTTCTGACGGCCAACCTGCCCCAGATGGGCTCCGCATTCCTGCCAATGCACATTCCGGTGCTTCTGTGCGGCTTCATCTGCGGCTGGCCCTGGGGCCTCATGGTGGGCTTTGTCACGCCGCTGTTGCGTATGCTCCTGGTGGGCATGCCGCCGGTGACCACCGCCATCCCGATGGCTTTCGAGCTGGCCGCCTACGGCGCGCTGACGGGGCTTTTGTACCGCGCACTGCCCAAGACCGTCCCCTGCCTCTACGTATCGCTCCTGGGCGCGATGCTGGGCGGCCGGGTCGTCTGGGGCGTCGTTCGCTGGGTGATGATGGCCACGGGCGTCGAGTTCGGCTTCCAGGCCTTCCTGACCGGCGCGTTCGCGTTCGCGCTGCCCGGCATCATCATTCAGATCGTGCTGGTGCCGCTGATCATCCTGGCGCTGCGCCGCGCAAAGCTGATGCCCGGAGAAATTGGGGCATAATCGAGATCCGGAGGAATCCATGCTTGACATCCTGCGCGCCCACCGGTCGCGCTACCCGCTTATGGAGCCGCAGGACGCGGTAAAATTGATCTACCAGCGCGCTTTCGGGCCCGGCCACATGGTCGCCAGCCGCGAAAGCGCGCTTTCGCGCCTTGAGGAGGAGACGGCCCTCGTCCCGAAGGATCCGGCCGCGGCGCTCTTTGAGCCCATCGGCGCCGGGCTCGCGCGGATGCGTCTGGCGTCGCCGGAATTTCCGAGCCTTCCCACGGCGGCGGGCATGTTCTACGCCAGTACCCGGATGCCCCGCGAAGACTGCTTCCAAAACGAGCTGGACGCCCTCTCCGCCGCCTGGCCGGAGGCCGCCGCCTTTGTGGCATCCTACCGCGCCATGGGCTGCCCGCCGGTTCATCACAGCGAGGTCTTCCGCCGCGCTTACCGCCCCGCCTACCGGGTGGTGCTGGCCAAATTACAGCGTCTGATGCCGGTGTTCCGCGCCGTCGACGCGCTTTCGGACCGGCCGCGCGTGCTGATCGCCATCGACGGGCGCTGCGGCTCCGGCAAGAGCTCGCTATCGCAGCTGATCGCGTCGGTCTACGGCGCGATGGTTCTGCACATGGATGATTTCTTTCTTACCGAGGCACAGAAGGCGGCGGGCGTTCGGGCGCCGGTGGCCAACATCGACGGCGCGCGGCTGATGGCGGCGCTCCGGCCGCTGGCCGCGGGCGAGCCCTTTGAATTCCGCCCTTACAACTGCCTTACGGGCGAATACCTGCCGCCCCGGCGAATCAATCCCACCCGCGTGTCGGTGGTGGAGGGTTCCTACTGTCTGCACCCGGAGATCCGCCTGAACTACGACCTGAAGCTCTTTCTGTCGGTGGATCCCGATACGCAAAAAGCGCGCCTGAAGGCGCGCAATCCCGAGCTCTATGACCGCTTCCTGGCGGACTGGATTCCGCAGGAGGAAGCATACTTCAAGGCCTTCGGCATCCCCGGCCTGTGCCTTACGGCGGACGGCCGCGCGCTGAGCGACGAAGAGGCCGAAGGAGGATGTCCGTGAGGCGCGACCCTACGGTGGAGAAATACTTCGAGCGGATGCCCGGCGCCCGGAAACTGTTCGAGGCGCTGATCCGCGCCTGCGACGCTTCGGGTGACGGGAACTACAGCGTGGAATCTTCCGGCATCGCGCTGGGGCTCCCCCGCCATTACGGTTATGCGTGGCTGCCGATCCGCGCGGTCCCCGGCCGCCCCGCCGTCTACCTGGTCCTGACGCTCAGACTTGACCGAAGGATCGATTCGCCCCGGTTCACCGAAATCGTGGAGATCTACCCGGGCCGCTACGCGCACCACATGATTCTGGATCGCCCGGCCCAACTGGACGCGGAGCTGATGGGCTGGGTCCGGGAGGCCATGGCGCTGTCCAAGGCGCGGTAGCGTCAGTCGGCGGGCTTTTTGAAAACGAACAACAGCGCCTCGGTGTAGCCGCCCGTGCCGCCGTTGATGGACACGACGGAGACCATCTCCCAGCCCCGCCGTCCGTAATCATCCACGACTTCCGCCGGCGTCATGCCGTCCCGGTTTTTCTTTTTCAGGTTCTTTTCCAGCCGCTGATCCGGCTCCCAGCTCGTCAGGTACTCCGTCTGGTAAAAGTCGTATTCCCACTTCACGGGCGAAGCCCCCTTTTGCGCTCCATTGCCTTGAGTATATACCCGGATTGCGTGAAACCGAATAAGGCCCGTCTCTCCGGCGCGGCGCCCCCGGGGGCGCTTATTCCAGCGCCTTTTTGTATACCGATTCGACGATGTTCTTGGTGGCTACGCCTTCATGCGCCTTGACCCCGCCCACATAGAAGGTGGGCACATAGTAATAGTCAAATCCGCGGGCGAATTCGCGCTCGCTGCGCTCTTCCACAGTCCGCACCTCGACGGCCGCGTATTCCGGGTGCTCTCGCACCACCTCTTCCATCCATCGTTCCGCCTGTCGGCAGAAGGGGCAGCCCGCCAGGCAAAAGTACAGCACCTGTTTCATCCGTTCGCTCCTTAATCCGTTACATCAGAACCGTATTGTTGATGGTCAGCGAGAATCTGGCCCCCAAAAACTCCGACGCGCCCTTGCACATGAACATGCGCGTGGTGAAGATTTTGAAGTATTCGATCACCGGGCAGATCGAGGTATCGATGGTGATCTTGAGGCAGATCTCGTCCCGGTCGTCGTAAACTTCCAGCCAGGACTTGGTCACCGCGTAGTTGACGCGGTCATGGATGTCCTCCCGGAAGCCGTTCGTATCGGGCGTGCGCACGCGGGAGCGGCGCACATCGGACTTGTCCGCCAGGATCAGCGCCGCGGACACCCGGTTGACCGACTCGCCGCTGCCCTCGTCGTGGTTGCCGATGGCGGCGCACACGACGGTGATCTCCTCGGGCGGCATACCCATGGAATTGAGAATTTGAAACGCCAGCGTGGCGCCGGTGAGCGCGTGATACTCGCGGTTGATCATGTTGCCCATGTCGTGCATGTAGCCCGCGATGCGCGCCAGCTCCACCTCCCGCTCGCTGCCGCCGTAGCGCTTTAAAACCGAGGCGGCGCAGCCGGAGACCTTGGTGGCATGGGCCAGGCCGTGCTCGGTAAAGCCGATCACGCCCAGCGCGTCGTTTGCCGCCGTGATGTAGGTATGCACGGCGGGATTGTCTTTCACATCGGAGAAATTGACCATTTTTATTTCCATTTGTCCTTTCTTTGGGTCACGCGGGTTTCTCGGAGCGCATTGCCAGAAGCGCCGCGCCGATCAGCCCGGCATCGTTGCCCAGCGTCGCGAGTTCCACCCGCGCGTAGGGCATGGTTTTGTAGAAAATCAGTTCCGGCAGCTTTTTCCGCACCGCATCCAGAAGGAACGAGCCCGCCGCGCTCACGCCGCCGCCCAACGCGATGACCTCCGGGTCGTAGACGTTGACCAGCGTGGCGAGGCCCGCCGCCAGGTAATAGACGTACTCGCCGAACACGGCCACGGCGCCCGGGTCACCCGCCTTGGCACAGTCCACCACCAGCTTGCCGGTGACGTTCTCGGCATCGCCGCGGGCCTCGCGGGCGATCATGCCCTCCGGTTCCGCGGACATGCGCCCGCGCCCCATGCGGATCAGCGCGGTGGCGCTGGCGTAGCGCTCCCAGCAGCCGCGGTTGCCGCAGGTACACATCACGCCACCCAGCACCAGCAGAATGTGGCCGATCTCGCTGCCCACGCCATGGGAACCCACGAAGGGCTTGCCGTCCATGACCACGCCGCCGCCAAGGCCCGTGCCAAGTGTGACGAAGACGCTCGAGCGCGTGCCCTTCGACACACCCGCGATGGATTCCGCGAAGCCCGCGACGGTGGCGTCGTTGGCCACGAAGACGGGCTTATCGATGTAGGCGCGCATGCGCTCAATCAGCTTCACGTCGTGCCAGAATAGGTTGGTCAGCAGCGGCACCACGCCGCGATCGTCGATCACTCCGGGGATGCCGATGCCCACGGAGTCGATGTCTTGCAGCGTCAGGCCGCACTTCTCCACCAGTTCCAGCGAAAGACCCGCCATATCCCGGATGGTCGCCTCATGCCCACGCTCAACGCCAGTGGGCCTTGCACCCTTGATGAGGATATTGCCCGCGTCGTCCACGACGCCGGCCTTGATGAATGTTCCGCCCAAGTCAATGCCGATGGCGAACATGCGCGTCACCTCCGTCTGTCAGTCTGCGTCGCCGGACTCGTCGAGCGCTGAGCGCATGCGCTCGATCTGGCGCTCGTTGAGCGTGCGGGCGGCGTTGAAACCGTTCTGCTTGAGGCGCTGGTTGCGGGCGGCGACCTCCAGCACGATGGCCAGGTTCCTGCCCGGCCGGATCGGCAGCACCAGCCGCGGGATCGAGACGCCCAGAATCTGCGTAAAGCACTCCTCGAGGCCCAGCCGGTCGTACTCCTTGTCCTCCTGCCACAGCTCCAGGTGAATCACCATGTCGATGGACTTCGAGCGGATGACCGAACCGATGCCGTACATCGTCGCGATGTCGATGATGCCCACGCCGCGGATTTCCATGAAGTATCGGATCATCTCCGGCGCTTCGCCCACCAGCCGGTTCGACGAAATGCGGCGGATGTCCACCACGTCGTCGGCCACCAGCCGGTGCCCGCGTTTGACCAATTCCAGCGCGGCCTCGCTCTTGCCCACGCCGCTCTCGCCGGTGATCAAAAGGCCGCTGCCGAACACGTCCACCAGCACGCCGTGCTGGGTGATGCGCGGGGCCAGGTAGTTGTTGAGGAAGTTGATGATTTTCAGCACCAGCTGCGTGGTGTCCTCATGGGTGGAGAAAAGCGGCACGTCGTGCTCCTTCGCGGCCGACGCCAGGCCCTCCACCAGCGGCATGTTGTGGCACACGATCACGCAGGGGATCGGGTAGCTGAAAAACTGCCTCAGCCGCTCACGCCGGGTGACTTCATCCAGCGAGAACAGATAACTCATCTCCACCTTGCCCAGAATCTGCGGGCGCTCGTGGGCGAAGTGAGCCCAATAGCCTGTCAGCTGGATGCCGGGCCGGTTGATGTCGCTGCTTTCAATGGCCAGTTCCCGCGCGCTCCCGGCGGAGATGGTCTCCAGCCCCAGGCTCTCGACAAATTCCTTGACGGGTACCATGCTTTCACTCCTTCGGGGCGGGCGCGATGGCGCCCTCGTCCAAGAGCCGTTCAATCACCTGGGCAACGCCGTCCTCGTCGCTGGCGGGCGCGGGGAGCGCCGCGGCGCGCACGCTCTCCGGCGCGTTGGCCACCGCGTAGCCGCTGCCGGCCCAGCGCAGCATGGACAAGTCGTTCTGGTTGTCGCCGAAGGCGGCCACCGCCTCCCTCGGGATGTTCAGGATGCCGCACAGCGCCTCGAGAGCCGCGCCCTTGTGGACGCCCGCCGCGGTGCATTCCAGGTAGTTGGGCCTCGAAAGCGCCATCTCCATGCGGCGGGAAAACCCCGGCGCCAGTTCCCGGAGCAGCCCCGAGGCTTCCTCCGGCGGCGCGATCATCAGAAGCTTGCAAAGCGGGGCGTCGATCCACTCCGACAGCTTCACGCCTGTCGAGCGCCCTGTGATGCCGCCAATGCCCCGGGCGTAGAGGTCGCTGAAGGCGCCCGCGCGTTCAAAATAGTAATCGTCCCGCGTGAAGGCCTGAATGTGAATCCCCCGGACCTCCGCGGCCCTCGCCACGGCGCGGGCATCCTCCACCGGGATCTCCCGGGCCGCCAGCGCCCTGCCTTCTCGAAGGCCGTAAATCAGCGCGCCGTTAAAGGCGATCATCGGCGCGTTGACGCCGATTTCCCCGGCGTAGCGTGACATCGCCCCGACCATGCGCCCCGATGAGAGCACCACCAGCGCACCCGCGTCCATCGCGCGCTTCAGCGCCGCCAGCGTGCGTCCGGTCAGTTCCGCGCGCTTGTTCAGAAGTGTTTCGTCAAGATCTGACGCGATCAGATGTATCGGCATATCGTCCCCCAGATTTTTCTCCCGTTTATTATACAACCAAACGCGCGGGGCACGCAAATGTTTTTCGAAAACTCGCTTTTTTCTTGTGCCAAATGCGATACAATACCATTTGATGCCCGAGGCCCCGCTTTTCTTGCGCGGCGTCCGCGCGAAAGCGGGCGGGCATCCCGCGGGGACCCGCGCCGGAGGCGTGGGCGGGAGGAGGCGGCCAGATGTCGCGCGAGGATGCGTACCCATGGCGCTTTTCGCTGTTTTTGATGACGTATTATGCGGCGAATTCAGTCTACCAGGGCTTCATCTCCGTGTATTTCGCCGGAAAGGGGCTTGACAGCGCGCAGATCGGCGTTTTGATGAGCGCCGTCCCGGTGGTCAGCCTTCTGACCCAGCCGGCCTGGGGCGCGCTGGGCGACCGCGCCCGAAGCCGCGCCCGCGTGCTGCGGCTTCTGTGCGTCATGGCGGCGGGGGCGATCCTCCTTCTGCCGGTAAACGACAGCTTCTGGTACCTGGCCGCCGTGCTGAGCCTCTTCGCCGCCAGCTACCCCTCCATTCAGCCGATGGGTGATTCGGTGATCCTGGAGGCGCTGCAACAGCGCGGGCAGCCCTTCGGCAAGGTGCGACTTCTGGGCACCTACGCCTTTGCGCTGTCTTCCATCCTCTTTGGAAAGCTCATCAACGGCCACCTGGACCGCATGCCCTGGATGACGGCGCTCGCGCTGGCGGCGGTGTTCGCCGCAACGTTCTGGTTGCCAAGCGCCGCGGGCCACGCGCGCGAGAAGCGCGGCGCCTCGATGATGGTCCTGATGAAAAACGGCCGGCTGATGCGCCTGATCGCGCTCACGACGCTCATGCAGGTTACCATGGGCTATTTCTACGTGTTCTTCCCGGTGTACTTCACCGCGCTGCCCGGGGGCAGCCCCGCGCTGCTGGGTTGGGCGTTCTTTCTGTCCGCCAGCAGCGAAACGGTATTTCTTTTGCTGGGCGACCGGCTGTTCGACAGACTGGGGGTCGGCAGGCTCCTTTTGATCTCCGCCGTGTCACTGACCGTCCGCTGGGCGATTCTGGCGCTGACGGACAGCGTGTGGGTGGCGATGGCGTCCCAGGTGCTCCACGGTTGGGGCTTCATCGTGATGACGGTATCCATGTCCAAGTACATCAGCCTCACGGTGCCGGAGGCGCTGCGCGCGCGGGGCCAGATGCTGCTGGCGATTTCCGGCTTCGGCGTGGCGCGGGTGGCGGGCAATCTGGGCGGCGGGCTTGTCGCCCAGGCGATCGGGCTCAAGGCCGCCTTCGGCGTGATGGCGGCCATCGCGCTGATCTCGCTGATCGCCTTCGCCCCCGCCTACCTCCGGGGCGAGCCGCTGAACGGGCGGGACGGGGCGGCGCCGGAGGCTGGGCCCCTCCGGGACCCCCGCCAAAGGGCTTAGGCAGGTTCTCAGGTCAAGCACAAAAAAGAGCGCATGGAGGGACGAAAATCTCTCCATGCTTTCATTTTCCCCGAAGAAAGAGGCAAGGGCGCGCGGCTCCCCCTTGCCGGCGTCAGAAGGCGCGGCTTTACGGTGCCTCCCCCGCGCCCTTCCGAAACGCGAAAAACCGCTGACCGAAATAATTGAGCCCGGTGAAGAGCACCTGACCGGTGATGAGCGCCGCCCGGTCGATGGCCGCGGCGGAGAGAGACGCGCCCATGAACCGCTCCAGCAGCCACGCGGCGGCGGGCTGAGCCATCGAATAGGCGATCAGGTAGCAAACGGCGATGACCAGCGCAAAGCGCAGCGCCGCCGCCCACACATGCCCCTCGTAGCGGAAGGACAGTTTCTTATTGAGCAGAAAGCTGATGACGCTGGTGACGGCGAAGGCCGCGGCGCTCGCGCCCCAGTAGCCAAATCCCGCCCATTCATACAGCAGAAACATGATCAGCATCGACAAAAGCGTGTTGCCCGCGCCGATCAGGAGGAAGTACATCAGGCTCCTGTCCAGAAGTTTTTTCAGCATGACGTCCGCCTTTTCTCTGAGAAAGCGATGATGAATTCGCCGGGCTACTCGTCCAGCACGGTCACCTTGTCGCGGCCGAACACGTCGTAGGCCTGTTCCAGCGTGCGCTGGTTCGCGGCCCGGGGCGCGGACTCGCCGCCCTGCACGAACCGGACCGCCACCGGTCTGCCGAAGCCTTCCGTCAACGCCCGGTCGATCAGCGCCTTCTTGTCGTCCTTTTCCAGAATCTGCCGGTAGAACGCGCGGGCCCGGGGGAGCTCGAGCAGCACATTGTCTCCATCTACCCCGCGAAACGCCGCGTCCTTGAGCATGCCGAAGATCGGCGGCTGCTCCCTGGCCACGATGTCAAGGGCCGCTCGATAGCTGTCCGCGCCGGCGATTTCCGGCGCCTTGGGCGCGGCGCTCTTCGGCGGCGCGCCCGGCTCCGGCTTGGGCGCTTCGGGCGCGGTTTCCGGCTTTGCGGGTGCCGCGCTCTTCGCGGCGGTGGGCTCAAAGGGCACGGAAGAGAGGTTTTGAAGCCGCGCTTCGAGCTTCGAAAGCCGCTCGAAGAGCGCCTCCGGGTTCAGCTCCTTCTCCGGATGACAGCAGCGCACGGCGGCCAGTTCCAGCGCGCTGCGGGGCTGAGCCATCCATTTCATGTCGCCCTCGGCGCGCATGAAAAGCTCCATCCAGCGGGTCAGCCCCTCGGCGCTCGCGCAGGAGGCCTGCCGGACGAGCCGCTGGGCTTCTTCCCGGGTGGATTCGATCAGGTCCTCGAGGCCCTCCTTCACCATCTGGGCCAGGAGCAGCGCGCGCAGGTGTCCGGTTACCTCCCGGGCGAATACCATCGCGTCGCGTCCCGCGTCCATCGCCCGGCCGATCAGCGTCAGCGCGCGGCCGGCGTCGGAGGCGATCAGCGCGTCCGCGAACTCGTACATCGCCTCGAGCCCGGAGGCGCCCAGCGCCTCCCGCACCCTGGCCGCGGTGAGCTTCTCCTCCGACATGCAGGTGTCCAGAAGGCTCAGCGCGTCGCGCATGCCGCCTTCGGCGGACCTGGCGATCAGCTGAACCGCCTCGTCCTCGGCGGCGGCGCCGGAGGCTTCGATCACCACTTTCAGCCGCTCCTCGATGAGCCTCGCGGGGATGCGGCGGAAATCGAACCGCTGGCAGCGGGAGAGAATCGTAGCGGGCAGCTTCTGCGGCTCGGTGGTGGCCAGGATGAACACCGCGTGGGCGGGCGGCTCCTCCAGCGTCTTCAAAAGCGCGTTGAACGCGCCGGAGGAGAGCATGTGCACCTCGTCGACGATGTATACTTTGTAGCGCCCCACCGACGGCGGGTACTGGATCTTCTCGCGCAGGTCGCGGATCTCATCCACGCCGTTGTTGGAGGCGGCGTCAATCTCCACCACGTCCATCGCCCGCTCCTCCAGAATGGACTGGCAGGCGTCGCAGGTTCCGCAGGGGTCGGCGCCGGGCAGCGGGCGGGCGCAGTTGATGGCGCGGGCCAGAATCTTGGCCGTGGTGGTCTTGCCGGTACCGCGGCTGCCGCAGAACAGGTAGGCGTGGGCGATGCGGCCCGACTCCACCTGCTTCACCAGCGTCCGCACGATGGCCTCCTGTCCCACCACGTCCTCGAACTTCTCCGGCCGCCATGTGCGGTACAGCGCCTGGTACATCTCCAGCCTCACCCCTTGAAAATAGTCTTCTTATATCATAATCCAAAAGGCCCGAATTCGCAAATAACATAAGCTCATTTAACATCATCTGCAAGGCAGTCCGGCCGCGTCATGCTATAATTGTAGTATGGGGATTTTTCGAAAGGTGGTTCGGCCTTGAAGCGCATCGTTTTGACCGGCGGCGGAACCGCGGGCCACGTGACGCCCAACCTGGCGCTGATTCCGTCCCTGCTCAAAGAGGGCTGGGACGTGCATTACGTCGGCACCGCCGATGGCATTGAGCGCAGGCTGGTCGAACCCATCAAGGGCGTGACCTACCACCATGTGGCGACCGGCAAACTGCGCCGCTATTTCGACCTGAAGAACATCACGGACCCCCTGAAGGTCTTGGCGGGCGCGGGCCAGTCGCTGGCGCTCATGCGCAAGCTGCGCCCGAACCTGGTATTCGCCAAGGGCGGTTTTGTCTCCGTGCCGGTGGTTTACGGCGCGGCGGCGCTGGGCATCCCGGTGCTGCTCCACGAGAGCGACATGACGCCGGGCCTGGCCAACAAGCTGGCGATGCCCTTTGCGAAAAAGCTTTTATGCACCTTCCCGGAGGCGGCGGCTACGGCCGGCGGCAAGGGGCTGTACGTGGGTACGCCGCTTCGCAGCGAGCTGTTTACCGGCTCCAGAGAAAAGGGTCTCAAGCTCTTTGGCTTCCGCGACGACCGGCCGATCCTGATGGTTGTGGGCGGTTCCAGCGGCGCTCAGTCCATCAACCGCGCGCTGCGCGCCGCGCTGCCGGGCCTCACCACCGGTTTTCAGGTTCTGCACCTGTGCGGCGCGGGCAACCTGGACACCAATCTGGAGGGCACGGCCAACTACTGCCAAAAGGAATACCTGACGGAGGAGATGCCCCACGCCTACGCGGCGGCGGATGTGCTCATCTCCCGCGCGGGCTCCAACACGCTGTCGGAAATCCTGGCGCTTCGAAAGCCGTCGCTGCTCATCCCCTACCCCATGACCGCCAGCCGGGGCGACCAGATTATGAACGCGAAGTCCTTTGAGTCGCGGGGGCTGGCCCGGGTGCTCTATCAGGAGGACATGACGCCCGATACGCTCCGCGCGCGGGTGGTGGAGGTCTACAAGGACCGCGGCAGCCTCATCGACGCGATGGAAAAGGAGCCCTCGGCCAACGGCCTGAAAAACGTGCTCAAATCCATCCGTGAATACGCAAAACAGCCCCCAAAATAGATTAAACGGAGACCGGGCCCGCGCTAGGGCCGTGATAAAAAACATGCCGGACGCGCAGCTTGCGGAAAGAAATTCAAAACTGATGGTTCTGGAGGGTACGCTCTTTTGGGCGGGACTCTCCTTTTTACAGGGCGATACGGTCATCACCAACTTCATCCAGATCACCACCGGCTCCGCCGCGCTGGCGGGCTTCGCGGCAACGCTCCGGTCGCTGGCGCCGCTGACGGGCCAGTTTATCATGGGGCTGATCATCCACCGCATCCCCTCACAGATCAGGCGCATGACGGCGCTGGGCTTTCTCAGCCGCCCGCTGTTTCTCCTGATGGCGCTATTCATGCTTTCGGGCCTCGACGGAAAGGCGGCCGCGTGGGTGTTCCTCGCGCTGTACGCGCTCTTTTTCCTGGCGGACGGCATGGTCGGCTTGATCTGGGCAGAAATCTGCACGCGCACGCTGCCGATCCAGCGCCGGGGCGAGGTCGTATCGATGCAGCAGACCTTCGCGGGGCTGGCCGGGCTTGGCTCCGGCTGGGTGCTGCGGGCAGTGCTGGGCAGCGCGCTTCCCTTTCAGGTCCAGTACGCGGTCATCTTCTCCCTGGCCTCCGCGATTTTTTTGATCAGCGCCGTGGCGCTGTCCCGCTTCCATGATCTGCCTCATCCTTGCGCCCCGGACGAGCCGCCGGCCCATCCCGTCCGATACATCGCCCGGATCCTCCCAATCCTGAAGGAGAACCCCTCCGTCCGTGTGACGCTGATCGCCCGCGCGCTGTACCTGATGACGCTGATCGCCGCGCCGGTCAACCTGATGTTCGGCCGCGAGGCGGGTCTTTCCGAGACCCAGCTGGCGACGCTGGTGTTCATGCCCGTCCTGGGGCAGATCACCGCGGGCGTCCTCTGGGCTCAGGTGTGCCGCAGGCTCAGCTATCCCGTCATGATGCGGCTGGCTGAAATTCTGGGCGTCGTCTGCGCGCTTGCCAATCTGGCGTGCTTCTTCGTCTGGAAGGCCGGACTTCCGGTGATGTTCCCGCTCTCCCTGGCGATGGCGCTGGTGGCGGTCAATACGCCCGCCTACACCGGGTTCTACCAGCACATGATCACGCTGGTGACGCCGGAAAAGCGCGCCGACACCATCGTGCTGGCGGCCATCGTGATGGCGCCGCTGTCGCTGGGCACGTACCTGGCGGGCGCGCTGGTGGAGCGCGCGGGCTACCTGCCGGTCTACCTGATCATGCTGGCATGCGGCATCGCCGGTTGGTATCTGGTGCGCCGCCTTGTCCCTGTCACGGCGAAATGATCGTCGAACGCGCCTTGCGCCCCGCCTTCCCGCATATATAGTGCGGGATTTTTTCTTGGAGGGCCTGAGATGGAGCAGTACACGCTGCGCCGTGTGATCCGGCGGGTGCCCATCGACTCGGTCGCGCCGTCCGGCCAGCAGCCGCGCAGCCGCTTTCACGAGGATTCCATCGCCGCCCTGGCGCAGTCCATTCAGCGGGACGGGCTCCTGTCCCCGCCGATGGTAAGGGCCGTGGACGGCGGGTATGAGCTGATTGCCGGAGAACGGCGCATGCGCGCGCTGAAAAAGCTGGGCGCGCGCACCGTGGACGCGCTGGTGGTGGAGGCTTCCGACGGCGAGGCCGCGATTTTGTCGCTGGTGGAGAACCTGCAGCGCGAGGACCTGCATTACCTGGACGAGGCCGAGGCCTGCCAGCGGCTGATCCTGCGCTACGGCCTGACGCAGCGCGAGGTGGCCCAGCGTCTGGGGCGCAGTCAGAGCGCGGTGGCGAACCTTTTGCGGCTTTTGACGCTGCCGCCCTCCGTGCTGGAGGCGCTCCGGGACGCGCCGCTTGGCGAGCGCCACGCGCGGGCGCTGCTCCGTGCGCCGGGCGAAGCGGCGCAGCTGGCGCTGGCCGGGCGGGCCTCGGCGGAGGGCATGAGCGTGCGCGCGCTGGAGGACGTCGTCGAACGCCTCGGCCGCGCGGCGGCAAAACCCCGGCGGGTGCGCATCTACTGCCGCGACCAGCGCATGTTCGTCAACGCGCTGCTCTCCACCGTGCGTTCGCTGAACCGGGTCGGCGTCAAGGCGGTCAGCCGCGTCGTGGACACACCCACGAGCGTGGAGGTAATCGTTACGCTGCCGAAGGGAGAAAATGATGCGGGGCTCCGCTCAGCGCCCCGTAATGGGCAATGATTTCCCTTGATCCCTCCCCCCGAGGAAACGAAAAGCAAAGGCGGCGGGCTGAAGAATGGTTTTTTTGCCGCCGATCTGCGCGCTGACGGATGATAAAAAACGCGTTCCCCGCGCGCATGTGCGCGCGGGGAACGCGTTTGGAAGGTATGACGGGGCTTATGAGCAGGCAGCACCCTTACTCTGCGTGGATCCTCGCCCTGGCCTCCTCGGTCAGGCCCATATCCCACAGCACGCTGCAGGACAGGTACTTGTCCCGAATCTCGCGGGCTCCGGTAAAGGCATCCTTGGCGTCCTCCTCGGAGATGCCCAGGTCCTTCGGCACCCGGGGCATTTCAAGGTCGCGCATCAGCCGGTCGATCTTATCGGTATCGGGCAATTCTTCCTCGATGATCTTGAGAATTTCGGGCCAGTTCTTCTCGATGGCGTCAAAGCGCTTCAAATGATTCGCAGGGTCGTTCTTTTTCGTGCGGGCCTCAATGGCCAGGATCTGCGGCGCGGTAGCACCGAAGATGCGGCGAACCATCGCCTCCCAGGCCACGGGGTCAAAGGAGGCCATGAAGTCCGTGGCGCGCTTCCGGTCGGGGGTGAGGGTCCTGATCCAGTCGTAAAGGCCCAGCGTCAGCCGGGTGCCCACGCCCACCTGAATGCCGTGCAGGTCGGCCTTCTGGCCGCGCTCCATGCCCATCATCTCCCACATGTGGGAGAAGTAGTGCTCGAGGCCCGACGCGGGCCGGGAGGACAGCGCAAACGACATCGCCACGCCGGACATAACCAAGCCTTCCGCCACCGCCTGGATGGCCTCGGGGTCCCGGGAAGCGAGGCACTGCGCGTTTTCGACGATCTTCTCGACCGACGCGCGCATGAGCCCCGCGATCTCCTCGCAGTACTCCTCGCCGATGATGAGGTTGGCGATGCGCCACTCGCACACGGACACATATTTGGCGATCATGTCGCCCAGGCCGGCCCACAGCATGCGCATCGGCGCCTGGCTCATGATCTCGCTGTCGCACAGAATGCCCACGGGGCAGGCGTTATAGAGCGTGGATTTGACGGAATTGACGTGCATGGAGGAGGAGTCCGACGCGTAGCCGTCCATGGACGGCGCGGTGCCCACCACCACCTGGGGCTTGCCCGCCGCGTGGGCGACCACCTTGCAGCAATCGTTGACAACGCCGCTGCCCACGGCCACGACGCCGTCGCAGGAGGGGTCAAGCGCCATCGTGATGGCGCCCACGGAGAACTCGTCCGGCTCCACATGGTCCGCGGTCAGCATGTAGAGCTTGTAGGGAATGCCCGCTTCCTTCAGAAGCGCCTCCACCGTCCCGCCCGCGGCCTTCATCGTATTCTTGTCGCACACGATGAAGGGCTTTTGGATGCCCAGCGCCTTCAGCATGCCCGGCAGCGCCTTCACGACGCCGCGCCCCGCCTCGAAGGCCTTGAGGCCGGTGGTATGATGTTTGCCGCAATAGGGGCAGTCGTAGCCCCGGGGGTCGAGCAGCTCCGCAAAGCTCATTTCCGACAGGTGTTTCATGGCGCAGCCCTCCTTGGTATTATTTCCCGATGACGGCCTTGATGCGGCGCACGCCCGCAGAGGAGGACTCCTCCTTCAGAATCTTGAAGCTCGCAAGGTCCGCCACATCCGACGCGTGGGGGCCGCCGCAGATCTCCTTGCTGAACGTCCCCATGGTGTACACCTTGACGCGCTCGCCATACTTGGATTCGAATAGGCCAATCGCGCCCCCCGCCTTGGCCTCGTCCACGGTCATCTCCTCGCAGACCACCCTGCCGCCGGTTTTGATGAAGCCGTTCACCATGTCCTCGACGGCCCTGATCTCTTCGTCGGTCATCTTCCGGGGGAAGGAGAAGTCAAAGCGCAGCCGCTCGGCGGTGATGTTGGAGCCTTTCTGGGCCACTTCGCCGCCCAGCACCTTGCGAAGCGCCGCGTGTAGAAGGTGGGTTGCCGTGTGCAGCTTGGCCGTCTCTTCTGTGGTGTCCGCCAGGCCGCCTTTGAAGCGCTGCTCCGCGCCGGCGTGGCTCTTCTCCTGGTGCTGGCGGAAGCGCTCGTTGAAGCCTTCCTCGTCTACCACCAGGCCCTTTTCCCGGGCCATCTCGGTGGTGATTTCAATGGGGAATCCATAGGTATCGTAGAGCTTGAAGGCGGCGCGGCCGTCGATCATCCCAAGGCGCACGCGCAGTTCCCGCGCGATCTCCGGGTAGGAGACGGCGCCCGAACGCAGCGCCTCGATCACGCCCTGATTCTCCGGCGTGGGGCGTAGCTGGGCGGCGAGGGCTTCCGCGGCGGCCTTCGGGCCGGCGGCGAGCCCCGCCTCAAAGGCGTCCACCGCGCCCTTCACGCGGCCGATCTCCGCGATGAGCTTGTCGAATTCGCGCATGCCCTGCTTCAGCGTGCGCTGGAAGCGGTCCTCCTCCAGGTCGAACTGCTCCAGGATGTGGGCGCGGTTGCGCTCAAGCTCCGGATACACGCTGGCGTACTGGCTCACGATGACCTCGGCGATCTTCGACGTGGCGCCGATGGGCAGCGCGATGTTCATGCCGTGGCGCACCGCGCGACGGATCAGCCGCCGGAGCACGTAGCCCTGGTCCACATTGGAGGGGGTGACGCCGCGGTCGTCGCCGATGATGAAGGTGGCGGTGCGCACGTGGTCGGCGATGATGCGCATGGAGCGGGTGATCTCCGGGTCTTCGCCATACTTTTTGCCCGACAACTCGGCGATCTTGCCCAGGATGCCGGTGAAGAGGTCGGTTTCGTAGACGGACTTCGCGCCCGTCAGGACGCCGATGGTGCGCTCGAGGCCCATGCCGGTGTCCACGTTCTTCTGCTCAAGCGGGATGTATGTGCCGTCCGTCTGCTTGTTGTACTGCATGAACACGTCGTTCCAGATCTCGAGGTACCGCCCGCAGTCGCAGGCGGGCGAACAGTCGGGCCCGCAGGGCTCCTTGTCGGTGATGATGAACATCTCGGAGTCCGGGCCGCAGGGGCCGGTGGTGCCGGCGGGGCCCCACCAGTTGTTTTTGCGGGGCAGATAGAAGATGCGTTCGGCGGGCACGCCCTGTTCACGCCAGAGCGAGGCGGCCTCTTCATCGCGGGGCACGCCTTCGTCGCCCGCGAACACCGAGAAGGCCAGGCGGCTGGGGTCCAGCCCAAGCCATTCGGGGCTGGTCAGGAATTCCCAGCTCCAGGAGATGGCCTCTTTTTTGAAGTAGTCGCCCAGCGACCAATTGCCCAGCATCTCAAAAAACGTCAGGTGGCTGGGGTCGCCCACATCCTCGATGTCACCGGTGCGGATGCATTTCTGCACGTCGGTGAGCCGCGTGCCCATCGGGTGCTTCGCGCCCAGGAGGTACGGAACCAGCGGGTGCATACCCGCCGTCGTGAACAAAACCGTCGGGTCGTTCTCGGGAATAACCGACGCCGACGGAATCACCGCATGGCCCTTGGATTCAAAGAATTTGAGAAACAGCTGGCGCAGCTCGGAGGAGTGCGAAATGCTCATGAAAAATCTTCCTCATCGTCAAAATTTCACATTTCATTGTACGCCTCGCACGGAAATCTGTCAAATTAAATGATTGGAATGCGCCTGGCGGCATTTTCTTCCCGCCGGATGTGATATAGTGGCAAAAAGGGGATGATTCAATGCCGCTGGAAGAGATGGCCGCGTTTTTCGACGCGCGGGTGGACGGGTACGAGACGCACATGCGAAAAAACGTGGCCGGCTCCGGTGTGTTTTACGCGGAAACGGCGCGGGCGCTGCCACTCGCGCCGGGTCTGAAGCTTTTGGATCTGGGCTGCGGCACGGGGCTGGAGCTGGACGAGGTGTTCCGGCTGTGCCCGGACGCGCGCGTGACCGGCATCGACCTCTCAAGCCGCATGCTCGCGGCGCTCCGGCAGAAGCACGCCGGGCGCAGCCTGACGCTGATTCAGGGCGATTGCCTCGCGCTGCCCTTCCCCGGTCCCTTCCACGCGGCGGTTTCCGTGGAGGCGATGCACCACTTTGACCGGGAGACAAAGGTGCGGCTGTACAGGAAAATCGCCGCCGCGCTCGCGCCCGGCGGAGTTTACGTGGAGACCGACTTCATCGCCGAAGACGACGCCTTCGAGCGGTCCTGCCTGGATGGCCTGCGCCGCGCGGTTCCCGACAGGCCCGCCGGGTTCTACCACGTCGACATTCCGATGACGCCGGAACACCAGCTCGCGCTGCTGGACGAAGCGTTCAAAGGTGCGGAAATGCTCTGACGGGCGGGTTCCACCGCGATCTTCCGGGCAAGCGCATGACAAAACGCCCCCCGCCATGCGGGAGGGCGCTCATTGCCGACTGTTTCTATTCAGTTGAAGTAGCTGTATACCCTGCGAATATTCGCCTGGTGCGCGGCATTGGAGTCACCGCTGCCGTGGGTGGTGCTGCCCTTCAGGTGCAGGCAAAACTGCCCGTCGAAGTTGTTGGAGTGGCTGATCTCGTCGCCGTGGGGCATGCCGTTGATCGCGCCGGCGATGTAGTGCCCCCGGACAATGAGCAGCACGGCGCGGCTGTCCCAGGACCAGGTGCCGCCATACATGCGCTTGAGCACCGCCGTATCAGAGGCGTAGGCCGGTTCCACATCAAAGTGATTGTGGCCGCCCACGCGGCGGATGCGCATCCTGGCGCCGGTGTTGAGGTCCACGATGGTGGCCAGCGTGCCGTCGGGGAATACCTTGCTCATCGAGTAGTTGGACCAGCTGGTCGCCGTCACCTTGGGGCGGCGGCTTCCGGAGGAGAAGAGCTTGCGGATCGTCGCGGTGGTGGCGGTGCCGGAGGCGGAGAGGCCGGACATCATCTGGTACTGCCGGATGGCCCGGGCGGTGACGGAGCCGTAATAACCGTTGACGGCGCTCTTGCTGATGAAGCCGCGCTTGGCCAATTGCGTCTGGAGCTTTTTGACCGCGGAGCCCGTGTTGCCGCCCCTCAGCGTACGGATGGAGCTGGACTTGGATTTGACACTCTTGGTCAGCGAGGATTTCTGCATGTAGCCCTTGACGCCGCCCACTGTAACCTTGCACCAATTGCCCTTGACCGCATAAACCTTCACCGCGCGGCCCTTGGCGACCTTGAGCGTCTTGGCCTTCTTGGAGATCTTGCTGTAAAGCTTGCAGGTGGATTTCGCCTTGAACACCGTCGCGGCATCCGCGGTACTCTGATGGATCAGCCCCGCGCACGCCAGGATCGCGATGGCAATCAGAAGCCGCTTCATCCAAACCTTCATGCCCAAACGCACACCTTCCTTCCAGCCTGTGAATCGCCTCCATTATATTTCAATTCTGTTACAGATTCAAGCCTTCCGGATAATAATTAACAAACATGGCCAACATATTGCGTAAGAAGTCTGTCGTATCTACCAGATATGGGCTGGCAGCCGTCGAAGCGCGTAGTAAATTGGCAGGCCCAGCGCGTAACAGGCGCCCAGCTGCCCCGCGCCCACCTCCAGCGCCGTCAGCCAAAATGGCATGTTGTAGGCCAGCGCCAGCACCGCGCCCACCACCAGCGCGTTGACCAGCACCGGAGGCAGCGCGGCGACGAGGGGGCGATTCCGGAGCCGCCGCGTGAGAAGCGCCGCCGCCAGCGTCGCCAGCGAACCGAACACCACGTCCAGCGCCGTCGCGCCGCCGAGGAGGTTGGCCGCCAGACAGCCGACGAAGAGCCCCGGCACGGCGGCGGGGGTCAGGATGGGGAGAAGCGTCAGCGCCTCGGCGACGCGCAGCTGCAGCGGCCCGTAGCTGATGGGCGCCAGGAGCAGCGTGACGGCGGCGTACAGCGCGGCGATCACCGCGGCGCGAAGGAGAAACCGGAGATCAATTTTCATGGCGATACCTCCAACAAAAAGTATGGCCGCCCAAGGGCGGCCCAAAATCAAGGGGCGCGAAATGCGCCCCTTTTGAAGACGCCTGACGGCGCCTTTCACCTGGTTTTGTTTAGAGACAGGAGGGCCTCGAACTGTCTGTTATTCGGTTTTCGCGCGGTTAAAACTCCGCGTTCCGGGTGGTTCTCGGGAAAGGCAGCACATCGCGGATGTTGCCGATGCCGGTCAGGTACATGATGAGCCGTTCAAAGCCCATGCCAAAACCCGCGTGGGGCACCGAGCCGTACTTGCGCAGCTCCAGGTACCACCAGTAATCCTCGGGATTCATGCCCATTTCCTCGATGCGCCCGCGCAGAAGCTCCTCGCGCTCCTCGCGCTGGCTGCCGCCGCAGAGCTCCCCGATGCCCGGCACCAAGAGATCCGCCGCCGCGACGGTCTTGCCGTCGTCGTTCATGCGCATATAGAAGGCCTTGATCTCCTTGGGGTAGTCGGTGACAAACACCGGCCGGCCAAAGTGTCTCTCGGTCAGGTAGCGCTCGTGCTCGGTCTGCAGGTCGCAGCCCCAGAACACCGGGTATTCGAAGTCCGCGCCGCAGTTTTTCAGGATTTCCACCGCCTCGGTGTAGGTGACGCGGGCGAAGTCCGCGTCACGCACGGCGGTGAGGCGTTCGACGAGGCCCGGGTCGACGAAGCCGTTCAAAAACTCCATCTCCTCCGGCGCTTCCTCAAGCACCGCGCCGATCAGGTACTTGACCAGATCCTCCTGAAACTGCATGTCCTCCTTGAGCGTGGCGAAGGCCATCTCCGGCTCGATCATCCAGAACTCCGCCGCGTGGCGCGCGGTGTAGCTCTGCTCGGCGCGGAAAGTGGGCCCGAAGGTGTACACGTCGCGGAAGGCCAGCGCGAACGTCTCGGCGTTGAGCTGGCCCGAAACCGTCAGCGATACCGGCTTTCCAAAGAAGTCCTTGTCGAAATCCACCGCGCCATCCTCGGTGCGGGGGGGATCGCCGATGGGGAGCGTGGTCACCTGAAACATCTCGCCCGCGCCCTCGCAGTCACTGCCCGTGAAGATGGGCGTATGCACGTAGACGAAGCCCCGGTCGTGCATGAAGCGGTGCACCGCCTGAGCCGCAATGGAGCGGATGCGGAACGCGCATTGGAAGAGGTTGGCCCGGGGCCTCAGGTGCGCGATGGTGCGCAGGTATTCCAGCGTGTGCCGCTTCTTCTGCAGCGGATAGTCGCTGGGGCTGACGCCGATGACGGTGAGCGCTTCCACCTTCAGCTCGAAGGGCTGCTTCGCGTCGGGCGTCAAAACCAGCGTGCCTTCGGCCGCAATCGAAGCGCCCACGCCAATGGCGCGGGTCAGCTCCCGGTAGCCGGGGAGCCTCTCCTCCTCCAGCACCAGCTGCAGGGGCTTGAAAAACGTGCCGTCGCTCAGTTCGATGAAGGCGAAGGCCTTGCTTTCACGCATCGTGCGCACCCAGCCGCTGACGCGGATAGACGGCTGATCCGCCTTGGGCGGTGTGCGGTACAGCGATCTGACGGTGGTGTCGGCCATGAAAAACACCCTTTCGGTCGGTTTAAGGATCATTATAGTACGGCCGCCGCGGGATGTAAAGGCTTTTCCTTACGCCAGCTCCAGCCGCCTGGCGGCTTCTTCCCAGCAGGCCTCGGGCGTGCCGGCCAGGTCCATTTCCTGCGCGATTCGGTCGGCCAGCTTCCGGAGTTCGTAGGTCACGTTACCGCCGGACTGAATCTGCCGGCGCACCGCGCGGGTCCACATGAGGCCCATCTGATCGAGCGAGCTTTTGTCGAAGCGGGCCAGTTCCTCGCGGCTGTCGTAGGGCACGTTGAGCATGCGCGCCTGCCAGCGGCCGTCCTGATCGGTCAGCATCGCGAACTGGGCCTTGGTCAGTCCCTGGCTCATGGGCATGCCCAGAGAGCCGGGGTTCACCAGCTGCTTGCCGAAGGCTTCATAGCGGTACTGGATGTGGCTGTGGCCCAGGAGCAGCGCCGCTTCGTCCAGGTTTTTCAGAAGCTTGTCCGCGTCGCGGGTACCCGGATAGATCAGCTGGTTGATGGAGTCCGGAGCGCCATGGCAGGCCAGGATGGGCGCGCAGCCAGGGATTTCGATGCGCTTTTTGCGCGGCATTTCGTGCAGCAGGCGAAAGTCGTCCGTCGTCAGGTGGCGGTAAGTATAGAGAAGCGATCCTGTTTGGGAGGAGACGCACCAGCCGTCTCCGTCGGGATTCGCCTCATGGTCGAACAGGTACTGTTCGCGGTTGCCGTACACCGTGTAGCAGGGTTTTTTCGCGGAGATGGCCCTGAGGTGCTCCAGCGTGGCGTGAGGGTCCGGGCAGTCGGACACGTAGTCGCCCAGCAGCACGTAGCCATCCGCGCCCAGGTGGTCGGCAAATGCGGTGCAGGCGCGAAACGCCGTCAGATTTGCGTGAATGTCCGAAAAAACGGCCAGTTTCATGGAGTTTCCTTTCCTTTCAAAATCCAATCCCGCCGGGGTGTTTTACGGGTTGTTCAGAATCAGGCAATACTGCCGGGGAAGCTCCAGCGTAAGCTTTCCCCCCAGCCACGCGTCCTCGATTTCTATGCGCCGGGGCGCGTCCGCGCGGTTGACGGCGGCCAGCACGCATTCGTCCGGCGCGGCCTTCCCGAAGGCGTCCAGCCCGCCGGATATGCGGCGGATGGCCACGGCCACGTCCTCGCCGGCGTCGAAGAGCCGCATTTCGCCGGTTTTGAGGGCGGCGCTTCCGTTTCGACGGGCGATGGCCGCGGAAATCTCGGCCACCAGCGCCCCGTCCTCCCGGCCCCAGGGATAGGTTCCCCGGCAGAAGGGATCCGCCATGCCCTGAAGGCCCGCCTCGTCGCCGTAGTACATGGACGGCATGCCCGGCAGCGCGCAGACGAAGCGCCACGCCGCGATCAGGCGGCGCTTGCCCAGCGCGTACTGGGCGGCGGTGAGCTTCCGGGCGGATCGCTTCTCGCGGGGTGGGCTCTGATCCCGGGCGCCGGACAGCACGTTGACGGCGCGGGGCCGGTCGTGGCTGCCCAGAAGGTTCATCAGCGCGTAGAAAAAGGCCTTCGGGTAGACTTCCTTCAGGTGGTTCACCCGGCGGCAGAACTGCCTGGCGGTGATCTCGCCGTTCATAAAGCCCAGAAGCGCGTCCCGGAGCGGGTAGTTCATCACGCTGTCCAGCGTGTCCCCGGTGCAATAGGTACGGATTTCACCGTAAGACACCTTGTTGGAGGCATCCTCCCAGACTTCGCCGATCAGCGCGGCCTGGGCGTCCTCCCGCTTGACCCGCCGGCGCAGAAGGCGGAGAAACGTCACCGGCAGCTCGTCAGCCACGTCCAGCCGCCAGCCGCCTGCGCCCGCGCGCAGCCAGTGGGCGGCTACGGCGTCTTCGCCGCGGATGATGAAGTCCAGATACCCCTCGTCCATCTCGCGCACGTTGGGCAGCGTCCGGACGCCCCACCAGCAGTCGTAATCCTCCGGCCACTTCATGAACGTGTACCAGGACACATAAGGCGACTTTTTCGACTGGCAGGCGCCCGCGCCGGGGTACGCGCCGTCCAGGTTGAAGTAGCGGCTATACGCGCCGGTATGGGAAAACACGCCGTCCAGCACGATGCGGATGCCCCTGGCCTTTGCGTCCCGGCACAGCGCGCGGAAGGATTCCTCGTCGCCGAAGGACGGATCCACCGCCATGTAGTCGGCGGTGTCGTACTTGTGGTTGGAGCGGGCCCGGAAGATGGGGTTGAAGTAGATCGCGCCCACGCCCAGGGTTTTGAGGTAGTCCAGCTTCAGCCGGACGCCGGTGAGATCCCCGCCGAAGAAGTCGTCCGCCGCGTTGTCGCCGCTGACGATGCGCTGCTCCGGCGGCTCGTACCAGTCCTCGTGCCAGTGGCCGCGTTCGGGGGGCTGGCGCTCGGAGACGGGTTTCGAGGCGTAGAAGCGGTCTACCATGATCTGATAGATCACGCTCTCGCGCATCCATTCGGGGGTTTCGTAGGCGGGGTCGTACACCGTGATCTGAAAGGAAGGCGGCTCGTGGTCCCAGATCGCCCCCCTGCCGCCCAGGCAGTCCGGCGCGTTGCCGCAGAAGACGGTCTTCCCCGCCGCCTCGGCCATGAAATAGTACCAGAGAAGGCCGGGCTTTTCGGGCATCCGGTAGCGCGCCTCATAGAGGCCTTCGGCGTTTTTCGCCATCGGCACGACGATGGCGCTGCCCTCCCACCAAAGCCTGAGCCGTACCTTGGTCACACCCTCGGCCGCGAGGCGCAGCGCCACCCAGTTCCCCGCGGCGAGGGCCCCCGGCGGCGTCCGGAAGGCCTCGTCCTGGGAATCGTGGAATAAGGTCATAGCGTGAGCGGTTTCAGGCGCCAGATTTTTTCATTGTACTCGGCGATGGTGCGGTCGGAGGAGAACACGCCGGAAGCCGCCACGTTTCGAACCGCCATCGCCAGCCACTTGTCGCGGTTTACATAATCCCGCGCCAGTCGCTGCCGGGTGCGCAGGTAGTCGGGCAGGTCTTTGAGCACAAAGTAGGGGTCTGCCATTCCGCCGCCGTCGCCGAACAGCAGCGCGTGGTACAGCTCCTGGAACAGGTGCGGGTTGTCCGGCGACAGCGTGCCGTCGATGAGCATCGTCAGCGCTCGGCGCACTTCCGCGTTGGTCTCGAAGATGGCGCTGGCGCGGTAGGAGGCGTAGCCGCTCTCCACCTCTTCCGCCGAAAGGCCGAAGATGTAGATGTTGTCCGCGCCCACGGACTGGTAAATCTCCACGTTGGCGCCGTCCATCGTCCCGATGGTGATCGCGCCGTTCATCATGAACTTCATGTTGCCGGTGCCGCTGGCCTCCTTGCCGGCGGTGGAAAGCTGCTCGGATACGTCCGTGGCGGGCATCAGAACCTCGGCGGCAGACACGCAGTAGTTCTCCAGAAATACCACCTTGATCAGCTTTGAGGCGCGGGGGTGCTTCGCCACCAGATCGCCGATGGCGTTGATCAGCCGGATGATCAGCTTTGCCCGGTAGAAGCCCGGCGCGGCCTTCGCGCCGAAGATGAAGGTGACCGGCGGGAAGCTGTAGGCGGGGTCGCGGTCAATCCGGTCATAGAGCATCAGAATGCCCAGCGCGTTCATCAACTGCCGCTTGTACTCGTGCAGGCGCTTGGCCTGTACGTCGAAGATGGTGCAGGTGTCGACGTTGACGCCCTGGCGGCGCCGGAGGTAGGAAGCGAGCGCCTGCTTGTTCTGGCACTTGACGGCGTCAAACTTCTGGCGGAAGGCGGCGTCATCGGCAAAGGGCATGAGATCGCGAAGCCGCTCCGGGTGCTTTCGCCAGGCGTCGCCGATGGCGTCGTCGATGAGGTCGGAAAGCCCCGGGTTTGCCTGAATCAGCCAGCGGCGGTGGGTGATGCCGTTGGTGATGCCCAGAAAGCGATCCGGCTCGATCAGGTAGTAATCATGGAAGGTCTGACGCCGGAGGATGTCCGCGTGGATCTGGCTGACGCCGTTGACCGTGTGGCACATGGCCACGCAGAGGTTCGCCATATGCACCTGGCCGTAGCCGATAATGGCCATGCGGCCGATGCGCTCCCACTGGCCGGTGTACACGCCCCAGAGCTTCTTGCACAGGCGCTCGTTGAGCTCCTTCAGAATCATGTAGATGCGGGGCAGCAGGCGCTCCACCATCTCCTCGGGCCAGCGCTCGAGGGCCTCCTGCAGCACCGTGTGGTTGGTGTAGGCGCAGGTCTTCCGCGCGATGTCCTCGGCGCGGTCCCAGTCCAGCCCGTGCTCGTCGATCAGGATGCGCATCAGCTCCGGAATCGCCATGCCCGGATGGGTGTCGTTGATGTGGATGGCCACCTTGTCGCTGAACAGATCCCACTCCCGGCCGTGCACCTTGATGAAGTCCTTGACCGCGTACTGTACCGACGCGCTGGAGAAAAAGTACTGCTGTTTGAGCCGGAGTTCCTTGCCGGCGGTGTGGTTGTCCTCCGGGTAGAGCACCTTGGAGATGACCTCCGCCAGCTCCTTCTGCTCCACCGCCTGCACATATTCGCCGCGGTTGAAGGAGGGCATGTCGATGGTCTTGGGCGAGCGCGCGGACCAGGTTCTGAGCATGTTCACCATCGCGGAATCGTAGCCCAGCACCGGCATTTCGTAGGGCACAGCCTCCACGGTATAGCCGCCGCTCTGGCGGTAGCGGGTGCGGCCGATGCCGTCCACGTACTGTTCGACGGTGCCGCCGAAGTAGACCTCCACCGCCTGATCGGGCCGGGGAATCTCCCAGAGGTTGCCGTTGTCCAGCCAGTTGTCCGGCATTTCCACCTGGTAGCCGTCCACAATTTTCTGGCGGAACAGGCCGTACTCGTAGCGGATGGTGCAGCCCATGGCGGGCAGCTTGAGCGCGGACAGCGAATCCAGAAAGCACGCCGCAAGGCGCCCCAGGCCGCCGTTGCCGAGGCCCGGCTCCGGCTCCTGCTCGAAGATCAAGGACTTATCGATGCCCAGCTTTTGAAAGGCCTCGAGGTAGTTTCGTTCGTTGGTCAGCGCGATCATGTTGTTGTGCAGCGCGCGGCCCACCAGAAATTCGGCGGATAGATAGTAAAGCTTTTTTGCTTTGGTGTCTTTTCGGACGCCGCGGGACAGCGCCCTGCGCTGCATGATTTCGTCCCGAACGGTGGAGGCCACCGCCTGATAGATCTGATTGGGCGTGGCGTCAGCCAGCTCGCATCCGAAGTGGCGCTGCAGCTTGCTCGCGACGGATTGCGCAATCTGCTCCTCTGTCATCTTTTGATAATCCATGGCCGAACCTCGCTTTCCTTGGGGATGGATAGGGCATTGTAACACAGGATTTCCTCCGCCCGCAAGAGCGGGAAGATTAACGCGGTTATTGTTTGGTTAAGCCTTGCCGCGCGAGAGCGAGGCAGGCGGCCGAGAGGCCGAGAAGTCTCCCGCCGGCCCTCGTCCGGAGGCGCAGGGCCGCGCGCTGGCGCAGCCTTTTCTCATAGGCCGCGCAGGCGGATTCCGGCGCCGCAAGGTCGATCAGCTTGATCCCCTCGATGAGAAGCGGCACATCCTCCGCCCCGCCGCCGCCGAGAGCTGAGAGCGAGCGGACGAGGGGATCTCCCCCGGCGCGCGGCAGCGCCCAGGCGGCGAAGGCGTCAATCAGCGCCTCGCCGGGCGTCAGCGCCCAGTATTCCCCGCGCCGCCCGCACAAAAAACCCTCGGCCGGCTCCCGGGCGAGGTAGAGCGCGTCCCCCCGGTCCACCCGTACGCACCCGGCCGCCCGCCGGAGGGGATGCTCACAGCGCAAGGCCCATGACCTCCGGAAGGCAGTCGATGATCTCCAGCGCCCCCATCGATACGACGCCATATTTTTGCGCCGCCTTTTCCCCCGCGAGGCCGTGCAGTTCGTCCGCCACCCAGGCCGCCTTCTCCGGCGGCAGTCCCTGCGCCAGCAGCGCGCCCGTAAGGCCCGTCAGCACGTCGCCGCTGCCACCCCGCGCCATGCCCGCCGTGCCGGAGGCGCTCAGGTACGTCCTCTCCCCCGCGATGACGCTGGTGGGGCCCTTCAGGATGACGGTCGCCCCCAGCGCGCGAAGCGCCCCGGCCCCCTCGATCAGGTCCACCGGCTTTACGCCGATGAGCCGCGCCGCCTCGCCCGGGTGAGGCGTCAGCACGTGCCGGGGCCCGAGCAGCGACATCATCTCCCGGTTTTCGGCCAGCAGATTGAGGGCGTCCGCGTCCATCACCGCCGGAAGCCCCGATTCCAGAATCAGCCGGACCACGCCGGGATGGGCGCGGCCCAGCCCCGGCCCGACGGCGGCCGCGCTCTTGCCCGAAAGCGCCGCGGCAAGCCGGGGCAGCGCCGCCTCCGAAACCGCGCCGCCCGCCTCCGGCAGCGGGACGCACACGGCGCCCGGCGCGCCGATCTGCAAAATGGGCACGATGGACTCCGGACAGGCGATGGTGAGAAGCCCGACGCCGCTCCGGAGCGCCGAACGCGCGGCGAGCAGCGCCGCGCCCGCCATCCCCACCGAACCCGCCGCCAGCAAAAGGTGGCCGAAGGTGGTCTTATGGCTCTCGCGGCCGCGCCGCGGCAGCGCGCCCGCCAGATCCGGCTTATCGATGAGAAGCGCGGCATCCGGCACATCGCCCGAGAGACCGACGGACCGGACCAGCACCTCGCCGCAGTACTCCGGCCCCTCGGAGAGGATGTGCCCGCTCTTCAGGTGCTCGAAAGTGACCGTGGCGTCGGCCGCCACCGCCTCCCCCAGCGCGCGGCCCGTGGTGGCGTCGAGCCCGGAGGGCACGTCCACCGCGACCACGAGGCTGCCCCGGCGCCGGTCTGCCGCCATGCGCCGGACGAGCGCTGCTGCCGCCTCGTTCAGCGGGCGCTTCAGGCCGATCCCGATGAGCGCGTCCACCCAGGCGTCCGGCCGCTCGCCGAACTCCCCGGGGCCGCGGAACCACACCCGGGGCGTCTCATGCGCGCGCACACAGTTGGAGAGCGCGTCGCCCGTCAGGCGCGCCTCCTCGCCCAGCGGGATCACCACCGACCGTCCGCCCTTCGCCGCGTACAGCCGGGCCGCGGCGTAGCCATCACCGCCGTTCATGCCGGGCCCGCAGGCGAAATACACCAGCGCGCGGCACCCCAGCCGCTCCGCCAGAAAGTCCGCCACCGCGCCGGCCGCCCGCTCCATCGCATCGACGGAGCGAATCCCCCGCTCGAAGCACGCCGTCTCCAGCGCGCGCATCCCTTCCGCCGTAAGAACCGTCCGCATGCATCCCACCCCCGGTGTTCCTATTGTATCCCAGCGGGGCCGCGCGGTCAAACGGGAAGTCGGCGCGCGCGCTTTGTTTTAAAAGAAATTTCCCGGGCGTCCAAAATATGGCACGGAATCCGGCAATTTTCGTCTTAATAACGGTGGCGCTGCGGCGCACGCGCGCCGGACACAGCGTACAAAAACCATGATTTGGGGAGGATGTACCATGAAACGGCCATGCATCGCGGTTCTGGTTCTCGCGCTTCTCCTGCTCGCCGTCATACCCGCCGCCGGGGCGGCATCCGCACAGCCCGCGCCGTTCACCGATGCGGACATCGCGAGCATCACGCAGGGCCTTGAAACCGTGTCCGACTACGCGGCACTCCTGTCCCCGGACCGCTGCGCCTGGGCATACCAAGGGCCCGCCACCGGCGAAACCTATCTGACGCTGAGCACGACGGCGGAGGACGGCGCTCCACGCGGAGAGGTCACCCTGCGCGTCACGCTCGAGAACGGACTGATCGACGGGCGGGAAGACGGGGAAAGCGATTCGCTGCCCGAAGGACTTGACGGTCTCACCGCCGACCTTCTCGGCGCCAAATGGCAGCGCGCGGATTATCCGCTGCCCGCCGTCCGAGGCTTGAAACCCGGCGCTGCGCAGGCGGATGTGGCCGCGGCGTTCTTTTCCCGCGTCAGCGGCAGCGCGTCCTACGCCGTTCAGGACATCAACCCCGCGGTGGACGAAGCCTGGAGGATCGACGAAACCTGGCCGGTGGGCGGGTTCACCCTCACCCAGGAGGGAAAGGACGGCTTCGCGGCCTTCGTATACGGCTGGTGTACGCTGGATGAGCCCGACCAGTGGCGCGAATACAGATCCCTCTTTTACCATCTGGACGACGGCGCGGTCTCGGCCATTGATCTAACCTACGGTACCGATCCCGAATAACCCCGCGCGCCCGGGCGGCATTTCGCGCCGCCGGGAACGATGCGGCCGCCGGCATTGCCGGCGGCCGCATCGTTTTGTTGGCGCCGCGCCCGCAAACCCTTCGGGGGCGGGCAGCGCTTGCCGCTCCGGGGCGTCAGTCCACCTTGAGGATCGTGACGGAGGCCAGTACGCTGTCGTCGGTAAGCCGGAAGGCGTTCGAAGAGCGAATCGAAAGCACGTCGTCCGCGTCGGCGGATACGACCGCGTTGAGCACGTAGCAGGCGGAGGAACCGGTGGTGGTCTTGGCGATGTCAATGGCGGTGCCGGGGATCGCCTCGCCGTTGAGGGCCAGCCACAGCCGGGTGGTCAGCGTTTCGTTGGCGGGCACGATGATTTTTACGAACACAAGGTAAACGCCGCCGCAGATTAGCCGAAACTCGCCGCGGCAATGCAGGAAAGCGCCGCTTGTGTAGCTGCAGGTGGATTCAAAGGGCAGCCGCCCGCCGGCCTCATTGACGGAGAGAACGCCGCTCTGGGTGCAGCAGGCGTAGATGTTGTTGGCCCAGTCGCGGTCGCAGGGTTCGGGATCGGGCGGGCAGGGGCCGCGGTAGATCGGGTCGCGGAAGAATTCGCCTTCAAAGCAGTCCGGCGGATTGGCGCAGTCGCAGCAGCCGCGCGGGTCAAAATCCCTGCAGGGCCTGCGGCGGTCCTCGTCTCTTTCGTGACAGTCGAAATCGCGATGGCCGCAGTCCCGGTGGCCGCAACCGCGGCTTCCGCAGCCGCCGCGGCGTCTTTGATTGAGAACGTATGACACGTTTCTTCGCTCCTTTCGGGGGAATCCGTGCCATACTATGCACCCTCAACTAGGGTAGTGCCACCCGCGCGCCGCCGCGAAACGCCTCGAAGTGCAGGAAGGGGCCCAGCACAGCCGCCGACGGCGCGCTTTCACCCACCGCGCCAATCGCCTGCCCCCGCCGCACCCGGTCACCCGCCGATACGCGGAGATTCCTCGACAGGTTGCCGTACCGGAGGACGAGGCCGTCCTCCGCTCGGGTTTCCACCAGATACCCCCGCTGCGGGTCGAATCCGGCGAAAGCCACCGTCCCGTCGGCGGCCGCCGCGACCTCCTCCCCCGCTTCGGCGGCGATGTCCGCGCCCGGGTGGGTTTCATATTGCCCTAGCGGCTCGAACCACGCGGGCTCCGGCTGGTCGTCCCGCAGAATCCGCCGCCCGGAAACCGGCCAGAGAAGCGCGGGCGCGGGCGTAACGGTAGGCGCAGGCGCGGGAGCGAGGGCGGCGGCGGCGGGTGCCGGAGCGCTTGCTCCCGCGGCGGACGGAGCCGCGGGAGCCGGCGCGACGCGCCCGCGGGCGTACACCGCCGCACCGGCCACCATGGCGAGGCACAGCGCCGTCAAAATGTAAAACCCGCGCGCTTTCCAGAATCGGGCCAGCCAGGAGCGCCATACCTTCATATCCATCGCCTCCGCGCCGAGTATGCGCCGTTTTCGAACCGGCATGCAGTTCGCCTCATAGAATGGAAAGCGAAACGGGGGCGGTACCTTTGGCGACACTTAACGATCTGCCCGTGGGAGGCTCGGCGAAAATCGCGGGGGTGGACGCGGGCGTCCGGCTCCGGCGCAGGCTCATGGATCTGGGCTTCACGGCGGGCGAAACGGTCATGTGCCTGTTCGGCGCGCCCTCCGGTGAGCCCAGAGCGTACCTCGCCTGCGGCGCGGTGATCGCGCTGCGCGGGGAGAGCGCCCGGGCGGTGTCCATCTGTCATACGGGAGGGGACGCGCGTGTCTGACGCAAAAATCATCGCGCTGGCCGGAAACCCCAACGTGGGCAAGAGCACGCTGTTCAACCACCTGACGGGCCTGAAGCAGCACACCGGCAACTGGCCCGGCAAGACCGTGGCGCTGGCCCGGGGCTCCTGCGAACACATGGGGCAAAAATTTGAGCTGTATGACCTTCCGGGCGCCTACTCGCTGGCGGCGCGCTCCGCCGAGGAGGAGGTGGCGCGGGACTTTCTCCTGTCCGGCATGGCCCAAGGCGTGGTGGTCGTACTGGACGCCACCTGCCTCAAGCGCAACCTGAATCTGGCGCTGCAAATTCTGGAGATGACCGGCCGGGTGATCCTCTGCGTCAATCTCATCGACGAGGCCGACCGCCAGGGCATCCAAATCGACCTCGCGCGCCTCTCCCGCGAGACCGGCGCGCCGGCGGTGGCCGTCAGCGCCCGGGGGCGGCGCGGCATTCGGGAGCTGGTCCGGCGGATGGCACTTCTGGGCGACCTCCCCGCCACGCCCTACCGCGCGCCCTACCCGCCGGCGGTGGAACGGGCGATCCTGCGGGTGGCGCGGGCGCTGCCCGAGGCGCCGGACGCTGCGGTGTCGCCCCGCTGGGTGGCGCTTCGGCTGCTGGAGGGCGAGGCGTCGCTGGAGAACCACCCGGCGCTTGAGCCGTACCGGACGAACGCGGTGTCCGAGGCGGTGACGGCCGCGCGGGAGGAGCTTGCGCGGACGGGCTATCCCGCGGAGGCGCTGACGGAGGCGGTCGTGGCGTCGCTGTACCGCGCGTCCGGCGTCCTCTGCGAACGCTGCGTTCGCGGCGGGGAACGCGCGGGTCCGGACCGTCAGCTGGCCTTCGACCGCCTGGCGACGGGAAGGCTGGTGGGTATTCCGCTGATGCTTCTTCTGCTCTCGCTGGTATTTTACATCACCATCGCCGGGGCCAACGTCCCGTCCGAATGGCTGGCCGCGCTTTTCGAAAGGGGCCGCGGGATTCTCTCGGCGCGCCTGCCTCCCGGATGGGCCACCGGGCTTCTGATCGACGGGATCTACCGCGTGACCGCGTGGGTGGTGTCCGTCATGCTGCCGCCGATGGCGATCTTCTTTCCCCTTTTTACGCTGCTGGAGGATTCCGGCTACCTGCCCCGTGTGGCCTTCAACCTGGACGGCGCCTTCGCGCGGTGCCACGCCTGCGGCAAGCAGGGGCTGACGATGATGATGGGCCTGGGCTGCAACGCGGCGGGGGTGATCGGCTGCCGCATCATCGATTCGCCCCGGGAGCGGCTGATCGCCATCCTGACCAACGCGATGGTGCCCTGCAACGGGCGCTTCCCTTCGATGGTGCTGCTGCTGGGCGTACTGTTTTCCGGCGGTGGCGCTTCGCCCTTTTTCAGCGCGCTGGGGCTGACCGCGCTGATCGCGCTGGGCACGGGGGCGACGTTTCTGGCGTCAAAAATCCTGTCCGCGACGCTGCTCAAAGGCGTACCCTCCGCCTTCACGCTGGAGCTGCCTCCCTATCGCAGGCCGGAATTCGGCAAGGTACTGACGCGCTCATTGATCGACCGGACGGCTTTCGTACTGGGGCGGGCGCTGGTGGTGGCCGCGCCGGCGGGCGCGCTCCTCTTTGTCCTGGCAACCGTAAGGCCCGGCGGACTGAGCCTTCTCAGCAAGATGGCCTCGGCGCTGGATCCCTTCGCCAGGACGCTGGGGCTGGATGGCATGGTGCTGACGGCCTTCATTCTGGGCTTCCCCGCCAACGAGATTGTGCTGCCCGTGGCGGCGATGGGCTACCTTTCCGGAAGCACGCTGGCGCAGACCTCCTCCGCCGCGCTGTGGGGCGTATTGGCCGGAAACGGCTGGACGGGTCTCAACATCGTCTGTTTTCTGATTTTCTCGCTCCTGCACTGGCCCTGCGCCACCACCTGCCTCACCATCTGGCGCGAAACCAGAAGCGCCCGATGGATGCTCGTCGCCATGCTGCTGCCCACGGTGCTGGGCATGTCGCTCTGCGCGTTGACCGCATTTGTCTGGAGGTGTTTTGGATGACTCCCTGGCAGCTTTCACTCCTTTGCCAATTGGCCTACTACGATTTTCCCGAGGGCGACCGGGCGCTGGGCAAAACCGCTGCCGCCCTGTCGCAGGCGCTGCTTGACGATCACGAAGAACTGCCGCCCTACGGACGGCAACCCCTTGAGGACATTACACAGGACCCGGTGGTGGGGCCGATGGTGCTCGTCGCCCGGCAGGTGGACCTGACCCAACCCGGCTTCGCGGCCTACGCGTTCGCCTCTCCCGAGGTGGGCCGGGTGGCGGCGATGCGCCCAACCGAGTCCCACACGTCGCTGTCCGGGATCATGGACTGGTCGGACAACTTCCTGGCGCCGCTGGTGGGCTCCAACCAGTATCCGGCGGTGGAAGCATTCGTGAACCGCTTCCCGGAAGGCCGGCTCATGCTGACGGGGCACTCGAAGGGCGCGCACAACGCGCTGTACGGCCTGGCGGTGGCGGAAAACGGCGGGACGGAATGCGTCGCCTTCGACGGACAGGGCTTCGCCCGCTGCCAGCTGACGGAGGCGCAGAAAACGCGCCTAAGCGAACGCGCCGTCAACTACGTAACGGAAAACGACCCCGTAGGCGCGCTGCTCTACCATCCCGAAAAGCGGATCTTCGTGGAGCAGTCCTGTACGCCCGCACACGCCCTCAGCTGCATGGTGTTCGACGAAGCCGGTTACCCGGTGCCCGCCCGGCGCCCGCTGTGGTCCTACCTGGTCCAGACGCTGACCACCGCGCTGGCCTCAAACTGGGGCAGGGACTGTGCCGCGCGCGGCTGACCCCGCGCGTCACAGCGGGGGAATTTCTTCCCGCAGTACCGCCCACGCCCCGAATTCCGGCGGCGGCGGAGCCTCGAAGCGCAGGGGTGCGCCGGTCATCGGATGGACGAGGGCGATGCGCCAGGAATGCAGCGCGAAGCGGCCGGGAAGCCTCGGCGTCTCCTCGCCGTAGAGAAAGTCGCCCCACACCGGACAGCCCAGAAAACGCATGTGCACGCGAATCTGGTGGGTGCGCCCGGTCTCGAGCCGAAGTTGCAGAAGCGACAGCCCGTCCCGCTGCGCCAAAATCCGGTAGCGGGTGCGGGCGGGCTTCCCATCCGGGCTGACCTCGCGCCGAACGGTGGCGCCGGGGGCCTTGGCGATCGGCGCGTCCACCACGCCCTCGTCCGCGGGCGGCCTGCCCGCGACCACCGCGAGATACTCCCGGGCGAAGGCGTCGCCGTGGAGCATCCGGGCCAGCAGCATCTGCGCGTGAGGATGCTTTGCCACCGCCATCAGCCCGCTGGTTCCCTTATCCAGCCGGTTGACCGGGCGGAATACGTAGCATTCACCGTAGCGGGCGGCCAGCCTGTTTTCCAGCGCCATCCCCTCCTGCCGCGAAGAAAACTGGCAGGGCAGCGGCGCGGGCTTCAGGACGATCAGCATGTCCTCGTCCTCGTACACCACGTCCACCGGGACGGGGTCAGGGCGAATGCCGGAGGCCTCGTCGGCCATCACGACGTTAATCACCTGCCCGGCAAAAACCGCCTGATCGGCACGAGCGGGCGCGCCGTCCACCAGTACGCCGCCCCTGACCTTCAACGACGAAAACACGTGCTGGGAAACGCCCATGCGGCCGCGCACGAGCCTTCGCAAAAGCCGCCCGCCCTCCTCCGGCGGCACGGTGTAGGTGAGAATCCTGACGGGTTTCCCCTCCCCTCCCGCAATGTGAAACGGGCCGCGCCATCTGGCGCGGCCCGGGCCTATAGACCGGATGCCTTATACCGGCGCGGAAGTGGTCGCCGCGTCCGTCTCGTCAAGGGTGTCGTCCACGGTGGCGTCGCCGCCCAGCGCCGCGTCCTCGGTCGCGGCCTGATCCTCTTCGGTCAGGATGGTCGCGGAGGCGCCTCGCAGATCCAGCCCGTCCAGTTCCGGGCGTTCATCCAGACTGAGCTTATAGTCCGCCACGGCCATTTTGCCGTTCATCAGCTGGTTCTTGCCCCGCTCGACATCCTTCAGCTCGATGACCTGACCGTCCTTGAGGGTCAGAACCAGCTTGCCTGCGTAGGGGAGTTTTACCGTCTTGCCGCTCTTATTGGCGAAGTAGACCTCCACCACCAGGTTGCCATTCTTGTAGTAAATGTGGCGGGCGCTGACGTAGACCTTCTTTTCCTTGGATGTGGCGGGCTTTTTGTAGACGGCCTCGTTGCCGGTGACGGTGATCTTGCAGTCGGCCCTGACCTTACCGGAGGAGGCGCGAATGACCACCTTGCCGGGCGACACCGCGGTGACCAGCCCGTTTTCGTCCACCGTGGCGATCTTCTTGTCGCTGGTGGCCCACTTGACGGCGTTGGCGCCGGCGGACACCGGGTTGGTATCGGCGGTCAACTGGAGCGTATTCCCGCCGTCCATGCCGGCGGTCAGCGTGGCGGAGGTCTGGCTGAGCTTGATGGATTTGAGCGCCACCGGCTCCACCTGCAGAAGGCACCGGGCCCGTTTGCCGTTGTGGGTCCTGGCGGTGATGACCACCTTGCCGGGGGTCAGCGCGGTGATCCTGCCGTTTTCATCCACGGTGGCCACGGCTTCGTTGCTGGAGGACCAGAAGGCCTGGGTGATGGTGGCATTGGCGGGCGTGACCTTGGCCTTGAGCTCCTGTTCGGCGCCGACGGTCATCTTCAGCTTGCCTTTGCTGATCTGAATCTTCTTGGCGGGCACGTCCACCACGCTGACCGGCACGGATGCGGACACGCCGCTGTCCAGCGAGGCGGTGACGGTGGTCAGGCCGTTGGCCACGGCGGTCACGGTGCCCTCGTCGTCCACGGTGGCGACGGCGGGATCGGCGGAGCGCCAGGTGTTGGTCAGGATCAGGCCGGAGGGCATGATCTTGGCGGTCAGCTTTTGGGTGCCGCCTTTTTTAAGCGTCACGGGGCTGGGCGCAATGGTCAGCTCCGCGCCCTTTACGGTCACCTGCATCTCGGCGGTAACGCCGCTGGAGGCGGTGGCGGTCAGCTTGATCACGCCCGGCTTTTCGGCCACCAGGAGGCCGCTGGTATTGATGTAGGCCACTGCGGAATCGCTGCTGGACCAGGTAACCGTCGCGTCTTCTGGGTTCTTGGGCTCCAGCTTATACTCCGGCTGCAGCGCGTTGCCCTCGTAGAGCTCGACGCTGGTCTTGTTCAGCTGGATGGCGGTGACTTCCTTCCCCTTGTTGACCACCCGGATGCTGGCGGTGGCGGCGACGCCACGCTCGGTGGTGGCGGTAATCAACGCGTCGCCAAGGCCCTTTGCGCTGACGTTGCCCTTATTGTCCACCGTGGCCACGGTGGGGTCGTCTGTGGTCCAGGTGATGTTCTCATCGGCGTCGGGCGGGCTGACGGTCAGCTTCATCTGGCGGCTGGTGCCCTCGCCCAGGACCATTTTTTCAATGACCATCTCGATGCTGTCGGCAAAGGTGACGTCCCGCACGGTCACGTCGCAGGCAGCGGTCAGGCCGTTGTCGGATATGGCCACGATGCGCGCCGCACCGGCGCGGACGCCGGTGACGAGGCCGCTTGCATCCACCGTGGCGACGCCCAGGTCGCTGGAGGACCAGGTGATGCCCGGCCGGGTGGCGTTGGCGGGCGAAGCCTGCGCCTGAAGCTGGAGGGTGTAGTTGGTGGCGACCTCCGCCGAAGCCTTGTCCATATCCACCTTGAGCACCTCGGTGTTGGCGCGGCGTGCCAGCACGGGGTAGCCGCTGTCGGCGGGGCTGACGGCCACCTGAACCTGAGGCGCGCCGCTCTCCCCGGCCACCGCGCCGTCGATGAAGGCCTTGGCCTCCGACAGGGACACCGCGCCGTTGCCGTCCGCGTCTCCCAGGAGGTCACCGGGCTGCTGGGCCTGATAGTCGTAGCCGCAGGCGCCGGTCAGGTAGTAGGTGACCAGGCCGTGGGCGTCGGCGGTGCCGCTGGCGGCGGTCACCGACGAGGCAAGCGTCGCGCCGGACAGCACAAAATAGTGCTCCGGATCGGTCAGGAAGATATTGGCTACGTTGTCGTTGAACTTTTGCAGTACGTCCTTGGCGGTGGTGCCGCCCTTTTCGATCAGGGAATCCGCGTAGCGGCAGTCCAGCACCACAATCTTGGTGCCCGGGATCTCATCCAGCGCGGCCTTGAGGCGGTCGATGCGCAGCGTCTTGGCGTCGGTGCCCACGATGGAGGCCACGTCCTTGTCGCTGATGTAGCCGTGGCCCGCGAAGTACCAGAAGGTCACATCGTCGTCGTCCACACCCCAGGCGGTCAGTTCGTTGAGAAACGTGGAGAGCTCCGCGGCCTTGAGGTTGGTGCGGATCTTGGGCTGCTGGTAGATCGCGCCCGCTTCATTGGCGGTCTGCAGCGCGGCCCACATCCGGTTTGCGTCGGTCACGCAGCCGACCAGCGCGCTGGACGCGTAGTTGTCGATGCCGATGAGCATCGCGCGATAGGTGGTGACGCCGTCCCCCTCGGCCGCGGCCGGAAGGCCCGTCAACACCGTCATCAAGAACATCAGCGCCAAGCATTGAGCCCATTTCCTCATAGGTACTAGACCTCCCGTTGAAATCGCAAGAATCCCCGCGCCTATTCGACGATAAAAGGCACGGCCGCGATGCAAAAAAAACATAGTTTTTTGCCAGTATACCATATGTAAAGGAAAATTTCCACGCGCAATTGTTGCCAAGTCGAATTTAACAAGGGTTTCGGCCCGAGAAATTAACACGATCGGCTTGCGCGGGGCGCGGGGCTGCTGGTATCATGGTGTACAATCGGTAGAAATCATAGATAGAGGATGATTCGGATGGCGGCACTCACGATGGACAAGCTGGTCGCGCTTTGCAAAAACCGCGGTTTCATTTTTTCGGGCTCCGAAATCTACGGCGGCCTGGCCAACACATGGGACTACGGCCCGCTGGGCGTGGAGCTGAAAAACAACGTCAAGCGCGCCTGGTGGCGCAAGTTCGTGCAGGAGAGCCCCTATAACACGGGCCTCGACTGCGCGATCCTGATGAACCGCGAAGTGTGGGTGGCTTCCGGCCACGTGGGCGGGTTCAACGATCCGCTGATGGACTGCAAGGCCTGCAAGGCCCGCTTCCGCGCCGACAAGCTCATCGAGGAGGCCACCGAAGGCCGCGTACAGGCCGACGGCTGGTCCAACGAAAAGCTGGAGACCTATATCCGCGACGAGGGCATCCCCTGCCCCCAGTGCGGCAAAAAGGACTTCACCGGCATCCGCCAGTTCAATATGATGTTCAAAACCTTCCAGGGCGTCAATCAGGACACCGCCGCGGAAATCTACCTGCGCCCGGAGACGGCGCAGGGTATCTTCGTCAACTTCAAAAACGTGATGCGCACCACCCGAAGGAAGCTGCCCGCCGGCATCTGCCAGATCGGCAAGTCCTTCCGCAACGAGATCACGCCGGGCAACTTCATCTTCCGCGTGCGCGAATTCGAGCAGATGGAGCTGGAGTTCTTCTGCAAGCCGGGCGAGGACCTGGAGTGGTTTACCTACTGGCGCGGCTTCTGCCGCGACTGGCTCTTGTCCCTGGGCATGAGCGAGGGCAACCTGCGCCTGCGGGATCACGACCCGGAGGAGCTGGCCTTCTACTCCAAGGCGACCACGGACTTCGAGTACCTGTTCCCCTTCGGCTGGGGCGAACTGTGGGGCATCGCCGACCGCACCGATTACGACCTGAAGCAGCACCAGGAGCACTCCGGCGAGTCCATGGAATACCTGGACCCGGTGACGAACGAAAAATATCTCCCCTACTGCGTGGAGCCCTCGGTGGGCGTGGACCGCGCGCTGCTGGCGTTCCTGTGCGACGCCTACGAGGAGCAGGCGCTCGAGGGCGGCGACAGCCGCGTGGTGATGCACCTGCACCCGGCGCTCGCGCCCGTCAAGGCGGCCATCCTGCCGCTGCAGAAGAACAAGCTCGGCGACAAGGCCCGCGAGGTCTATTCGATGCTGGCGAAAAAGTTCATGTGCGAGTACGACGAAACCGGCTCCATCGGCAAGCGCTACCGCCGTCAGGACGAGATCGGCACGCCCATGTGCGTCACCGTGGACTTTGACACCCTGGAGGACGGCACCGTCACCGTGCGCGACCGCGACACGATGACGCAAAAGCGCCTGCCCATTTCGGAGCTCGAGGCCTACATCGCCCAAAAGGTCGACTTCTAGCCCATGGTGCTCTCCGCCGTCAGCATCGTCCTTACGATCTTTTTGATGATTGCGCTGGGCATGGCGCTGATCCAGCTCGGGTGGCTGAAGGACGAGCACGCGGAAGTCATCTCCCGCCTGGTCGTATCCGTGGGGCTTCCGGCGCTGATCATCCACAACATCTTTACCCAGTTTACCCGGGACGAACTGATCTCCTCGGCCGCCGGTATCCTGATGGCGGCGGCTTCACTGACGGTCACCGGCCTCGTCGCGGTGCTCGCCGCCCGCGCCTTCAAAATTCCGAAGACGCGGCGTGGCGTGTTCGCCTGCATGATGACCTTTTCCAACTCCGTCTTCATCGGCGTACCGGTATCCCTGGCGCTGTTCGGGGAGGCGGGCATGCCCTACGCGCTGCTGTATTACATCGCCAACACGTCCATGTTCTGGTCCTGGGGTTACGCTCAAATGCGGGCGGACTCCGGCCTTACCGGCAAGCTGGACCTGAAAAAGCTGCTGCCGCTGCCGCTCACCACTTTCATCGTCGCCATCGCGCTGCTTCTGATGGGCCTCACGCTTCCCGGCTTCATCCTGGACGCCGCGAAGTACGTGGGCAGCCTCGTGACGCCTCTTTCGATGATCTTTACCGGCATCGTGCTGATGCGGATGCTCCGGGGCGGCAAAATCCGCTGGCAGAAGGGCTACGCGCTGGTGCTTATGGGGCGCTTCCTCGTGGCGCCGGGGCTTCTTTTGCTGACCGCCCTGCTCTTCCCGGGCGCGCCCGCGCTGATGCGCAACGTGCTGCTCATCCAGGCCTCCATGCCGGTCATGTCCCAGACGCCCATCGTGGCCCGCGCCACCGGCGGCGACGACGAGTACGCCGCGGGCGGCGTTCTGATCACCGCGCTGGGTTCGCTGATCGCGATCCCGGCTTATATGGCGCTGGTTCAATGCCTGTAAGGGTTGTCATACCCGCCGACACACACACCGTCAAGACACACACCGTCAGAAGGGACTTTACAAGGAGGACGGCCATGATCCGCTCCACGCGAATCCTCACCACCGAAAGCACCGACCCCCACCGCAACCTGGCGCTGGAGGAGGCGCTGCTTCTCACGCTGCCGTCGGATCAGGCGGTTTTATACCTGTGGCAGAACCGGCACACGGTGGTCATCGGCGCGGGGCAGAACGCCCGCGCCGAGTGCCGCGTCGACCTTCTGGAATCCGAGGGCGGCACGCTGGCCCGCCGGTCCTCCGGCGGCGGCGCGGTGTATCACGACATGGGAAACCTGAATTTCTCCTTTCTCGTGCCCCGGGCGGACTACGACGTCCCGCGCCAGCTCAAGGTCATCCTCGAGGCGGTGCGCGCGCTGGGCGTTGAGGCCGAACCCTCCGGCCGCAACGATCTGACCGCCCAGGGGCGCAAGTTTTCCGGCAACGCCTTCCGCGTGCTGAAGGACGGGGCGCTGCACCACGGCACGCTGCTGGTGAATGTGGACATGAGCCTCATCGGCCGCTACCTGAACGTGTCCAAGGACAAGCTGAAGGCCAAGGGCGTCAAGAGCGTGCCCGCCCGGGTGGTGAACCTTTCGGAGCTCTCCCCCGCCGTCACGGTGGATTCGATGCGCCGCGCGGTCATCGACGCCTTCTCGGCCGAATACGGCGCCGCGCCGGTGGAAGATGCCGGCGGCCTGACCATCGATCCGGCGCTCCTCGCCCGCTATCAAAGCGCCGAATGGAACTACGGCAAGCCCGCCGAGGGCGATCTGACCCTCTCCACCCGTTTCCCCTGGGGCGGCGTGGAGGTGAACGCCTCCGTCCGGAACGGCGCCCTCGCAGGCGTCACCGTGTTCACCGACGCCATGGACGAAACGCTTTCCGGAAAGCTGTCGGAAACGCTCGAAGGCTGTCCCTATTCCGGCGCGAAGCTGGCGCATTGTGCGCGCTCCCTCCACCTGCACGACCTGGGCGACTGGCTCGAAACCCTGTGAGCAAAAATTCCAGGAAAAAAGCCGGTGTGCGAAAGATCCCTCTGGCGGCGGAGGATCAGACGGGCGACGCGCCGCCCGTCAAATTCGAGGGGCCGGATACGCTGGCCGCCATCGCACCGAACGGAGAATCCGTCGGCGGCAACGGGTACGCGTCCGGGCCTTCGATCTCCAAGGCATCGCCGCGGAAAGCTTGAACGCGCGGGACGGCAGGCATTGCCTCCGTCCGGGGCTCCATCCTGATCGGCAAACCGCGCCTGTGGCGGCCCAGCGGCGACGGCGCGCAGCCGCTCTACGCGGTGACGGTGACGCCGTTCGCCTCGGGCCGGGCGACGGACGCCTGACCGCGGCGCGGGCACGAAGTTTTCCTTCCGCGGCGCGTTGCGTCCGCCGGCGCGAAAGGCCCCCGGCAATTTTCTTGCCGGGGGCCTTTCGCAAAATCCGCGCGACCGGGCCAGCCGCATTTATACCAATACGAAATATTACTGCATCCAAAGCGGCAAGGATTTGCAGATAGCAGGGCAAGGAGCCGCAGCGCAGCTGCGCTGCGCGGAGCGCGACACCGCCCTGCGCGAAAAGAACCGCCGCAACGATACAAGTTTGTTTGGGATTGGTATTACTTGATTTTAACTTTGCCCTTTTTGACCGTCACATAGGCGTATCGCTTGAGCGACGGGTTCCTGACGGATGAAAAACGAATGCGCTTGACGCCCGTGTCGCCGTACGCCCTGAACTTCAGGCGGAGGGTGACGCTGGTCTTTCGAACCGAAAACCCGCAATCGATGAGATCGATATCCTCGCTGTCGCACTGAATTCTCAGATCGCTCAGTGCGCTCAGCGTCGGGCGGAGCAACCGAATGGAGACTGTGGCCGTATCGCCCTGCTTCACGGAAACGCAGCGCTTGGGGATTACGTTTTTGACCCCTTTCCTGCCTTCTGGCAGCGAAGCCAGCTTGCTCTCAAACGCCGAGTTCTCCCGAAGGATCTCCAGCGCGGTCGCGTCCAGATTTCTGCGACCGGCCAGCGCCGCGGTCGGCAGCATGGCCAGAACCAGGGTGACCAGAAGCACCGTTACCAGAATCCTGCCCGCACGCGAATGCACCATTACATTTCCCCTTCCAAAAATCATTTGTCCCCTGATGCTTTTTGTAACATAATTTCCCAATTGTGTCAAGATTGGCTTTCTCCGCAAAAGGGCGGGGCGGTCCCATTCCCCGCCGGTTGCCTACACGGCCCTCGTGTGCTATAATGATACGCGCAACCGTCCGGCCGCACCCATGCCTGACCGGGCCATAAGGAGAGCCGTGCTCATGAACAAGGATTTTGCCGGCAGCCGCGTACGATCGATCGGTTTCCTCGCGGCGCAGGTCCTGTTTGACGCCGCGATCATCAACCTGGCGATGCTGCTGGCGATGCAGATGCGCTATGAACCGAACGTCCCCCCTTACCAGATCCGGATCTTTTCCAACCTTTGGCCGGTCATGACGGCGCTGGGGCTGGCCTCTTTTTACGTCACCAAGATGTACCGCACGCTGTGGCGCTACGCCAGCGTGGGCGACGCGCTGCACGTCATGATGGGCACGGGTCTCACCATGGCCTCCACGATGGCTCTGGGCATGGTGGCGGACCTCTTCATGAAACCCAACCTTCTTTTAATGGGTTCCAAGACCGTCTATCCCATCGCGTGGCTGCTTCTCATGATGATGGCGGGCGCGCAGCGCTTCGGCGTCCGGCTGGTCAACCAGATCGGCGTCAAGAACCGCGCGCTGAAGAAAGAAAGCTGCTCCCGGGTAATGGTGGTGGGGGCGGGCTGGGCCGGTGCGAGCCTGATCCGCGAGCTCAACGCCCGCGGCTTTCGCGACGGGCTGCCGGTGGTGGCCGTGGACGACGATCCGGCCAAGGCCAACACCCGCATCATGGGCATCCCGGTTCTGAAGGGCACCGAAAACATCCCGAAATATGTGGAAAAATATCAGGTGGACGAAATCGTGATCGCGATTCCCTCGGCGTCGCTTTCGCAGCGCAAGCAGATCCTGGACATCTGCACCCAGACGGGCTGCAAGCTGAAGCTCGTGCCCACTCTCCGGGATGTGACGGGCAAGACCGAAAAAATCGGCGAGACCCGGGACGTCAACATCGCGGACCTTCTGTGCCGCGAGGAAGTGCATCTGGATATGGGCGCCATCTCCGCCTACCTCAAGGACCGGGTGGTGCTGGTCACCGGCGGCGGCGGCTCCATCGGCTCGGAACTGTGCCGGCAGATCGCGCGGTTCGCGCCCAAGCGCCTCGTGATCTTCGACATCTACGAAAACAACGCCTACGAGCTGGCCAATGAGCTGGGCGCGAAGTACGGAAAGTCCATCCCGCTGACGGTTCTGATTGGCTCCGTGCGGGATATAAACCGGCTGGAGCAGGTGTTTGACGAAATCCGCCCGGAGGTGGTGTTTCACGCGGCGGCCCACAAGCACGTGCCGCTGATGGAATTCAGCCCCGCGGAGGCGGTCAAGAACAACGTCTTCGGCACCTACAACGTGGCCCGGTGCGCGGACAAGTATGGCGTCCGGCGCATGGTCACGCTATCCACAGACAAGGCCGTCAACCCCACCAACGTCATGGGCGCCACCAAGCGCGTCACCGAAATGATCCTGCAGTGGATGGCCGGGCGCTCCAAGACCAAATTCATGGCGGTGCGCTTTGGGAACGTTTTGGGCTCGAACGGCAGTGTGATTCCGCTGTTCATGCAGCAGATCGCCCGCGGCGGCCCGGTGACCGTCACCCATCCGGAGATCACCCGCTATTTCATGACCATCCCGGAAGCCTCGCAGCTGGTACTGCAGGCGGCCTCCATCGGCGAGAGCGGCAACATCTTCGTGCTGGACATGGGTACGCCGGTCAAGATCGCGGACCTGGCGAAGAACCTGATCCGCCTCAGCGGCCTGAAACCGGACGAGGACGTCAAAATCAACTTCTGCGGCCTGCGCCCCGGCGAGAAGCTCTATGAGGAGCTGATGCTCACCGAGGAGGCTGAGACGCTGGACAACACGCGCTTCGAGAAAATCAACGTGCTGCGCCCCGTGGCGGTAGACCCGGAATTCGAAGGAAAGCTCCTGGCGCTGGAAACCTGCGCCGGCACGGATCCTTCCGCGGTACGCGACGCGCTCAAGGCGCTGGTCCCCACTTATAAGGAGGAAGCGGACGCCTCCTCCAGGGCCACGGCCTGACGGCAGGGCGCCGTTTCCGCGCGGGGCCCTGTTTCGCCCCCGGCGGCCGCGGGTACACAATGCATCAACCGGATACGCGAGGAGGGGCTGCCATGCGGCTGGTTTCCTGGAACGTCAACGGGATTCGCGCCTGCGCGGGCAAGGGCTTCATGGAAAGCGTGCTTTCGCTGGATGCGGACGTGATCTGCCTGCAGGAGGTCAAGGCGCGGGAAGAGCAGATCGACATCGCGCTCCCCGGTTATGACCGGATCATACACAGCGCGGAAAAACCCGGCTACTCCGGCACGGCGGTGTTCGCCCGTGTGCCCCACGGGGAACCCCGCTTCGGCATGGGCGTGGAACCCCACGACCACGAAGGCCGGCTGATCGCGCTGGACATGGGCGACTTCACCTTGGTCAACTGCTATACGCCCAACGCCCAGCGGGGACTGACGCGCCTAAGCTACCGCATGCAGTGGGAGGACGACTTCCGCGCCTATCTTCGCGCGCTGGACGACGTTAAGCCCGTGGTGCTCTGCGGCGATCTCAACGTCGCTCACCAGGAGATCGACATCAAAAACGCCAAGTCCAACCGCGGCAACGCCGGCTTCACAGACGAAGAGCGTGGAAAATTCACGCAACTGCTGGAGAGCGGTTTTGTGGACAGCTTCCGTCACCTCTACCCCGATAAAAAAGACGCCTACACCTGGTGGAGCTATTTCGGCAACGCCCGCGCCTCCAATACCGGCTGGCGCATCGACTATTTTGTCGTGTCCCAAAAGCTCGGGGACAGGATCCTGGGCGCGGCCATCCACCCGGACGTCTACGGTTCCGACCACTGCCCGGTGGAGCTGACGATCTGACGCTTCGCCCCCGCAAACCGCGGGGGTCTTCTTTTATGCCGCCCGGCGCTTCCTTCCAGAAAAAAAGTATATTTTTCCGTTTCCGCGCGCATTCTACGCCCATGGTTGTGTATGCATGGGCGGCGTTTTTGGTGCTATTTTACGCGGCCAATCTGCCCTTTTGGCTGGTCGTCGACGTCGACACCCGGCGAGAAGGGTTCGTCAGGGTGGGCGTGGGCGTTTTCGCGCCGCCCAGATCGCTCTCCGTACCCAGCCTGAAGCGCCCGCCACACGGCGCGGCACGCCCCGACGCGGCGGCGTTCCGGGCGGTTTTGACGCTGCTTCGCCACATCCGCTTTCGCGGCAGCCTGGATTTATGCGCCGGCGACGCGGCGCTCACCGCGCTGATCTCCGGCGCGGTGATGGCGCTGTCGCTGGGCCGCGTGCGCGCGATTCCGGATTTTTCCTGCGGGCCCATCCGCGTGCGCTTTCACGGGATGGTCACGGTCAAACCCGGGCATATTATGCTCGCCGCGCTCATCTGGGCGCAAGAAGAAATTTCCGGGAGGATCAACACGTGGAAAGGCATGCGATCGAGAGCATTATGAACGCCACCATGGAGAACATCCGCGACATGGTGGACGTCAACACCGTCATCGGCGACCCGGTGACCGCCAACGACGGCACGACGATCATCCCAATTTCGCGGGTCAGCTTCGGCTTTGTGGCTGGCGGCGGCGAATACGAGATGCCGGGCAAAAAGCCGCCCGCGCCGCAAAACGGCAGTGCCCAGAACGGACAGAACGGGCAGGGCGGCCAGCAGGAAAGCCTCCCCTTCGCGGGCGGCGCGGGCGCGGGCGTGTCCGTGTCGCCGGTGGGTTTTCTGGTGGTGAGCAGCGAGCAGGTGCGCCTGCTCCCGGCCCAGCCCTACGCGCCGCTGGACCGCATCATCGAGCTGGCGCCGCAGCTGGTCAGCGACGTCAAGAAATGGATGGGCAAGAAGAATCCGCCCGCCCGCCCGGAGCCCCAGACTCCGCCCGCCGGACAGTTGGACTGAGGCGCGGGAAGCGCCGGGATTGACGCCGGAGGGCGCCGCCCACGGGCTACCCGCCAGAGGGTCTGAGGCCCTTTGGAATCCCCGTAGAAGGGAAATAGGAGAAAAGCGGCTTTTGCCCCCGGCCCAAGGGGTTTGGGGCGCGGCCCCAACAGCCATCAAATCCGGCGGCTTGTACGCCGGATTTGACTTTTCCCGATGGCTGATACCAGGTAAAACAGTAATGATTCCAAAGGATTGAGAGATTTTTGATGCAATGCTAAAAGCCGAAGCGAAGCGACCCTTCGGGATACGCCTTCGGCGTGAAATGCAGCGCTGCGTTGAGCGGAGAGCGACGCCGCCTCGCGCGAAATGATCCGGTCCGACGAATCATCAAGGCTTTGGATTGGTATGAACTTGCCGGCCGGCGGGGGATGTATTTTCAAACCGGTTTCCGCCCGGAAGCGTCCGAGGTGTTTCGGGGAACCGGCCCGTTCCCTTCGCAAGAAAAACGCGCAAGCGGATTCCCTTTGGGCCGATCAGATTTCCATTGCCCGGAAAAGCCGTCCATGCTATAATACTGAATGCGAATAAATGGAAGGACGTGTTGTTATGCTCAAGGGCATTTCGCCGGTTCTCTCCCCGGAGCTTCTGAAAATCCTGATGGAAATGGGTCATGGCGACGAGCTGGTGATCGGCGACGGAAACTTCCCCGCCGCGTCGATGGCGCAGCGACTGGTCCGGCTCGACGGCCACGGCGTGCCGGCGATCCTGGACGCGATCATGCAGCTGTTCCCGCTGGATACTTTTGTGGAGCGCCCGGTGGCGCTGATGCAGGTGGTGCCCGGAGACGACACCGTGCCGGTGATCTGGGAGGATTACAAGCGCATTATCGAAAAATACGAGGGCGAGGTGCGCGTCGAGGAAGTCGAGCGCTTCCAGTTCTACGACCGCGCCCGCAAGGCCTACTGCTGCGTCGCCACCGGAGAGCGCGCGCTGTACGCCAACATCATCCTCAAAAAGGGCGTCGTCATCTGACCCCGCGGTACGGAACCCATCTCAACCGGAGGAATGCGATTTGCGAATGACGGACGGCGCCACGCGGCCGGGCGGGCTGCGTGAAGCGCGCCGGGCGGGGTATATATCCTTCCGTGGCGGGCGGAGGGCGCGGGCATGGTGATCCGCTATCAGGGCACCGGCGCCTACGAGGGCATCCCGGCGCTGTTCTGCCCCTGTGAAACCTGCCGCGCGGCCCGCGCGGCAGGCGGGAATGAAATCCGCTCCCGTTCCGGCGCGCTGGTGGACGGCCTGGTAAAGCTGGATTTCCCGCCCGACTCCTACTGGCAGATGATCCGGGACGGTCTGGACTTCTCAAAGCTGACGTGCGTTCTGATCACCCACACCCACACCGACCACTACGCCGTGTGGGATCTGATGACCCGGCTGCCCCACTACGCGGGCCTCGGCGACGCGCCGCCGCTGCCCATCGTGGGCAACGAGAAGTGCGGGGAACTGCTGGCGGCGGAGCTCGTCAAAAAACATGAGCCCTCCGGAGGAGGGAGGCTATCCTTTCTGCGCGCGAAGCCCTTTGAGCCGTTCGCGCTCGGCGGTTACACCATCACCGCGGTGCGCGCCAACCACAAGCCCAGCGAGGAGGCGCTCAACTACGTGGTGGAACGGGGCGGCCGAAAACTGCTCTACGCCCACGATACCGGTGAGTTTTTGCCGGAGACGCTGGACTCCCTGGCCGGGCTGGGCCTCGACTTCGTGTCCATGGACCTGACCAGCGGCCTGAAGGACACCGGTGACCACCACATGGGCCTTGTCAACTGTCGCCGCATGCGCGAACTTCTGGTGGCAAGCGGCGCGGCCCGGCCGGGCGCGGTCTTCGCGCTCAGCCATGTATCCCACAACAGCCATGTCAGCCACCGGCAGCTCGTCGAGGCCGCCGACGGCTTTATCGTAGCCCACGACGGCATGGAAATCCAATTTTAACCCCGAGGAGGAATACCCCATGATCACCAAACAGATGTCCATCGGCGAAGTGCTTCGCATCGACCGCAATACCGCCCCCATCTTCATGCAGTATGGCATGCATTGCCTGGGCTGCCCCCATGCCACCGCCGAAAGCATTGAGCAGGCCGGCATGGTGCACGGCGTGGACGTGGATCAGCTGGTGGCCGATCTCAACGCACTTCTTGACAAGAAAGCCTGACGCCTGCGCCCGCCCTTCTTCCGGTTACATGCCGGAGCGGGGCGGGCTCAACTATGCACATCAAAACCCAGGTTATCCACAGCCCGGCGTCCGCCGGGCTTCGACAAAAAGGCTGAAACTGCGCGCCCCGAGGCCGGTTTTCCACAGTTTCCCCATCGAAACCTGTGGAAAATGTGGATAAACGGCGCGCCGCAGGAGGGAGAGTGCCCGATGGAAAATCATCCGTTCAGCGACCTGGAAGGGCTTCGCATCGCCGTTGAAATGGAAAAGCGGGGCGTTGAGTTTTACCACCGCGCGGCAAAATTGACCACGTCCCGCCACATCGCTGAAATGCTCGAGGAACTGGCGCAGGAGGAAGCGGACCATCAGCGCGATTTCTCGAAGCTCCTGTCCGCACAGTGCGCGGCGCGCGGAAACGAGCCCGCCGTGTGCTATTCCAGCGAGACATCGGCATACCTGTCGGCCGTGGCGGCCGACGTGGTGTTCCCGGGCGGTCTGATGGAAGTGGGCCGGCGCGGCGGCTTCGACAGCCTGCCCGCCATCCTGACCACCGCCATCGATTCCGAAAAGAACTCGATCCTCTTCTACACCGAGCTGCGCGACCTGACGGGCGATCCCCTCGCCCGCGAGGCGTTTTCCAGCGTCATCGCGCAGGAAAAAGTGCACCTGGCGCGGCTGCAGCAGCAGCTGGTCACCTGCTGAAGGAGGGACACCGATGGACTCCATGTCCGAATACCGGCGCTGGCTGGGCTTTGTGGGCGAGGACGAGCTTCGGGAGCTCAAGTCGATCGCCGACAATCCCGCGGAAATCGAAGACCGCTTCTACAGGGCGCTCTCCTTTGGCACCGCGGGCATGCGCGGCGTGCTGGGGGCGGGGCTCAACCGGATGAACACCTGGAATGTGATAAGGGCCACCCGGGCGCTGGCCAAGTACATCCTGTCCGTGCCCGGCGGCGCGGAGCGCGGTGTGGCCATCGCCTATGATTCCCGGAAGTTCTCGCCGGAGTTCGCGCTGGAGGCGGCGCTGACGCTGGCGGCCTCCGGCGTAAAGGCGATGCTGTTCGATTCCCTCCGGCCGGTGCCGGTGCTGTCCTACACCGTGCGCCATCTCGGCGCCATCGCCGGCGTGGTGATCACCGCCAGCCACAACCCGCCCGCCTACAACGGCTACAAGGTCTACTGGGAGGACGGCGGCCAGATCGCGCCTGAGCGGGCCGAGGCCATTCAGGCGCTGATCGATCAGACCGACTTTTCCGAGTGCGCGCCGATGGCCGAGGCCGAGGCCCGCGCCAAGGGGCTCCTGGTCACGATTCCGCCCTCTGTGGATGACGACTACATCGCCATGGTCGAGGGCCTTTGCGTCAATCCCGAACTGGCCCGCGAAATGGGCCCGCGGATCAAGATCGTCTATACGCCGCTGCACGGCTCCGGCAACGTGCCGGTTCGGCGGGTGCTGCGCGAGCTGGGCTTCTCCCAGGTGTTCGTGGTGCCGGAGCAGGAGATGCCCGACCCGGCGTTCTCCACCGTCGCCCAGCCCAACCCGGAGGACCCCGCCGCCTTTACGCTGGCGCTCAGGCTGCGCGAAAAGCTCGCGGCCGACGCCGTGTTCGGCACCGATCCGGACTGCGACCGGGTGGGCATCGCGGTACTCGATCACGAGGGGAAGGTACACATCCTGTCGGGCAACCAGATCGGCTGCCTGCTGCTTGACTACGTGCTCTCCCAGAAGGCGGAGCGCGGGACGCTTCCCAAAAACGCCGCGTCGGTTCAGTCCTTCGTGTCGACGGAGATGACCCGCGCCATCGCGTCCTCCTACGGCGTGGCGGTGTTCGACGTGCCCACGGGCTTCAAGTACATCGCCGAGAAGATCCAATGGTTCGAGGATACCGGGGCGCACACCTTCGTGTTCGGCTTCGAGGAGAGCTTCGGCTACCTGTCCGGCACCCAGGTGCGTGACAAGGACGGCGTCAACGCCTGCATGCTGATCGCCGAAACCGCCGCCTTCTACAAGAAGCGGGGCATGACGCTCTACGACGCGCTGATGGGCCTGTACAAAAAGTACGGCTGGTTCCTGGAAAAAACCATGTCCCACACCTTGACCGGCAAGGATGGGCAGGCGAAGATCGCCTCCATCATGCGCTCGCTGCGGGAAAACCCGCCGTCCGAAGTGGCGGGGCTCAACGTGCTGGCCGTCCGGGACTACCTGGCGGGCACGCGCACCGCGGGCGGCAAGGCAGAGCCCATCGATTTCCCTGTCAGCGACGCGCTGTACTACGAACTGGAGGGCGGCGCCTGGACCGCCATCCGCCCCTCCGGCACCGAACCCAAGGTCAAGCTGTACGTCGGCATCCGCGAGAATACCGAAGAGGCCGCCCGCGCCCTGCTCGACTGCTGCGCCCAGGCCGCCCTCAGCCTGATGGATCGGTAGGAGGCCGGCCTGAACGGGGCGCCCCGGGCTCTGCCGGAGTGCTTAATGCCCTCCAGATTCCTCAAGTTGATCGCCTTCAAAAAGCATTATCCATCGAGTGAGAACGGGCACCACAAGCGTGGTGCCCGTTCTCGCCGCCTACAACAGCGTTCTGATCAGAAATCATATTTCAATCCACGGCCACAGCCGACATCAACAGCATATTGCTCGTGTTTTGGTTTTATACCAATACGAAATATTATTGCATTCAAAGCGGTAAGGATTTGCAGATAGCAGGGCAAGGAGCCGGAGCGAAGCGCAGCAGCGCTGCGTTTAGCGGAGCGTGACACCGCCCTGCGCGAAAAGGACCGCCGCAACGATGCAAGAATGTTTGGGATTGGTATTATGCATCGGATTGGCATGAACCTGCTCAAGGGCTATCGCTCATTGATATCTGATCATAACGTTGTCGTGGTATATAAGAAGCATGTTCTGGCTCCAATCCCGGCGCATATTCTTTCCGTATAAAACGGAAGGGGACGGCTCGCATGACCCGGGAAAAATTCTGCGATCAATCTTATCGTCGTCATCGCGCACGCGCACCGCCGAAGAAGGAGAGAGTCCGAGGCAAACACTCGAACTCTCCCCCATACACAATAAGAAAAAGCGGATTTTCTTTGCTTCTCTACTGCGCCTCCATCGCCTCCCGGATCGCCGCCTGGTGCGCCGCGTCGACGCGGTTGGTGCCGTGGGTTCGGCTGTTGACGAAGTGGATGCAGTGATGCCCGGAGAAGCCGTTGTCGAGAGGGCCGCTGCCGTGGGGCATGCCGTTCATGGAAGCGGCGTAGCGGACGCCGTCTATGGACACCCACACCGGCCGCCTGTTCCAGGACCAGCTGCCGCCGTAGGCCGCCTTGAGCGCGGCGGTATCCTTGGCGGTCAGCGGCTCGCAGTCCGCGTGGTTGGTTCCGCCCAGCCGTTTTTCGCGCCACGACAGGCCGGTGCGGACATCCGTCACCACCACGGTTCTGCCGCGGTAGAAGATGCTCTGGATGTCGCTGGTCCACCAGTCCATCGCCACGACCTTGCCGGTCGCCGGAGTCGCGGTGCTCTCCCCGGAGGAGTCGACGGTGTACCGGGGCGCGCCGGACGCATAGAGCGCCTCCTGCGTCTCCACGGTGGCGACGCCGCTTGCCTCAAGCTTCGCCGCGCTCTGGAAATCCTTGACCGCCTGAGTGGTGCGGGTCAGGTAATTGCCGCCGATGGTTCCGGTGAACCAGCCCAGCGACTTCAGCCGGGTCTGCAATTTCTTGACATCGTCGCCCGTGTCGCCCGGCGAGAGCTTCCGGTACTTCGAGGGCTCCGGTGTGGGGGTGGGTTTGGGCGTCGGAGCCGGCGTGGGCGTGGCCGTCGGCTTGGGCGTGGGCGTTGCCAGCGGCTCGTCCATAAGGTACTTGACCGCCACATAGCCCGTCTTGCCCCGATAATTCACCTTGGCCCAGGACTTGCTGTTGTAGTAGTAGCGGGTCAATTCCGCGCCTTGGGGAACGGTGGTCGTCTGGCTGGACGTCGAAGGGCGTTTGTACAGCCGGATCTTCGCCTTCGCGTAGGCGGCGGACGGCTCCGGCGTCGGGGTGGGCGTGGGCTTTGGGGTCGGCGTGGGTTTCAGCGTGGGCGTGGGTGTCGGCTTGGGCGTGGGCGTTGCCAACGGCTCGTCCAGAAGGTATTTGGCCGCCACATAGCCCGTCTTGCCCCGATAATTCACCTTGGCCCAGGACTTGCTGTTGTAGTAGTAGCGGGTCAATTCCGCGCCTTGGGGGACGGTGGCCGTCTGGTTTGCGGTGGAGGGACGCTTATACAGCCGGATCTTCGCCTTCGTGTAGGCGGCTTCCGGTTCGGGCGTGGGCGTGGGAACCGGCGTGGGCTTGGGCGTTGCGGTGGGCTTCGGGGTGGCTGCGGGCTTTTTTGAGGCCAGCGCGCTCTTGGGCACAAACCCCGTGTAGCCTTGGTAGAGCGCCTTGTACCAGTTTCCCTGGGCGGCCAGCGCGTACACCGAGGCGCCGGTTTTGATCTGGCAGAGCGCATCCGAGGATGCGTCGTTTTCCTTCAGAAGCTTGATGTTCTCGGCGGCGTAGAGCTTCTTGGCGCTCTTCTTGCCGATGGATTTCCTGGCCATGTAGACAGTTTTGCCCTGGTACGTGACCCTCGACCACGCGCCGCTCGTGGCACGCAGCAAGAGCGTCTGCCCTTTGGAGAGCTTAAATGCCACCCGGGACGAGGCGCTGGGCCTTTCGTATAGGCTCGCGTCCCGGGTAAGCGCCGCCGGCGCGTCCGCCCGCGCCGCCGGCGGCATCGCGCAGCACAGCGCCATCAGCATGGCGGCGAGCGCCGCCATCGCGGCGCGTATCCTTTTATGTGTCAATCGGACACCTCCTTGAGAGAGAAAATCCGCCCAGGTCATTATATTACAAAACTATTTCAAAATCAAGTCAAATATTTCAGCGCATTGGCGCCTATCCCGGGCCGGACGGCCGAACAATCCCGGAAATCCCCGGAAGTGCGGGCCAGGCGGCGCCGCGGAGCACCCAAAATGTCAATTCGGCATCAAGATCGCATGGTTTGGACAATTTCCTGTTTACTGAACCGCAAGAATCCGTTATACTGTATCCAAGGGATCGGAATTACGCTGCGAGGAGGGTAATGTATGGATGCGTTGTTCACGACAATCTTCCAGAACCTGCCCGCGCTCATCCTGCTGATATTGGGGTTTGTGCTGGTGCTGGTGGAAATGCACATCCCGGGCTTTGGCGCGCCGGGCATTCTGGGGATTCTGAGCCTGATGGCGGGCGTGGTGCTCTTCGCCAGGAGTGCGACGGAGGCGCTGGTCATCACGATTGTGATCGTGGCGCTGCTGTGCATCGCGCTGTCGCTGGTGATCCGGTCGGCCTCCAAGGGGCGGCTGGCCCGTTCCCGGCTGGTGCTGCACGAGGTTTCCGTGCCCACGGTGGACGAAAAAGATCTGGATTTCTTCGTTGGCAAGACCGGCTGCGCGCGCACGCCGCTCCGGCCCGCGGGCATCGCGGAGTTTGACGGCGTCCGGCTGAACGTGGTATCCGACGGCGAATGGATCGAGAGCGGCCGCCTGCTGCGCGTCGACCGGGTGGAGGGCAACCGGATTGTCGTAAGCCCCGTGCGTGAAGATCTGAATTCCGGGGTATGAACTGACAAACGGCCCCAACGGGGGAGGAAATAGAGGAGGGTACCAAATGAACATGAAACGCATCTTGATTTTCGCGTTGGCCCTGATGGTCATGGTCATGCCCATCGGCTTTGCGGAAGGCGGCTACGGCGCGCTTACGCTGAGCAATTTCCACTTGGAAATGACGGGCATGGACACCCTGGACATCGGCGCTTCGATCAAGCTCGGCGCCGGCGGGCAGGATGACGGTACCGGTCGTCTGGACATCGTCGTGACCGGCGGCGGCCAGACCGCGCTGAACGCCTCCGCGGGCGTGGACAAGGAAACCCTGCGGGCGATCGTCGGCGGCTCGAATTACGTATTTGAAGTGCCGCTAAAGGCCCTGGAGCAGATGGCCTCCGGCGCCACCGGCGGTGACGTACCCAGCCTCTCCGCCGAGGACATGGACAAGATCAAGTCCCTGGCCACCGGCTATATCGGCATGATCGAGAAGTACTCCGATCCCGAGAACGCGCTGAAGCTGGCCGCCCCGATGCTGGCCGCGCTTGAGGCCGAGTCCAAGGGTAAGGAAACGGTGGATCTGTTCGGCCAGGCCGTGGAACTGAGCCGCTACGACGCCAAACTGGACGCCGCCGGCATCGGCAAGCTTTACGACGCGATCTTCGCGGCCGATCCCGAGATGAAGGACTTCATGGTCAACTACTTCGCGATGATTGAGAAGGCCGCCGGCGAGAAGCTCCCGCTGGACCTCAACGACATGGGCGGCAGCATCGAGTCCCTCATGAAGGAAGCCAAGGTGGACATGACGGTCGACCTCTCCATCTGGACCGACGGCGAGGCGCTGGGCGACGAAAACGCCAAGGCCGTGAAGGAATCCGCCATGATCACCGTCACCAACCAGGACGTTTCGGACGGCGAAGAGCCCCAGACGATTTCCTTCCCGGTGGAGGCCTCCATTCTGGAATCCGACAGCGGTATGCGCGTCAGCACGAGCATGACGGTCACCCCGCCGGAGGAAGAGGGCTCTCTGGCGCTGACCTTTGACGGCACCTTCAACGCCCCCGGCGAGGGCGGCGCCACAAACAGCACCGCTCAGATGGACATGAGCTTTGAATCCGAAGGCGAAGGCTCCTTCGTCGGCGCCATGAACTTTGCCAAGAGCAAGAGCGCGGACGGCGTCATCGACTTCAGCTTCGGCGTCAGCGGTACGGCAGAGGGCGAGACCTTTGACGTGAGCTTCGCCTATGACGGCGAAACCGCCTCCGAAACCGAAAAGGCCGGCACCGTAGCCATCACCTTCAACGTACCCGGAGAGGGCATCCAGGGCGTCTTCTCCTGCGAAACGCTGCTGGAGACCGGCGCGTTCACGCCGCTGGGCGACGCGGACTACGCGGGCAAGACCAAGATCAACCCCCTCGAAGCCAGCGAGGACGACATGACCCAGGTACAGACCGAACTCTACGGCGTCTTCATGCAGGCCTACGGCGTGCTGATGCAGACCCCCGGTCTCTCCGAGATCATGGGCGATATGATGGGTTCAGGCATGGCCGGCTAAACGGCATCCATGAACGGGGCCGGCGCCAGCGCCGGCCCCGTTTCTCAAGCGGGCGCCAGACCCCCACGGACGGATGAACGCCGCCTGAGCGCCCGTCGTCACGAACTTCCCGCGGGGCAGGGCCCCGCCCCTTCCCGGACTTGAAAGGAGCTGTACACATGGTTGGAACCTCTCTGGTCGCGTCCTTCCTGATTGCGGTTGTGGTCATCATCGCGCTGATCATCTTTTTCACCTTCGTTCCCATCGGGCTATGGATCTCGGCGATGGCCGCCAGCGCCCGCGTATCCATCGGTTCGCTGATCGGCATGCGCTTTCGCCGCATCAATCCGTCTCGGGTGGTGCTGCCCTACATCAAGGCCACCAAGGCGGGCCTGAAGCTGTCCTCCAACGAGATGGAGGCCCATGTGCTGGCCGGCGGCAACATCGACCGCGTGATCGACGCGCTGATCGCCGCCGAGAGCGCCAACATTCCGCTGGAGTTTGAGTCCGCCCGGGCCATCGACCTGGCCGGCCGCGACGTGCTGCAGGCGGTCAAAATGAGCGTCAACCCCAAGGTCATCGAAACCCCGGTGGTGGCCGCCATCGCCAAGGATGGCATCGAACTGCGCGCGAAGGCCCGTGTCACCGTGCGCGCCAACATCGAACGGCTGGTGGGCGGCGCCGGTGAGGAGACCATCATCGCACGCGTCGGCGAAGGCATCGTCACCACCGTCGGCTCCGCTTCCACCCATAAGGAAGTGCTCGAGAACCCGGACCGGATCAGCCGCACCGTGCTGGCCAAGGGCCTGGACGCCGGCACCGCCTTTGAGATCCTCTCCATCGACATCGCGGATGTGGACGTAGGCCGCAACATCGGCGCTCAGCTGCAGATGGACCAGGCCGAGGCCGACAAGCGCATCGCTCAGGCCAAGGCCGAAGAGCGCCGCGCCATGGCCGTCGCCCGCGAGCAGGAGATGAAAGCCTCCGTGCAGGAGATGCGCGCCAAGGTCGTCGAGGCCGAGAGCGAAGTGCCCCGCGCGATGGCGTCCGCCCTCAAGGAAGGCAAGCTGGGCGTGATGGATTACTACCAGATGCAAAACGTGATCTCGGACACCAGGATGCGCGAATCCATCGCCGATACCGGCGCGTCCGCTCCCGACGACCAGAGCAGAAAGTAAGCGCGCGGGAGGCTGAACATGGAAGGGTTATTCATTGTCTTCATCATCTGGCTGGCCTTCAGCGCACTGACAAAGGGCGCGAAGCGGGCCGCCGGAAACAATAAGGGCCAGAATCCCCGGGACGGGGCGGCGCGGCCCAACCCCGCCGCGCCGCCCCGGATGCCCGCCCGGCCGCTGACCCCCGCGGCACGGCCCGGCGAAGGCCCGGCGGGTTGGTCTGAGATCATGACCATGCTCTCCGGCCGCGAGAACCCATCAGGCGCTTCGCAGCCTATGGAGGGCGTGTCCACCGAAGGCACAGGTTCCCCCGGCAGCCTGACCGGCCCGAGCCTTATGGAGGGCAGCCCGCTCATGATGGACGAAAGCGGGCCTGACTACGAGGGCGCCTCGCTGCCCGGCGAATCTTCCGCCGACGTGGTGGCAATGCTGCCCAAATCGGAACAGTCCGTCCCGGTGATCCGCCCGGCGCTCTCTGCCGGGCGCAGCGCCGCCGCCCTGCGGGACGCTGTTGTGTGGGCGGAAATCCTGGACCGGCCCAAGGCGCTCAGGGCTCGGAGGGCGGTGCTGTGACAATCCGAACGCTGATCGCGGACGATGATCCGGGCATGCGGCTCCTGCTGAAGCGGCTCGTCGAACGGGCGGAGGGCTATCAGCTGATTGGCGAGGCGGAGAACGGCGAGGACCTCCTCCGGCTGTATGAGGCGGAAAAACCCGATATGGTGATCCTGGACGTGGAAATGCCCGGGATGACCGGCATTGATTGCGCCCGCTCCATCCAGGATCAGAACCCGCGCACGATCATCATCTTCGTGACGGCCCACGAACAGTACATGTCGGACGCTTTCAGCGTGTACGCCTTTGACTATCTGCTCAAGCCCTTCAAGGTGGAGCGCGCCGAGGAGACACTCCGGCTTGCCCGCATGCGGCTGACCACGCCGGAAGCCTGCCCGCCGCCAATGCCGCCGATCAAGACACCGCCCGCGCCGGCACGGCTGATGCTGCGGCACCGGGAGGGCGTGAGCTTCATCGACCTGGATGCGCTGCTGCTGGTCCAGCGGGAGGACCGCGCCACCGTGCTCTACACCCAGGACGGCCAGCGGTACGTGACCAGCGACACCATGAGCGAGCTGACCGCGCGCCTGCCCGAGGCCGCATTCTTCCGCACCCACAAGTCCTACATCGTCAACCTCAACCACATCGACTCGATCCAGCCCTACGGCCGCTGGACCTACATCGTGAAGCTGCGCGGCACCGCCCGGGATGCGCTGATCACCACCGAGCGATTCGAGGCGCTGCAGAAAATGTTCGCGTAGCGGCATGGATGAAATTCGCTTCACATCCTGATCTGCGGCGTCGGGCCTTGCAAGGCCCGCGCGGATTCGAAAAAGGCAGCCCGCGGTCGCGCATGTCGCGCTCCGGCTGCCTTTATTGTTTCGGGGATGCCTCCGAATCCCCTGAAGAGCGGTCCGCCCCGGCGGTTGACCGGAGGCGCCCGCGGGTATACAATAGAATTCCCGGACAAATGAATCCAAGGAGGGCAAATTGCATGATATCGAGAAGCGCGGCCGAGCGGGCGCTGGCCGCGGCCCTTGAAACCGGCGGTGATTTCGCCGAAATCTTTCTGGAGGATACCCGCAGAAACCGGCTGATGCTGATGGACGGGCGTCTCGACAGTGTAACCAGTGATCGGGCGCACGGCGCGGGTGTGCGCGTGTTCTCCGGTACCTCCGCCTATTACGCCACCACCAACGACACCTCGCCGGAGGGGCTGATGCGCGCGGCAAAACAGGCCGCCGCCGCGCTCTCCGGCGCGAGGTCTCTCTCCGCCGCGCCGCTGGACGTGATGGTCTCCCCTGCTCCGTTTCCGGTCAGCCAACGTCCCGGCGACGTGCCCGGCGCGCGAAAGGCGCGCCTTCTGCACGAAGCCTCCAAAGCGGCCCGCGCGGAGGGCGAGGCCATCCGGCAGGTGATCGCGTCGCTTGCCGACGTGGAGACGGATGTGGTCATCGCAAACACCGAGGGCGTGTTTGCCGCCGACCGCCGCACCTACACCCGCCTGGGTGTGCAGGCGGTGGCCGCCAACGAGGCCGGCAACCAGACCGGCTTCCAGGGGCCCGGCATGCACATGGGCTATGAGATGTTTGAGACCCTCGTTGACCCGGAGAAGGCCGCCCGCACCGCCGCGCGCACCGCGCTCGTCATGCTGACCGCGCCGGTCTGCCCCGCGGGCGTGATGCCGGTGGCCATTGAGTCCGGCTTTGGCGGTGTGATCTTTCACGAGGCTTGCGGCCACTCGCTGGAAGCCACCTCGGTGGCGCTGGGTAACAGCGAATTCTGCGGAAAGATGGGCCAACCCATCGCCTCCTCCGTGGTCACCGCGGTAGACGACGGCACCCTGCCCGGCGAATGGGGTTCCATCCGGATTGATGACGAAGGCACGCCGACAAACCGGCTGGTGCTGATCGAAAACGGCATCCTCAAAAACTACATGATTGATAAGCTCGGCGCGCGCCGGATGGGGATGCCGGTCACCGGCTCCTCCCGCCGCCAGAGCTACGCCTTCGCCCCCACCTCCCGCATGCGCAACACCTTCATCGCGCCGGGCGAGTCGGAGGACGGCGAGATCATTTCCACCATGGGCGACGGCCTGTATGCCGCGAAGATGGGCGGCGGCTCGGTCAACCCCGCCACCGGAGAGTTCAACTTCGCGGTGTCCGAGGGCTACTGGGTGAAGGATGGCAAAATCGACCACCCGGTGCGCGGCGCGACGCTGATCGGCCGGGGCGGCCAGGTGCTCCAGCGGATTGACCGCGTGGGCAGGCACCTCAGGCTCTCGCAGGGCATGTGCGGTTCCGTGAGCGGCTCGGTGCCGGTATGCGTCGGGCAGCCGCTGATCCGTGTGACCGAGATGACGGTTGGAGGACGGTAATATGCTGACGGATGATTTTCTGAAGCTCCTCTTTGACAAGGCCCGCGAGGCCGGTTTTTCCGAATACGAAGCGTACCTCTCCGGCGGCGATTCCTTCGAGGCGTCGGTGCACGCGGGCGAACTGATCGCCTACAACGTGTCCTCCACGATGGGGCTGGGCTTTCGCGCGCTGGTGAACGGCCGCATGGGCTACGCCTCCACCCAGGCGCTGGACGAGGCCGCGGCTGACATGCTGGTGGGCGGCGCGCTGACCAGCGCCACGCTGACCGAGACGGAGGACCCGCAGTTCCTCTTCGCGGGCGCCAAAATCCCGGCGCTCGACGTCTACAACCCGGCGCTTACGGCCATCCCCGATGCCGAGAAAGTGGAGATGGCGCTGGCACTGGAGAAAAAGGCGCTCAGCGCAGATCCGCGCATCTCCACCGACGGCTGCGCGGTGATCTACTCCTCCGGCGCCCGGCGCATCGTCAACTCCAAGGGGCTGGACGTATCCTTCCGCGCCAACGCCATGGGCGCCTATGTGTCCTGCGTGGCCCGGGAGGGCGAGCGCGCCGGCAGCGCCTACCGCGTGGCCATGAGCCGCGCCGGCGCGCCGGATTTTGACAAGCTGGCCCGCGAGGCGTCGGGCGAGGCGCTGGACTTCCTCGCCGCTTCTCCGGTGACCTCCGGCAGCTTCCCCATGGTGCTGCGCGCCAGCGCGGCCCTGGATCTATTGGCGGCGTTTGCCGGGGCATTCAGCGCCGACGAGGCCCAGCGCGGGCTTTCGAAGCTCGCCGGGCGCGAGGGAGACGCTGTGGCCGCGCCCATCCTGACGCTGATGGACGACCCGCTGAACCCGCTAGGCTTCGCGGCCGCGCCCTTTGACGGCGAAGGCGTGCCCGCGCGGGCGAAGAAGATCATCGACGGCGGCCGGCTGACCACGCTCATGCACAACCTCAAGACCGCCGCCAAGGCCGGCGTGACTTCCACCGGCAACGCGGCCCGCGGCTACTCGAGCCCCATCACCGTCGCGCCCACCAACTTCTACTTCGAGCCCTCGGATGAGCCGCTCTCCGCGCTCCTCACCCGCGCCGAGGGCGGGCTTCTGATCACCGAACTCATGGGCCTCCACTCCGGCGCCAACGCGGTCAGCGGCGACTTTTCGCTCTCCGCCAAGGGCTACCGGATTGAAGGCGGCAAGCGCGGCGCGCCGGTGGATCAGATCACCGTGGCGGGGAACTTCTACGAGTTTTTGCACGAGGTCCTGGCGGTCGGGGACGACCTCACGTTCGGTCAGCCCGGCGGCAGTTGCTTTGGCAGCCCGTCGCTCATGGTCAAAAAGCTGTCCGTCGCCGGAAAGTAACTCCCCCCCTTCGCCGGGCCGAAAGGCCCGGCTTTTTTTATCGCAAATACTTGTTTCCCTACGGGCGACGTGTGGTATTTATTGTACATAGAAGTCTTTCCCGGAGGGCATATTGCGCAGGCTCTCCGCACACAATGAAGCATGAGCGAATTAAAGGAGGATGTATCGTGGGCATCATTCTATGGATCATATTCGGCGCGCTGGCCGGCTGGATCGCCAGCAAGATCATGGGGCGGGACGCGAGCATGGGCGCGCTGGCAAACATCGTGGTGGGCATCGTCGGCGCGGGGCTGGGCGGATGGATCTCCACCGCCATCTTCGGCGGTGATGGCGTGACGGGTTTCAACATTGGGAGCCTTCTGATCGCCATCGCGGGCGCGTGTCTATTGCTACTCATCTTCGGCGGCATCCGCCGGCGGAGAGGATGACGCAAAGAGCGGAGGCCCCGAGGCCTCCGCCAAAGGGCATGATGCCCTTTAGAATTCCCACAGGCAAAAGGAAGCAAAAAAGCATGGAGAAGCTTGGCGCTCTCCATGCTTTTTGCACGCGTTTTGCAGAAGCCGCAAGGGATGCCCTCCCTTCGGGCGATCCTCACGTCCCCAGGTATGCCTTTTTCACGTCCTCATCGTCGAGGAGCGCCTTGGCGTCGCCGCTTTTGACAATGCGGCCGGTCTCCATGACGTAGGCGCGGTCCGCGATGGAGAGCGCCATATGGGCGTTCTGCTCGACCAGGAGCACCGTGGTGCCGCCCTTGTTGATTTCGCGGATGATGGAGAAGATCTCCTCCACCAGAATGGGCGAGAGGCCCATGGAGGGTTCGTCCATCATCATGAGCTTGGGCAGCGACATCATGGCGCGGCCCATGGCAAGCATCTGCTGCTCGCCGCCGGACAGCGTGCCCGCCAGCTGCTTTCTACGCTCCTTGAGCCGGGGAAAGCTCTGGAACACGCGCTCCATGCCGGAAGCGATGTTTTCCCTGTCCTTCCGGGCGTAGGCGCCCATCTCCAGGTTTTCCAGCACCGTCATCTGGGCGAAGATGCGCCGTCCCTCCGGCACCTGCGCCAGGCCCATCTTCAGGATCTCGTGGGCCTCGACGTGCTGGATCTCTTTATCCATAAACAGCACCTTGCCGCTCTTGGCGCGGATCAGCCCGGACACCGTGTGGAGGATGGAGGTTTTGCCCGCGCCGTTGGCGCCGATGAGCGTCACGATCTCGCCCTCGGAAACCTCGAAGCTGACGTCCTTCAGCGCGTGGATCGCGTCGTAGTAGACGTTGAGCTCCTTCACCTTCAGCATGTTGCGCTCGCCTCCTTCTGGGTCTTCCCGGCGCCGCTGCCCAGGTAGGCTCGGATGACCTCCGGGTTGTTCTTGATCTCGCTGGGCGTACCCTCGGCGATCACTCGGCCGTAGTTGAGCACGTAGATGCGCTCGCAGATGCCCATGACCAGCTTCATGTCGTGCTCAATCAAGAGGATCGTCACCGAGAACCGCTCGCGGATGAGGCGGATGGTCTGCATCAGTTCCTCTGTCTCGATGGGGTTCATCCCGGCGGCAGGCTCGTCCAAGAGCAACACCTTGGGGTTCGACGCCATGGCGCGGCAGATCTCCAGCTTCCGCTGCTGGCCGTAGGGCAGCGTGTTGGCATTCTGCTCGGCCAGATGTTCCATGTCGAACACGCGGAGGAGCTCCCGCGCGCGGCGGTCGCAGCCGTCCTCCTCGCGGTCGTAGTAGGTATCGCGCATGGCGCTGTCCAGCATGGTGTAGTACATGCGGCTCTGGAATGCCACCTTGATGTTTTCGATGACCGTCATGGACTTGAAGAGCCGGATGTTCTGGAAGGTCCGGGAGATGCCGTCGCCCGTGATCTCGTAGGTGAGCTTGCCGGAGACGGGCTTGCCCAGAAGCAGCACCTGACCCTCCGTGGGCAGGTAGACGCCGGTCAGGAGGTTGAAGACCGTGGTCTTGCCCGCGCCGTTGGGTCCGATGAGGCCGACGATTTCGTTGTTGGTGAGGCGGACGTTCACGTCCTCCACCGCCTGAAGCCCGCCGAAGCGGATGCCCAGGTTCTTCATCTCCAGCACCGGCACCCGCTGGGCATCGAATCGGTAATGGGGCACGTCCGGCATGATGGGGCCGGCCTTGCGGCGGCGCAGGCGCCGCTCGAAGCGCTCCATAAAGTCCTTAAAGCCCGGAATGACCCTGGCCAAAAGCGCGCTCATGGAGAATTCCTTGACGCCCAGAAGTCCCGTGGGCTTGAAGATCATCATCACGATCAGAAGCAGCGCGTAGGCCAGCTGCCGGTATTCCACCAGCTTGGCCATGGCGAACTGGACCATCGTCAGCCCCGTGGCGCTGACCACCGAACCGGTGAAGCTGCCCATGCCGCCGAACACCACCATCACCAGGTACGAGATGGAGGCGTTGAAATCGAACTTGGAGGGGTCCAGCACGCCTACCGAATGGGCGTACAGCGAACCCGCCACTCCCGCGAAGAACGCCGCGATGGTGAACGCCTTGGCCTTGTAGCGGGTGACCGGCACGCCCGACGCGTCCGCCGCCACCTCGTTTTCGCGGATGGCGATGATCGCCCGGCCGTGGCGCGACCAGGCCAGCATGAAGAGAAGCGACACCACGATGACCATCGTCCAGAAGGACAGGTCAAAGGATGTGTACAGTGAAATGCCGATCATCTTCTTGCCGCCGCCCGTCCAGGGCGCGAAGGCGGTGTTGATCAGCACCCGGATGATCTCGCCGAATCCCAGCGTAATGATTGCCAGATAGTCGCCCCGGAGCCGGAGCGCCGGGATGCCGATCAGGTAGCCGAAGAGCGCCGCCGTGAGGCCGCCTGCGATCATTGCCAGCGGGAAGAGCGCCGGGCTGTCCGGCAGCATCTGCGTTGTCACGATGGCGGATGCGTAAGCGCCCACCGACATGAAGCCCGCGTGGCCCAGCGTCAGTTCGCCCAGCACGCCCGTCACCAGGTTCAGGCTGGCCACCATGATGATGTTGTAGCACACCTGGGTCAAAAGCGTCTCGATGGAGCGGTTGCCCCCCGTCGCCGCCAGCATGAGCTTGACCGCCGTGAACAGGAGGATGACCGCGATCAGGTTGATCAGCGTCGTTACGCGCCGGTTTTTCTTCATCGGACCGCCCTCCCTACACTTTTTCGCGGGTCTTCTTGCCCAGAATCCCCGACGGCTTGACCAGGAGTACCAGGATCAGGATGCCGAACACCATGGCGTCCACGTATTCGCTGGCGTAGTACTTGACGAACGTCTCCGCGATGCCCACGATAAATCCGCCCAGCACCGCGCCGGGGATGATGCCGATCCCCCCCAGCACCGCCGCCACAAAGGCCTTGAGGCCGGGCATCGAACCCAGAAGGGGTTTGATGTAGACCACCTTCTGCGCGTAGAACATGGCGCCGATGGCGGCCAGCGCGCAGCCGATGGCAAATGTGATGGAGATCGTGGTGTCCACGTTGACGCCCATCAGCTTCGCCGCGCCCAAGTCCTCGCTGACGGCGCGCATGGCCTTCCCGGTGCGGGTGTTCTTGACGAACGCTTGCAGGCCGATCATCAGCACGATGGAGACCACCAGCGTCAGCACCTCCAAGAGGTACACGGGCTTTCTGCCCACCTTGAACAGCGGAATCTTGGGGATCATCTGCGGGAAGGTGACCTGACCGCTGCCGAAGATCAGCTGCGCGGTGATCTGCAGCGCCAGGCTGATGCCGATGGCGGTGATCAGCGCGGAGATGCGCGGCGCGTTCCGGAGCGGCTTATAAGCCACCCGGTCCATCAGAACGCCCAGCACGACGCAGAATACCACGGCGAACAGCACTGCCAGCGTGGCGGCCAGCGCCGGATGCACCGCCGAAAGGGCGGTGACCACCGTGGTGGTGGTCACCCAAAACACCGCGTAGGACCCCACCATCATGATGTCGCCATGCGCGAAGTTGATCAGCTTCACGATGCCGTAGACCATCGTATAGCCCAGCGCGATCAGCGCGTAAATGCTGCCGATCTGCAGCCCGCCGATCAGGTTCTGCAGGAACAGTTGCATGGCCCAACCCCCCGTAAACTGCGAAAATCAGAAAACGTAAATCGCGGAGGGCGATTGTTCGTCGCCCTCCGCACGGAGCATGCGCGTGAGATCAGGCCGCCGGATCAATGCGGGTGACGAGGGTGGGCACGCCATCCTTGAAGCCCATGATGAAAGCGGACTTGATCGGGTCGTTGTGGTCGTTGAAGGTGATGTGGCCGGTGGCGCAGTCGAGGTCGGTGGCCTTCAGCTTCTCGATGATGGCGGCCTTGTCGGTGGAGCCGGCGGCGTTGATGGCGGTGAACATGATCTTGGCGGCGTCGTAGCCCAGCGCGTTGAAGCCGGCCGGCGCGGAACCGTACTTCTCGGTAAACGCCTTGACGAAGGCCTGAGCGGCCGCGCTGTCATCGGCGGGCGAGAAGGAGTCGCAGTACACGGCCTTGTCCAGAAGCTCCGGCGCGTCGGTCAGCTGCTGTTCGATGGAGCCCCAACCGTCGGCGCCCATCATCGTGGCGTCCAGACCCACATCCACGGCCTGGCGCAGCATCAGCGCGGCGTCCTGATAGTAGTAGCAGATGAACACGGCTTCGGGCGCGGCTTCCGCGATCTTGGTCAGCTGCGGGGTGTAGTCCGCGTCGCCGGCCACGGCGGACTCGGCCGCCACGACTTCCATACCCAGTTCCGCGGCCTTGGCCTGGAACGCATCGGAAAGGCCGATGGAGTAGTCGTTGGTGTTGTCAAAGAGCACCGCTACCTTCTTGGCGCCCAGGTTCTGGGCGGCGTACTGAGCCATCAGCTCGGCCTGGAAGGGATCCAGGAAGCAGGCGCGCAACACGTTGGAGCCTGCGCTGGTCACATCGTAGGCGGTGGCCGACGCGGTGATCATGGGCATGTTGTCCGCGGCGGCGCGGGCTGCGACGGCCAGCGTCGGCGTGGTGGTGACGGGTCCGATCAGCGCGACCATGCCGCCGGAAACCAGCTGGTTGTAGGCGTTGGTGGCCTCGACGGCGTCATGGGTGTCGTCCAGCCAGGTCATTTCGATCTGGTTGCCCAGAAGGCCGCCGTTGGCGTTGAATTCGTCGATGGCGAGATCCACGCCAGCCTGCACCAGCAGGCCGTAAGCGGAGGCGGCGCCGGTCAGCGGCGCGATGCCGCCGATCTTGATGGTGTCGGCGAGGGCGGCGCTGGACGCGCCCAGCACGAGCATCACGGTGAGGACGAGGGCCAGAATCTTCTTCATGACGGGAGTACCTCCTTGTGTGGGCGCTCTACCTTGAGCCCCTGAATGCGGCAATGATTCATTATAGTACCAGACCGAAGGCTTTTTCAATGGCAAAATGATTAAATATGAAGCGTATGTGCCGCCAAATTGTGCATATTTTTAGTGCGCGTCAAAAAATGCGCACCGCGCGGTCGACATCCGGCCAGAGCGAGAGGAACGCGCGGGTGGTCTTGACCTCCCGGAGGATCAGCGCAAGGGGGTAGGTTTCCTGACTGCGCTCAGGGCTGTAGGGGTCGTTGACGCGGACCTGCCCGTCCCCATCCAGGCCGGTAAGCAGGATGTAGTGGCCGTTCTTTGTGAATGTCCCCGGGCCCATGTGCGCCACCACCAGGCGCCCGGCCCCGAGGGCCGGAAGGATCGCCTCCGCCTGATTTTCCAGCCATTCCCCGCGAAGCCCGGCGCGCCCGGCGATGGCCAGCATCGCCTCGTGCCCCAGGCCGTCTCCAAAGTACCAGCCGTTGTCATAGGCCCACTGGAACAGCGTGGCGGGCGTCTCCGCGGAATCCACCAGCCCGGAAGCGGCCATGGCGACGCACACCGCACCACAGCCGCTAGTGGCCACGGATTTTTTCTGACCGCCGATCGTACACACCGCGTCGGCATAATCCTGCTGCTGAAGCAGCGGCACTTCCGGCCGTCCATAGGCATTTTTTCCCATTGTAAAGCGCACCAAATCCACGGCCAGCGCAATCAGCGCCGCCGCGGCCATCAAAATCAGTACCCGCCGCCTCACAGCGTCCGAACCGCGTCCAGAAACTGGGCGGCTTCGTCAATCACCGCATCCGCGCCGGCCGCCACCAGGCTCTCCCTCGGGCGGAAACCCCAGGACACCGCCACGCATTTCAGCCCGGCGTTATGGGCGGTCTCCACGTCCACGTCGGAATCCCCCACGTAGAGCGTGTGTTCCGCCTCCGCCCCCAGGAGATCCATGGCCATGAGGGTGCTGTCGGGCGCGGGCTTGCGCCGGACGCCCGGCTTTTCGCCGGCGGCCACATCCACGAGGTCCCCAAAATGCCTTTCGCACAGCTTCGCGACCGCGCCGTCGTACTTGTTGGAGACCACGCCGATGCGGATGCCCGCGGCTTTCAACGTGCGGAGCAGATCCGTCACGCCGGGATACGGGGCTGTCTTCACATCCAGATGCTCGGAATAGTGGGCGCGGAAAACAGCCAGACTCTCGTCTACCCGGGCGGCGTCCTCCCCGCCCGGCAGCGCGCGCACGATCAGGTTCCGGACGCCGTTGCCCACCGCCTGGCGCACGAATTCCCTCGAGCGGGCAGGATCGCCAAACTGCGCGAGCATGTGGTTGACGCTGGCGGTCAGGTCGTCCAGCGTGTCAAGAAGCGTTCCGTCCAGGTCAAATACAATCGCCTTGAGGATCATTTCAACACATCCTTTACCGGAGAGCATAACAAAATCCGCCCGCCTTGTAAATCATGGAAGGATTAAAAAGCGGGCGGATTTTCAGTTGTTCCCGGCGGCCGTCAGACCGTCAGCGTCTCCAGCATGTCCCACATGCGCACGCCGTGACCCTCCTGCTCTTCGGGCAGGAGCGAATAGTCGGCGACGATCACCTTGCCGTTTCCCACATCGAACCAGTAGAGGGAGCGGGTACGGTCGCCCTCGGTGTACACCGCGCTGCAGCCCGGAAAGGGCGTCGCACCGCAGCCCTCGCCGGTGCCGTCGAAGTCCTCTTCCCAGTCATCGTTGCGGATCTCCGGCGTGATGGCCGCCTCCCGGAGCTTCTTGGGGTCGCCATCCACCACCGTGAGCGTCATCGTGGCGCCGCCGCCTTTCTGCTGGATGATCATGCCCGCGTCTGTCTGCACGGCCTCATAGAACCCTTCGTCGATGTAAATGGAGAACCTTCCCTGCGCGTCCTGGACGAGGGTGTAGGTGCGCTCCTCGTTGGTTCCCTCGAGCGGCACGCTGCGGGTAATGGTCTGGGGTAACGGCTCCGCCCGGGCAGCCAGGCCCACAGCAAGCAAAAGAACAAGCAATAAGGGCAAGATGCGCTTCATAACAATCCCTCCTGTCGTTTAGACTTTAATCCATACGCGAAAAGTTCCAGATTATTCCCCCGGCGCCACGGGATCGCCGGGCAGCTGCCCGCAGCGAACCTCCTCATTCTTGATCTCCCAGTGGATCAAAAGGGTCAGAGCGCCGCGCAGCAGGATGATCGCGCCCAAAATCCCCAATTCGCTCCAATCCCGCACCACGGTGGTACGCAGCACCTCGCCGCCCAGCTTGAATTCAAGGCCCAGCGCGATGCCCTGAGCCAGGCTGAGCCGGACATGCGCGTCCTTGCGAAAAAAGCCGATCAGCGCCTTGACCGACGCAATGAGCAGCACCGCCACGCCAAAGGACTCCAGCAGCGTCACGCCCACCTGCGCCAGCACGAAGAACACGTGCTCGACGTTCAACGCGAAAGCTTCCAATACACACCCCTCCTTTCGCCCATTATATCCGATGCGCACGCCAAGGGCAATCCCCATTTGAGCACCGCGCGTCCGCCCTCTCCAGCGGCCAGAAGCCTTGCCGCTGTACGCAGCGTGAATTTTCCCCCGTAAAACCGCTTGACAAGGCCCCTTGAATACGGTATAATAGGCAGGCGTTCGGGGTTATAGCTCAGTTGGTTAGAGCGTTACGTTGACATCGTAAAGGTCGATGGTTCGAGCCCATTTAACCCCACCATGCAAGCTCACCAAATTAGGTGGGCTTTTCCTTTTGTTTATGGGTTTTATGTGTACAATGTGCCCAAATCAGACTTTCCGGGCGATCCTAATAAACCAAGTTTGACCACAATGAATACCACAACCAGCGAAAAAATCGGTCATTTTTAACCGGTCCAAGGCACAATCTGCACCCCGATGCTAGGTTCGGACCTGTCTAAAGTCTTCCAAGTTTCTTACCTTCGCCAGCTAAAGCCGCTCAATAGTTCATGGAAAAGCGGGGCCTTTCAGCCCCGCCGCCGCCTGTCAGTCAAGCAGTATCAAAATCATTCCGCCCGGCTCCGCGGCCTCGTTTACGATGCGCCAGCCGCGCCGGAAGATGATCCGAATATCAGGATAGTCCCCGTAGAATACCGTGATAACCTTTTCCACGGCTCATACCCTCCCTTCGCCCTTGAATGCGAACACGCCCGCTACCGGCACCGCCACCTCGCCCGCCCGCTTCGTGGGCGTATCCATTGCCGGGATGAAACCGGCGTCGGCGTCCGGGATGATGCCGCGCTCGACGTTGCCCACCAGCCAGCCGGTAATGCCGTTGATCTTCTCCGCCTCGTCAATGGCATACTCCATCGCGCCCTCCAGCGCCTCCGGGACACGCAGCCCGCACAGCGTCATGTGCAGCTTCCGGGTCATGTCCTCCAGCCGGTTCAGTTCTTTGGAAAGCATCATTTGGTATCCCTCTCCTTCCGTTCTTGACGGGCTAGAGGCTTCCGAGTATACTGTCGGTGAGCCTCCAGCCGGTTCGGTTGGTTGTTCCCTGTGAAAGCCCGCTGCTTTGGACGGTGACGGGCTTTTACGCTACCATGAAGCGCCGCGCGGTGGTGGTCTTGGTGAACCGCTCCGCGATCTCCGGCAGGGCCTTCTTCAAGGCGGTGGTGTCCAGGCGGGCGCTGGTGACGGGCTTCCAAGTGACTTTGAAAGCGCCTGCGGTCAGTTCCTCGGCCTCGCCCATGTGGCCCTTAATCTTGTCCTGCGCGGCCTCTACGAGGGCCTCAAGCTCCTCTTTCATCCGGCGCAGCTCCTTGTTACTGTCAAGCAGAAATCCCCGTAAAATGGCAAACAAAAATCCCTAGTTTGGAAGGATAATCGGGTTAGAAAATCTCCTTTCTGTGGGCGAGCCTGTACGAGTTGTCGGAGAAGGAGAGGACCTGGCATTTGTGCGTAAGGCGGTCGAGGAGCGCGGTAGCAAGGATTGGATCGCCCAGGAGGTCAGCCCAGCCATCGAAGCCCTTGTTGGAGGTAATGACGACGGAGGTATTCTCGTAGAGCTGGGAGATGAGCTGGAAGAAGAGGTTGGCTTCCACTCTGGAAATAGGAAGATAACCGAGTTCGTCAATAATGAGCAGGTCGGCCTCTTTGATCCACTTGATACGGGCCTGTGATTTTCTTGAGATTTCGGCAGTCTTAAGGATGTGGATAAGGGAATCCATGGAAGCGAAGAAGACCTTGTAGCCTTGCTGCAGGGCCCTGTTGCCAATGGCGAGGGCGATGTGCGTCTTGCCGGTCCCGGGTGGGCCGATGAGGATGAGGTTGTAGACACCCTCAATCCAGTTGAGATTGGCGAGCTGCTGGAGCTGCCAGGGGGTGAGGCTCTGCTGGAAATCGGTGTCGAAGGAGTCGAAGTCCTTGAAAGTGGGGATCTGCGCCTGCTTAATTCTGCGTTCCTGCGCCTTCTGCTCGCGGTAGGCGACTTCGCCGCGGAGGCAGTCAAGCAGGAACTGCTCGTTTGAAACAGGCTCAGAGAGGAAGTCAAACGGGCGCTGCGCAAGATGTGTGAGGGCAAGCTGCCTGGCAAGAGTGCGGATTTCAGCGACGGGATTCATCGCGGATCACCGCCTTTCAGCAGGCTGGAGTAGGCCTGGATCGGGCGCTGGCTGGCGACGACCAGGCTGTATTTCAGCGGCAGCATCACGGGCGCTAGCCGAGGCGGTTCGGGCTTGGATTTGAAGTATTCCAGGGTATCGCGGAAATCGGACGCACCGAACAGCCCGCGCTCCAGGCAGTAAGCGACGGCCGTATCCAGCTCCTCCGGGGTGGACAGCCGCTGCAGCCGGATCAGCCAGTTCATCTGGTCTTTGGCGTAGCGGGGTTTTCTCTGAAGAATGCCTTCCACGAATCGTTCGGACAGTTCCGTGTCGCCGAACCCCTGAAGCACCTGGCGCCGCAGTTCAATCAATTTCTGGTGGCGAGGGCGGTCGGCATGTGAGGTGCGCACCAGCTTGCCCACGCCCAGTGACAGCGTGTGAGTCTGCAACAGCTCGTCGCTGTCCTGGTCAAAGAACCGGACCATGCCCGCCTCATCTTCCGCCTCGATTCGCACTTTCCGGCCCGGCTGGTAAGTACCCAGCGGCATCTGGTATCGGTTCTGGCGATACACCACCACGTTGGTCTTCCGCACCGCCGCTAGCCTGGGCAGCAGCATGCTTCCGCCCAGCTCCGGCACCCGCGCAAGATGCTTATGTTCTTCCTGGAACATCACCCTGGGCACCATCTTTGTCGTCTCATGCACCTGAGCGTTACCCGTTCTGTCCAGCCACGACAATCCGTCGCTGTTCAGCCGACTGATCCCATGAAACACACGGCATGACAGGAAGTTGCGCTTGATGTACTTTACCACCGCTTCTATTTTGCCCTTACTTTCCGGGTCGTACCCACGGCACAGCCGTATCGAGAATCCCGCGTATTGCCGGTAGTTCTCGAACGCTTCGGTAAAGATGATATCCCCCGCGTTCTCGCTTACCACCATGACACGGTCTTGGTCGTACACAATCTCGCAAGGCCGCCCGCCAAAGTACCGGAATGCCTGGTCATGGGCTTCGATGAATGTCTGCGCCGTAAAAGGCTCCAGTTGAAAGCACGTATACTTGTACCTGGATGCGCTCAGCACCATGGCAAAGATGTACACCCTCACGTTCTTGCCGTATGCGTCCTGCATCGTCTGCTGTCCCATGTCCACCTGACCCTGCAGACCCAGAGGCAATTCTTCTACCTCGCAGTACTGCCGGATCTTCCCCGGAGCAGGAATTCCTTCCGCATCCCGCAGATTGCATACATACAGCCGTACCGTCCGGTATGATGGCGCGAATCCATGGAAATTCTCCAACAGATGGTCGTAGATGATGGCGCTGGTGATCTCAGAGTGATTCCGCAACTGCTCCAGTACGTAGTCCCGGTACGGGTCCATGATCTTCGACCGTTCCTTCGTCTCCAGCAGGTATGTGCTGTACTCTGCCTCGCTCATCTCCCAGTACTTCCGTACCGTCTTCGTGTCGATCCCCAGTTCCCGCGCCGCCCGCTGTTTCTTGTATCCCTTCCGTCTCAGTTCTTGTATCTTCACGTACATCGTTGTCCCTACCATTCCGGCCACCTCGGTTGTATACTCTTCATCCAAGTATAACCCGTGGCCTTTTATTCGGAAAATAGTAGGGATTTTTGTTTGCCACAAACCCACCATTTTAGTTTACCAGTTACA
>JAEZTL010000048.1 GCA_023421395.1 Bacillota bacterium | reverse complement strand
AGCCGCACGCCACCTGCGCCCCGTCACAGTAGGTCAGTTCGTCCGGAAGCAATACCAGGTCCCGCTCGTCGCACAGCATGTACTCCGCCATGCCCCCGTCCCGCTGCCAGCCGTAGGCCGCCCGGTGGGGGCTGGAGCAGGAAATCTGATACCCCATCCGGCAGTCGTGGCACACGCCGCAACCGTGGATATGGTACACGATCACCCGGTCGCCCTTTTTGAACCGCACCAGCCCCGGCCCCTCCTCCACGATCTGCCCGCAGGGCTCGTGCCCGGCGATCATGCCGTCGATGTAGCCTTCGGCGCCTTTGCCGGTATGCTCCCGGTAGATCGCGCGAATGTCCGAGCCGCAGATGGTCGACGCCATCGTTTTGACCAGCACCTGCCCGTGCCCCGGCTTCGGTATGTCAAACTCCTTCAGCTTTACCGTGCTGTCCCCAGGCAGCATCGCCCCAAGCATCTTGCCGTTCATTCAAATTCCCTCCCATTTATTTTATATGGAATACCCGTTCCATCCGGGGATGGTTCCGTCCACATCCCAAAGATCCAGATAGTCCCCCGCACCCTGCCAGAGAAACACCTGCCCCTTGATCAGCCGGCAGTTTCGTTCCACGGAGCGCATTTTCTCCATTTCACTGGGCGTCAGGGGAGGCGACAGGATCGCCCGGATATTGGATAGCGCGTTTTTGCGTTTGGTGGTAAAGGGAATCGGCGCCTGGCCTCGTTGCACCGCCCACTTGAGGCAGACCTCCACCGGGTGGATGCCGTGAGCCTCGGCGATTTCGCGGACGGCCGGCATCTCGGTATCCGCCAGATCCTCCGGCGTCCGGTCGCGCTCGGGGCGGCCGGGCGAACCGATGGGGCTGTAGCCGATGGGCTGAATGCCGTTGTCAAGGCAATACTGGAACAGCTCGCCCTGCTGAAAGGTGGGGTGCAGCTCCATCTCGCTGACGGCGGGCTTGATCCGCGCGTCGCGCAGGATCAGCTTCAGCTTGGGGATCGTCACGTTGGAGGTGCCGATGTGCCTGACCAGGCCCATATCGACCAGACGCTCCATCGCCCGCCAGGTCTGCATGAATTCCTCATGGATATAAGGTCTGGACTCGGGATTGCGCGCGTCGCCGTCGCAGCCGGGTGCGTGATAGTTGGGGAAAGGCCAATGCACCAGGTAGCAGTCCAGATACCCGGCGTTCAGCGCCTCGACGGACGCTTTGCAGGACTCGATCACATCCTCCGGCGCATGCCGGTCGTTCCAGAGCTTGCCGAGGATGAACAGCTCGCCCCTGGGGAGCCCCCCGTCCACCGCCTCCCTGATCGCCATACCCACCTCGCGTTCGTTTCCATAGCAGGCCGCGCAGTCGATATAGCGGTAGCCGATCTTAAGCGCTTCCCGCACCACGTCTGACACCATTTCGGCGGACGCGTGGTCCGACCCGAAGGTTCCAAGGCCGATCCCCGGCATTTCGGCGCCGGTATTGAGCCGTCTGACCGGAACGCGCGCCGGATCGATTCCATCCTGCGCCCTTAGAAACATCGCCACCGATCAGCCCTCCTTTCGACAATTGCCCGCATCCGGGCTCCACGCGCCATTATAGCATATGCGGACGCCGGCATACAAGGAGAATTGCGCTTGCAGAGCGCCCCGCGGCGGTGGTATCATGGGAAAGGACGCCGCCTCACGGCGCGAAAGGAAACGAAGCATGCACAAGCTGGAAAACCCGCTTCGGGTCGCGGAGCTGAGCCCCGCCGGAACGCTGAAGCGCCTGGGCCTCGCGCCGGGCAAGCGCTTTTTGGACGTGGGCGCAGGCACGGGCCTCTTCGCCTTCGAAGCCGCGAAGATCTCGGCCGAGACCGTATACGCGGTGGAGGTTTCGCCGGAGATGCTGCGTTATCTCGGCGACAGGGCGCAGCGCGAAGGAAGCGGCAACGTCCGGGTCGTCGCGGGGGTCGAGAACGTTCCAGACGGCGAAAGCGACCTCGCGCTTCTCTGCACGGTGCTGCACGAGCTCCGCCAGCCCGGAGAAGTACTGAAACACATCCGCCGCGCGCTGACGCCGTCCGGACGCTTGGCGGTGATCGAGTTCCACGGGCGGAGGACGCCGATGGGGCCGCCGGAGACCGTCCGAATCGGCGAGGAACAGGCTGAGCGCCTCCTGACCGATGCGGGATTCCGCGTGGAGGGCGCTTACTCGCTGGGTGAGAACTTTTATTGCCTGACCGCGCTGCCGCTTTCACGCTGACGGGACCGCACCATACCCATGAAAAAGCCGCGCGCCACCTTGGACGCGCGTATCCGGGGGAAGCATGTCGGACTCCAACATTACAAAGCTCGCGCTGGCAAACGCCCTCAAGGCGCTGATGGCGAAGAAGTCCTTTGAGAAGATCAGCGTCGGGGATATCGTGGCCCAGTGCGCGCTGACGCGGCAGACCTTTTACTATCATTTTCAGGACAAGTACGACTTGATGAACTGGATCTACTACACCGAAACCGTGCGCTTCATGTCCGGCTACGAGACGCTGGAGCACTGGACGGAGGGGCTTGTCCGGCTGTGCCGCTATATGCGCGACAATGCCACCTTCTACCGAAACGCGCTGGCGACCACCGGCCCCAACTCCTTTCCCGAATACCTGTACGGCTACATCCGCAGCATTGCGCTGACGGCGGTAGAATCGACGGCGGGCACGCCCTTCGACCCAGAAAAGTGGGACTTCTTCATCGAATTCTTCGCCGTCGCATTCGTCAGCTTCGTCGTGCGATGGTCGAACCAGGGTATGAAGGACGATCCCGCCGGATTCATCCAAAAGATCCGCCAGCTCTACGACGGAAGCGTGCTGGCGGAGCTTAAAAAAGCCGACCAAAAGAACTAAAAAGGCGAGCCGGAAGCGGCCCGCCTTTTTAGTGCGCTATGACGAAGGACAGGCCTGCGCCCGTCGCAAAAACTCCGCCAGCGCGCCGCCGGCGCTCCTGGCATCCCGGCACAGCGTCATCGCCGCGGCGGCCAGATCCAGATTCAGCACGCCGCCGACCCCCAGCTTCTCCCCGGCCTCTCGAACGTCCCGGGGCCAGTCCAGCGCGATCAACGGCCTGCCCGCCTCGCCGCGCAGCCTGCAAACGAAGGCGTACACGCTGTCCCGCGCCCGCTGCGACGCGCCTGCGGCCGCCTGATACGCGCCGAAGAGGCAGCCCTCCCCAATTCCCCAGCGGACGAACCGGGACGACGTGACGCTTCGCACATCCTCGTCGCCATAGGTCAGTAAGAAGCCGAAGAGACAGCGGTTTTCCGCAAGCCGCCGGAACGCCCCTTCCGCCTGCCCGGGACCGCGCGGAAGCTCCACCGCAACCGCCACGTTGTGCGCCCGGGCGATCCGCTCCGGGGCGTCGCCCTCCAGAAGTTCCGAGGGCAGCCGCAGCGCGAGGAAGCAGTCCCCGTGCTTCTGCGCCAAGTCGAGGGTGGCGTTCAGCGCCTCGGCGCCGTCCGGGCGCAGCGCGTAGGCGTAGATGCCCATCTCCTGTCCCTCGGTCAGGCACGCGTCCAGCCTCGGCCCCGCCGAAGCGCCGCGAGCCGTCATATCCAGAAGCCACGGAAGGCGCGCGTCCGGTGCGTCCTGCCGTCTTCTCAGCCGTTTCGCGCCATGGACGAGGGCGTTGTAGCCCAGGTTCAGCCCCAAGCGACGGATCGTGTCGCCGTCGATGTCTCGCACCGCCCGCGAAACCAGCGCCCTGTAGGGATTCTTCGGGCTGTCGATCACTTTTTTGGCGGTGGCGAAGAACCATTTCTGGTTCTCGCTCTGGGAAAACAGCGCGCCCAGGTCCACCAGATTGCGGATGCTTCGGCGCGCGTTGCCCTTCATGTCCTCCAGCGCCTTGTCCACCGCGATGCCGATGGCCTGGCGGGCCAGCCTCGCCTCGATGTCGAGCATACCGCTTCCTCCTCGCACCGGTGTAAAATGACTTCCTCAAGCATATTGTATCGTGGAATCTGTCCGCGCTCCATTGACAGATGCGGCGGTTTGTCAGGTTTTGTGACAAAAAACAAAACTGTCTAAATACGCGCCGGCCCGGGCATGCTATAGTGCATTTGGAAAAAAGAGACGGAGGTCATGTTTTTATGAAGGAAGCACTCGGTTCCGCCGCCCTGAAGATGGCCTACAGGTATCTGGATTCCAACCCGGAAAAGAATGCGCCGAAGCTGATGCGCCTGGTCGAAAGACTGGATGCGGACGGCTCGATGCAGGGTCAGCTGAGCGCCGTGCACAAGGCGCTCGACGACAAGGAAGGAAACTGGTACAAACTGATTCTGAGCCTGTGGGAGGACATCGATCCCGGCGTGCGCGGGGCGCTGTTTCGCAATTTCATCGTAAACGCCACCGCAGTGGGCGGACGCCGGCAGCAGAAACTGCAGGAGGAATACGGCTGCAACGTGCCCTGGGCCATCCTGATGGACCCGACCTCCGCCTGCAACCTGCGCTGCGTGGGTTGTTGGGCGGCAGAGTACGGCAACCGCATGAGCATGAGTCTGGAAACGCTGGACGACATCGTGCGGCAGGGCAAGGAATTGGGCGTCTATTTTTACGTGCTGTCGGGCGGTGAGCCATTGGTGCGTAAAAAGGACGTGCTGCGGCTGTGCGAGATGAATCCGGACTGCTTTTTCACCGCTTTTACCAACGGCACGCTGATTGATGAGGAATTCGCAGACGAAATGCTGCGGGTCAAAAATTTCGCGCCCGCCATCAGCGTCGAAGGCTTTGAGGAAGAGACCGATTCCCGGCGCGGCGCGGGCACGTTCGCCCAGGTGGTCCGCGCGATGGAAATTCTGAAGCGCAAGAAACTGCTCTTCGGCGCGTCCTGCTGCTACACCAGTCAAAACACCGCCTCCATCGGCAGCGAGGCCTTCTTTGACGACATGATCGGGCGGGGTGCAAAGTTCATATGGTTCTTCACTTACATGCCGGTGGGCAGGGACGCGGTGCCCGAGCTCATGGTATCCGCGGAGCAGCGGGAATTCATGTACCGTCAGGTGCGTGCCTTCCGCGAGACCAAGCCGGTGTTTACGCTGGACTTTTGGAACGACGGCGAATACGTAAAAGGCTGCATCGCCGGAGGCCGCCGCTATCTGCACATCAACGCGGGCGGCGACATTGAGCCCTGCGCCTTCATCCACTACGCGGACGCAAGCATTTACAGGCACACGCTGCTCGAGGCCCTGCAATCCCCGCTGTTCATGCAGTATCATGAGAGCCAGCCCTTTAACGACAACCACCTGAGGCCCTGCCCCCTGCTGGACAATCCGGAGGCCCTTGCCCGGATGGTGGACGCCTCCGGCGCGAAGTCCACCGACATGATCGCCCCGGAAGACGTACACGCGCTGTGCGGAAAGTGCGCGTCCGCCGCCGAAAAGTGGGCGGTCACGGCCGACCGGCTGTGGGCCGGGCAACCGGACATAGACGGCGCCCCCGCCTCCGCAAAGGATCAAACGCTCTCTCTGGGTACTTAGAGCGCCCGGCACCCCCTCTCTCTCTCTCCGCAAAGCCGAAGCGCTCCGGGCGCTCCGGCCTTTGCGGCGTTTCTCCGCCCCGCCGCTTCAGAAAACGATACGAGGTGTACCCCATGATCAAGATCACCGCCGACAGCACCTGCGATCTCTCCCCCGAAATCCTGAACCGGCTGGACATTGCCATCGCGCCGCTTTACGTGCTGGTGGAGAGCGAATCCTACCGGGATGGTGTGGACATCACGCCGGAGGACATCTTCCGCTTTGTCGAGGGCGGCCGAAAGGTACGCACGGCGGCGGTCAACCAGTACGACTACGAGCATCTTTTCGCCAGGTACGCGAAAGACTGCGACGCGGTGATCCACATCTCCATCAGCGCCGCCTTCTCCGCCTGTTTCGGCAACGCCCGCCTGGCGGCGGAGGCCTTCCGGAACGTAACCGTGGTGGACTCCCGCAACCTCTCCAGCGGCAGCGGCCACGTGGTGATGGACGCGGCGGAAATGGCGCGGCGCGGTGCGGGCGCGTCGGAAATTCTGCGGCATCTGGAAGACGTCATCCCCCGGGTGGACGCCAGCTTTGTCATCGAGACGCTGGATTCCCTCAGGCGGGGCGGCCGCTGCTCGGGGCTGGAGGCGGTGGGTGCCAAGCTGCTTCAGATCAAGCCCTGCATCGAGGTGGTGAATGGCGAAATGAAGGTGGGCGCGAAATACCGCGGGAGCTTTCCGCGCTGTCTGGAGCACTATGTGCTGGACCGGCTTATCGCCGGACGGGACGCAGACCTTAGCCGGGCCTTTATCACCCACTCCGGCTGCGCGCCGGAGACCGTCCGGGCGGTACGCGAATTGGTCAAAGCCCGCGCGCCCTTCGAGGAAGTCTACGAAACTCGAGCGGGCTGCACGGTATCCGGCCATTGCGGCCCCGGGACGCTGGGCGTACTGTTCAAGCGCTCGCGGCCAAAGAGGGGCATCGAAGCGAGCTGACCCCGGACTCCGCCCGGAACGAACCGGTTTCCCATTAAGCCTAATGTAGGGTTGAGAAGCGTTTCTTCTCAACCTTTTTCATTCCACGGGAAGGAGGCCCTTTACAGTACCGCGATCCCCTGCGCCCCGACTTCCGGCAAACGGGTATGCTGGTAGACCTGCACAAGCGCCGGATGTCCCTCGCATTCAATCCGAAAGGCGCTGATGGAACCTTGTCTGCCGTTGAGCACATAAAGGAACCGCCCGTCGGGCGCGACCATGAGGTCGATCGGCGCGCCGTTCATCGCGGGCGTAGTGGGCACACTTTCTATGAGCGTCAGAACACCGCGTTTTGACACATGGTATACGGAGATCGTACCGCTGCCCGCGTTGGCCGTGTAGGCGTACCGTCCGTCCGGCGTGACCGCGACCCAGCAGGTGGCCAACTGGCCGTTTGCGACCGAGGCGCTGACGGCGGAAAGCGCGCCGTTCTCCTCCAGATGATAGCTGGACATCGCGTTGGGCCCCGCTTCCGAGACAAGCAGGATGTCGCAGGGGGCGAAGATTATACCAAAGGGGCCTTCCCCGCTCGAGGATGTGGTCACCGCTTCCTCCAGCTGTCCGCCGGGCAGCACCTGGAAGGAGAGCAGCAGGTTCTGGTTTCGGACGCTGACGATCAGACGGCATCCGTCGGGGCTGAACACCACGCAGGCGGGCTGCGCCGCGGCCGGGCTCACGACGGCCTGGGAACCCACAATGGGCAAGAGCACGCCGGACCCGTTCACGTTGAAACCGTTCAGGGTGGCATCCACGCGGTCCGCGCCGGCATTGAGCACGTAGATCCGGTTCCCGTGAGCGGCGATGCTGACAGGCCGGACACCGCCCGACGGCGCGACGCCGGCCAACGTCAGACAACCGTCCTCAAGGCGAAAGCTCGTGACGCTGTTGCTGCCCGCGTTGACCGCGAAGAGAAAGCAGCCGGATTCATCCGGCGCCAGCGCGCCTTGCGAAGCCAGCGGATCGACGACGGCCTCACCCGTGCCGCTTCCGTCGGTTTGCCGTTCATCCAAAAAGCGGAGCTCGCCGCCATCGCCGTGCCGTCCGCACGCGCCGCGGCTGAACGCGCTTACGCTGTTCACCAACCGATTGGACATGGCAAAGGTCATGCCATACCCGGCATCGCGCCCGTCGTCCGCCGGAACGCAGCCGCAAAAACCCCATTCATCGTTCATATTCAAACCTTCTTTCCGGTCCGTTTCATGGGTTTTCCGGATTATTCTATGCATCGGAAGGTGATAAAGGGAACCTGCGATTCGTCACGCCAAGGAGCATTTACTGTCGAAAGAGCGCGCGATAGGACACCCGGCGTCAAAAAACGCGCCGCACCTGAAGGCGCGGCGCGAAAAAGGGAGATTCCGGTCAGGACGCCGCGGGGTTTCGCGCGATCTCGGTGTTGTCGCCGGCGCGGTCGCCAAGGGCGGGCACGGGATTGGGCTTCGACTCCGCGCGGTAGTCTACCTGGAAGCGGTTCTGGTGCTGCAGCACCACCGCGTGGCTGGCCACCCGGTCGACGTTTTTGTTGACGCGGTTCTGATAGGCGAAGAAATCAAAACTGGGCGGCAATTCCCGTACGCTGCGGTAGTTTTCCCGGTCAGCAGTCAGAAGTACCTGTTCGGCCAATATGCGCCGCACGTAGTCGCGGGTGTCGTGGAACTGGAGGAGCTTTGGGAAGCTGCCGCCGGGGATGATCTCGCCCCACTCCCTGCGCTCGTAGCGCCGCAGAAGCTCCGCCGCCTTGTGAAGATGCGCCAGCTCCATTTCAAAGTGCGCTTCCCATATGGGCTTGACGTTCACGTCCTTCTCATCCTCAAGGAACGAATAATAAAGGTAGCACTCCATGTACTCGTGCAGCAGCAGGTTCTCCAGCCACGTGGCCTTCGGATCGAGCAGCGACCCGTAGTGGGACACGTGCTGTTCCTCAATCATGGCGATCTCCAGATAAAGCTGGCGGCCCAGGTCATTGCCATAGGTGTTGCCCAGATTCATGTAGAAATTCATGGTCTGCTGCTCGCCGGATGTGATGATCAGCGCGTTCAGTTTCGTACGCAGATCCGCTTTCTTAAAATCCAGCGCGTTCTTGACCGAATCGAAGGGATGCCGGTGCTCCGCGATGGTGGGGCGCCCCGGTGTGATGTCAACGTAACTCCTCACAATCTGCTGCGAGGGGATCTGCGCGTCCAGGTCCAGAAGGTTCGAATAGCGGTAAAGATGGTCGAAATCCTCCAGCAGCGCAAAATCCAGCGCCTTCTTGGCGTAGGCGTCCGGCTCGTTCTGGGCCAGCCACGCGGTCAAATCCACCGCTACGTGCTCATATCCGATGGTGGTCTCAAGTTGTGTCTCGTCGATGGGTTTAAGCCAGTTGATGCGCTTTTGCTGTTGCTGTTCCACCCGGCGCGTCAGCGCCAACTCCCGCCTCAGGTCGTTGTCCGGGCAATTCCGATGAAACTGGTGCTTGAAGAAGACCTCCTCGACCTCGATGCCGTTCATCAGGATGATGCGGATGCGGGTGTACGGGTCCACCGCGTTCTTGTCGTAGGGCTTGGGGTAGACCCCCGCCCAGTCCTGAATGCCGTCCGCCACCTGCATCGGCTTTTGCTCAAATGGGTTCAATGTGCCACCTCCCGGCGTTTGATACCGGTAGGGTTTGCCACTTTGGCGAATAATATGCGAAAAGCCCCCGTCACGCGGAGGGCTTTTCCCTGACGTTCTATTGCCTCGGCTGGGGGTACCGGAACACCTGGCCCTGGTAGTTTTCCAGCACGACCTCCCGGTCGTCCTTCTCCAGCACGTACTCGTACTGCAGCGGGATTTTTCCGCCGCCGCCGGGCGCATCGATGACGTACCGCGGCAGCGCGTACCCGGAGATGTTGCCGGTAAGCCGGTGCAGGATGTCAACGCCCTCCTCCACCCGGGTGCGGAAGTGGGCGATGCCCCGGCTCAAATCGCACTGGTAGAGGTAGTAGGGCCTGACACGCATGCGCACAAGCCTTAATAGCAGCGTCTTCATGACCTCCGCGCTGTCGTTGACACCCCGAAGCAGAACGCTCTGGTTGCCCAGCGGGATGCCCGCGTCCACGATCCGAAGGCAGGCGAACTCCGCCTCCGGCGTAATCTCCCGGGGGTGATTGAAGTGGGTGTTGATCCAGACGGGGTGATAGCGCCGGAGCATGTCCGTGAGCTCCTCCGTAACGCGCATCGGCAGCACCACCGGAACGCGGGTACCGATGCGGATGATCTCCACGTGGGGGATCGACCGGATGCCCGACAGGATGCGCTCGAGGCGCTCGGTCGGCATGGTCAGCGGGTCACCGCCGGACACCAGCACGTCTCGGATCGTCGGATGGGCGCGAATATAGTCCAGCGCGCGGGAGAGGGCTTTTTCGGGGATCACGCGGTCTTCCTCGCCCACCGCGCGCCTTCTCGTGCAGTGCCGGCAGTACATGGCGCACTGGTAGGTGACGAGGAGCAGCACCCGGTCGGGGTAGCGGTGCACCAGGTGGGGCACCGGGCTGTCGCCGGTCTCGTTCAGCGGATCGGCAAGATCGTCCGGGCACTCCGCAAGCTCCAGCGGCGAGGGCACCGCCTGCATGCGGATCGGATCCCGCGGGTCCTTCGGATCGATCAGCGATGCGTAGTAGGGCGTGATCGCCATGCGGAAGGACTGAAGGCAGCGCTCGATGTCCGCTTTCTCCCCATCGGTCAGCGGGATGATCCGGGAGAGCTGTTCCGCCGATGTGATGCGGTGGGCATACTGCCATTTCCAGTCGTTCCAGCGTTCAGGCGCGGCCATGACGCATCCCCTCCCATCCGCACGAAAAGCCGTAGCGCGCGGCGGCGGCCGATAGGATCGCGCGGATCAGGTCATCGTAGGCGACGCCCTGAAACCCGGCCAACATGGGATAGTCGCTGTACCCGGGCGCGAGCCCCGGCAACGGGTTGATCTCGATGAACCAGGGGCGGCCGGACGCGTCCAGCCGGAAGTCTACGCGGGCGAGATCCCGGCAACCCAGAAGGTGAAAGATCCGCGCCGCCATGCGCTTCATTTCTTTGGCCGCGCCCGGGGTGACGTCTGCCGGGCATTCATAGCGCACGTAGGATTGATATTGCCGCTTGACCTCGTAGCTGTAGACGTGGTATGCGCCCTGGGTCGGGCGCGTGTAGACAATTTCCATCGGTTCAAAGACGGTCAGGCTCTTCCCGTTCCCCAGAAGGCCCACCGTAAATTCGCGGCCCGGGACGTACTCCTCGCAAAGCATCTCGCCGCCATAGAGTGAGAGATTGCGCTGAGTCAGCGCGTCAAGCGCCGCCGCGTCCTCCACCACGCAGGTCTCGCCGATCCCCTTGCTGGAGCCCTCGGCATTGGGTTTTACGATGACCGGAAACCTGAGCCCCCGCGCCTTTTCGCCCGCCGCGACAACCTTAAAGCGCGGCGTACGCACGCGGCTGGCGGACGCCAGGCGCTTGCACAGCGCCTTGTCCAGCGCCACGGCCAGCGCCGTCTCGTCGGAGCCCGTAAAGGGCACGTCCATTATGGCGAACAGCGCCGGAATCTGCGCCTCCCTGCCCCGGCCCGAAAGGCCTTCGGCAATGTTGAACGCGAAATCGGCACGGCTTTCTTTGAGGCGTTCCGGCAGGAACCGGTCCGCTTCGATCAGTTCGACGGTGAGCCCGGAGGATTCCAGCGCATGCTGGATTGCGTGAACGGTATCGATGGAGTCGTACTCGGCTTCGGCGTCGGGTGTGCGCTCGTCGAGGCCCTTCTTCAGATTGTATACCAGCGCGACGTTCGTCAGTCTTCGGGGAAGCGGAACCTCTGAATCAAGCGTTTCCATATCCCACAATACCGAGCCTTTCCGATGCAGTTTTTTTCAAAATCCCGCCGTATTATAAATCCGCCGCATCAGGATGTCAACAGCATATTTTCGGCGCTTTTCCGCCGCGAAACAGCGCGATATGGCGCGCGTGATGTAGATTTAACAGTCGCCTGATCTCACCTTGATTTGTGATGTGCTATAATCAAGCGGATTTGACGAAGCGGGGGAATGGTTCACGTATGCAGCTCTCTCTTTCCGACTTTATCGGACAGCTGGCGCTCTCGCCGGCCTTGGTCGTCACGACGATTTTGACCCTGGCGGTGATCCTGGTCAACGGCTGGACCGACGCCCCCAATGCCATCGCGACCTGCGTGTCGACGCGCGCGATGCGGCCCGGCCCTTCCATCATCATGGCGGCGGTTTTCAACCTGCTGGGCGTGCTGGTGATGACGATGGTCAACCAGAAGGTTGCGGAGACGGTTTTCTACATGGTGGATTTCCACGGCAGTTCCAGCGATGCGCTGTACGCGCTGTGCGCGGCGCTGGTGGCCATCGTGGCCTGGGCCGTGGCCGCATGGCGCTTTGGCATTCCCACCAGTGAGAGCCACGCGCTGATCGCGGGCCTGTCCGGCGCGGCCATCGCGCTGCACGGCGGCCTGAGCGGCATCAACGGCTCGGAGTGGATCAAGGTCATCTACGGCCTGGTGCTGTCCTCGATTCTGGGCTTTGTGATGGGCTGGGTGACGGTCAAAGTGGTGGAACTGATCTTCCGCCGCATGGATCGGCGCAAAACGGACAGCTTCTTTCAAAAGGCGCAGGTGGGCGGTGCGGCCGCGATGGCCTTCATGCACGGCGCGCAGGACGGCCAGAAGTTTCTGAGCGTGTTCCTGCTGGGCATGTTTCTGACCAAGGGACAGACCGGCCCGGTCGACGTGGTGATCCCGCTGTGGCTGATGGTGCTTTGCGCGCTGGTGATGGGTCTGGGCACCTCCATCGGCGGCTACAGAATCATCAAAGCCGTCGGCATGGACATGGTGAAGCTCTCCAAGTACCAGGGCTTTTCGGCGGATCTGGCCGCTGCGGGCTGCCTTCTGCTCTCGTCGATCACCGGCATCCCCGTATCCACGACCCACACCAAGACCACCGCGATCATGGGTGTGGGCGCTGCAAAAAATCTGAAGCAGGTCAACTGGAGCATTGTACGTGAAATGGTGCTGACCTGGTTTTTGACATTCCCCGGCTGCGGCCTTCTGGGCTTCCTGATGGCCAAGCTGTTCATGATGCTATTCTAGAGGAAGAGGTGTAGGTAGTGGGCAAGCGTGGCGGATATGATTATTTTGCGTTCTTTATCGAGATGGCGGAGTGCGCCCAGGATGGCGCGAAGCTGCTGGAACACACCCTTGAGAATTTTCAGCCGGACGACCTCAAGTCGGTGATGGAGAAAATGCACGCCATCGAGCACAACGCCGACATGAAAAAACACGAGATGACCGCGCGGCTGGTTCTGGAATTCCTGCCGCCGATTGACCGGGAGGACATCACCCGGCTTTCGGCCATCCAGGACGATTTGATCGACTCCATCGAGGACGTGCTGATCTCCATGTACATGTACGGCGTCACCTCCTGCCGCGAGGATGCGGTGGGAATGGCCCGCATCATCATCACCTGCGCCACGGAACTGGTCGCGCTGCTCAAGGACTTCCACCACCTGCGCAAGGCCAATGATATGAAAAAGCGCATCATCGAGGTCAACCGCCTGGAGGAGGTCGGCGACAAGCTGCACCTGGAGGCGATGCACAGCCTCTACCTGGGTGAAAAGGACGCCGTCGCCATCGGCGTGTGGAAAGACATCTACAACTTCCTTGAGAAGTGCTGCGACGAGTGCGAGCACATCGCCGACGCGGTGGAAGAAATTGTCATGAAGAACACCTGACCCCGACACGGCGGGTACCGCGCGGGGCTTTACAGATGGCCCTGAGCGGGCCGCGAAAGCGGCCCGCTTTTCATATGTTTTTCAAGCCTTAACAACATAGCGCCCGGGATTCGTGGTATAATCATCCTACTAAATTGCAAACGGGGTGCCTGAATGGATTTTCGCACGAGCATCGCCTCGCTCATTGAGTCGGGGCTTGAAAAGGCCTTTGGAAGCGCCGCGCTGGACGCGGCGGGCATCGCCGCCGCGCTGGAAATTCCGCCGGACGCGGCGCTGGGCGACTATGCCTTCCCCTGTTTCAGGCTGGCCAAGGCGCTGCGCAAGGCGCCGCCCATGATCGCGGACCAACTGGCCGGGGCGATGGACGCGCCGTTTCTGGACAGAATCGAGTCGGTCAAGGGCTATCTGAACTTCTACATCGACCGCTCGGTCTACGCGCGGGAGGTGCTCGCCCAAGTGTCCGCCCAGGGCCTCTCCTACGGCGGCGGCGGCGAAGGCGCGGGCAGGACGGTCTGCATCGACTACTCTTCCATCAACATCGCCAAGCGCTTTCACATCGGCCATCTGTCCACCACGATGATTGGCAACTCCCTGGCCCGCCTCTATCGCTTCCGGGGCTATACCGCCGTGGGCATCAACCACCTGGGTGACTGGGGCACCCAGTTTGGCAAGATGGTGTGCGCCTACAAAAAGTGGGGCGACAGGGCCGCCGTCGAAGCGGGCGGCGTGGATGAAATGGTGAAGCTCTACGTGCGCTTTGACCGGGAGAGCGAAAACGATCCGGCGCTTCAGGACGAGGGCCGGGCCTGGTTCAAAAAGATCGAGGACGGCGACCCGGAGGCGCTCTCCATCTTCAACTGGTTCAAGGAGGTCACGCTGAAGGACGCGAAAAAGGTGTATGACCTTCTGGGCGTTCAGTTTGACTCTTACGCCGGCGAAAGCTTCTACAACGACAAGATGGACCGCGTGATCAATGAACTTCGGAAAAAAAATCTGCTTACAGAGTCCGACGGCGCGTGGATCGTAAACCTGGAAGCCTACGGCATGCCTCCCTGCCTGATTTTGAAAAAGGACGGCGCGACACTCTACGCCACGCGGGATCTCGCCGCCGCCCTCTACCGCAAGGACACCTACGATTTCGACCGCTGCCTCTACGTGGTCGCCTACCAGCAGGACCTGCACTTCCGGCAACTGTTCAAGGTGCTGGAGCTGATGGGCTATGACTGGGCGAAGAAGATGGAGCACGTCTCCTTCGGCATGGTATCCTACGAAGGGCAGACGCTGTCTACCCGCAAGGGCCATGTGGTCTACCTGGAGGATCTACTGAACAACGCGATCGCCAAGGCCCGCGCCATCATCGACGAGAAGAGCCCGAATCTGCCCAACAAGGATGAAGTCGCGCGCCAGGTGGGTGTGGGCGCGGTGGTATTCTTCGATCTGTACAACAACCGCATCAAGGACATCGACTTCTGGTGGGATCGCGCGCTCAACTTTGACGGCGAAACCGGCCCCTATGCGCAGTACACCCACGCCCGCTGCTGCTCCGTGCTGAGAAAGGCCCGGGAAGCCGATCTCTCCCCCGCCGAGCCGGACTTCCACGCGCTCTCGGACCCGGAGGCCCAGGAAGTCGTGCGGCTGATCGAGCAGTTCCCATCGGTGATTTCCGGCGCCATCGACCGCAGCGAGCCCTCGCAGGTGACCCGCTTCGCGGTGGATCTGGCACAGGCCTACAATAAGTTCTACTTCGAGCGGCGAATTCTGGACGACAATCCCGGGGCACGCGCGGCCCGGTTGATGCTGACCGCCGCCACCCGGGACGTGATCAAAACCGCGCTCTACCTGATCGGCATCGAAGCCCCGGAGCGAATGTAATAAGGAATCCGCCGCCCGCGTTTCGCACGACCGGGCGGCGACTTTTATTCGCTTGAAGGTTACTGTTCGCGCCGTGAAAGGAGTGTCCACAATGGCCCGGAAAGCCCTCCGCATTCTGTCATGGGTCGCGGTGGGCGCGCTTTGCCTGGGGATGGCCTGGGCGGCGGGGTGGTATGCGTCAAAGCAGCGGTACGCCAAGCGAACATATTACGACTTGATCGGCGTGGCGGACAGCATTCGATTCGACCCCGATCTGACCGAGCGCTATCGCGCGGACCTTGAGCGATTGGATCAGCCCTCCGCTTGCGAGGCGGGCGGCAAGCCGAATTACTGGCGCTGGATCGACAATTACCCCGGCGCAGCCGCGCTGATGGAAGCGGCGCGCAGCGCGCCTTTTCGCGCTTACGAGTGCGAGGTTACGCTGACCAACCTGTCCGAAAAAGGCTACCACCACGGCGGCTTTGGAATCGTCTCGCCGGAGGTGCCGGTGTTTGTAAACGACAACTTTTTCTCCGATCCCGAGAACCACGTCTTCGCGGGCAAGAGTCAGACGGGAACGCTCCAGGTGCTGGCTCCGACGGAGGGAATGGCGGATTCCGAGATCCGGGATCTCTTTCAAAATGTCTACATAACCGCTTCCTTTATGGTGGACGGACCCGATTCCGTCTGCCATGCCGCGTTCCGTCTGGGCGATGCCGCCTTGATCGAATGAGCGAAAGGCACGAAAGAAAACGCCCCGCAAACGCGGGGCGAGGCTAATAAAAAGAGGACAATTACGGCTCAACCCTCTTCCTGAACCGGCGGGTGGCATTTGGGACAGGGCTTGAAACCGGCGGTCACCGCCTGGTCCAGCGTCACCTTCGGGGTATTGCCGCGGGTGTAGCGGCAGTTCTTGGTGTGGTAATACTGGCCGCCGTCGTTACAGTAGACGTAGACGGGCACGGGCGTGGGCGTGGGCTCCACAAACAGCGTGGCCTCCGGCTGGTAGGCCGGTACGTACACATCGTATTGGGGGGCGGCCGGATCCAGCTGCGGGCCCTGTACCTCGAGACCCGGCGAAAGGCCTACGATCTCCACGCCGCCCTTCGCGCGTTCCGGCGGCATTGTCTGCGGCAGCAACACCATCATAAGCAGCGCCGCAAAGCCCAGCGAAATCAGCATCTTGGCGTAACGCGGCCACTTGCAGCGGTCGCTCCACATCATCAGAAGCCCCGCGGGGAAGCAAAAAATGAGCCACCGCGCAACCGCGCTGTTCGCGCGGCTTCTGCGGGGCTGGACCTTCCTGCTTCTACGATCGGGGGACCTCATCCGGTGCTACACGCCCTTCGTAAAAAAACGGTTCGGCATGTGGTGCCGATTCAATACATATATTGTATCCGACCCTGCGTAAAATAGCAAGGGAATACTACATGTTGTGGTATTACGTTTTTATGGCCTAACGAAATTCTTCTGTAATATTTTGCGCCGGAACCCCGCGCGGCGGCGCGGGGGCTGGACAAGCGCACAGGCGGCTGGTATAATACTCCTGTCCTACGGAAATGGAAGGGAGGCGAACGATGATGGCCGACTGCTTTGAAGTGCTGGGCGTCGCGCGGGGCGCGTCCGTCGTAGACGTTCGCCGCGCCTACCGGGAACTCGCCCGCCGCTGGCATCCCGACCGGTTTGCCGAAGGACCGGAGCGGCTCTGGGCGGAGTCCAAGATGATTCAGATCAACCTCGCCTATGAGGAGGCGCTCAGCCAGTGCGCATCCCACGGACGGCTTGACCAGATCTCGCCGGAGAACGAGCAGCTGGAGGACGTGCGAAAGCTCCTGGGTTTGGGTCAGCTTTCCGCCGCGCGGCAGGCGCTGATGCGAGTGGCCACCCGCAGCGCGGAATGGAACTACCTTTTCGGCGCGGTGCTGTTCCGGCTGGGGGAAATCGAAAAAGCCGTGCTGTACTTCGGCATCGCCACCCGGCAGCAGCCGGGCAACACACAGTACCTAACCGCGTACGAGAGCGCGGAGGCAATGCGCAGCAAGACCAGGCGCCCACGCTTCTTCTGGAGAAACGCGAAATAAGCCAAACCCACTCCGGCTCTCGCCGGGGCGTTTTTTTGCCCGTCAGCGCAGCCTGAGCCCCTTGGGCAGGTGGTTTTTGAGCGTACCTTGGGACATCTTGCCAAACCCCAGCGGGTAGCCGCGCCAGCTCACGTGGGTCCAGCCATCCGGCGCGCCCAGCGCCATCGCCTCTCCCGCGAGAAAGGCCCGCGCCGCCTCGTCATCCAGCTTAACCGATTGGTCAAAGAAATCCGGTCCGAAGGCCATGGCCAGCGCGTGGTCGGGCGTTGAATGCTGCCGCGACCGCTCGCCCAGCCTAAGTCCCCTCCGCATTAGGCGCAGCCCCGTGAGATCCGGCATTTCGGGCGGCAGCGCGTCCAGATGTCCCTCCCAATCCGCGGTCACATAACCTTGAAGCGCCTGGGCCCACCGCCCCGGCATTTTTTCGACCTGCGCTGACGGGATGCCGGTGCCCGTGCGGCGCACGACGGGCGCGGCTTCGCCGGCCTTTTTCATCAGCGCCACAAAGTGGCCGTCGCCCCGAATTCGGTGGGGCCACAGCCGGATCATGCCGCCCTCCGACCGCCCGATGCCCGAAAGTTCAAAATCCACCGGCGAAAAATCCGGATTCGCCGCGAAAAAGGCGCGGATCACGCCCTCGTTTTCCAATTCATTGAACGTACAGGTGGAGTAGGCCAGCCGTCCGCCAGGTTTGACCATGCGCCGCGCGGATTCCAAAATTTTCGCCTGCCGGGCCGCACAGGCCCGAGGGCTGTCCGCCGTCCATTCACGCCGGGCATCCGGGTCCCTTCGGAACATGCCCTCGCCGGAGCATGGGGCGTCCACCAACACCGCATCGAAGGTTTCCGGCCATTTTTCCGCCAGCCTGTCCGGAGATTCGCTGATCACGGCGGCGTTTGTGACGCCCAACCGCTCCAAATTCCCGGACAGGATCCTGGCGCGGAAAAGGGTGATCTCGTTGGCCACCAGCGCGCCCTTGCCGTCCATCCGCGCCGCCATCTGCGACGCCTTGCCCCCCGGCGCGGCGCAGAGATCCAGCACCACCTCGCCCGGTCGCGGCGCGAGCACCTCCGCGGGCGCCTGGGCGCTGGCCTCCTGCATGTAATAGACCCCCGCCGCGTGGAAAATGTCCCGGCCGGTCTTCACGTCGTCCCCGGAGCGAAGATAGCGTCCGTAGGGTGACCAGGGGATCGCCTCCCCCGCCCGTCCGCTCGCGGCCCCTGGGCGCAGCGCGTTGAGCCGAAGCGAGAGGGCCGGCTCCGCTTCCATGGCTTTCAGAAAAACGCCATACTCGCCCGCAAGAAGGCGCTCCATGCTGTTAAGCCACTCCGAGGGAAAATCCATTTCACCGCCCCTTTTCACCCCTTCAGTATACCACACCTCGGGGTAATTATGGTATAATGCGGCGGGAGGGATTGAAATGAAACGACGCATTCTCTGCTTTGGCGATTCCAATACCTACGGATACGATTTCGAAAACGGCCGCTTCGACGACGAAACCCGCTGGACACAGCGCCTCGGGGCAATGCTGGGTGACGGTTACGCGGTGATCGAGGAAGGTCTCAACGGCCGCACTTTTATCCACGACGATCCTTCCGAGGGCGGCCATAAAAACGGTATGACCTACCTTCCGCCCTGCCTGATGAGCCACAATCCGCTGGACCTGGTGGTCATCATGCTGGGCACCAACGATACCAAGGAACGCTTCAACATGAACGCCTACACCATCGCCCAATGCGCGCAGCAGATGGTGCTGCTGACGAAGCAGTACGCGCTGGACAGAGACGGAAAACCCTCCAAAATACTGCTGGTCTCCCCCATCCTGGTGGCGGACGACGTGGAGGCGCGCATGTTCGGCGCCAGCTTCGGCGCGAAGGCCGCCGCCGTTTCAAAGGGCTTCGCCCGGGAATACCACCGCGTGGCCATGCTGACCGGCAGCGCGTTTCTGGACGCGGCGAAGGTCACGGAGCCCTGGCCTCGGGACGGCATCCACATCACCCGCGAGGGTCAGGAGGTATTCGCGCGGGCGATGGCGGAAAGAATTCGCTCCATTCTTGATAAGGAGGGCTGAATATGGACAACTTTTCCTTCTACATCCCCACTCGGTTTGAATTCGGCGCCGGCGCGGAGCAAAAGGCCGGCGAGATGATCCGCTCGCTGGGCGGCACGAAGGTGCTGGTGCACTACGGCAGCGGCTCGGCGGTGAAGAGCGGGCTGATCGGGCGCGTCACGGAATCACTGGACGCGGCGGGGCTCGCGCACACGCTGCTGGGCGGCGCGCTGCCCAACCCCAGGGATGACAAGGTGTACGAGGGCATCGAACTGGGGCGTAAGTTCGGCGCGGACTTCATTCTGGCGGTGGGCGGCGGCAGCGCCATCGATTCCGCCAAGGCCATTGCCGCCGGCATCCCCTACGAGGGCGACTTCTGGGACTTCTTTTCCGGCAAGGCGCTTCCGCAGAAGGCTGTCCCGCTGGGCACGGTGCTGACGTTGGCCGCCGCCGGCAGCGAAAGCTCCAACAGCTGCGTCATCATGCGGAAGGAGACGCTGACCAAGCGCGGCCTGAATGTGGAGCTGAACCGCCCGCAGTTCGCGCTGATGAACCCGACACTCACCTATACGCTGCCCGCGTACCAGACCGCTTGCGGCGCCACGGACATCATGGCGCACATTCTGGAGCGCTACTTCACCAATACCACGGACGTGGACGTGACCGACCGGCTGGCCGAAGGCCTCATGCTGACCGTCATCCACGCGATCCGGCAGGCGCTCAAAAAGCCTGACGATTACGATGCCCGTGCCCAGCTGATGTGGGCGGGCACGCTGGCCCACAACAACACCGTCGGCGTCGGCCGCGTGGGCGACTGGGCCAGTCATCAGATCGAGCACGAGCTCAGCGGCCTGTACGACGTGGCGCACGGCGCCGGGCTTGCGGTGGTTCTTCCGGCCTGGATGCGCTTTACCCTCCCCCACAATCCTGCCCGCTTCGCGCAGCTGGCGACGCGGGTGTGGGGCGCCAGCATGGATTTTGATCACCCCGAACGCACGGCTCTCGAGGGCATCGAGCGCTTCGAGACGTTCCTCAAGAGCATCGGGATGCCCGTCACGCTGACGGAATTGGGCGCAAAGCGCGAGGACATTGCGTTTCTGGCGCAAAAGACAAAGCGCGGCCCCGACGGCAAGACCGGAAACTTCGTGAAGCTGGACACGCCGGACATCGAGGCGATTTTGAGAATCGCCGACCGCTGAGCTTTCAAGGCAGCGAAAAACGGAGGCTCTCGAGCCTCCGTTTTTCGATTATGAAGCAAGCGGACGAGGGGGAAGGAGGATGGGGGGTGGGGTCGCCCGCATGTTTCCCATCTGGCCGGCCACACCGCCCGCTCCTAAGGCGCAGCCCCCGGAGAGGTCTGTTGTGACGGTTGGCCTGGCCACGGCTGGGATCGGCCCGGTTTCCCGGATGCCCTTTCCCTCACCGACAAGGCCAGTATAGCAAGCCATTTTGTCCGGCGTTGGGTGCGAGTGTGGCAAAATTACGAAACTTTGAATTTACATTCACCCGAAGCGGTGTGGCGGCGTCACGCCCGAAAGGAAAGCCCATGAAGTCACGGTCCGTCGGCCGCCTGATGGCAGGCGCTTTTCTCCTGTGGATGTCTGTGTATACCTACCCATCGTTCCTCCCCGCCTACGCCTCGTCCACGCTTGGCGCCGCGCCGGTGATGGTGGGCATGATCAGCGGCAGCTATGGCTTTACGCAGATGCTGCTGCGGCTCCCGCTGGGCGTCTTTTCCGACGTGCTCCGGCGCAGAAAGCCGTTTCTGATCGGCGGCATGGCAGCCTCACTTTTGTCGGCGGTGGGGCTCGCGCTGACGAAGACGCCCGCCGGCGCGATCCTGTTTCGCGGCCTGGCGGGCGTGGCGGTATCCACTTGGGTGGCGCATACCGCGCTCTATTCCCAGCTGTTTCATCCGGAGGACACCCATGATGCCATGGGCCGGCTGTCCGCCGTGCAGTACGGCTCCCAGGTGGCGGCAATGCTGCTGGGCGGCCTGTTGGCCCAGCACATCGCGCCCTGGTCGGCCTTTGCCCTGGGCGCGGTGGTGGCGGCGGCGGGGCTCATCGTCGTGTCCGGCATACCGGAGCAGCCCATCGCCAAGAGCGCCTCGCCCAAAGACCTCCTGCTGGTGGTGAAGGATCGGTCGCTCCTCCTCTCCACGCTGCTGGCCACGGTGTACCAGTTCGCCGCTTGGGGCACCATTCTGGGATTCACCGTCAACTGGGCCAGCGACGTGGTGGGGCTGGGCGCCACCGCGCTGGGCTTTTTGTCGGCCACGTTTCAACTTGCCAATACGGTGCTCTCCCGCTTCAGCGGGCCCGTCACCCGAAGGTTCGGCCAAACGCGAACGCTGGCGGCGGGCTTTCTCGCCTGCGCGGTCGCAAGCGCCCTCTATGCCTTCTGCTTTAGCCCCGTGCCGCTCTTCGGCGCGCAGGCGCTCTTTGGCGTGGGTGTGGGGCTATTGTTGCCGGTGACGCTGACCGGGTCCATCCGCAACATATCCCCGGAAAAGCGCGGCGCCGCGATGGGCTTTTATCAGTCCGTCTACGGCGCGGGCATGTTCCTGGGGCCGGTGCTGGCCGGCTCGATCGTCAAGGCGACGGGCTACCGCGCCAATTTCTTCGCGATGTCGGGCATTCTGGCGCTGGGCGCGCTGCTATCCGCCTTGCTATGGCGCGCTACTTCGAATCGATCTTTGAAAGAAGACCCGAACGGTCCAGCGCCGCGATCAGAGGTTTGATCAGCAGTACCGCCACAACCACCGCCGCCACCGCGTTGACGGAACTGGCTGCAATCTTGGTGGAGATCGCGGTCAGCGCGATCATCATCTGGTTCAAGGAGAAGTTTCCGGCCAGCGCCATCTGCGTCAGCACGGACTTGCCGACGTAGAACAAGAGGGAGAACACCGAAGCCGCAATGGCGGCGGTCAGGTTGAGCTTGAAGTTCCTGCCCTTCTGGCCGCCCGCGTGGGAGATCGCGCCCGCGATCAGGCCCATCAGGAAAAAGCGAATCAGCGTAATCCACGCCTCCGGCGCGAACACCGGGTCGGTCAAATCAAAAAGCGCCGAGCCGATGCCGGACGCCAGGCCGCCACCCACGCCGCCCAGCAGAAGGCCGCTCAGCACGCACACCGCGTTGCCCAGCTTGATCATGGTCTTATCCGGCGGCGTCGGAATGTCGAATTTCAAAAACATCGTCGCGACGAACACCATCGCCGCCATCAGGCCGATCAGAATCATGCGGTACAGGGATTTGTTCTGTGCCATTTCCATTACCCCCTTGACTTACCCCCCGTTTATGCTATGATTATAACGCCATCTGGCATTGTGTAAATGGTCAGTTTTCGTCTATTTTAGGGGGTCAGTTATGGCAGATCTTACGCTGACGCTGGATTACCGTTCAAAAACGCCGCTGTACGAGCAGCTGTGCGCCTATGTAATCGGCGAGATGCGCGCGGGACGGCTGAAGGCGGGGCAGAAGCTGCCCTCGAAGCGCGCGCTGTGCGAACACCTGCGCATCAGCCGTTCCACGGTGGAGGCCGCCTATGAGATCCTGACGGCGGAAGGCTATGTTGAGGCGCGGCCCCGCAGCGGCTACTACGTGCGCGGGGCGTTGATGCTGGATGCTGCGCCGGAGCGCGCGGGGGCGAGGCCCTCCCCGCGCCCGCCGGCCGCGCCCAGTCAAATGAAATTCGACTTTTCCACCGGCGACGTGGACACCTCCGCCTTCCCCTACGCCTCCTGGGCGCGCATCAACCGGGAGGTGGTGGAGACGATGCCCCGCCTGCTCGCGCTGGGCGACGCGCAGGGAGATCCGGAGCTTCGGTTCGTGCTGGCGGAATTCCTTCGCCAGTACCGGGGCCTCAGCTGCGCCCCGGAGCAGATCGTCTTGGGCGCGGGCGGCGAATACCTGATGGACATGCTGGTTCGGCTGCTGGGGCCCGAGGCAAACTTTGCGCTGGAGGACCCGGGCTACGGCGGCATTTACCGCGCGGTGCGCTCCGCAGGCCGCGCGTACACCCCCGTCCCGCTGGACGCCGAGGGACTGAGCGCCACCCGCCTTGCAGCGTCCGACGCCAGCGTGGCCTTCGTCACCCCTTCCCACCAGTTTCCCACCGGCATCACCATGCCCGCCGTGCGCCGTGCGCAGCTGCTCCGGTGGGCGCAGGCGGTCTCCGGGCGCTACCTGATCGAGGACGATTACGACAGCGAGTTCCGCCACACCACCCGGCCCATCCCCGCCATGCAGGGCATGGATGGCGCGAGAGTAGTGTATCTGGGCACCTTCAACCGGACAATCGCACCGTCCATCCGTGCTTCCTACATGGTGCTTCCGGAGCGGCTGCTCGAGGCCTACCACGCCGGGTTCGGCCGGGCAGCCTCCACGCTCTCCCGCTTCGAGCAGCAGACGCTGCGCCTTTTTATCGAGCGCGGGCTGTACGCCCGGCACCTGAGGCGGGTGGGCGGCGTGTACCGCCGCCGGCGCAACCTCTTCATCGAACTGTTCTCTCCCTACCCCCGCGTACGCCTCTCGGGTGACGATGCGGGGCTGCACTTTCTGATGACGGTGGGAGGGCTCTCCGAGCGGGCGCTGATCGAACGCGCGGCGGCGGCAGGCGTCCGGGTGCGGGGGCTGAGCGAATACGCGGAGCGCGCCCAGGTGCCGCCGGGTACGCTGGTCATGGGCTATGCCGGCTTGCCCGAGGACGCCCTCCGCGAAGCCGCGACACTTCTGATCGCGGCTTGGAATCTGTGACGCGCTTCATTGACGGCACAAAGGTTTTCTGATATACTGCATGAACTTGGCGCGCTATAGGCGCCGGGTTCGGGAGGAATCGCCATGCGCATTCACATCATCGCCTGCCGGGTGCTCAGCCGTGAGATCAACTACTTCGCCGCGCTCAGCCCGCATACCGTGGACGTCACCTGGCTGCCCCAAGGGCTGCACGACACGCCGGACCAGCTCCGGCGTATGCTGCAGGAGGCGATCGACTCCATCCACGACCAGGTGGAGAAGAACCTGCTTAAGCACAGGCCGGACTACATCGCGCTGGGCTACGGCCTCTGCTCGAACGGCGTGGTGGGCCTGACCTCGAGGGACATCCCGATGGTCATCCCCCGCACGGATGACTGCATCGCGCTGTTCCTGGGTTCTCAGAAGCGCTATCTGCAGCTTTTCGAACGGCTGAACGGCGCCTACTGGCTCAACAACGGCTGGATCGAGGCCAGCGGCACGGTGGTGCAGCAGCGGGAAACGGTGCAGCAGCGCTGGCAGCAGTATGCGGAAAAGTACGGTGAGGACAACGCCGATTACCTGATCGAGCAGGAAGGCACCTGGGTCAGTCACTACAACACCTGCGCCTTCATCCACTCCGACGTGTACGATTCCCCTGCGTTTCTGGAAACGGCCATGCGCGTCGCCCGCGAGAACAGCTGGAGCTTTGAGGCGCTCGGCGGCGATACGCGCATGCTGAAGGCGCTGTGCAACGCCGACTGGAACGACGAGGAATACCTGATCGTCCAGCCTGGTGAACGCACCGCCGCCGACTATACCGGTAAAAAGATCAGAGCCGAGGCGGCCTTGTAATATTTTCGTGGATGCAGTCCCGCTATGCCGACTCGTAACATGTGCGTGGTAGAATAAGGCCATTCGCGTTCCGGGGAGGGTTTTCGCAATGAAGCGCTTCGTCGCCTGCCTTTTGGTCCTGATGCTCACCGCCGCCTGGATGCCCGTCTTCGCCGAAGATGGCACAATACGCTATGCCGACAGGGGCGATCAGGTTGTGAAACTGCAGCAGCGTCTGATTGACCTGGGCTTCCTGGCCGGTGAGGCGGATGGGCAGTACGGCAAGAAGACCGAAGCCGCCATTCGGGCGTTCCACGCGCTTTTGATTGAGCGCGCGGGCGGAAACCCCGCAAACGCATCCGGGCGCTCCATCAGCGCCGAGGATCTGGAGGCCCTGTACGCGAACCCCTTCAGCTTTTACATTTCTGATCTCAAAAACGGCGACAGCGGCAGCGAAGTCAAGCGGCTGCAAAGCGCGTTCATCCGCCTCAACTATATGGAGGGCGAGGCGGACGGCTATTTCGCCGACTATACCGAGGCAGCCGTCAAACTGTTTCAGCAGCTCAATAATCTGCCGGTAACCGGTGTCGCCGACAAGGCGACCCAGGATCTGGCCGCGACGGGCGGTGTCGCCTCCGACCACCCGGCCTATCGGGATCTCAAAAAGGGCGACAAGGGCGAGAGCGTGCGCGCCATTCAGGAGACGCTGGTGAGGCTGGGCCTCATGGAAGCGCCGGACGACGGCTACTTCGGCGGAGACACCGTAGAAGCGCTTGCACGCTTTCAGGCGTACATGGCCGGGCAGGGCGTTACCATCGACATCCCCGACGCCGGCGTTGCCGACGTGGCGCTTCAGGAGGCGCTTTCTGGCGATATTCCGGTCTTTTTGACAACCCTCGCTTCCGGTACAAAAGAATCCACCGAGGTGAAGCGGCTGCAGCGCCGCCTGAACGCGCTGGGCTACCTGGACCGGCGGACCGTCGATGGCAAGTACGGCGCGGATACCAAGGAGGCCGTCAAAACCTTCCAAACCAACAACAGCCTATCCGCCACCGGCGAAGCGGACGAAGCGACCCAGAAGATCCTCTACTCCGCCGATCCCGTCGGCATGCTGACCCAGTACCGCCTGTACGTGAGCCTGGACGAACAGCGCGTCTACGTGTACGAACTGGTGGGCAAGCAATACGTGGAGATCAAAAACTTCGCCTGTTCCACCGGTCTTGGCAACTCCACGCCGCGGGGGGTGTTCACCCACACCATTCCCGGCCGGCGCTGGCACTACTTTAAGGAATTCTCCATCTGGGCGCAGTACGCCTACTCCATCGAGGGCGACATCCTGTTCCATTCGGTGCTGTTCAACAACAAGGGCGGCAAGCCCACCTCCGCATCGGTGTACAACCTGGGCCGCAGGGCGTCCCACGGCTGTGTACGGCTGGCCGTCGCCAATGCCAAGTGGATTTACGAAAACTGCGCTCGTGGCACCGTGGTCACAATCAACTAGTTTTTTAGAACATAAGCAAGGCGCCCGTTCCGGTGTTTG
>JAEZTL010000032.1 GCA_023421395.1 Bacillota bacterium | reverse complement strand
CATTAATTCTTCGTTGGGCTGGCTCTTTTCGCGCAGAACGGTGTCGCCTTCCGCTCAAAATAGCGCTGCTATTCCTCGCTCCGGCTCCTTGTTCTGCATCGAAAATCTCTCAGCCCTTTGGAATAATGAATATTTTTACTTGGTAGTAGATCTCTGGGACGGCGATTTGGGCCGCCGGAGCGATTCCGGCGGCCCAAATCGGTATTCGGAGGGTATGAATCCCTCTGTGCGTGGCCCGGCAGTGATCCCCCTGGCAGGTGGACCGTCGCCATAAGGCGTTCTCTTTCGTCCTCCGACCCGCGCGTTACCCCAGATACGCCTCCCGCACCGTGTCGTCGTGCAGCAATTCCTGCCCGGTGCCGGAGAGGGTGATGGCGCCGGTCTGCAGCACGTAGGCGCGGTCGGAAATCCTGAGGGCCTTCCGCGCGTTCTGTTCGACGAGGAGGATCGTCATCCCCTCCTTGTTGAGCTGCACGATGGACTTGAAGATCAAATCCACCAGCATGGGCGCGAGGCCCATGGAGGGTTCGTCCATCAGCATCATCCTGGGGCTGCCCATCAGGGCCCGGCCGATGGCCAGCATCTGCTGCTCGCCGCCGGACAGCGTGCCGCCCCGCTGTTTCCGGCGCTCCTTGAGCCGCGGGAACAGCTCGTACACGCGCTCGAAGTTGGCGGCGTTCTTTTTCTGGTCCTTGATCAGGAACGCGCCCATCTCCAGATTTTCCTCCACCGTCAGCACGGGGAAGATCTTGCGCCCCTCCGGCACGTGGGCGATGCCCTGGGCCACCACCTCGTGGGCGGGGAGCTTGGAGATCGTCCGGCCCTCGTAAGAAACCTCGCCGGTGGCGGGGGTGAGCTGCGAGGAGATCGTGCGCAGCGTGGTGGACTTGCCCGCGCCGTTTGAGCCGATCAGGGTCACGATCTCGCCCTTTCGCACATAAAAGGAGATGTCGCGCAGCGCGTGGATCTGCCCGTAGTAGGTATTGACGTTCGTCAGCTTCATCACCGCGTCCTGCATGCTCACACCCCCTGCGCCTCTTCGTCGTCGTCCTCGTTGCCCAGATACGCCTCGATGACCTCCGGATTGGACTTGATCTCCTCCGGCGTGCCCTCGGCGATCTTGACGCCGTAGTTGATGACGGTGATCCGGTCCGAAAGGCCCATCACCAGCTTCATATCGTGCTCGATCAGGAGGATCGTCACACCCTTGTCGCGGCGGAGCTTCAGGATGAAGGACTTCATCTCCTCGGTCTCCTTGGGGTTGAGGCCGGCGGCGGGCTCGTCCAGGAGCAGGAGTTTCGGCTCCAGCGCCAGCGCCCGCGCGATCTCGAGGCGGCGCTGCTGGCCGTAGGACAGGTTCTTGGCCAGTTCCTGCTCCTTGCCGGAGAGGCCCACGTAGTCCAGTAGTTCCAGCACCTTGTCGTAGGCGGCCTGTTCCTCGCGCTGAAGCCTGGGAAGGCGCAGTACGATGTCGAAAAGGCTCTCCCTCATGCGCATGTAGCGGCCCACCAGGATGTTCTCCGCCACCAGCATGTCCTTGAAGAGGCGGATGTTCTGGAATGTCCGGGCGATGCCCTTCTGAGCCACCCGTTCCGGCGACAGTTTGGTCAGGTTCTTGCCGTCGAAGGTGATGGTGCCGCTGTCGGGCACATAATAGCCCGAGATCATATTGAAAAACGTGGTCTTGCCCGCGCCGTTGGGCCCGATGACGGACACGATCTGCCCCTTATCCATCGAAAAGTTGACGCTGTTGATGGCGGTCAGGCCGCCGAAAGTCTTGGTCAGGTTGGTCACGCTCAAAAGTCTCATCGGCTTTACCTCCCGTCCCCGTCCGGCTGGACGGCTTCGGCTTTGCGCCTTTTCAGGCTCAATACGCGCTTTTCAGGCAGGAGGCCCTTGGGCCGGAAGATGCACATCAGCACCAGGATCAGGCCGAACACCAGCTTTTCATACTTGGCCGGGTTGAGGCCCGCCGGCAGCACCAGTGCGCCCGAGGTGGCCAGGCTGGTGAAAAATTCCGAAACATCCTTCAGAATCTGCAGCTGCAGCACCACCACCGCCAGCGCGCCGATGATGACGCCCCGCTGGCTGCCCGTGCCGCCCAGGATCACCATGCAGAGGATGATGATGGACTCGGTGAAGGTGAAGCTGGTGGGGTCGATGTAGCTCTGCAGCGCCGCGAACACCACGCCCATCATGCCGGCGAGGCCCGCGCCGATGGTGAAGGAAAGCAGCTTCATCCGGACCACCGGCACGCCCATGGTGCGGGCCACCAACTCGTCCTCCCGGATGGCCACCCAGGCACGGCCGATGCGGGAGTTGTTGAGGTTCCGGACCACGATGACCGTCAAAACGAAGAGCATCAGCACGATCAGGTAGAAAAACACCGGTTTATTGAGCACGAGCCCGAAAAACTGCGGCGGTTTGGGCGCCTGGATGGGCGTGATGCCCATGGGGCCGTTGGTGATGTTGACCGGCTGGTTGAGGTTATTGAAGAGGAGCCTTATGATTTCCGCAAAACCCAGCGTGACGATGGCCAGATAGTCGCCCTTGAGGCGCAGCACCGGAAGGCCCAGGAGGAACCCCACGCCGCCCGCCACCACGAAACCCAGCACCAGGAAAAGCCAAAACCAGTTGCCCGACAGCGGGTACGTGCCGAACCCCATGAACTGCGTCGCCTGCCTGGACGCGAAGATCGCGTAGGTGTAGGCGCCCACGGCGTAAAACGCCGCGTAGCCCAGGTTCAGAAGCCCCGTATAGCCCACCACGATGTTGAGGCCCATCGAGAGAATTGCGTAGACGCCCACCATCGTGGCCACATAGGCGAAGGTGCCGCTGGCCGCGCCCACCATGGGCATCACCACCACAAGGTCCACGGCGGCGATGGCGAACCGGAATAATTTGGGCAGCTTCGCCATCGTGAGCAGCATCAGCGAGAAGAGGAACGCCACAAAGGCCACGCTGTTTGTCCTGAAGAGGATCGCCAGCACCGGCGCGGCCAGGATCACGATCGTCTCCAGGATGAGGACCACGCGCTCCCCGGCCGTCATGGCCGAAAAGCTGGGTGCGTCCTGAGGCTTTCTGGCAAGTGTCGTCATGGGCTACACCTTCTCTCCGGTCGGTTTTCCGAGCAGGCCGCTGGGCTTGACGATCAGAATCAGGATCAGGATCACAAAGGCGAACACGTCCTTGTATTCCGATCCGAACATGCCACCGGTCAGCGCGCCCAGAAACGCCGCGCCGAAAATCTCCAGAAGGCCCAGCAGCACCCCGCCCAGCATCGCGCCGGGCAGGCTGCCGATGCCGCCGAACACCGCCGCGGTGAAGGCCTTCATGCCCAGGATGAAGCCGGAATAGGGCGAAATGGAGCCGTACTGCACCGAGAACAGCGTACCCGCCGCGCCGCCCATGCCCGCGCCGATCAGAAACGTCAGCGAAATCACCTTGTTGACGTTGATGCCCATCAGCTGCGCGGTGCCGCGGTCCTGGGCGACGGCGCGCATCGCCTTGCCCCACTTGGTGCGGTTGACAAAGAGCGTCAGCCCCAGCATGATGACCACGCAGAAGATCACGATGTAGAGCGTCTTCTCCGGGATCGCCATCGACGGGGTGATCTGGATGCGGTTTGAAAACATCGACGGCGCGTACAGGTAGAAGCTGCCGTTTTTGATCTCGGCGCCCATGCGCACCGCGTCCTGCAGGATGAACGAAACGCCGATGGCGGAAATGAAGGGCACCAGCTTGGGGGCGTTGCGCACGGGCTTGTAGGCCACGCGGTCTACCGCCACGCCCAGAAGGCCCGTCACCACCATCGCGAACAGGATCGCGAGGATCAGCATCAGCGTCGGCGGCATGCCGGTGAGGAACCCCTGGCTCTGCAAAAGCAGCAGAATCTCCGTGCCGGCGAACGCGCCGAACATGAACAGCTCGCTGTGCGCGAAGTTGATGAATTCCAGAATGCCGTAAACCATCGTATAGCCCAGCGCGACGATCGCGTATACGAAGCCCAGCGCAAGGCCGTCCGAGAGCAGCTGCGGCACGATGGCCTTCAGCGCGGATAGCTCATTCATTGCCCATCGACCCTTCCAACGCCCATTGCAGGAGGGCACGGCCCTCCTGCAATGAACCAGATTCAAGCAAACCACGGGGACTTGGTCGTTTCCGGGATGAGCCCGGAGCCGGCGGACGAGACGCTTCCTCCGGTTAGCGGGCCGTTCCTTACTTCAGATAATCCGCCGCCGGGATGGACTTGATGGCCACCGGCGGGTAGGCCGCGGTCTCAAAGCCCAGCACGTAGATGGTGGCTTCGGTGTTGTCGCCGATGTCGTTGAAGCTGACGTTGGTGGCCAGGCCCTTGAAGTCTTTGATGGCGCGCACGGCCGTGGCGACCTGCTCGCGGGTGGGCAGCGCGCCGCCGTTTCCGGAAATGGCGGCCTTCACGGCGTCCAGCGTCACATTCATGGCGTCATAGCCGTAGGCGGCGAAGGCTTCCGGCGCGCGGCCGTAGGCTTCGGTGAACTTCTTGACGAACTCGGCGCCCGCCTCGGTGCCGGACACGTCGGCCGCCACGGAGGTATAGTAGTTGCCGATCACCGCGTCGCCCGCGATCTTCACAAGCTCCGCGGAGTCCATGCCGTCCGGGCCCAGGAACACCACGTCAATGCCCTTTTCCTTGAGCTGCTTGATGAGCAGCGCGCCTTCGGGGTACATGCCGCCGAAGTACACGGACTCGGCGCCGCTGGCGCGGATCATTTCCTCGACGGCGGAGAAGTCGGCCTCGCCGGCGGTGATGCCCTCATAGCCCTTTACCTCGCCGCCGATCTCCTCGAAGCGCTTTTTGAACTGGTCGGCCACGCCCTGGCCGTAGGTGGTCTTGTCCTGCAGCACGAACACGCTCTTTTTGCCAAGGCCGAACAGGAAGTCCGCGCCGGCGGGGCCCTGCGCGTCATCGCGGGCGCAGATGCGGCTCACGGTGGGCAGCGCGCGGTCCGTCACGTCCGGGTTGGTGTTGGCGGGGGAGACCATCGCCAGGCCGCCTTCGTTGTAGACTTCAGAGGAAGGGATCGCGACGCCGGAGTTGTAGTGGCCGACCACCGCCAGCACGGCGGCGTCCTCCACCAGACGCTGCGCGTTGCTCACGCCGACCTTGGGGTCGGCCTGGTCGTCCATCGGCAGGAACTGGAGGTCAAACCCCAGCGCCTTGAACTCCTCGACACGCGCGTTCAGCGCCATTTCAATGCCGTTTTTGATGGAGCCGCCCAGCGCGGACTGGCTGCCGGACAACGGGGTGGCGCTGGCGATCTTGATCACCGGCAGCGAGGACGCGCCGGCCGAAATGACCAGCCCGGAGAAAATCATCATGGCCAGCGCGACGGAAAGGATCCTGGGGAGCATTCTCTTCATGGGGTACGCCTCCTTTTCATTCCTCCGGGCGGGTTTCCGTCCGAAACTTTATAACAAAAGCTTCCCAAGGGCCGTTTGGCGTTTGAGAAGCATCGTCGCTTTGTTGTACTCGGTTTTCAGCGGGCAAAAGACGCCGCCGCGTCATTGCGGTAAATTTGTTTTATTGGTTGAGTATATGCATCCAAAGCGTCGTTGTCAAGCGGGTTTCTGCCAAATATGAATATTTTACGACGGTCAATTTCATTTGACGGTGTGCGCTTGCGGATTTTATTGGGCGAAATTGGGCGTTTTGACAGCGTGGGCTGTAAATCCTGCGAATTGGAGGATTTCATGACGATGAATAAAGATTTCGCATACATGCCTTCGTCCGCTGCGAAACCCGCGGAATCCGGCCGAAAACCGTCGTACGGCGCGTTTCAGACCGTATGGATTTCATATACATGAGAAATTTGATTGCAAAGCATGAGGAAAACTAATGCCGGATCCGTTCAAAAATGCAGAATTTCCGCCGGGTTGTGCGCCGGGTTAAAAAACTGAAAAACGTTCCGTGCGCGTTAGCGCGGGGCGAATCCGGGTAAAAATACGATATAAGGCGGATATACCGCCTGAGAGAGCAGAGAAACCGCAGCATCCGCTGCGCCGAAGGAGGATTCTTCATGAAGATTAAAACCCTGGCCGTCGCCGCGATGATGGTGGTCGCGGCTGTAGCCCTGGTGGGCTGCACCACCGGTACCACCCCCGCCGCCACGGCGACCCCCGCCGCCACCGAAGCGCCGGCCGCTACCGTAGCCCCCGTCGTAACGGAAGCGCCGGCCGCAACAGAGGCCCCCGCCGTAACGGAAGCGCCCGCCGCAACAGAGGCCCCCGCGCCGGCGGTCACCGCCGCCTCCGCCCCCGCCCAGCTTGAGCTGACGCTGGAGGAACTGGCCGCTTTTGACGGCAAGGATGGCAAGGCCGCCTATGTGGCGGTTAACGGCGTCATTTACGATGTGACCAATGTTCCCCAGTGGGTGGGCGGCATGCACAACGGCAACACCGCGGGCAAGGATTTGACGGACGTCATCAAAAACGCCCCCCACGGCGAATCGGTGCTTTCGAAGCTGACGGTGGTCGGCAAGTTGAAGTAAGGATTCCATAGGGTTTTATCGGGACATGGCATTGACTCCCTCCTTAGAAAGGCGCCCGCTCCGGCGTATCGGAACGGGCGCCGCTTCAATCCCGCCGGGTGCTCGGATTTGACAACCGGTCATGCATCTGATAGAATAAAAGGGCAAAGAACCGTCATGGCTTCTCCGATTTACAGGTGAGCGGCTTCATGAAAGGCTTTATCAACCGCAGCGAGGTGTGGCAATGTGATAGGGCCTTCTTTTTGTTTACGCCGGGAAATTACGGCGCGGGACGCGCGCCTGATCGCCGGGTGGCTTGAGGACCGTGAAACCGTCATACACTTGAGCGACGCGCCGGGCGTTTCCGGCGCGATCCGCCGGGCGCTGGACGGCGCGCACCTGAACGTGGTCACCCATCTATTCAACCAGGGAGGCCGGTTTTTCGTCGCGGAGGAGCACGGTGAGCCGGTGGGCTTTGTGCGGCTGGCGCCGGGACGGGAAGAGACACAGGTGGTGCTGGTGGTGGAACGGGGGCGCTGGGGGCGGCGGCTGGGGCAGAAGATGCTGCGCGAGGCGCTGGCGATGGCGTTTTTCGAGATGCGCGCGCCCCGGGTCGCGGCGGTGATCCACCGGGACAACCACCGGTCGCTCTCGCTGTTTCGGCGGGCGGGTTTTCATATGGAGCGCGGCGGCGACTGGACGCGCCACGCGCTGGCGATGAGCGAGTACATTCAATTGATTCAGGGAGGGTTATTCATGGCAGGCGAAGTGACCATCAGCCGGGTCGACCGGGAGCGGCTGAACCGTTTGATCGACGAGGCGCTGTACGGTGGCGTCGAACTCGACAAGTCCTACCGCGCGCTTCAGCGGGAGCTTGAGCGCGCCAGCGTCGTGGAGCCCCAGGCGCTGCCCGCCAATGTCGTATCCATGCGCTCCAAGGCGCTGATCGCGCTGGACGGCGAGGAAGAAGAAGTGGCGCTGGTCTATCCGGACGAGGCGGACTGGACGAAGGGCCGCCTGTCGATCCTGTCACCGGTGGGCACGGCGCTTCTGGGGTACCGAGAGGGCGATGAGATCGCCTGGGATACGGCGGGCGGGCGCGCCCGCATCGAGATCCGGAAGATCCTCTATCAGCCGGAGTCCGCGGGGGATTACAGCCTGTAGCGCTGGGCGCGCGTTTTACGACGGATTGGCGCAAAAAACGCATGGCTCGCGCGTCGGACGTTGACGGGGCGGGCCATGCGCATCATAATGAAGACATCCTGCGCCACAGGCGCGAAGGGGTGTGCGGAGCATGGAGGATCTGACGAGGGTTTTGAACGCGGGGGCGGAGAGCGTCGTGCGGGAACTGATCCGGGGTTCGCGGTTCAGCCCGCGCTCCGGCGCGTTTTTCGCACGGTTTCTCCTGAGCGCCCGGAGCGCCGCCAGAAAACGGGAAAAACTTGAACGCGCGGGCGAGCATGTGCCGCCGTTTCTGATCGCCAGCATCACCCGGCACTGCAATCTCCGCTGCGCCGGTTGTTACGACCGCCACCGCGCCTGCGGCCACGACCGGAGCGACCTGTCCGCGCGGGAATGGCGCGGAATTTTCGATCAGGCGCGGGAGATGGGTGTCAGCTTCATCCTGCTGGCGGGCGGTGAGCCGCTTCTGCGAACGGACGTGCTGGAGGCCGCCGCCGGGACGGGCGGCATCCTGTTTCCGGTCTTCACCAACGGAACCCTGCTGGAGGGCGCCGCGCTGCGCCTCTTTGACGAGCACCGGAACCTGGTGCCCGTCCTCAGCGTGGAGGGCGGTGCGGCGGAGACCGGGGCGCGCAGGGGCGAGGGCGTGTACGAGCGGCTCCTCGGTTCCATGGCGGCATTGAAGGCGCGGGGCATCCCCTTCGGCGCGTCGGTCACGGTGACCAGGCAGAATCTCGGCCAGGTCGCCGCGGGGCCCTTTGTGGACGATCTCTACGAGCGGGGCGCGCGGGCCGTGGTGTATGTGGAATACGTGCCGGTGGACGGAAACGACCGCGCCTCGCCGGAGGAGGCGGAGCGGCGCGCGCTCACGCACGCGCTCTCGGCGCTTCGCGAGGGGCGGAAGATGCTGTTCCTGTCTTTTCCCGGGGACGAGGCGGCGCTATCCGGATGCCTGGCGGCGGGCCGGGGGTTTTTCCACATCGCGTCGGACGGCGCGGCGGAGCCATGCCCGTTTTCACCCCATTCAGACCTGACGCTGCGCGATCACACGCTGCGCGAGGCGCTGGCTTCGCCGCTTTTCAGGCGCCTTCGGGACGGCGGCGTGTTGAACCTCCCCCACGCGGGCGGCTGCGCGCTGTTCCAGCGGGAGGAGCTGGTGGCGCGCATGGCGCGGGAATAGCCGCGGTACGCGCGGGACCCAGGCGGCCTTCTTGCGTAAATCCGGCCGCCCGCATTTGCGGGCGGCCGGATTTTTATGAGGGAGGACGCGGTGGAGGGGAAGAAGTTTAGCGGGCTGGGGCTTCCACGCGCCGGTTCACGTACACGCCGCACCTGGCGGAAACCCCGCTCAGCGGCGGGCGCGGTAACGGCCGCGACCCCGGGCTTACGCCCTGCGACCGCGATGCCCGCCGCGCTGATCTTCAGCACTTTTGGAAACCCGGCTGGAAAAACAAGGAAAGGCGCCGGGATCTCCTGGAGGTGAAGGCGGATCCCGCTGACGGGCAGCGCCCTGCGGGATGAAAGGCTACCCGCGGGGGATGGGAACGCCGGGATTGCGCCAGGTATCGCCCTGCGCCAGGATTTCATCGAAGGTCTTTTGGCCCACCAGGCCGTACTGGCTGTCCTTGAGCGAGAGACCCAGGTCCTCTTGCAGCTTCGTCACCGCGTCAAAGGTGGGCTGGTCGTAGATTCCGTCGGGCGCGCCCTCCGCGGCGTCAAAGTACAGCATATCCGTCAGCTTTTGCTGGAGCCATTTGACCGCGCTCGCGCGGTCATAGGCGGGCTCGGGGGCGGGCTGCTGACCGTTCAGAAGGCCTGCGAGCGCGTCGACCGCCGCGTTGTCCACCACCTGTCCCTCGGGAACGGGCTCGGGCGTGGGCTCGGGCGTCGGTTCGGG
>JAEZTL010000044.1 GCA_023421395.1 Bacillota bacterium | reverse complement strand
CAGAAGTGTGAGCAGGAGTGTGCAATGTTCAAGGATGACCACTGCAAAGCCTGCGCCAACGAGTGCAAGACTTGCGCAAGTGAGTGCAACATGATGGCTCGTGGCTGATTGACGGCTTATGACATCTGGGGCGGGCAAGCAGCTGCTTCCCGCCTCGTCTCAATGATTCCAAGAAGCCATCAAGTGTAGTTGGCTGGAGGTGAGTCTATATTCTTATCGATATCGTGTATGCAATCCTGCGTACTTTTTTTGCCTTTATCATACTCATTGCCATGGCGCGGATATTGGGGAGAAAAGCCTTGTCCCAGATGACCTTTTTTGATTTTGCGGTGGTTATAACTTTCGGATCTGTTACGGCAAACATCGGAATTGGAAGGGACAACTCCTTCCACACCGCGGTAACGGTATTGATAACATTTGGACTCTTGGGGCTGGCAAGTGGCCAATGCCATATAAAGAGTTTCAGGTTCCGCAAGCTGATCAATTCCGAGCCATTGATCATCATAGAGAATGGGATAATTCTTGATTCCAATATGCGAAAAGGTCGCGTCACAATCAATGAGTTGCATTCGATGCTGCGTTTTAAGGATGTATTCAATATTTCTGATGTTCATTACGCAATACTGGAGAACTCAGGGACCCTTTCTGTATTGCTCAAAGCAGTCAACAAACCATTGACACCCAAAGATATGCAGATGATTCCTATTGAATCCGGGATTACCAAAGATATAATCTTGGACGGAAAAATCATGTACGAGAACCTGAATTCGACCAATATGACAGAAGAATGGCTCCTCAAAGAACTTGATTCACAGGGAGTTCCGGATATTGGCGAAGTATTTTATGCGGGACTGGCCTCGAACGGGACCCTCTATATCTCAAAAAGAACGCACGATACGCAAGAAAAGCATGGTGAACATGGGATTGAATGAATCCGATTGAATCCCCCGTTCCGCACATCTTCAAGGCCGAAAAGCAATAAAAAAAGCCCCTACAGGCTGGAATCTATTTATGTGAACTGGCCACTATGGACTACCAACTGAGCCAACAGACCATAGTCGGTTTTCCGGGGTCCCTCTTGCGGTGGCCCGTCACATTCGGGCAGAGGGTGGGCTGCGGTGGTTTTGGGCGTCGTCCCGGCAGGAATCCATTTATGTAAACTGGCCACTATGGACTACCAACTGAGCCAACAGACCTTACATATTTGGCTGCCGGTCTTTGTGCATTCCATCCAAGTCACATCCTTGGAGCACTACCCTGTCGGCTGGGCATTTTGTCGTCATTCGGGCGACGCAACATCTAATACCATAGCGGGAGAGGTTTGTCAACCCTTCATATCACCAAAATTTTAGGATTTGAGCCTCGAGTTCAGATGCCATTTACGATCGACCGCGATCCCCCAGCATGGAATCATTCAAATTCTTCTTGTAACTTCGTGCACGCCTCATCGTCCGATATCATACCCGAGAATCCTTCAAACACTAGTGCCGTGGCCAGTTCCGAGTTTTCGCTGTGATAGGCTCATCATCCGTATCTGCCTTCCATCATCATCTCAGCACATCAGGATTTCAGGTAAGCCGATGACCTGTGATTCGGTTAATCTCAGCCACGCTCCTTTGCCAATTGTTCATCAAGCGCAACGTCATTTCGGCGCATGCCTGCCGCCTCGCTTCGTTCTTAGACAAAAGGTTTTCAGGCGGAGGATTCTGAAATTTCGCATGGGTGATCATCGGAAATTCGACAAAGGACTATCTATGGTCGACGAACCGTTTTGCGTTTTTTCCTTCCGAAGCACCGAGGTCAATACAGTCATCAAGTAGAATAACAGTCAACTGGTCAAATTGTCGCATAACGCGTCGGCGCAGCAGGCTGGCAGCCGCTGGCACGTCTTTAAGAATTCATATCCGCCCATAGAACCTGCTTGTCAGTTCCAGTCATCTATGGCATGCCGGCATTGGCATTGTCGCGAGAGCCGTCAATGGCGATGTTGACTGCTGGGCGGGGTAGATTCCTTCCTCAGGCCTCACCAGATCCATAGAGGCCGATAACTCTGCATGGCTGCACCGATTGGCGTCATTTCAATGCGCATGGAGGATTTTCTGCCATGCTTCAACTGTCGCCGCTCATGGCCCCCTGCGCTTACCCTTGCCGACCGGCATAAAGGATCCTCGCCGCCTCGAAAGTATTGAACGAATCCGGCTACAGGCGCGAACAACGCAGCGTACGCGTCGATGCAGATTGATTGCCAACTGCGTCAACCTGCCGCCAAAGCATCCGGCCGGACCGGTGTCTCCAGCTCATCGTTCAGCGCATGCCGCCCATTCGCGTTTATGTCGCACGGCTAATCGGCCGGGAACCTTTCGCCGTCATTCGGATGCGCAATAGAAACACGACCGTGAATAGGACCCGCCGCTCCATCCGGGCGGATGAACTTTTCAAAGGGCGCGTACGGCCGCCTTTCTATGTTGCCTCATCAAGGTTCGAAAACGCCGGTTCCGTTTTCAACCGGAAACGGAGCGTTGGAATGGCTTACTTGGACACGTCATATACAGAGAATATTCAAAACACAGATTTGTCATAAAAGTCCGGTACGATGACGGCATAAGCAAGAAACCAGATCAATAACAGGGGGGATAATGATGATTCATCCGGATCGGAGATCCATCGAAAGGAAAAACCCGCTGCTTCCTGCGCAGCGCCTCAGGACAGGCGTTCAGATCGCATTCTTTGCGCTGGTCACGCTTCTATCGGTCGCAAAGGTCCTCATTGAAAACGGCGTGGCGCTTCCTTTTATCGGCGAGGTTTCGCTGCATACCATCTGCCCGTTCGGCGGGGTGGTTTCCATCTACCAGCTGATTACAAGCGGGACATTCGTCCAGAAGATCCACGAATCCGCGCTGGTACTGATGGCACTGGTATTTGTTCTGGCAATTCTGTTCGGCCCGGTGTTCTGCGGTTGGTTCTGCCCGTTGGGGTCGCTGCAGGAGTGGATTGGCAAGCTGGGGCGAAAGTTTCTCGGCAAACGCTTTAACCATGTTGTTCCACCGAAAATCGACCGCGTGCTCCGCTACCTGCGCTACGCGGTGCTGGGCATGGTGGTCATCATGACCGCCAGAACCGCGGAACTCGTCTTTCAGAACGTCGATCCATACTATGCGCTGTTCAACTTTTACAGCGGCGAAGTGGCGCTCCCCGCTCTGATCGTGCTTTTCGCCGTTGTGCTGGCATCCTTTTTCGTCGAGCGCCCCTTCTGCAAGTACGCGTGCCCGTACGGTGCGCTGCTCGGGCTCACCAATCTGTTCCGGGTGTTCGGCATAAGGCGCAAAGCTTCCAGCTGCATCCACTGCAAGGCGTGCGACCGGGCTTGCCCGATGAACATCACGGTATCAACGTCCGGTGTGGTGCGAAATCCCCAGTGCATCAGCTGCATGAAGTGCACTTCGGAAAGCGCCTGCCCGGTTCCGGACACGGTGACACTCTCATCGAAGGGGGAAAAATAAATGCGAATCAAGGCTTGGGCAATGGCTGCCGTTGCGGTCGTAGTCCTTTTCGGCGGGATTTCGGTTTCATCGTGGCTCGGATACTGGAAGACCACCAGCGAGAAGATCCCCGCCGTTCTTCAAGATGGCGAAAACGCCGGTGAAGCCGACCCCATGGACATCCGAGGCTCCTATACCTTCCAGGATATCTCGGCCGGTTTTGGAATCCCCATAGACGATCTCGCCCAGGCTTTCGGGGTGACGACGGATCCGGCCAGTTTCAAATGCAAGGATCTGGAGAGCCGGTATGGCAATCTGACGGACGTGGAGATCGGCACGGCGTCGGTTCGCTACTTCGTCGCGCTCTACAACGGAATTCCCGTCGAGGATTCGGAAGCCGCAGATCTTCCGGCCGACGCAGCAGCGCTATTGCGCGAGAAGAGAGCATTGTCCCAATCCCAGCTTGAACAACTCGCGCTGCATACCGTGGAAACCTGAGTATCCGCTCTATGTGCTCTTCGACGGCGCATGCCGCGAATTCCCATGTACCTGTCCAGGTTTTCCACCCGGATAGGCTGCGTCGGCCTCATACCCGGCAAACGTGGTCATTAAGCCCAGGCGGAGCGCGCATGGCATCGCTGCTGGAGCAGATGCGCTCAATTTTCTCCTTCGCCAGGCGGATCGGTCAGATCCGCCTGGCGATATCCCTTTCCGTCCGTTCGGCAGACAGTCCGCCTCCCTTCACTTCGGCCGTCTCGCCGTACCGGACCAGGCTGATCTCCCTTCAACACCGCAGCCGTAGCGCTCATGCTCCGCTCTCCGCGCATTTCCCGAGGATGATCACGCTCTGCCGCCGCCAATTCGCAAGCCCGGCAAACGGACGGAAGAGAAGCCGCCGTCTTCCACTGTTTACAACGACGAAATTTGTGGTAAAATAAACGTATGTGTGCGTTCTCCAGCGAAACGGACACCCGTTTGGAAGCGGTTACATCCATCAACGATCGGGAGGGCAGCTATGTACAACATTTTACTTGGCGGAGCGGCAGGACAGGGCGTGGACACCACCACGGCCATCCTTGAGAAGCTGCTCAAGCGGGCTGGCTACCACGTTCTCACTGTCCGGGATTTCATGTCCCGGATCCGGGGCGGACACAATTTTTCTCTGCTCCGGTTCGGCGCGGAAGCGGTCTATTCCCACGACAAATTCGTGAACGCCATCGTCGCGCTCAACGAAGAGACCTACTATCTGCACGAGGGCGAGCTGCTCCCGGGCGGCTTTGTCCTGTGTGACAGCGCGCTGGCAATCGACGATCCGCGCGCAGTCAAGCTGGACATGGGGCAGATGGCAAAGGCTCTGGGCAATCCCAGAGTCGCCGGCACGATCGCCATCGGCGCGGTGCTCAAAATGTTTGGGGAAGGGCTGGACGGCGCGAAGGATGTGCTGCCCGACTTCGTCAAGGAACAATATCTGGAGATCAACCTGAAGGCGCTGAAGGAGGGCTACGACGCGGTGGAAGCGCGCTACCCGCACCTGTCTGGTGGCGCGGCGGCGGATGAGCTTCTCATTTCCGGAAGTAAGGCGGTATCCCTGGGTGCGCTGGCGGCGGGTCTAAACTTCTATTCCGCCTATCCGATGTCTCCCGCCACGCCCATTCTGGAATCTCTGGCTGGAGCCGCTGAAAAAGCGGGTATCGTCGTCGAGCAGGCGGAAGATGAGATCGCCGCCATCAACATGGCCATTGGCGCCTCCTACGCCGGCGCACGTGCGATGACCGGCACCTCCGGCGGCGGTTTTTCGCTGATGGTGGAGGCGCTGGGCCTTGCCGGCATCGCGGAAATCCCGGTGGTCATTGTCAACGTGCAGCGGCCCGGCCCGGCGACGGGTCTGCCTACCCGCACCGAGCAGAGCGACCTGCTGTTCACCATTTCCGCCTCCCAGGCGGAATTTCCCAGGCTGGTGTTGGCCCCCAAAAACCCCGAGGACGCTTTTTATCAAACAATGCGTGCCTTCGACCTGGCAGAGAGGTACCAGATTCCCGCACTGATTCTAAGCGACCAGTACCTCGGGGACGCCTCCTACACCGTACCGGTGCCCGATCCCCGGAAGTTCGCCATCGCGAAGCCCGCCTCCGCCCACGAAGGGCCGGAGGAGTACCTGCGCTACCGCTTCACCGAAAGCGGCGTTTCGCCGCGGCTTCTTCCGGGCTTTACCGGGCATCTGGTGGACGCCGACAGCGACGAGCACGACGAGCGCGGCGCGATCACCGAGTCCGCTGAGATGCGCACGCGGATGATGGACAAGCGCATGAAAAAGCTGGAAGGGCTGGCAAAGGAGCTTCAGGAACCGGAGTTTGCCGGCGCGGAGGATTTCGACGCGCTGCTTATCGGCTGGGGCTCCACCTGGGGTCCGATTCGCGAGGCGGTGAACCTTCTCAACGAACGCGGCGGGAAGAAGTATGCGGCGCTCATCTTTTCGGATATCTACCCGCTGCCCACGAACCTCCTGACGGAGAAGGCCAAAGCGGCGAAAGAGATCATCAACGTCGAGCAGAACGCCACCGGGCAGTTGGCCAAACTCATCCGGATGGAAACCGGCATACGCATGTCCGGCAGCGTGCTCAAATATGACGGGCGGCAGATCTCCGGCCGGGAGATCTGTGAAAGCCTCGAAAAGGAGGACGCAAAATGAGCTTCTACGAAACCTGCGAAACGGCCTGGTGCCCGGGTTGCGGCAATTTCGTCATTCTGGATTGCTTGAAGACTGCGTTGGAGCGGCTGGATAAAAAGCCGCAGGAAGTACTGCTGGCCGCCGGCATCGGTCAGGCGGCCAAGACGCCCCAGTACCTCAGCGCCAACGCCTTCTGCGGGCTGCACGGCCGCGCGCTGCCCGCGGCGATCGCCGCCAAGATTGCCAACGACGGCCTGACCGTCGTGGTGGATTCCGGCGACGGCGATTCCTACGGCGAGGGGGGCAACCACTTCCTTCACAACATCCGGCGCAATGTGGACATCACCCACTTCGTGCACGACAATCAGGTTTACGGGCTGACCAAGGGCCAGGCCTCCCCCACCTCTGACCTGGGCTTTGTCACCGGCGTTCAGACCGGTGGCAGTATCAACCAACCGCTGAACCCGGTGCTGACGGCAGTCGCCGCCGGCGCGGGCTTCCTGGCCCGGGGCTTCACCGGCCGTAAGGAGCAGTTGATCGACCTGATGACACAGGCCATCTCCTTCAAGGGGTACGCGCTGGTGGACATCCTGCAGCCCTGCGTCAGCTTCAACAAGGTCAATACTTTCCAATGGTACAGCCAGCGGGTGTACAACCTCGAGGATCACGACCCGTCTGACAGGGTCGAGGCCATGCGCCGGGCGATGGAGTTCGGCGACAGAATTCCGCTGGGCGTTTTGTACCGCGCGGAAAAGCCCACCTACCGCGACAAAACCCCCGCGCTTCACGGAAAACCGCTGGCCATGCACACGCCCGACTTGAACCTGGTGGATGAAATGCTCCTTTCACACCGATAATAAACCATGAAATGGAGGAATTTCGTATGGTGAAGAACCCGATGACGCTGGATTTCCTCAGAAGCGCCTACGGCGGAGAGAGCATGGCCCACATGCGCTATTTGTACTGGGCGGAAATGGCGAAGAAGGAGGGCTTCCCCAATATCGCAAAGCTCTTTGAGGCAATCTCCCACGCGGAGCGCGTGCATGCCTCCAACCACTTCCGAGAGATCGGCGGGGAGACCAGCGACATGACGGTCACCGCAGGCGCGGTTTCTGGCACCGGCAAGACCGTGGACAACCTTGAAGGCGCAGTCAACGGTGAACTGCACGAGGTGGAACAGATGTATCCCGTGTATCTGAACGCCGCGGAATTCCAGGGTGAAAACGGCGCGAAGCGCTCGTTCCATTTCGCGCTGGAGGCGGAAAAGATCCACGCCGCCATGTTCCAAGAGGCCCAGGATCACGCGCGCAAGGGTGAAGACATGCCCCTCGAAAGCGTCCACATCTGCCCTGTCTGCGGCCATACGGTGCTGGACGAAGCGCCCGACCGCTGCCCCATCTGCGGCGCGAAAAAGGAAATGTACGTGGCGTTCTGACGTTTAATGGATAATCCCCGGGGCCTTTCAATGTGCGGGAGCCTTGCTCGCCGGAAACGCCCCTGCCGTTCCGGGCGGTTTGATGACAAGGGATGGCACGGCCTCCAGTACTCAGTACTGGAGGCCGTGCCATGTATAGTCGTGCAGGCCGCCGGAAGCGGTTCAGCCGGCTCCGCCGAAATCATACTTTTCCCAACGGCATCCAAACTGCTCGGCAAAACCGATCAGCCGCCATTTCCTTTTTTCTTACCGCGCGTCCTCGATCATGGAGGAATTTCGGAGAAATTCCGCCTGCGTGGACGTCACGAGCTTCTCCATCGGCGGGAACAACCGGTCGAAGGCTTCGAGGGCCTCCGGGTCCACTTCAAAAGCGTTGCTCTCCAGAAAGCGCCCGCAAACGCCTTCCAGCGCGCCGGGCGTGAGCGGGAGCACCTGCAGCGCGGCGGCATACTTCCCCTCCGCGGTTTGGATGCCATATTCCTTCCCGGATTTGAAGCCATATTTCCGGTAATAGGCTGGATTTCCAAAGATGATCAACGCGGAAAAGCCCATTTCCCGCGCGCGGGCGACACCCCGCCCGATCAGCGCGCGCCCCACGCCGCAGTTCTGCCATTCCGGCAGCACGCTCACCGGACCGAAGGTAACGGTTTCAAAGTTCTCGTTCCGGTTCCCCGCCACCCGCGAACGGGAGAACAGGATGCTGCCAATGACGCGGCCCCCCACCTCCGCGACAAAATCCAGCGCCGGCACAAAGTCCTCTGAATCGCGCAGCTGACGCGCCACAAGGTGTTCGCTGCAGCCGGGCACGTGCAGGTTCCAAAAGGCCAGCCTGGTCAACGATTCGACGGCGACGCAGTCTCCCGGACGCTCTTCCCTGATGATGAAATTCATGGGTACGCCCCCTTCCCTGCGGCTTGAATTGTAATACCAATCCAAAACAATCATGATTCGTCGGGCTGGGTCTTATGGCGCGGGCAAGGTTGGTTTCCCCTGAGGGGGAAACCAAGTCGCTTCGCGACCGGGTGATTCAAATGGATTTGAAGCACTCGCCCCATGTCGCCTTCCGATCAAAATAGCGCTGCATTTCACATCAAAGGCGGATCCCGAAGGATTTCCTCGCTTCGGCTCCTTTTTCCCCATCCAAAATCCCTCGCCCGTTGGAATAATGATTATTACTTGGTATAACGCTGTGTAGAGAATCTGTCTTCAGGGAAAAGGCCCCGCCACGCGCGGGGCCTTTTCCCTGAAATCGAGAATCAGGGCTGAACGTCATCCACGTAACGATAGGCCGTGATCAGTGTGCCGCTCTCATCCATCAGCGCAATGCCCCAGGATGCCAGCCCAGCCTTTGCATAATGCGCCGTCAGTTCGCCGGATTCGTTCAGCGGCTGGCCGTCGCTTGTGACGGCGTCTGTATCGCAGAATATCGTCGCGGAGGCGACGGCGCCGCCCAGCTTAACCTCAACGGTCACGTCGTCTCCCACCTTGGGCATGTCTCCGCCGGAGCGCCTGCGCGCCGTGACGCCCGCATCTGTGTTCGTGGTAAAGGTCCATCCCTTCCGCCCGTCAAGAAGCGTGTTTGTGACGGCCTCGTAATCGGTGGCGAGGATGGTGCCCTCTTCCAGCGTGGCGTAGTAGGTTTTGTCGGCGTCGAGGCTGTTATCCAACCGGACGGTAAAGCAAACGCCACTCTCCCAATAGAGCCAGGCGAGATCTTCGGCGCCGATGGGTTCCATTGTCACGCGGGACGAATCGTCAAAAACGATTGTCTCAAGCGGCGATTTCGCCCCCTCCTCGTAGACATTGATTGATCCCGCGCCCGCCTTCACATCCACCCGCGGCAGGTAAATCCGAAGAATTCCAGACGCACCGTCCGCATTCTCATTATTGAGCGGATCCAGCACCATATAACCCAGCTTTTTTGACAGATTCACCGGCGGTACGCCCTTATAGGGCTGGGCGGGCGACTGTCCGTTGCTCCAGGCCGCGGCGGACTCCGCCAGGGCCGGCGCGCAAAACGCGACCAGAGCGGCCAGAATCGCAAGCGTCGAAACGAGTTTCTTCATGCAACTGTACCCCCGTCTTTCTTGCCGGGGCTTTTACGTCCCGGCGTTTCACATCACTTGGCTTGGTTCTTCTTTCTGCGGCGGCCGGTAAAGAGCGCGAGGATCAGCGCGATCAGGCCGAGCCCTCCGAACACGAACGGATAAAGAGGCGTTTCATCGCCCGTCTTGAGCAGGCCGCCGTAGAGCGGAACATCCGTATCAAGCAGCGTGATCAGTTCTTCCCAGTTTTCCGGCGTGTAGCTGGGCTTCTTGGGCGTGATGGCCGGCTCTTCATCCTTGGGCGGCACATAGGTGTTGGTCAGGTTGTAGTCCCGTACGGAGCGGGCGTAGCCCGGCACCGCTTTTTCGTTGATGGCGTAGGCATACACCGTGGATCGGCCGTCCGAAGTGGGCAGGTTGGCAAAGGCGTACGCCCAGCCGTCCTCCGCCGTGACCACCTTGCTCTGGATTACCTCTCCGTTTCTCAATAGATTCACAGTGATGGAATCCGGCCTCACGCCGGCGGCATTGTTATCGTCCACCCATGTCTTTTGGCCGAGGATCTCGATGTACCTGACCTCGATGTCCACCAGCTGGTTGACGATGTTCAGCCCGTCGTACTGTGCCTCGTAACCGGTCACGGGCGTTTCCTGAACCGTATAGATCACACGCGCGCCGCTGTTGCCCGAGCGGTAGACCTTGAGACCCGTGTAGGTATAGGTCCAGACGTCGCCGTTATAGCGCCAAGTCGGCTGCGCATTTACCCGTACGCCGTCGGCGTAGAGCGTGATCGAAATGCTGTCGGGCCTGAGTCCGCCCTCGTCGCCCATATCGACCCATGTCTTCGTACCAGAGACGCTGGCCGTTGGGATCGGTTCATCGATCATCCGGACGACACCCGGTGCGCTCATCGCGCCGCTGGTCACCGTACCGTCCTCGGCGATGATGATGGCGATGTCGGCCGCCCGCACGTACCCATCGGGTACGACCGTCTCGGAAAGAACGTAATCGCCCGGTTCGAGGCCGCTGATCACATGGTCCGTGGCCGCCGTCGTGCGCCAGGTTTCCACCAGCGTCCGGATGCCGCCCTGTACGCTGTAAAGCGCCAGCGTCGCACCGGCAAGGCGCGCGCCGCCCGAGGTGCGCTTGGTCACGGAGAACTGCCGGATCGCATTGGTGATGTCGTAGCCGATGATCTGCCGTCCGTTGACGCCCGTGGACAGACTGACCGCGCCGACCGACTTGTGATAGCCGGGCACGCCGCTTTCATCCACGGTGTAGCCGATTTCCACCACATGTCGCGGATCGTCGTACCGGTAGCGGGGCAGGTTTGTGAAACTGAAGTCCCACGCATCGCCGCTGCCGCCGATGGTCTTGCTGTCGACAACCGTTCCATCGGCCAGCAGGTACACAGTCACCTCCGCCGGACGCTTGCCAAAGAGGTTCGCCTGATCCGCCCACAGCTTTCTTCCGGTCACATCCGTGGTTTCGGTGCCGTTGACGAAGGCGGGCGTGCCGTCCGGGTAGGTGACTTCGGTGCGCAGCGTGCCATCGCCGCTATCGACAACCGTCACATTCAGCCGGTAGGACTGGCTCGAATAGAGAATGCCCGTATCGTCGATGCCTCGATCGTTTCCTGTTACTTCGGTAATCGTATACTGATGCTCTCCCGTGTCGTCTCGCTCCGCGTTCTTCTGGTAGGAAATTTCGGTGAAGGCGATCATACCGGAGGCGTCGCTGAGGCCGGTGGCTACCGTAACGCCCTCAGCATTCTTGACCGCGAAGCGGAACATACCGTCCGCCAGCGCACGGCCGGTCAGCGTCTTGGTGCCCGTCGGCGCGTAAGCGCCGGTGGCGTGGTAGGCGTTTCTAAAGGCCACTTCCTGCGTCGGTTCGCCGTCCTTCAATGGGGTAACGGCCGTGGTTAGACGGCCCGTCGAGCGATCGTAGCCCACCGCCACGCGGACGGTGTACACCGCCGAATCATAGGTATAGCCCCCGACGCCTGCGTTCAGCTCACGCACCTCATAAGCGTAAGTCTTGCCGATGTCGTTCTGGCTGTAGGAGAGCGGCGAGAACTCAAACGTGGCACCGGTGTTCCGCACCGTTTCAAGGGAAGTGGACGCGCCGCCGGTCACATCCGTCAGCCGGAACGAGAACTGGCCGTCCGCAATGGTCCGACCGGAGAGCGCCTTGGTGCCGGAAAGCGTCACACTGGTATCGGCTTCGTAGCTGTTTGCGAAAGCCAGCGGCTCGTCTGCCTCGGTGGGCTGCCCGGCGATGTCGGTTTTGACGAGGGCCGTCAGCTCGCCGGTCTCCGCGTCATATCCGACGGTAATGCGCACCTCATACTCGGTCGCATCGTAGGTGTGGCCCGGCAGACTGCCGTACATCCCGGCGGCTGGATCCTCCTTCACGATATAGGTATAGGTATTCCCGAGTTCCTCCTGACTGTACACGAGGGGCTGGAACGCGAAGCTGCCATTCGCCGCGTTTACGGCCGTCTGCAGAAGCTGCGGCTCGGCCTGCCCGGCGATGCGGAACAGCTTGAACGCGAATTCGCCTGCCTCAAGCGTGCGGCCCGTCAGCACCTTGCGGCCTGAAAGCGGCACGCTGACCGTCGCCGCATAGCGGTTGGAGAACCCGATGGATTCCGACGGTTCGCCGGCGAGGGTGATCTCCTTCCGCACGTTCAGAAGGCCGTCGTTGAGGCCGCTGTCTGTTACGGTAACCACCACCGTGTAGACCCTATCGTCATAGGTGTGGTTGGCCAGACCTTCGTCCACCTCGGACACGGTGTAGCGATGGACACCGATGTCATCCAAATCATAGGTAATGTCGAAGGAGAACGCGCCCAAGGCGTCATTGCCGGCGGAAACCGGGTGTTCCGTGTCCGCCGCGTCGGTCAGCAGGAAGGTAAAGTCGCCCTCCGCCAGTTCCCTGCCGGTCATCTCCTTCTGGCCGGAAATGGTGATCGATCCGCTGGCGGTATACGGATTGGTGACGACGACAGAATCCTTCAAGGCTTCCTCGCCGGTCTTGGCCGGCAGCACGAAGTAGTTCCCGCCGTCGATGCCGTCGCCGGTAACCGTGTAATGGGTCGCGGCCGCCGGGCTTCCGCCGGAAACCGTCAGGCGGGAGGCGTCATAGTGCGGCGCGGGAACGCTTTCCACCACCACGTAATTGGCGTAGTAGTTCAGGAAAAGATCCGGGGTGCTGGCGAAGCCTGCCTTGCCGAAAGCGTCGGTGGCGATGGACGCGATGCGGTGAGTGCCGTCCAGCAAGACGCCCGCATCAAGTTGCGCGTCGGTATACGGCCCATAGATCGTGAACCCTACGCCGGAGAGCGTGCGGCTGTCGCTGCCGAGCTTATGAATCTCCAGGTCCCGCACGCGGACAAGGCCCAGGTCGACCGTCAGGTTATCGCCGCCCGGCGGCAGGTAGAAGCGTTCCGACAGGTAGGCCTCGCCGGACTTTTTAAAGTTATTGTCGGCGGCGCGTCCGCTGCCGGCGGCGTAATTCGGCGCGATGCCGCCGTTCTGCGCAAACGGCGCCGTAATGAAGTATCCGGCCGGAATGCCGGAGACCTTGATCTGATAGGCCGCGCGGCCGCTGCCGCGGAGGTTCGCGGTCAGGATATTGCCCTCGCCGTCGTAGGCAGCGCTCTCGTAGACAGTCTTTTTCAACGCGGCGGGGGTCAGGCCGTCAAACCGATAGAAGCCGTTTGCACCCAGGCCGGTCGAGCCGACGGTGGAGGCGTAAGAATCGCTGTTGAAGTACCGCATGAGGGACAGCGTAATGCCTCCTCCCGTATAGGAGGGTTCGCCGGTCAGCGACGAGGGATCGTCCAATTCGTCGCCGTCTTGAATGCCGTTGGCGTTTTTGTCAATCCAAACCCGATTGCCCACGCCGACCGCCTCCGGCATCAAAACGACCTTGGCGGTCGCACTGGTGACGACGCTGTACGTGTCCACGGCCGCCGTCGCGTTATTGACCGAAGCCTCAAAGTAGTAGCCGTCCAGCGTCTCCGCGCCGAGATCGGCGCTGGGTGCCGAGGCCGTATAGGTGATGATAATCTTTCCGCCGGCCTTCAGGCTGTAGTCCGTACCGCCGGAAGTCTTGCTGAAGTCCATCACAAAGGCCGCCGCGTCCGAACCCGCGCCGCCGCTCCAGCCGGTTGGCCCGTACTGAATCGCGCTCAGGTATTCGGCGTTGGACTTGCCGGTGGTGGAATACAGCGAGTAGTGGACCGAGGCGCCGGTTTCATCCACGGCGGACGCGATGCCGCCAAAGGTCACGGGCCACCTGGTGAGCCTGGGAGAGTTTTTCAGGTCCGTGTCGCCGATGACGGGCAGCTTGTCCACCAGCCGCACATTCTTGACGGCGGAGCTCCCGCCGTTGACGATCACGATCTGATAGACGATTTTCCCCTTGTCGCCGGTGCCGTCCTTGACGCTGGCGATGGCGTACTCGTCGTTGGAGGCGTAGGAGCCGAAGCCGGTGACGTCGGCGGCGACCATCTTATAAATGCTGATCTCACTGGACTGCACGAGGTTGACCGTGGCGGTGGCGGACAGGGCCTGATAGCTTTGTCCCTCCTCGCCGCCCAGCAACGCGCCGTCCAGCACAAGGGCCGGCCATGCGCCGCTCACGTCGGTGAACGGCGTACCGTAGGGGTTCAGCACGTTCTTTTCAATCCTGTCGAGGCTGGCGGCGTAAGCGACGTTTTCAATGCTCACCGGGTCGGAGGCTGCGGCGCTGTATCGCACCATGCCTTCGATGGTCAGCGTCGCGGTCTTTCCGGGCTCGAGTGCGCCGGAGAGGTTTTTGACCACGTAGACGGTGCCGCTGCCATCCGTGTAACTGCCGGTATCCCCGGCGGTGAGCCCAGAGGAATCGGTTGAGAAGCTCACGTCGGCCATGTCCACCAGCAGCATCGCCGGAAGCTTGTCGACGATGACAGGGTTGGTCAGCGGAAGGCTGGAGGTGTTCGCCAGCGTCAGCGTATAGCGCACCCAGTCGCCGGGCTGCGCGGTGACGGGCGACGGCTGCGGGCTGACCGGCACGCGCGATGCGCCCACGACCTCAAGCTTCAGTACCGATTTGGAGAGTGACGCCTTGGGCAGCTCCTCCTCCGCGTTCACCACAGCGGCGGCGGTGGAATCCTTCCAGCCGGAATCGTACTGCCTGTCGCCGATTTCATAGGTCACCTTGGCGTTTGCCGTGTTGGCGATGGAGAGAGCGGGCACCACGCCGGCCGCGTCGTCCTGCGCGAAGCGCATCTCGACAGTGACGGGATCCAGCGCGAAGCCGGGTGCAGCATGGCGCCGTCCACCGCCGCCGTGTAGACCACCTGGAAGCCGCCATAAATACCCTCCGGGAAGGTGACCGTCTGCGCCGACCCCGTCACATCGACGGTCGCAATCAGCGTGGCGCTTCCGCCTGTGACGCCGTAGACCTTCGCCGTCACCTTGGCGGCGTCGCCGGTGGGTACGGGAGCGACGGAGGTATTCAGATAGCGCGCACCGCCCACGGTTACCGCATTGACGGCGTGGTTCACTTGGCTCGGCACCGTCGTACCGGACGCGTTTTTGCCGGTGAAGGTCAGCGTGTCGTCCTTGAGGATCAGCTGCTCGATGGGCAGCATGAAAAGGTTCCCGGCGGTAGAGGCGATGTCCTTGATCTGGAATGTCAGGCGCTGCTCGCCCTTTTGCAGGCTCGCTTCGATCTGCGCCGCGCCGGTCACCGGCACGCCGTTGACGGCGACGACCGACTTGTCGATCATCGGGTTCACCGACACATTGGGCAGGTTGGCGAAGTAGGCAACCGCCGTTTGACCGTTATCCCCTACCGTGACGGTGTGAACCGTATGCCACGGCTCGGACGGCGAAGTACCGCTGGGCAGCAGGAAGCCGGTGGCCGCGGCCGTTTCCGTGACCGTGTACACGCCGGGCTCCAGATTTTCCAGAATCGCGGCGCTGTAGTAGCAGCCGTCGGATCCCTTGTAGTAATTGCCGCCGGTGTAGGTCACCGCGCCACCGTCAAGGCTTTCCGGCAGCGCAGGCAAATACTTGCCCACGATCAGAGTCCCCACGGAAACGTCCTGGCTGTTCTTCACGGTGAAATGGGCGTTCTCGGGCACGGCGCCGGACTTTGTCGGCGCGACATAGTTATACTTGAGCACGGCGAGGGAACCCTTGGGCGTGTTGTAGCCTTTGAGCGTCACGGTGTCCTCATCCTGCGCCACCGGATAGAGCAAGAGGAGACTGCCGCCGACGGCGATGCTTTCCGCCGTCAATAGTGTCTCGCCGTCGTAGAGCTTGAGCGATCCGGCCACATGGCTGGAGGGCGTCGCGCTCTCCCGCAGGTAGTACTTTTCGTCGCCGCTCAGCTTGGGCAGGTTGCCGAAGCTGATTGCGCCCGCGGCGTTCGTGGTCTTTGTATAGAGCAGTTCCCCGGTCTTCGCGGCAGAATCCACCTTGTAAAGTTCGAAGGCGACGCCGGGAAGCGCCGAAGCCGCGGGATCGTCGCCGATGTTCTCTTTCGTCTTGCCGTATTTGGTCAGGCTGAGCACCAGCGCGGTTTCATCCACGATGGTGAGATTCGCGTCGCTTGCGTAACTCAGCGAAGCGCCGGGGATCAGCGTCAGCGGGAGCGGGTCAATCAGCTTATACTGCGGGGGCGCGGAGAGCTCTTCCAGGTAATAATCGGTCTGATCCAGAATTACCCGCGCCTTGGGCAATGTGACGGTCAGCGAGGCGACGCCCTCTCCGTTCGTCAGAACCGGGCTTCCCAGGTAGACCTTGCCGTTCGAACCGTCCAGGTAGTAAATGGCAAAGCTCGCGCCCTCCACCGGGCCGTGGGACGCGCTGTCGTCCACCTTTTTCAGCGTCACCGCGGCGGTCTTCGGCTCGTTGACGACATTCGCGAGCACGGGGCTTGCCGCGGTATTTCCGCTCGTCACGGTGATCTCGAACGAGGTGTCAAGCCAATTTAGCGCCCCGGAATTGACGGCGTACCGGTTGTACCAGCCGTCCGATCGCTCCCTGATATAGTAGGTATTCGGGTCGATCGCAAAGGTAAAGAACCCAGTGCGGCCGGGGGTAGGCACGCTTACGGACGCAGGATTGGCCGGGGTTTTCATCTCCCGATCGGTGAAGATCTCAAAGGTCACCGCCTCCGGCCAGGAGGCGATGGAATCCGCGAAGGTCTTGGTCAATGTGACGTAACCCTTACGCCTGTTGGTGACGCTCAGCGTCGCCGCGGTATCGTCGCTCTGTCCGAGGCCTTTGGCATCCACCTTGACCACGAAGGGGAGTACGCCTGCGGATACGTACCCCGCAGGCACGGTCTCGGTCAGCTTGTACCAACCGGGCAAAAGGCCCGTCTTGTGAATGGTTCCGTCCGCGCCGGTGGTCCACGTTGCGCCGCCCGCGAGGCTGAGCCAATCGGTATTGGAATCGTCAAACGCGGAAACGGCGGGCGCGGACTCGCCCAGGGCCGTGAACGCCTTGAACTGGACGGCGAAGCTGACGCCGCTCATCGTCGCGCCCGCGTCGTCCTTTTTGGCGATGTCCAGCGCGCCCCTGGCCGGGTTGGTAAAGGTGAAGGAAAATTCCGCCACGCCCGAGGTCGTCAACGACAGCGCGCTCCAATGGCTGTTGGCCAGCTTGAAATTGGATTTCTCAGTAGCGCTCAGATCAACGCCGTTCAAAGACTTTTCGAGCGCCTGATAGGTGCCCGCGGGCAGCATGATCGATGCTTTGCCGAACGAGTCCGTGGTGATGGTGTTCGGCGTAAGCAGCTGACCATTGGAGTCCGTAATCGGGTCACCGTTGGACTTTTTGATTTCAAAGGTCACGTTCGGCACAGGCTGACCGTTCGCATCGCTCTTGAGAATTGTCATCTTCCGGTACTCGGCGTCGGTGATGATCTTCTCTACCGTCGTGCCGTAGGTGCCCGTGGTAAAAGTGAACTTTCCGGCATTCATCTCGTATCCGGCGACGGAGGTGACCTCCTTGGCGTAGTAGCTGGTGCCGGGCTGCAGGAGGAACGTCACATAGCCGTAGGCGTCCGTCTCGCCGCTCGCAACGAGCACATTGCCGGGAGTATAGATGCCCACCACCACGCCTTCCAGCGGGTGCTGGCTCGCAGACGTCGCCACGTTATAGCCCAGCTTGCACACGCGTACGGGCACCTTCTGCGCCTGCATGTTGGGGATGGAATTCTCTTCCGTGTAATCGGCGTTGACCGTGTAGGCGGACCCGTTCGTGGTGGCGGTCAGCACCCAATGGGTCTTGACCGGCGTCACGTCCTTGGGGTAGGCGGTCTCCACCAATACGAAGTTGGCGCGATAGTCGTAGGGCGCCTCATCGCCAACCAGCTCGACATACTGTCCGAATTCCGGGTCGGCATAGAGTGCAGCCATATCGAAGGATTCGGAAATTGCGCGGCCCGCCACGTCCGAAGGCGACGAAGCCGTCCCCATGTCAAGACCCGTGATCATCCTGGAGATTTTCTTGACGGGCTCGCCGTTCCCATTGGCCAGCCAGAGCTCGAACGTGACGCCCGGCAGATTGCCCACCAGCGTGCCGTCGCTCGTTTTGAGGATCTTGTTGAGCTCGATCTGCATATAGCGCTTGGAACCCAGGCCGCTGCCCGGATCCAGCGGCACGTTGGTGTCGGGAACGGTTTTCAAGCCGTCTCTGACATAATTGGTGCCCCATTCGGTCCCTGGGGGTGTGAGCGGCCCAACGACGTGATCCACGCCCTCTTCGGGCTGCTGATAGCCGTCCGGAGCTTCCACTTCGACCAGCCAGTAGACCCGCCCGTAGGTCTGCGGGTTGGTGATAAAGGAGCCCGTTTCACCATACTCAGTACCCGTCTCGTAGGTATAATCCTCCCTGGTCAGAAGGCCCGCGGCCTTAAGCGCCTCGAAGGACTGTTCCGTCTCCGTCACCTCGCTGGAGTACAGCATGTACTTCGCGTAGTTGAGAAGCTCCTCCGTTCCCTCCTTGTACTTGAGCAGCCTGAACTGCGCGTAGGGCAGGTAGTTGACCAGCGGAGAGCCGTAGGTATGTTCGTTATCGGAATCGGTGGCAAAGTCATGCTCCGTGAGGCCGTTGTGTTCGCTGAACAGCGCCTCATAATCGGCCAAAGCGTAATCGTTTGCCAGCGAACCCTCACCGACGAGGGCATCCTTGCCGTCGGGCAGCTCATAGCCCGGCGGCGGAGTGCGCTCAAACAGCACATATGAGGAAAGGCCCTTGAGATCGTTAAAGGACACCCAGCCGTTCTCATCGGACAGAGTGCTGCCCACGTAGGAAAGCGTCACCGTGCCGCCGCCCTCGGTTTTTTCGTACAATTCGATCGTCGCGCCAGGCAGTGGCAGTCGCACCTCGTGCCCCTTGCTTGTGTATTTCTCCGCCCACACCTTTTGCGCGGAAAGCGCCGCCCTGGGCATGTCGGTAAAGCTCATTTCAAAAACGCGGTCGTCCGCCGTGGCGAAGCTCGCGGTCTTGATCTCTTCGGAGGCAAAGTAGCCGCTCGGTGCGGCGGTCTCCCGCACCGTGTAGACGAGCGCGTCGCCGTTTTGGTCATAGATCGGCAGGCCCGCCATCGATGCAATGCCGCCGGCGTCCGTGGCGCTCAAGGCGCGGCTGTATACCCCGTCCGCTTCGGTAAAACCAAGCGCGGGGTCGGTCAATACGGCGATGGTTTCGGAGTCGCCTTCGGCCAGCGTGACGCTGATGGTGAACACCGCGTCCTTGAGCGCCGCGCCGGTCTTTTGATCCGTCTTGGTGACGGTGATCTTGCCCCGGTTCAGATAATTGACGAGAGTGTAGCTGCCGGTAGCGTCGCGCTCAAGCGTATAGGGGCCAAAATAGTATTGCCCTTCACCATCCTGCGTGAGTTCTGTATACAGGCTGTCGTCGACGCCCGGCTTGATGACGCCGTCCGGGTATTGCTCGCGCAGGTAATAGGTGCCCGCGTCCGGCAGATAGGCGGAGGCGTTGCCGCTCGCGTCGGTGGTCAGCGTGACCGCCGGGCTGAGCTCGGCGAAAGTATCCTCCCCCGTCTTCTCATAGACGTTGAAGGTGATGCCCGCGCCGGAGGAATCCGTATGGGTGGTCAGGTCGTGCAGTGCCTTTGAGATTGTCAGGAGAGGTTTCTTCGGGTTTTGGAAGGTCAGCGTCCCGGTCTCAAGCGGAGAGGTGAGCGCCGTATGCTGGACCGTTTCCGCGGAGAGCAGGTAATCATCGGGGGCTTCAATTTCCTCGGCATAGTAAGTGGTCCCCAAGTTCAAAGGGGAGATCTCGATGAGGCCATTCCCATCCGTCACATAAGGTTGGCCTTCGTTGAGGTAGATTGGGCTGTCCACTTCATCCTTGGTGTACACCAGGAACTTTGCGCCGGAGAGATTCTCCGAGCCGTCGGCATCGGTTTTGACAATCTTCAGCTTGCCTTTGTTCTGGCTGTTGACCACGGCCGTGCCACTGAGGTCGGTGAGCTTCTGAAAATGCAGCGTGACCGGCCAGGCGGCGACATTTTCACCTCCCAGGTCAATCGTCACGGAGGAAGGATAAGTGACGGCATAGTTCGCGTCCACCGCCTCCACCAGGTAATACGTAATCGCGGTGCCGTCCGCGCCGGCAATGTCCAGGTAGTCCGATGTGGCGGTGCCGTCCGCGCCGGTTGTCATGGTCCCGGCGGACACGTAACCCTCCCCATCCTGCCTGTAGACGGTAAAGGTCTTGGCCGGCGGAAATGTCGTACCGGTGAGATCGACCTGCTGCTTTTGGATCTTCAGCTTTCCGCGCAGCACATTGTAGAAGCTGGCCGTATAGCTGGTGGGCTGGCTCCGGTTGAACGTCCAGGAGATGGTGGCGTCATCCGCAGTAAAAGCTGCGTCAGCGGGCGTATTCTCAGTGAGCGTGTATTCAATCCATTTGTTGTCGGCGTCGACCCGCTTCATTCAGGAAAGAGTCACGGTGCCGTTCGCGTTCAGCGTAATGCCATCCTGAACGTAGGGTGTGGGGACATCGTTCTCCTCCTCCACCCAAGTAAGCTTGAAGGTGAAGTCGGAGGGATTCGCCACGTCCTTGATGTTGAATACGTCTTCAGACGGGTAGTCAGCGCCGCCGTTGTCATAGGTGACGGCGTACTTGGAAACGGTCAGCGACGCCGTGGACGCCTCGTCGACGATTTCGCCCAAATCCAGCGTCTGGCCGCTGCCAATGGTCACATCAACCGGATCCATGCGCACGTAGCCCGCGGGCGCGTAGGTCTCCACCAGTTGGTAGGCGCCGCCGGGGGCGGAAATGTACACGCGACCGTCAATGTTGGAATCCGCGGTCACAAACGGAGCCCCATCCTTCAACAGCGCGAATCGCGCGCCAGACAGCGCCGCGTCGTTCGCGCCAAGCTTCTTAAAGGTCAAGAGGCCATAATTTGCCGCATTGACGTAATCCGCGGTTCTGGTTTCGCCGCTGACGACCGTCACCATAACCGGATCCCCCGCTTCGGTCCCTTCGGGCGGATCGGTTTCAAGCACATAGTATACGCCCGGCTCCAGCGAAATCTGGTTGTCGGGATCGTTGACAGTCAACGAATACGCGGCCGCAGGGGACTTTCCGGACCCTGGCACACCCGACCCGGCATCCCAATCCGCCGCCCTGTAGATTTCGAATTCCGCGCCGCCGGGGAAAACGGTACTCCAGAAATTGTCGTAAGGCTGATTGGTTTCATTGAAGGGAATGATCTTGCGGATGACCAGCTTGCCCGGAGGCGTCGTCTTCTTCCAGGCAAACGAAACGTCGTCCGAATCACTCTTCGCCGCGGTCCCGACCAACGTATAGTCAAGCGTGGCGGCGTTATCCAGCGTAAAGGTGCTTGGATCGTCCTCCAGAGGGCTGTCGTAGGGAAGCGTCAGATCGCTCAAAAGGTAGCTGACGGTCACCTTGTATTTGGAGTAGAAGGGCGTTTCAACGGCAAGCGGAGAAGCACCCACCGTGGCGTAGGCCGAATCCAGCGAGGTGGTGCGGTAATCCGAAATCTGCAGCGATGTGACGCCCGTGCCTCCGCTTGTCGCGGGTGCCGGATCGAGTCCGCTGTCCAGCAGCGTGATCGACGAGGATTGCGGCCTGATCTCCGAGCTGTCCTTATAGAATGTCGGCAGTTCCTCCGTCAGCGTAAAGCCGCCGGCGGTGAAATTGAGCGCACCATACTTATTATAATCACTGGCGCTGCCACTGAGCGAACCGTTCACCTTCTTGCCCGCTTCGATGATGTAGGTGAACGTGGCAAGCGCGCCTTCGCCGGCGCCGGTGATTTCCGGCTCGGTGGAGACGGCGGTTTTTTGGATGGTCCAGGTATTGTCGGCAGTATTTTGCACCTCGGTCTGATTGTCGCCCGAGCTTCCGGGGAGCGCGTAATCAAAGTCAACCGTTTGCTCGGGCAAAATCACATCGGCGGTAATGGAAAGATCCAGCGGCTCATAGTCCGTGCCGCTGGCGGAAAGGCCGTTATTGATCATCACGCCCTGAAAGGTGATGCTTCCGGAGCTGCTGCTGCTGGCCGTCACGCGGCCTCCGGCACCAAGCTGTATGACGCCGGTCTGGCCAGGGTTGGCGATCAAGTTTCCGTTATTGTCCAGCAGCTTGATGTTGTCCGGCGCAACCACTCGAATGGCCGCGTTTTCATATGCGGTATAAGCGGACTCAGGAACGCCGGTACCGGGATCGTACACCGGCGCGGCGGACAGCGTGTAAAAGACTTTGTACGTGAAGGGTGCGCCCGTCTGGACAGGCTGTTCGCTGAGAATTTGAGCGAAAGGGAGGTATACGAAGCCGTTTTCCGAGGCCCACTGGGCGGCTTCGAGCGCGGTGCAAATTCGCTTGCGCTGCGTTCGGAGAACAGCATGGCCGGGGCCATGAGCATTTCGCCATCCTCAAAGTCTTCGATGGGCGCTTCGGTCGGCTCCTCGGCAGGCGCCTCCATGGGGGCGTCCGTTGGCTCGTCGGCAGGCGCTTCGGTCGGCTCCTCGGCAGGCGCCTCCGTGGGGGCGTCCGTTGGCTCGTCGGCAGGCGCCTCCGCGGGCACGTCAGCCGGCTCCTCGGCAGGCGCCTCCGGGGGTGCTTTAACAGGTGCTTCGGTTGGCGCTGCAACGGGTGCCGCCGTGGGCACAGTGGTCGGCGCCTGTGTTGGTTTGGGCGTCTGAGTCTCACTCGGAGACGCACTGGCCTCGGCCTTCTCAACCGGCTCTGACTGCCCGGAAACTTCCTCGGCCAAGCCTCTCAAACCGGTGAACGTAGAAAAGTCTGTCTGTACAAAAAGCATCACCAGAACGAGAGCGATAGAAATCAGTTTGCGCATCGTGTCCTTCAGGTTGGTCGTCATTCGTACATCCTCCACGCAAGCGCTTTGATGGGTGCGCTTGCCCATAATAGGTGATATCGACCTTCAGTCGAAAAAATTGACAAATTACAATTATTTTTCCTGTTCTTAATGATCGCCCCGTCTTGGGGGGAGTGGATGTGGATTACGATGTTTCGTCTTCCCGGAGCAGCCGCGCAACAATCACGAACCGACCGTCGTCCGTTTCGTTGCTGCAGGTTGACAGCGTAATAAGCCGGTCGCCAAACTCGACGGTTACCCCCGTGTCGTACAGCTTGATCTGATCCAGTTCTTCGAGGAAACGAATCATTTCAAGACGATACGTGATATCAGCGTTATAGCGAAAGCCGTCCCCCCGCTTTTCATAATCCCATGCATAGAAGGCGGCCACCAACCTGTACCGGTTTCGCTCGAACAGGGTGTCAAACTCAAGGATCGGGTGCTTCCGGCCGAAGCCGCGGCTGGCATACTGCTGCAGCGAGCCGAACATTGCACCGCTTTTCATGTTGTGCCCGCTGATGACAAGATTCGCACTGGGTTCAAACGCATCGCATTGCGCGTCCAGAATCAACTGGCCGTTTTTGTTGTTTCGGCCGTAAAAATCCCGTGTCAAATAATATGCTTCGTCATTTCGCTGAAGCACGGGATAGTCAATCGTCGTGCCTTCGATCTTCAACCACCCGACCATATCATGGTTTATTTCGTACATTGGTCTGTATTCCGGCAAAATCCTGTCCTCATCAAACACAAACGGCGTTGGCGAGGGGGTCGGTTCCGGCTCAGCGACGGGTTGACTGCTTACCGGATTTGCGCTCGTCACTTGCGGCAAGACAGCGGAGCCGGGCTGCATGCCCGCGGTTGGGTGGGCGGATTCCTGAGCAGATTTCGTCCTTGCCAAAGGGTCATCGTTCTTGACCTCGGGCTCAGGCGCGGTTGTTGGTGCGGGGCCCGAAAACGGACCGGAGTCTGATGCGGTAACGGCCGACTCTGCCTGCGCGAAATCACTCGATGTTTCGGATGGATATCGTGTATGGATATGAGCGTCGTCCGGCAGTCGGGTTTCACCGATCAAACCGACGTCCGAAGAATCCGAAGAAACTGTGCTTCGGTCTGTCTGGGTGGTTTCACCCGTGATTTCCGCCACCGCTTGTCCGGATTCCGGCATAGCAGTCGAAGGTACCGCGGACGCGGGCTCTTTCTGTTCCGTCAATGAATTTGACAATGAAGCAACCGCCGCGGCTTCGGTCTTCATCTGGCGCAGCGTACGCATTTCATCGTCCAGCGCCCGGCCCTCTATGTATTGCGAAGCCGGATAATACAGCGCAGCCAGCAGACAGACTGCAGCCAGCACGAGAAATGCGGCGCGCAGCTTTGGATGCATTGCGTCGCCCCCTTTGATTTCGGAATGTCCTCTGTTCTGATGAATGAATCGGCCATGCCCAGATCGAAAGGGTCTGGGCCCATGTTGGTATTTTATACCCTGGTTTATTTTCATGAATCAATAATTCGTGTCAAGATTTTATCAATTCTTCTTTTAATCAGCAATAGTCGAATGCAGATGTTCACAATCGTGAAAGTCGCACACTCGCTCCGCATTTCATCCGGGATCGAATGAAACCGCGGGCGGTTTCTGCGGTGAATCCCTTGACCGTCTTTTTATGGTCCCATTTGAGAAGTTTTGCTTTTATTTTTTCGTTCAGTCCGCGCAAAGCCGTGCGTCTCGCGGCGCTTCCGTTCGATCCCGCAGAGCAGGCTCCTCTCTTGATCCACTCAAAAGGCGCTTTCCGTGCGGAAAGCGCCTTCGGCCCATACTTGTTCAGACGCGCGTCAACCATCCGGCGACGCCCTGCCAAAGGGTTTGATAGCCCGCCCAGTTTACAAACTCCGGCGGTCCCCAGTGCGGTGCGCAATCGGAGGCAAACGCGCAGCTGCGCCCCTTGCCGAACTCTCCGAAAGCCAAAAACGGGTCTCCCTCGACCGACATCGCCACCTCGCAGCCCGCTCTGACCAGCGTCTTGTTATAACCGAGGAAGTGGGGCCAATCCGACGGTACATTTTGAAGTGCAGGGTGCACCCGAAGCATTGACGGCGTGACGCCTTCCGGATGCTCCATCAGGTCGTCCACCCCAAGGCATTTGACCGGCAGCACCTCGGCCACGGCTGTCTGTCCGTATTTGGCCTTGCCGTCGACGCCGGAGAACGCCATATAGCCGCCCACCATCAAAAGCGCGCCGCCCGAGAGCACATAATCCCGGATCAGATTGCAGCGGTTGGGCATGCGAAGGCTCCTGGAAAATGTGTCCGGGTGCAAAAGCAGCGTATTCGAGCCAATGTCTGACAGGATCACGCAGTCGTACCTGGAAATCTCCTCCATCGTAAAGGGAAACTTTGTCGGCGCCAAGTGGTTGGGCAGGTAGTCTACTTCGTAGCCGCCTGCGCGGAGCGCTCCGATCAGCGCGTCCGCGCCCTCCTCATAGGTGGACGTGTAGAACGCGTCAAATCCCTTGACATGGGTGGTGTAGCTGGTCCAGGACTCGCCGGCCAGCAGGATCTTCTTGGCCATGCCCGTTCCTCCCCCTCTTCAGCCTGAAAACGGCAGCCCCGCCACCGCCCGATACATGGCGATCAGGTTCTCCGGTGGCACGTCGGGCATTACGTTATGCTCCTGATTGTATACGAAACCGCCGCCCGGCGCAAGGATGTCGATCATTCGGCGCGCATAGTCATACACATCTCGCGGTGTGGCGCGGTTGAGCACGGCTCGGGTGTTCATACCACCGCCCCAGAAGGTGATGTCCCCCCCGAACTCCTTCTTGAGCCGTTCCGGTTCCATGTCCTGAGTGACGGTCTGTACAGGGTTGATGATATCATAACCCGCCTCGATCAGGTCGGGCATCAGCCGGTAGATCGAACCGCAGGAATGCAGGAATGTCTTCATGCCGCTATTCTTGTGCACGTAGTCGCACAGCATCGTATGGCGCGGCTTGAAAAGCGTCCGGTAGGTGCGCGGAGACATAAAAGGCCCGGTGTTCATGCCGAGATCGTCACCAAAGCGCAGGATGTCGCACACATCCCCCACCGATTCGCATACCTTTTCCAGCGTCGCCAGATGTTTTTCCATCAACGCGTCGAGGAGCTCCTCCACCTGTTCCGGCTCCTCCAAAAGGTCCATCAGGAAGTTGTCGATGCGCCGAAGGAATGTGCCCCACTCAAACAGATTGCATCCGCAGACGATCATCAGCGCCCGGTCGCTCTCACCCCTCAGCTTCAGCGCCTTTTCGCGCAGCTGCTTCCAAAAATCCGCCTCCCCCGCGTGATCCCACGGGCTGTGGGCCAACTTCTGCCACAGCACCTTGTTCATCGCGCGGCCAAGGCCGGAATAGTCGTTCGGGTAGCCGTCGATGTAGGGAAATACGGCCTGATCGAAGAAAGTCGCGCCCGCAGGCATGGTGGCGATCCTCTCACCCTCTTCATCCCGGTATTCCATGCGGCCGTCCACTTCCTCCGGATGGAACCATGCGGGCCAGAATACCTCCTGGCCTGTGGGCAGCGTGACCGGATACCAATCCTCCGCCTGGTCGTTGAACGCGCGGCCGATGTCCAGCACGTCCGCGCCGAACATGTCCAGCACTGCGTCCTCCGGCTGCGCCACCTGCTGAACCACATCATAGACCAGCGTACGCGCGCCGGGCAGATTGAGATGGCGGATCAACTTTTCATAGGCGATGGCCGAGATGCCGGAACTGGGCGTGGCGCCGATGTCCAGCGGTACCCTGTCCGGCTCCCTGTGGGCAATGGCCGCGAGAACTCTCTCCCTGGATGTCATGGTGTTCCCTCCCCGTGACGGCCCAAGGCCGCGTCTGATCCCATTGTACAGGTCCGCGTCTGGACAATCCATTGAATTTCTTAACATTATCATGCGTTTTTCCCAAATTGAAGCCGACGCACCAACCGCCGGCGCCAATGATGGCGTTTTTATGAAAAAGCTGCCGCGCGCTTGCCTCACCGCCGCACGGGTGATACTATGAAGGCGATACGACAAGACAGAATTTTCAAGGAGGCAACGCATGGAGCCGAAAAACGCCTGGCTGACCTATTCCGAGGCGGATTTCACCGACGTCGAGGCGCTGAGCGCGCGCTACCGCGCATTTCTGGACGCGGGAAAGACCGAGCGAGAGTGCGCATCCCACATGGTGGCGGAGGCCGCGGGGCGCGGCTACCGGATGCTGGAGGACGCGATTCGCGCCGGAGCGCCGCTTCGTCCCGGCGACAAGCTGATGCAACTGACCATGGGCAAGACGCTGATGCTGTTTCTGATTGGGGCGGCGCCGCTCGAGGAAGGCATGAATCTGGTGGGCGCTCATATCGATTCGCCGCGGCTGGACGTCAAGCAGAACCCGCTCTTCGAGGAGGACGGGCTGTGCAGTCTGGACACCCACTACTACGGCGGCATCAAAAAGTATCAATGGCTCTCCATGCCGCTGGCGCTGCATGGCGTGGTGGTCAGAACCGACGGCACGACCGTCTCCATCTCCGTGGGCGAAGGGGCGGACGAGCCGGTCCTGGGTATCTCAGACCTTCTGGCTCACCTTTCGAAGGATCAGCTGGACAAAAAGGCCGCCGCGCTGATCGAGGGCGAGGCGATGGATGTCATCGTCGGATCCCGTCCTGTGGCCGGCGAGGAGAAGCAGCCCGTCAAGGCGTACATTCTGAAGCTTCTGAAAGAAAAATACGCCATCGAGGAAAAGGACTTCCTTTCCGCTGAGCTGGAACTGGTGCCTGCCGGAAGGGCGCGGGACTTCGGCCTGGACGGCAGCATGATCATGGCCTACGGACACGACGACCGCTGCTGCGCGTTTACGGCCTTCGAGGCGCTGACGAGCGTTTCGGGTATCCCGGGGCGCACGCTGTGCGCCATTCTGACCGACAAGGAGGAGATTGGCAGCGTCGGGGCCACCGGCATGCAGGCGCGGACGCTGGAGAATGCGGTGGCGGAGCTCGTTCATCTTCAGGGAGGCGGCGATCTCGCGGTGCGGCGCGCGCTGATGCGCAGCCGCATGCTCTCCTGCGACGTCAGCGCCGCTTACGATCCCAAATTTCCCGAGGCCTTTGAAAAGAAAAACGCGGCCTTCCTGGGCCGCGGCGTAAGCCTGAACAAGTATACCGGTACCCGCGGAAAATACGATACCAACGACGCCAACGCCGAATTCGTGGCCAGGGTGCTTGGCATCTTCGAACGCGCGGGCGTATGCTTTCAGACGGCGGAACTGGGCAAGGTGGATCAGGGCGGCGGCGGAACCATCGCCTACATGTGCGCGCTGTACGGCATGGAGGTGTTGGACGCCGGGTTGCCGGTACTGTCCATGCACGCACCCTGGGAGATCGTCAGCAAGGCGGATCTCTATGAAACCCTCCGGGCGCTAAAGGCGTTTCTTGCGCAGGCGTAACCCTTCCCGAACGAAGCGGCCCGCCGGATGACCCGGCGGGCCGCTCTTTTGATGCCGAATGCGGCTCGATTCAGTTGGGAAACAGAGAGGCCGCCCTATGAAGCGTGGAAAGCGGTACAGTGAGGGCGGAAGCGCTCTCCTGCCTATCCGTTTCCCGAATGGGCACCGGGTTGCAGCCGCCCGCGCTCAGTCCCACCTGATCCATGCCGAAGCGGGTGCCGCAGTTCTGACAAACCAGTTCGTCGCCTTCCTGTTCGAAGTAACCCTTTCCCGAATCGAAGCACACCTGACAGGCGTTGAAGGCCGTCCGGACGGAGCCATCGGCCAGCTTGACCGCGATGACGCCGATCTTCGCGCCGTCCAGATCCGCGGTGTAGAAATGGGCGTCGCCGTCCAGTTCGGACATCGGAATCACAAGGCCCTCCGAATCACCATCGGCGGCTTTCTCGGTCGGAACAGCCGCGCCACCCTCGCCGGATACGCGGCTGACCGTGCAACCGGTCAACGCCAGTGCCGCGATGAGCATCGACGCAAGCAGCGTCGCAAGTTTTGCTTTTTGGTACATGAACATCCTCCTCTGCAGTTCGTCGGCAGCAGGCCGCGGGCGGGCCCGTATCACCGGGGTCGCTGACCGTCGCCATCCGAAGCCTGCCGGGCGCTTTCCGGCCCGTCGGCGTCCAATCTCCGCGCGGTGATCGCCCTGTAAGCGGCATCACGGGGCCGACCACCGTGATGGGGCCGGCGATCATGCCCATCCGGCAGGCGCGGGAGGAAGCCCCCCCTTCCCCGGCGTTAAGCGAACCACGTTTTCACCGGGCGTGAACGCGCATTCGAGTCCACACGCCAGAATCACCGTCCGATGATTTCAGCCGCTGACAGAGCCGTCGGGCGCGCCGATCCTCCGCCTTGACAGCGCGCCGGCCGGCACGGTGATGGGTTCATAGCGCCCGGCGAGAAGCGTCGTGCGCACCTTGCACGTTCTGTTCGTCCAACTCCGCGCTGACCGCGCCCTGTCCGCCCAGCGGTGAAACCGCAATGCGCCCAGATTCATGGCCCCTGTGAACATCAAAATCCCCGACGCCACCGACAGCACCACGCCCGCTGCGCCAACTTCCGGCTCTTCAGGGTGCTCAGTGCGAACATCAGCGGTGCGGCACCAAAATGAATATCTCATCGGCAGCGCGCCCTCCAGCGCTTTGCCGCGGTGGCGAAGCTGATCGCCCCAATCCCGTCGCGCCTGCCAGCGCGCCGGCGGCGGTATACGCCCACCACACGGCCCAGGGTATACAGAAACCGGAGCCCGAATGCCCTGTCTCCGGATGGACCGCCGCACCTGCCCGGCCGCCCATGTGCCGCAACAGGCGGATGCCACCGCACGTGACGGCACAGTTTACCAACATGACGAGCCCAACGACATCCAGCGTCCGTACCTTTGCCGTTCCCGCAGATGGCACGGGCAAAATGCACTTTGTCCGCCTTTATGCGCTCCCAAAAGGCTTTCGCGGCCGCCTCAGAGAAACTGATTTTCCCCAGGCTACGCCCGGCAACACACTCAGCGCCGTCTCAATTTTCTCCGTGCAATGTGTGCAACTCATACCGTCGAAGCGCGGCGTCGCATTCGCTTCTATCTCGCTCAGATGAATTCCTTCTCGGAGTCTGAGATGCAAATATCATAGCAAAGGATTGTGTGGAAAATATGTAGGATCAGTAGGAATTTTATAAAAAAGCGCGCCCCGTGAAGTTGCCGGCGCGCCGAAAAACCTCGTCAGTCCCGACCTCTTATTGCAACATCGGAAACGGAACCACGGGCTCGGGCGGAATCTCATGGCCGCCCAGGAACTTTTCCATCCATACGATGTCGTGCCACCCGCCCAGCTTGAAACCTGCCTTTGAAAAATGCCCTGCAGTCCTGTACCCGAAACGCTCATGGAAGCCGACGCTCTCCGGGTTCGGATAGGCGATGCAGGCATTGAGATTCTGTATTTTCATCCGACGCAGCGCCTCCTCCAGCGCGCTGTACAGCCGCACGCCGATCCCTCTGCCCCGAAGGCCCTCCCGGATATAAATGCTGGTCTCCACCGCCCAGTCGTAGGCAATGCGCGATTTAAACGGCGACGCATACGCGTACCCCGCGATTTCGCCGCCTTCAACCGCCACTAGGTAGGGGTACTTTTTCAGCGTGTCGCGAATCCTCCCGGCGAACTCCTCCGCGCCGGGCACGTCGTACTCGAAAGTGATCACCGTATGCTCCACATAGGGTTTGTAGATTGCGACGAGCTCCGGCGCATCCTCTTCCCGCGCGATCCTGATCGTCAAACCGACGTCTGCCACATCCGCCGCCTCCCGCGCTCCATTTCCTCCGATGATACGCCGCTTCAGGCCGAACTTCAACGCAATCTCGTAAAATCTGACCGGGATTGTTTGCCGTGCGCGAGCGTTTCGTGGTATACTTGCGGCAAATGCCATCAGAAGGAGAATCAAGCGATGGACCGCGGTTATACGGACATCAATTCCGGCGTCATTGACCGCTGGGTGGAAAGCGGCTGGGAATGGGGCCGCCCGATTGACCATGAGTCCTATGAGCGGGCCAAGGCAGGCGACTGGTCGGTGGTATTGACACCCACGAAACCCGTCCCTCGCGAATGGTTCTGCGAGATGCGCGGCGCGAAGGTACTGGGCCTGGCGTCCGGCGGCGGACAGCAGATGCCCGTGTTCGCCGCGCTGGGCGCGGAGTGCACGGTGCTGGACTATGCTCAGCGACAGCTGGATCAAGAGGAAATCGTGGCGCGGCGGGAAGGCTATCGGATTCGTCTCGTCCGAGCGGACATGACCAAACCGCTGCCATTTGCCGACGAGTCCTTCAACCTCATCTTTCACCCGGTTTCCAACTGTTATATTGAAGACGTGCTGCCAGTATGGCGGGAGTGCCACAGGGTGCTGAAGCGCGGCGGCGCCCTGCTGGCTGGGCTGGACAACGGCCTTTCCTACGCCTTTGACGACGAGGAGAAGCATGTCGTCCGCAGCCTGCCCTTCAACCCGTTGAAAGATCCTGCGCTGTACGAAATGTCCCTGCGGAACGACTGGGGCGTACAGTTCTCCCACACCGTCGAGGAACAGGTGGGCGGACAGCTCAAAGCCGGTCTCACCCTGACGGACATCCTTCAAGACACCGCCGGGTCCGGCTGGCTGCACGAGCACAACATCCCGACGTTCTTCGCCACCCGCGCTGTCAAACCCTGAATCGCCGGCCGATCTCCCGATCTTCGAGATGGAAAAGGAGTGATATAATGAACCTGCCCGATCCATTGTGGCTTGAGCTGACCAAGCTTTTTGCGGCGGACTTTTCCTCGGAATCTCTCCGAAAAAAGGCTGTCGACCGCTATCTCCTCGCCCATCCAGGGCTTTCGATGGCGCTTCTAAAACGGCGCGACCGGAGTGACCCACTGCGCCGAAGGTACATGAACCGCCTGATCGAAACGGCCGGGTTTCTGGTGGCGATGATCCTTTCGCTCGTCGCCCTCATGATCCAATACTCGGCATACGAGTTGGACGCGATCTTCGCGTCACCGCAGCTATGGCCCGGGTTTCTGGCGCTCCTGCTGACGACGGCGCTTTTTATGGCTCTGATGCTCGTCTGGTCGTTCCGGTCGCGCTCGGCGCTGAATTATGCGGCTTATGACCTGTGCCGCGGTCAGTCGGAGCGGACGTGATTTCCGAGCTTAAGCCCTCGCTGTTTTATGCGCTTTTCCGGCCCAAAAAACAAATGAAAGCCAACTGCGTCAATGCTCGTCCTTGCGCAGTTTTTTTCTCGCCGTCTCTATTTTGATCAATGATTCAATAAAGGAACCCTTGCATTGCAAGGGTTCCTTTATTGGTGCTGAAAGCGGGATTCGAACCCGCACGCCTCGCGGCAGGGGATTTTAAGTCCCCGGTGTCTGCCATTCCACCATTTCAGCCCGCGCCCATCATTATACGACGGTTTCGCCTCGATGTAAAGC
>JAEZTL010000019.1 GCA_023421395.1 Bacillota bacterium | reverse complement strand
AAAGCGCTCGGCGTCCTTTTGATGCGAAAGAGGCACCCGCGCAGATCAAATCCTCACGGGTTCCCGAACGGCGCGCTGACTTATGGTATTGATTCTGCACTCACCTTACGCGCCGGGTTCGGACTTTGATCGTTCCCGGCGTTCATGCCGCCGGGAACGATCAAAGTCCCACAGGATCCCTTTGATGGTTCGTATCCCCCCGACGCGCCTGGCGACGGACGCGATTCGAAGGCGCCAACCCCTGCGCGATTGCCCCTCAGGAGGGCGCGGCGCGGAAGGAGCCGGCCTCGAGCACACCCGCGCGCATCTCCAGCTGCTTTTTGAACATCGCGGCGAAAACCTGCTGCCGCTCGGCCTCGGGTACGCTGGTATATTTGAACCGGTAGAATACCTTGCCGTGCATCTGCTGGCGGAATGTGATGACCCCCGGCAGGTATGTATCACCCCGCCCGCCCAGCGAGACCCGCACGATGCCGCTGGTGAAGGAGGTAGGGCTTTCGCTATTGAAGATGTAAAAATCCAGGTAGTCACCGCCCAGAAGGTTGATGTACACCCTATGGATGCGCTTGTCGCTGGTGATGAACACGCCCTCCATGAACCACAGCACCGAAAAGGCATCTTCCGCGCGCTGGGCAGCTACGCGGCTCAGAATAATTCTGTCCGATAACAGCCGGCCGATCTCCGCCTCAAACTGCAGCATGCGCTCGCCATCGTCCAGGTACAGCGCGCACTTCACGACCTGCCTCGGGTCAAAGGGCGGCAGTTTTTCGACCGGGCCGAACACATACACATCCTTGATCCGGCGCACCGGCCCGAAGAGCTGGATAGCGCTGCCCTCCGCCCCGCCGGTGGTCACGCTGAGGGTGGCGTAGGTGCCCATGCCGGCGAAGTAGTCGTTCTGCTCGTCGCCCTTGACGAGAAGCGCTTCTGCGGCCTCGGCCACCTGCCGGTCAAACTGGGTGCCCGAGTTGGCGCGGAGGTCCCAGATGATTTCATCCCGCGTCTTTGCGCCCCGGGTGGGCTTGCCCGTGAGCATGGCGGTCAGCGCCTTTGCCACGCACAAAATTCGGCTCAACAGCGGAATTTCCTCGCCTGCGAGGCCGCCGGGATAGCCCTTTCCGTCCACCCGCTCCTGAAACCGGAGGATGATCTCCGGGATATCCTCAAGGTCGTAAATCCTGCCCAGTCTGAGTGCAATCTCGTAGCTGTGCACGGTGCGTTTTTGCAGAAGCTCCTGTTCCTCGCTGGTGAACTCCGCCTTGGTGAGCAGCTGCTCGTCGATGTAGATCTTGCCCAGGTTGTGCATCAGCGCCGCCAGCTGAAGCTTCCGGATGTCCGCTTCGGACAGCTTCAGCTGCCGAGCGATCCGAACCGCCCAGTGAGCGACCGTGTAGAGGTTGGACATCAGCATGGGTTCCTTGGCGTTGATGATTTCGCACAGAAGCAGCACGGTTTTGTTCAGGTTGTCCTGAAGCCGTTTCCGGAGCAGTTCCTGCTCCAGGATGCGGATCAGAAGCCGCATGCTGTTGATGTACACGCCGGTGCGCACGAAGTCCTCGTCGCCGCCGCGCCGCGCCATGTAGATGACGCCCGCCACCTGTGACGCGCCGTCGGACAGCGGCACGAATACTTCCGCCTTGAACCGGGGATTGAGCTTTTTGTAGGCGGTCTGCCGAATGAAGGTCAAGGGCCGGGTAAATACCAGCGTGTTGCGGGTCGAGTTTAAAAGCTGCAGAATTTTCTCCAGCCCTGAAAAGCTGTAGTCCAGCGTCCCGGGATCACCGCCGCGGTTCATCGCCCCGCTCTCCTGCACAAGCCTGTCATGGATGTCTACGGATAGAATCCGGATCAGATCAAAGCCGGTGGCTTCCAATATCTCCGCCATCAGCTCGGCTTTGCTTTTCTCCGGGAATTCGGTATCCATAAAAGCCACCTCCTCCCGCCGCCCGCGCGCCGTCTCCCGCGGCAAAAGCGCGCGCAATTTCCAACCCGTCGGCGCCACGTTTTACATCCGTGTAAATATATTTCGTCACATCCGCCAAAAACTTAAACAAGCGGACGGAAAAGCCGGCCCCGAACGAAGAGCCGGCCAAAAATATATGTGAGTAGGGCCTATACGGTCTCTTGCGCGGCGGCCTCCGGCTCGGGCGCGGATACGATGTTCCGGATCCACACGCCCTTTCCCACCAGCGCCAGCCCGAGGCCGCTTTTCAGCAGTTCCACCGCCTGGCAGAGAGGGTAGAGCAGCAGGATGTCCATCTGCGTCGCATAGACCAAGAGCATCGCAAAGGGGATGTTGACCGCCCAGGTGAAGGCGCTGTCAAAAAGGAACGTGACCAGCGTGGATCCGCCCGAACGCAGCGTAAAGTAGCTGCAATGGGTCACGGCGTTAAGCGGCATGAAGCACGCGCTGGTCAGGATGAAGCGCGCCGCCAGCGTGTAGACCGCCTCGTCCGCCGGATAGATGCGAGGCAGTTCCGGTGACAGCGCGGCCAAAAGGCCGCCAATGCCCAGACAGAGCGCGAAGCTGAAGAACATCAGCTTCCAGGCATCGCCTCGAGCCCGCTCCATGTCTCCGGCGCCCAGCGCCTGGCCCACAACCACCGCCACGGCGCTGCCCATGGAGATGAATACCACGTTGAAGAGGTTTGTAATCGTGCTGGCGATGTTCAGGCCCGCCAGCACCATCAGCCCCCGCACGGAGTAGATCTGCATCAGCGTCGCCATGCCCACCGACCACAGCGCCTCGTTGACCAGGAGTGGCATGCCCTTTTTCATCACGCTTACAAACAGGCGCGCAGGAACGTGCAGCGTGCGGTACACGCCCCGGAGGAATGCGTGGACGGGGTTCTGTCGGATGCTCACCAGGATAATGCCCAGTTCCACAAAGCGGGAGATCACCGTAGCGATCGCCGCGCCCTCGACGCCCAGCGCGGGCATGCCAAGGTTCCCGTAGATGAGCACCCAGTTGCCGAAGAGGTTTGTCAGCACCGCGGCGACGCCCGCCTTCATCGGCAGCACCGTCTCCCCCGTCTCCCGGAGTGTACCCGAATAGCACTGAGACAGCGCGAAGGGCAAAAGCCCCGCCAGCATGATCATAAGGTACGCCCGGCCGCTGTCAAACATCACGCCAGCCGACGCGGGGTCCCCCTGTCCGGTGAGGTAGGTGCGGATCAACGGATCGCCCCAGCCGAGAAACGCCGCCAGCGCGAGGACGAGCAGCGCAAAAGCGATCCACAGTTTGATGCGAAAGGTATTCCGGAGGCCTTCCATGTCGCCCGCGCCGTAGTACTGGGCGCCGAAGATGCTGGGGCCCGAAAGCCCGCCGAAGACGCACAGGTTGAACACGAACAGCAGCTGATTCGCAATGGCCACACCCGACATCTCGGCCGTGCCCACCTGTCCCACCATGATGTTGTCCAAGAGATTGACGATGTTGGTCACGCTGTTTTGGATGATGACGGGCACCACGATGCCCATGACCATCCTGTAAAATGCGCGGTTTCCGATGAAAGTCCGCCTGAAGCGGGCCAAGCCGTGCATGGGGCCTCCTCCTTCGACGGACGCCTTGCGCGCGGCCCCCGTCAGCCATAGGAGCTTATTATACCACAAAAGAGGGGGAAATAAAAGACGGCCGCGGCGAAGCGATGCGAAACCGCGCCCCTTCCGGTCTTTCGGAAGGGGCGCGGCGATGCGTGCTCTCATACCAATACGAAATCGTATTGCATCCAACGCATCCAACACATCCAACGCGGCGAGGATTTGCAGACAGCGGCGCAAGGAGCCGGAGCGCAGGAATAGCGGCGCTGTTTCAAGCGGAGCGCGGCACAGCGGTGCGCGATAAAAGCCGCCGCAACGATGCAGGATTGTTTTGGATCGGCATCAGCCCAGATGCGCGATGATGCCGTCTGCCATGGCGCGAAGCAACAGATGGCAGCTGGTGGCGCCGGCATCCAGCACTCCTCGGGACCGCTCGCCCAGCCGGCTGGCGCGGCCGATTTTGGCCACCAGGTCCTTCGTGGACAGCCAGCCCACCTCCGCCGCCTGTCCCATCGCCTCAAGGCAGGCTCTGAAATCCTTGCCATCGGAAAGCGCGGAGCGGTAGGCTTCCTCCGCCGGGATCATCACATCCATCAGCGTCTTATCCCCCACCTTCGCGCCGCCGAGCTCCCCGAGCCCGGCCAGCGCCGCGGCGAGCATCTCCCCGAAGGCGGCCTTGTCGATCACTTCGGCTTTTTTGACCGTCCGGGCCATCTCCGTGAACACCGTGCCGTAGAGAGGACCCATGGAGCCGCCGATCTCCATCATGAGCACACGCCCCAGCGTCTTCAACGCCTCGGAGAAATTCAGATCGACGCCCCGGATGCGCTCCTCGCACATCGTGAAGCCCTTGTTCATGTTGATGCCGTGGTCGCCGTCACCGATCAGCCCGTCGATATCCGACAGGTACGCCTTGTTCTCTTGGATCACGCGGATCATCTTTTCCACGATGTCCTTGCCGTCCGTGTTCAAAAAACCGTCCATGCCGCGCCTCCTTACGTCACCGTCAGGCCCATCGATTCCGCGGGCATGTCGAGCATCTCCTTCAGCTCGTCGTCCAGCTTCATCGCCGTGAAGGTGGCGCCCATCATCTCAAGGGAGGTGAAGTAGTTGCCGACAAACGGCTTATACACCTTGAGCCCCTTGGCGGTGAGCAGTTCCTCGATCCGGTTATAGAGGATGTACAGCTCCATCACCGGCGTCGCGCCCAGGCCCGATACGATGACCGCCAGCTCGTCCCCCGCGGCGAAGGGCATGTCGTTCACGACAGCCTCGACCATCATCTCCGCCATCTCGTCGGCGGTCGCGAGATTCGTCACCTTGACGCCCGGCTCGCCATGGTGGCCGATGCCCACCTCCATCTTGCCCGGCTCGATCTGAAAATTCGGGTGTCCCACCGCGGGGATCGTGCAGGGCGTAAGGCCAATGCCGATGGAGCGCGTATTGCCGATGGCCTTCTGCGCGCAGGCGATCACCTCGTCAAGGTTCGCGCCCGTGGCCGCCTTCGCGCCGCCCACCTTCCACATCAACACCTCGCCCGCCACGCCGCGCCGCTTCATGGGTTCGTCCTTCGGCGCCGACGCCACGTCGTCGTTGGCGATGACCGTCCGGACCCGGATATCGTCGTCGTCGGCCAGCTTCGCGGCCATTTTCACGTTCATGTTGTCGCCGGCGTAGTTGCCGTAGAGGCACGCGACGCCCGCGCCCGCGTCCGCCTCCACAAAGGCGTCGTAGAAGGCTTTGGCCGTGGGGGACGAAAACACCTCGCCCACCGCCACCGCGTCCACCATATTCCTGCCCACGTAGCCCACGAACGCCGGCTTGTGGCCCGAACCGCCGCCGGTTACGATGCCCACCTTCCCCGCCTTTTTCGGAAACGCGCTGACGATCACCCGCGGGTTGGCCGCCTGGCGCACGAGGTTCCCGTGCGCCTTCACGAACCCTTTGAGCATATCCTCGACCACCAGGTCCGGGTTATTGATGATGCGTTGCATATGTCCCTCCGTCAGTTGCAGGCGCAGCCGCCGGCGCTCGCGTCCCCAGCAACGTGCTCCCGCTCGTATTCCTTGATCCGCTCAACCTTGGCCGTCGAGCCGCCGCCCTCAAAGTCGCAGGCGAGCCACTCCTCCACCAGCATGCACCCCAGTTGCGGCGCGATGATCCGCGCGCCCATGCACATGATCTGCGCGTCGTTGGACTTTCTGGAACGCGCCGTGGAGAATGGATCGTGGCACACCGCCGCGCGGATGCCGGGCACCTTGTTGGCGGAGATTGCCATGCCGATGCCCGTGCCGCAGATCAGGATGCCGCGTGAAAAATCGCCCCGCGCCACCGCCTCCGCTACCGCCACCGCGATGTCCGGGTACAGGACGGGCCTATCGTCAAAGGTGCCGAAGTCCTCCACCTCGTAGCCTTTTTTCAGAAGCAGCGCCTTGATGGTATCGCGAAACGCGCACGCCGCCTCGTCGCAGCCGATTGCGATTCTTTCCATTATAATCAGCCCTTCTTCATGTCGGGGATCAGCGCCACCTTGAAGGCGTTGTCCTTGCCGGTGGCGGCATACTCGAAAGCGGTCTGCCAGTCTTCAAGGGCGAACTTGTGGGACACCACGCCGTCGGTGGGCAGGCTGCCGTCGCCGATCCACCGGATCACCCATTCATAGGAATAGGGAGACAGGTGTGCGCCGAGCAGGTCCAGCTCCTTGCGGTCGGAGATGATGGACCAGTCCACCGTCACCAGGTCCTTGAATACGGAGAACTCCACGAAGCGGCCCATCTTGCGGATCATCTCCAGGCCCTGTTTGACGCTGGCGGGATGCCCGGTGGCTTCGATATAGATGTCACAGCCGTAGCCGCCCGTCATCTCCACGATTTTCTTGACCACGTCTTCCTTGCCCGGGTTCATTACGAGGTCGGCGCCGAAGGCCTTGGCCTTCTCAAGCCGCACGTCGTTCATGTCCAGCACGATGAACTTGGCGGGATTGCGCTTTTTGATGGCCCCCACCATGCCCAAACCCAGCGTGCCCGCGCCGGAGAGCACCACGAAGTCCTCGTTGGTAATCTGCGCGCGGTCAACGCAGTGCTTGGAGCAGCCGTAGGGCTCGACCAAGAGCGCCTGCTCAACGGGCATCTCCTTCGGAATCTTGTAGACGATGGCTTCCGGCGGGAAGCGCATGTACTCCGCCATACCGCCGTTGACGTTATTCTGGAAGCCGTAGAGGTCGTGCTTCTGACACATCCAGTAGCGGCCGGACTTGCAGAATTTGCATGCCCAGCAGGGCACGATCTGTTCGGACACCACATGGTCGCCCACCTCGAAGCCCTGCATGCCCTCGCCCACCTCGACGACTGTGCCGCAAAATTCGTGGCCGGGGATCATCGGCGCCTTGATGTAGGCGGGGGAGCCGTCGCCGCCCCAGAAAGAAGGCGCGCCGTGATAGGCCTTGATGTCGCCGGCACAGACGCCGCAGCCTTCCACCTTGACGATCAGATCTTTGCCGGTGGCCCGCGGCACCGGGAAGTCGTTCAGCAGCCTGTAGTCACCTGGCGCGTAAGCCACCAGCGCCCGCATGGTCTTCGGAAGTTCCATCATGATCGCCTCCAAATCTTTATTCCGCCGCGCCAATCCGCGGCGCGTACCATAGGCCCGGGATTCTCCCGCTTTGGAGGGGGCTATTGGGTCGCCCGGATGCGCTCTCCGGTTTCCACGTCGAAAAGGTGTGTCTTTTCGGCGCCCACCTCCAGCCGCACGATGTCGCCGCGGCGGAATCGCCGCTCATCGGTCAAAATCAGCATCAGCAGGCTGTCGCCGACGCGCACGCCCACGCGGCCTTCGTCGCCCAGGTTTTCATACATGGCGACCCGCTCCGGCGTGCCCTTGGAATTGGCGTCGCCGATGAAGAGGTCCATGGGCCGGACGCCCATCTTGACGACGAAGCCGTCATGTATCTTGTCGTAATAGCGGCGCGGCACGAGGATGCGAAGATCGCTGCCCTCAAAGGTGAAGTAGAAGTCGCCGTCATGCTTGATGATCTTCGTCTTGAGGATATTCATCGGCGGTTCGCCGATGAAGGCGGCGACAAATTCGTTGGCCGGGTCGTCGTAGACCTCAATGGGCGTCCCGAACTGCTGCAATACGCCCAGATCCATGATGGCGATCCGGTCCGCCAGGCTCATGGCCTCCAGCTGGTCGTGGGTCACATAGACGGAGGTACACTGGATTTCGTTGTGCAGCCGCTTGATCTCGGTGCGCATCGCTTGGCGCATCTTGCCGTCCAGGTGGGAAAGCGGCTCGTCCATGAGGAGCAGTTCCGGCCGCCGAACGATGGCTCGAGCGATGTTGACGCGCTGCTTTTGCCCGCCGGAGAGCTTGACGGGCATCATCTCCAGCAGTTCCTCCACCTTGAGCAGCGACGCGATTTCCCGCACACGCTGTTCAATCTCCACCTGGGGCAGACCCTTGGCGCGCAGGTTGAAGGCGATGTTGTTGTAGACTGTGAGCGGCGGGTACAGCGCGTAATCCTCAAAGGCCAGGCCGATGCGGCGATCCTTGGGCTGCACGTTGTTGACCAGCCGGTCTCCGATAAAGATCTCGCCCTTCGTGATGTCCTCGAGGCCCGCGATCATCCTGAGCGTCGTGGTCTTGCCGCAGCCCGAAGGCCCGAGCATCGCGATGAATTCGCCGTCGTGGCACTCAAGCGTCAGGTCGTCCACCGCGAAGCTGTTCACAATACGCCGCTTTTTGCCGCTGTTGTCATAGCGCTTAAAAAGGTTTTTGAGCGTCAGCTTGGCCATCCGTCACGCCTCCTTTGCCTGCTGCGCGGCCATTTCGCGCACGGACGCTTCGTCATAGCGGCCGATGTAGTTCGTCGTCTCGGCGTCGAAAAACATGGCCCGGGTGATTTCAAAGGTGACGTAGACGTCCTGGTCCAGCCGGACCCTGAGGCCGTTGGGCGCGATCATGCGCAGGTGCTCCCGGCCGACGGCGGCAATCAGAACCGACTTGTTGCCGATGGTCTCGAAGCTGTAGACCGTGCCTTTGACGGCGCCCTCCACGGGTTCGAAATGATAGTGGATGTTCTGAGGCCTGAGGCCCAGGTGCACATTATTGCGTTCAAGGGCGCCGAACCGCTGGTAGAGCACTTCATCCGGGGGCAATTCAAAGGGCTGGCGGGGGGCTTCCTCCCAGGCGAGGGCGTAGCCGTCGCCGCATCTCGTCAGGTCGCACTCCAGGAGGTTGATCTCCGGGTCGCCCATCAGCTGCGCGACGAACTCGTTCGCCGGCATATAGTAGACTTCGTCGCCGGTGCCGACCTGCACGATTTTGCCCTTGTTGATGATGCCGATGCGGTCGCCCAGGCTCATGGCCTCCATGAAGTCGTGGGTCACGTAGATGGAGGTGGTCTGGAAGTTGTGCTGCATTTCCTTGAGCTCGCTGCGCATCAGGTTCCGGAGCTTGGCGTCCAGGTGGGCCAGCGGTTCGTCCATCAGAAACACGTTGGGCTCACGCACCAGCGCCCGGCCCAGCGCCACGCGCTGCCGCTGGCCGTTTGAGAGCTGGCTGGGCAGCCGGTCCAGCAGCATGTCGATCTTCATGAGCTTGGCGACGCGGTTCACGGCCTCCTTGATATAGCCCTCGTCCTTTTTGTAGCGGGGCGAGCGCATCGGAGAGGCGATGTTGTCGTACACGGTCATGTGGGGATAGAGCGCGTAGTTTTCAAACACCATGGCCACGTTGCGCTCGGCCGGGTCCATCTGGTTGACCACGCTGCCGCCGATTTTGACCGCGCCCTCGGTGGGCACCTGGATTCCGGCGATGTTGTTGAGGATCGTGGTCTTGCCCGCGCCCGCGGGTCCGAACAGCACGAAGAATTCCTTGTCGCGGACGGTCAGCGTCACATCGTCCAGCGCCGTGATCTTGCCAAACCGTTTGGTGACGCCGCTGAGTTCAATCTTTGCCATTTTCTACACCTATCCCTTCACGGCGCCGAAGCTGAGGCCGCGCACCAGGTGCTTCTGAATGATGATCGCGAAGATGATCGCCGGCAGCGCCGAGAACGTGGCCGCCACCGCCATCTGCCCATAGTGCACGGTGGACTGCGCCAGGTATTTCGTGGCGGCCACCGTGATCGGCTCCACCTGAATGCCCGCCAGCAGCAGCGGGAACGTGAAGCTGTTCCACGAGAAGATGAAGCAGAGCAGCGCCGATGCCACCAGGCCCGGTTTGATCAGCGGCAGCAGGATCTTCAGGAAGATCTGCCACCAGGAGTAACCGTCCACCTGCGCGGCGTGCTCGATCTCGACGGAGATGTCCTCAAAATAGCCGCGCACCACCCAGATGATGAGGGGCATCGAGATCAGCTGGTAGACCCAGATGAGCCCGAGATACGTATCGTACAGGCCCAGCTTCTGATAGATCATGTACAGCGGCAGCACCACCAGAATCTCCGGCGCGAACTTGAAGGAGAGGATCTGGAAGGCGATGTCCTCTTTTTTCTTGAAGTTGTAGCGCGCGAAGGCGTAGGCCGCGGGTACGCCCGCCAGCACCGACACGATCACCGCGCCGCCCGACACGATGATGGAGTCCCGGATGTAGCGGAAGTAGTCGGTTTTGAGGAACACTTCCTCGTAGTTGACGAGGGTCGGGGTGAAGACGAAGGTGGTGGTCAGCATCTCCGCGTCCGACTTGAAGGTGAGCAGCACCATCCACAACAGCGGGAACAGCGCGAAGACCGCGTACAGCGCCAGGCCGCCGTTTTTGAGGATCGCGCTGAGTCTGCGTTGAGCCGTCATGCGCCCGCTCCTTTCCGCGCCCGCGCAAACCCGCGCTTTTTCGGCGCCTCTTCGATTTCCTTGCCGACGGCCTGATACTGGGACTTGCGCCAGGCCTTGACGATGTAGGTCGCGGCGATGTTGACGATGAACCAGAGCACCAGAATGAAGGGCAGCGCGCCGGAGAATTTCTGATACATGTAGCCGCGGGTATAGGCGGTGACCGAGAGGCTCATCAGCGTGTCGCCCGGGCCGCCCTTGGTCAGCGCGAAGATGATGCCGAACTCCTGCAGCGCGGCCATCAGCCGGAACAGAAGCGCGATCAGGATGCAGGGCTTGAGCATCGGGAGCGTCAGCGTTTTAAAGTTGAACCAGGCGCTGCCGCCGTCGATCTTGGCCGATTCGAACGGGGATTTGGGCAGCGACTGGATGCCGGCCAAAATCAGAATGATCACAAACGGGCAGTTGACCCAGACGTCGATCATCACCACGGTCAGCATGGCGGTCCTCTGCGAGGCGCCCCACTGCATGCCGTACAGGCCGAAAAGGTTCAGGAATTTTTCGATGATGCCCACGGAAGAGGACAGCATCAACTGCCAGATGATCGTGCCGATGACCGGGGCGACCATCAGCGGGAAGATCAGCGCTACGCGCAGGATGCGGGAAAACCGGTTGTTGACGCTGCCCAGCAGCATCGCGATGCCAAGGCCTAGCAGCATTTCCACCAGGGTGGACCAGAACGCGTACCGGAGCGTGACCCACACGCCGTTCCAGAACTGGCTGTCCTCAAACATGCGGATCCAGTTGCGAAGGCCAATGAAGGTGGCGTTGGGGTTTCGGAATGTGTAACCGGTCAGTGAAAAGTAGATTGCCATCGCAAAGGGGATCAAAATGCCGATCGTGATCAGAAGCGCCGGCGCGACGATCAGGTAGGGCCTGAGGCGCGTCTTGAACGGTACCGTGTTCAGATCGGCTTGCGGCGCGCCGTTTCGGGCGCCGGAGGCTTTCTGGGTGACCAAGTGGATTCAACTCCCTCCTGAAGCCTTGAAGCGCCGGGGGTGCGGAGGCCCGGAGCGAAGCGCCCCGAACCTCCGCGCAACGTTCTGGCAGGCGTGATCAGCCGACGGTGAGGTCTTCCACCGCGATGTCGAGCTTCGCCTTCAGCGCCTTCATCGCGCCGGCGGTGTCGCAGGACCCGGTCGTCCGGTACTGCTCCACCAGATCCTGCAGTGTGGCGGCCCACTCGGTCGTGGTCTCGAAGAAGTAGGGCTGCGGCGTAAACTGGATGGTCGCGTTGGGCAGCAGCACATCCAGCGCCTCCAGGTAGCCGAAGGACTTGCCCACGACGGACTTGTAGGCGTCGGATTCGGCGACGGACTTGCGCGGGCTGTCGGCGCAGGCGCCGTCCGTGCCGGAGAACAGCATGTACTCGGGGCTGGTGAAGTACTGGAGGAACAGCCACGCCGCGCCCTTATTGTCGGAGTTGGCGTTCATGCCCATGGACCACACCCACACGTTGGACTTGATGTCCTTCTCGGTCAGGCCGGAACCATCCGGCACCACGCCGGCGTACCAGCCCAGGTTGCCGGACTGGGCGGAAGCGCCTTCCGGATAGTTCTGGAAGTAGCCGTTGCAGGTGGCGTCATACAGCATCGCCGCGACGCCCGCGCCCAGGTGGGAGCCCGCCTCGTACCAGGTGAAGGTGGCCCACTGCGGCGAGGATCCTTCGACGATCAGCTTGACCCAGTAGTCCGTCATCGCGATGGCGGCGTCGGAGTCCAGCTTGCAGACCAGCCTGCCATCCTCGATTTCGAAGTCCTTGGCCCCCCAGGTGGAGAACAGCGTCATGTAGCCCGGGTGGATGGTCGCCCAGTTGCGGGTACCGCGCACGGCGATGCCGTAGGAACCCGTGCCGCTCCAGTCCTTGAGGGACTTGGCGGTTTCCAGCAGTTCGGAGGTGGTGGCGGGCAGCTTGATGCCCTTCTCGTCAAAGTACTTCTTGTTGTAGGCGATGTTGTTGAGCTCGTAGCCCATCGGCAGCGCCCACTGGGAGCCGGAGCCCACCGGATGGCCGGGCACGCAGTCCCACGCCAGCGTGCCCACGACGCCGGGGTAGAAGTCCGCGAAGTTGTAGCCGGCCTCGGTCTGGGCCGGATCGCCGATGTAGCCTTCCAGCGGCTCCATGTAGCCGGCGGAGGCGTACTCCCAAACCTGATATGCGCCGGTCATGAAGATGTCCGGTTCGCCGCTCTTGGAGGAAAGCGCGATGTTCAGCTTGTCGAAGTAGTTCTCCTCGGGAGTGACCGAGTACTCAACATCGATGCCCGTCAGCTTTTCGAATTCTTCCAGCTTGCCGTAGTCGGTGATCGCCTTCTGGTAGTTGTGCTGGTTGAACATAACCTGGATCTTGGTGCCGGCGTAGGCCTGCCAGTTAATCGCGGAACTCTCGGCCGACGCGACGCCAACAAACATGGTCGCCATCAAAGTCAGGGCCAGAACCAGCGCGAAATACTTCTTCATGAACGAACCTCCTCGTCTGATTGCATGCGGGCCTGCGGTCGGGCGACACCTGCCGGACGGTCGATTTCCCTCCCTGCCTCCGGTCTGGATTGGTTGCGCGCCCTGCCGCTTTCCAGCATAATGCTTAACATCATATTCATAATTTGAATCGATATTTTTGTACGGATATTCGTTCCTCGCCGTGGTGGAATGTTTTGGAAACGATCTTTTCTATTCTGCATTTATGTGCTATTTATTTATATATTTATGGGCAATACGCTCTAATAAATCTTATTTATCGAAATAATTCGTTTCTTTTGTAAACATCTTTTCCATAAGAGTAAGGCATGTCGACGCTTTTGTCAATGTCCATTACAATTCAATTTTATGCAGTAACTATTGGCTATATTATACCAATTATTGAATTGTTTTAAAGCGTTTGCATGCCACGTTGCCCTGTGATATACTGGGTATCAACGCGGGCAAAACGCACCCGGAAAAGCCTAAGGTACGCAACAGAGGGTGGATCTTCTTGCAGAAAGCAACCACGGCGGAGCTGAAAAGGACCAATACGAAGAACGTTCTGGAATTCATTTACGGGCGCCGGAAGACCTCGAAGCTGGAGATTGCCAGCGGGCTGGGCCTCAGCCGCCCTACCGTCAGTCAGATCGTACGCGAACTGATGGACCAGGGGGTGATCGCCCAGAAGGGCAGCTTTGAGTCCACCGGCGGAAGAAAGGCCGAAGCGCTGGCCTTTCTGCCGCGCTCCCACGTGGCGGTGGGCGTGGAGCTTCTCAAGGAGAGCTTTGAAATCGTCGCCATCGACCTCTACGGCGAAATCATCCACACGGAAATGCAGCTGCTTCCCTTCTCCAACACGTCCGGCTACGTGCGCGCCGTATGCGGGGCGGTCAACCGGTTCATCGGCCGCCTGCCGGTGGATCCGCCCCGGGTTCTGGGCGTCAACATCGTGCTGCAGGGCCTGATCTCCTCCGACGGGGAGACCGTCACCTACGGCAAGATTCTCAACTGCACCGGCATGTCGATCGAGCAGTTCAAGCCCTATCTGAACTACCCCTGCGGCATGGCCCACGACGGCGAGGCCGCCGCGACGGTGGAGCTGTGGCTCTCGCCGGACATCGTCAACGCGATCTTCGTACACATCCGCTACAATATGAGCGGCGCGCTGATCATCGGCGGAAAGTTTTTGAAGGGAAACGAACTGAAGAGCGGCGTGTTCGAGCACATGACCATCGTGCCCGGCGGGCGGCCCTGCTACTGCGGAAAGCAGGGCTGCGTGGACACCTACTGTACGCTGAGCGCGCTTTTGATGCCAGACGAGCCGGTGGCAAGGTTTTTCGCCGCGCTGCGCGCCGGAGGCACGGACGAAGTGGCCCGCTGGGACGAATACCTGAAGTACCTGGCTTCCGCCATTGACAACCTGCACATGATGATGGACTATGATGTGATCCTGGGCGGCATCCTGGGCCGCTACCTGGCGGCGGAGGATATCGACAGGCTCCACCAACTGGTGGCCGCACGCACGGCCTTTCCCACGGACCGCCGCTTCATCCGCATCGGCGCCACCGCCAAGATTCCCATCGCCGCAGGCGCGGCGCTGCCCCATGTGATGCAATACCTCGGCATCCAGTCCCGGGGCCAGGGCGTTTCCTGAAATGCATACAAAAGCGGGTGGCCCCCGGCAAACGCCGGGGCCGCCCCCTTAAAAATAAAATCCCTCGCGCAATCTATATCTTTGGAGACC
>JAEZTL010000008.1 GCA_023421395.1 Bacillota bacterium | reverse complement strand
CTCCGGCGTCGGCTCCGGTGTCGGCTCCGGCGTTGGCTCCGGCGTCGGCTCGGGCGTCGGCTCCGGCGTCGGCTCGGGCGTGGGTTCCGGCACCACCGCGGCGGCAGCCACCGTCTTTGCCGCAGGTTCGAGGGTAGACGCCGGATGGACTGTCCGCGCGGGCATCGGCGCAAGCGTTGGCTCCGGCGTATGTGCAGACGTCGGCGTCGGTTCCGGTGTCGGTTCCGGTGTCGGTGTCGGTGTCGGTGTCGGTTCCGGCGTCGGTTCCTGTGCCGGCGTCGGTTCCGCGGGCGCGACGATGGGCTCAATGATCGGCGGCAGTGTATCCACGGCCGCCCCGGGCCCACCCTCCGCGACGGATGCCGGGGCGGAAAACGGGCGCAGCTCCGGACGGGTCAGCATGATCGCGGCACCCGCCAGCACCACCGTCGCCGCCGCGGCATAGAGCCACCGCTTCCAGTGCGGACAACGCTTCTGCACGGATCTCGCGCCGGAGCCCGTCGGGCGCCGGTCGCTCAGGCGGTTCTCGCGGATCAGGCGCTCCAGATCGCTCCCCATGGCCTCCGCGCTCCGGTAGCGGTTCTGGCTTTTGTGGGCGCAGGCCTTGAGCACCACCCTGTCCAGTTCCGGGCAGCTGTTGGCCGGAGGCCGCAGCGCCTCGCCGCCCAAGCGGCGTTTGAGCGCGTTCTCCCGGTCTTCATAGGTGGGCGCGCGGTCCAGCGGCATCAGCGGCGCGCGGTTCATGTTGAGCAGTTGGTAGAGCACCACGCCCAGCGAGTACAGGTCCGCCGTCAGGCTGACCGCGCGCTGAAAGTACACCTCGGGCGCCATATACAGCGGCGTACCCTTTCGGGACAGATTGTCCTGGGTGCGCTCCATGGTCCGCGCCACGCCGAAGTCTCCCAGCTTGTAGTTCCCGTCAGCCGAGACGAAGATGTTGTCCGGCTTGATGTCCCGGTGGATGATCTTGTGCCGCGCGCACACCTCGAGCGCCTGGCAGATGTGCCAGCCGATGACGGCGACCTCCCGCTGGGAGAGGAGCGCGCCTTCCATCACCCTGTTCAGCGGCGTCAGGTATTCCATTCGGATCAGGATGTCCCAGCCGATCTCATCCTGGCGCTCAAGGATCATGTGGTCGGCGTAGTTGACGATGTGGCTGTTGCCGCCCAGGCCCGCCATCAGGCGGATTTCCTCGTTCAGCGAACGGGCCAGGCTGCCGTAGTGGGAGCGCACGTCCGCCTCCGACATGTTCTCGGAGCGCAGCCGCTCGATGTCGCTTTTGTCCCGGGGCAGCTGAATCCACTTGAGCGCGGCAATGTAGCGGTCGTCAAACTCTTCGCGGCAGATCTTGAAGACCTTGCCGTAGCTCCCTTCGCCGATCAGCTCCCCGACGCGCCACACGCCCCACAGCGGCTCCAGCCCGGCCAGCCTTTTGGGTGTTTCCGACATGCTTCCTACCCCACTCGCGGTCATCGTTCAGGTTCCCGGAAAACCCGGGAACGCGCCGAACGCCATCGCCGCCGCCGCGCAGGCGGACAGGATGGCCAGCGCCACCGCGGCGGCGCGGAATCTTTTCAGCCGGTTGAGCTCCGCGCGCGGGTTCACCTCCGCCGCCCGGACGCAAAGCGCCGTCACGTTATCCTTTCCGCCGTTCTGAAGCGCCGCCTGAACCAGCGCCTTCGCGGCCTCGCGCGCGCCGGGCGAGGCGCACAGGATCTGACGAATGCCCTCGTCGTCCACCATGTCCGTCAGGCCGTCGCTCGAGATCAGCAGCCAATCGCCCGCGGTCAGCGCAATGACGTCCGTCGCGGCCACGGTCAGCCGAACTTCGGAGGGCGGCATGCCCAGAAACTGGCTGATCACATGGCGCTTGGGATGGGTGCGCGCCTCCTCTTCGGTGAGGATGCCCATGGCAATCATCCGCTGCACTTCGGAGTGGTCGGTGGAAACGCGGCGCAGCGCGTCGCCGCGCAGCATGTATACGCGGCTGTCCCCGACGTTGAAGGCGCGGGCCCGCTCGTAGGCGATCGACACCATCGCCAGCGTCGTGCCGGACCGGCCGCCGCGCTTTTGGGACGCGGCGTGGATCTGGTCGGAGACGCGCTGGACGCCCTCCGCCAGTGCCTCGGGCGAATCCACCGCGTTGAACCCGGGCAGAAGTTTCCCCAGCTCGCACACCGCCGTGTAGGCGGCTTCCTCGCCCGCGTCGCCGCCGCCCATGCCGTCGCAGACGGCGTAGAACTGCAGTCTGGCCCGGCTCTCAGCCTGAAACAGGCCGCCTGCGTCCGCCTCCTGCTTTTTCATATAAAGGCCGTTGAACAGAAAATTGTCCTCGTTGTTTCCCCGCACGCGCCCCTTGTTGCTGCAGACGGCCGCGTCAATAAGGATGCTCAAAAAAATCCCTCCCTTCGGGTGCGGCGGCTATTTTCGCCCGCCGGCGCGGCGTCGTTCCGTCCGGACCCGCCAGGTCAGCACGGCCGCCGCGGCGGACATCGCAAGCGTGAACGCCGCCAGGATGAGCGTCAGGATCAGCCTGGACCCGCTCAGGTTCATGAATCCCCCCGCGCCTGAACGCGCCCCGCCCGGCGGCGTCTGGCCTGAGGAAACACCCGCCGCCGCGCCGGGCGACGCCGCCGGCGCATGGCCCGGCGCAGACGTGACCGCCGCCCGCGTGGGCGTCGGCGCGGGGCTTGCCGTCGGCGCGGGCACAGGAGTCGGCGTCGGCGTGAGGCTGGGCGTGGGCGTCGGCTTCACAAAGACCGGATCCGGCGTGGGCGACGGCGTGGGGCTGGGCGTCGGCAGCGGGGTCGGGCTTGGCGTGGGACCGGTTCTCATGCCTTCGAGCCACAGTCCAAATTGATTCATCGCGCCCGCGACCGGGTTTTCCGGCGCGGGAGAAGGGGAAATCACCGAGGGGCCGGACGTCAGCGCGGCATCCGGCCCGGGCGTTTTCCCGGACTGAGGCGGCCATGTGTAGGTGATGTCCGCCGCGCCGACATTCTGCCGCGCCTCACGGCTCGCGGCGTACGCATCCGGGCTGATTGCGGGCGCGGGCGTAAATTCCTCGTAGGGCGTCGCCGAAGGGAGCGCGCCCATCGATCCCACGACCTCCGGCGCTTCGCTCGCAAGGCTCGGCGAGGCGGACGCGCCGGATGCCTGCGCCCCGGCGGTCACCCCGGGGATATTCTGAACGAGAGCGGGCGGCAGCGCCAATTCGCCGAGAACCGCGCCGCTTTCATCCTGAGCCGCGATGGTTCCATGGCCGGAGGCAATGAGATCCAGGGGCGCCGTGAGCTCGAACCGGCCCTTCCCATCCGTCTTCACCGCGGCCGATCCGATGCTCCGGCCGTCCTCGTACACCCGGACGCCGTCCCCGGCGGACACCCGTCCCGCAATCAGCGCCTGTCCGCCGTACTCGCCCTCTCCCGCCATCTTCGGCTCCCCGAAGTACGCAAATTCGCGGGCCGTGGATTCTCCGCCCTCAAACGCCAGCCTGAACTGCATCCGCGCGGCGGCCCCGGTGTTCCAGGCTTTCATCTTTTTCAGCGCCGCAATGTCTGCCGAGAGCGTGCGCCCGTCCGGCGCCTGAACCCCGTCCACATCCTTGAAACCCTTGTCCTTCGCGCCGAACTGCAGCCGGACCAGGCCGATCCCGCCCTCCGGCAGGTTATCCAGCGTCAGACGATAGGCGTTCTCCGTCTGCACGATCCGCGCGATGGCGGGCGCAGCATCCTCCGCGAAGCCGGGGCACGCCCCCAGGCCCGCGCACAAAAGCGCCAGAACCGCCGCGAGCCACTTGCGCATGCCGAGCCCTCCGTTTACTTGCTGATGTCCGCGATCCTGACGGTGGTCTCGCCCAGCTTGAGGATGTCACCTTTGCGGACATTCCTCTCCCGCACGATCTGCGCGCCGTTGAGCGTCGTTCCGGAGACGGAGCCAATATCCTTGACGTACAGGCCGTCGTAGGTCAGATTCAGCGTGGCATGCTTGCGCGAGACTGCCTTATCCTCCAGCACCAGGTCGTTATCCGGCGCGCGCCCGATGGCGAGCGTCGTGCCGATGGGCAGGTTGACCTCCCTGGTCCTGCCCTTGTATTCCACCAGGAAGCGGATCTTCACGCGGTTTCTGTCCAGTTCCACGGTCTTTTCCGGGTCGCCGTCCATGAAGCCGCTCATATCCACCGTCTTCTCCGGGTCACCGGGGATGCCGCCGCCGGGGTGCCATTCGAGATCGCCTTCCTCGCGGTCCGGCGCACGCCGGGCGCGAATCAGCGCCAGCGCGATGATCAGCGCCAGCAGCGCGGCCGCGCCGATGGCCAGGTACAGCCAGTTCGCCAGCGCCCAGCGGAGCGTCCGCTGCCCGGCGGAAGGGGCGGGGGTGGGGGAAGGGGAAGGCGAAACCGTCGGCGCGGGGGTTGGCGTGGGGGCTGCCGTCGGGGTTGGCGCAGGCAGCGGCACGTCCAGCAAAATGAGGCATCCGGCGTCCGACAACGCCATCAGGCTCTCCTCGTCCGCAAGGGCGTTGCCGCGCAGGTCCAGCGTCGTCAGGCTGGCGATGCCGGAGATGGGCTGGGCCTTCGTGATCCGATTATTGGACAGGTTCAGCGCGGTGAGCTTTTCCAGGCCGCGCATGGGCGTGAGGTCTTCGACGTTGTTGCCGGAGAGGTCCAGCTGCTCCAGGTTTTCCATGGTCTTCAGGAAGCTGACGCTCGCGATCTCGTTGTCCTTGACGCTGAGGATCTTCAGGCTGTCCAGGTGCTTGATGGGGGCGAGGTCGGTCAGGTTGTTGCCGTCCAGATTGGCGGCGGTCAACTTTTCCAGCTTGCTCAGCGGCGTGACGTCGGCGATGTTGTTGTCTTTCAGGCGGACCTCGGCAAGGTTGGGCATCATCGAAAGGTCCCGCAAGTCGCCGATCCCCAGGCCCTGGGCGTAGAGCTGGGTCAGCGCGGCGATGGCGGGCAGGTCCTCCTCGTAGAGCGCCGCGTCCTCCGGCTTGCCCAGCATGCCCCTGACGGCCCTGGCCATGCCCGCATCGTGGAAGCTGAGCGCGACCTTCACCGGCGGCGCGGTCGGCCGGGTGGTGATTTCGTAGGTGTTGCTGGAGACGATCCATCCGTCCGACTCGAGCGCGACAGACCACTTGCTGCCGCCCACGCCGAAGTACGCCGCGTCTTCCGGCGCGCAGATGAGCACCATGCTGTTCTGTACGGCGGCGCGGATTTGGTTCAGCGCGCCCAAGACACCCAGTTCCTCCGCCTTAAACAGCGCGCCGCCGGTCTCCTCACACAGTTGGTTGACCGCGGCGGGGCTGGCCTTGGCGTTGCCCTTGAGCGCCACGGCGTAGACGGGCAGCCGCATGGACTCCATCCGCTTGAGCACGCTGTCCGCCGTGTACCGGCCGTCGGAATCGTCGCCGCCGTCGGTAAAGACGATCATCACGGTGCGCCTGGGGCCGTCCACCCGCTGGGCGGAAGTACTGTCCATGGCCCGCGCCAAGCCCTCGTAGAGCTGGGTCTTGGGATCGTTCCGGTGAATTTTGCTGTCGATGAGCGCGTCCAGCGCGCTTCTGTCGCGGGTATAGTCCGCAACGACGCTGATCTCGGAACCGATGGTGATCAGGCGGACGTAGTCGCCGTTCAGCCCGGCCACGAAGCTGTGGAGCGCCTGCTTGATGTCCGCAACCTCCTGCTTGGTCACGGAGCCGGAGACGTCCACCGCGATAATATAGGAAACCCCCTCGCCGCTCTGGGCGAAGGTGGTGGCGCTCGCCGGGTGGATCGGCGCCAGCGCATCGGCATGGATCTCATATTGCTCCGGCGCGCCGCCGAGGGCGACGGGGGTGTTGCTCCCATCCAGCGCGCTGACGTAGAGTGTGAAGCGCCCCTCGTCCTGTACGATCTGGTTGACCCGGAGGCTCGCGACGTCGGCGGAGGCCGCGGCCGGAAGGAGCATGACCCAGACGAGCAGAAGGATGAGCGCGAGCGCCCCTCGTTTGGCCATCATCCGCCCGCGGCATATGCGGTTTTGTCCTGTCATGATCCCACTCCTTCGCATTCTGTCGGAAAATGTTCCGCCCCCGGCGCCTTATAAGAGCCACGAGGGCAAAAAGATCTCGCCGGTCGCGGTCGCCAGGGGCGCCGCGCCGACCCGCTCGACCCCTTCCAGCGAGGCGATGCCGGCAATGCCGCCGGGTGCGTCATACCAGGCGCCGTCCGCCGCGGAAAAGGAACGGCTGCTGCCGCCGCCCGAGAAACCGCCGCCCAGGCCCTCGCCGGAGCTTCGCGCGCCCGGTCCCCCGCCCAGCACCGCCGCCAATGCGCCCAGCGCCCGCTCCGTCTCCCGCCGGCCCGGCGCGCCGCCGAAGCTCCCCCGCCCACCGGCGAAAGAAGCCGCCGGGCGGCTTTCGAAGCCCTGGGCCTTGCGGACGTTCGCCGCCTCCGCTTCCTCGAACAGCATGGAGGCCCGCACAAGGCCCCGGCGCAGCCGGGCGGCCTCTTCAAGAGCGCCCTCGATGCGCCGGATCTCGCGCTCCAGCCGGTCGGTCATCCGGGTCAGGGCTGGGGAACCCTGCCCTGACTGCATGTTCGCGAGCCGGAGGCGCAGCTTCTTCGCGGTCGAAAGGGCGGAACTCATCTGCGACTCGATGTCCGAGAGCGACCGGACCGCGCCGTCCGCCGCCTCGCCGTTCCACCGGATCGCCTTCATGAATTCCGCCCCCTTTCCTCGTGAAATTTTCAGGCGTAGGTGCTGCCGGACTCCAGCTGGCTCAAGCGGTTCGAGACTTCCACTTCCTCGGCGTTTCTGAAAAGGCCCGCGGACGTCTTGAGTTCGGTGATGGCGTCCTGCATGCGCTGCTCGCTGGTCTCCAGGTTCTTGTACAGCGCGTTGAAGGCGCTTTTGAACACCTCGCTGGCGGGGCCGTCCCAGAAGCCGTCCAGCGTGCGCACGGCATTGCTCATCTGCAGGTAGGCCGCCTGCTGCTTGGCCTTGTTGGTTTCATAGGTGGTCACCGTGCTTTCCATCTCCTCGATGGAAACGAGAATACGCTCAGCCATGATGAATGCCTCCTTCTATAATGGGGAATGGGCGCGGGCGCCGGTCAGCCGTTGTTGATGGCGGACTTGGCCGCCTGATCCGCGGCCTCGTAGATGGCGGCCGCCGCGGTCAGCGCCGCGCTGTAGGTCTTGACGACATTGTTCATCTGGGCGTACCACTGCTTCACCTTTTCCTGCTCCTGTACGAAGGCCTTCTGGGAATCGCCTTCCCAGGCGGCGGCCAGGTTCATGCCGGCGTTGATGGCGGCGTCGTTGGCCTGCTGGTACTCCGTAAGGTTCTGCTCGATCTTCCGGGCCGCGCTCCTGAGCTCCTCCGGGGTCACCTGAAACTTCGACATACCCATTCCTCCTCTGGAATTGTCCCGCGCTCTGGCACGGGTCACTGTTTCTGGATTTCGCGCTTGCTCTCCTCGTCCGCCAGGTCCAGCCGGCGGGCGTAAGCCATCAGCTCCGCGCCGATGGTATCGAGCCCCTCGCCGATCCTGCGCACGTCGCTTCGGAATTCGCGCAGGCGCTCGCCGAGCGCGTCGGCGGCCTCGCCGCGAAACTCCGTCTCCACACGCTCCGTCAGCTGCCGCATATCCCGGGTCGTGAGACTGTTCACCGACGCCGCGCAGCTCTTGAGGCGTCTGGCCACCGCGCGGATTTCGGCCGTGTCGTACTTCAAGCTGTTCACCTCCGGCGCTTCGCGCTTTCCCTTTCGACGGTTTGATTATCGCACAGCCCCGGCCGCGGCGGAACGGAACCTGACAAACGGTCGGGTATTTGGCACGAACGGTCAGATCAGCATCAGCCGGCTGCCGTCGCGCACAGACTGCTCCACCAGCGACATGCCGTTTTCCAGAACCTGGGCGCTGTCGAGATCGCACAGCTGCGTCGTCTCCCGGACGAAGGAGACGTTCCGGCCGGTTTCCTCCAGAATGCGGATCATCTCCCGCACCACCGCCGAAACGTCGGTGTCCGCGGGCACCACAAAGTCAAACGCGCCGTTGCAGGCGGGCACGACGACCTCCACCACGATGGTATCCATGATTCATCCCTCCACGGTCCTCGTCAGCGCTTCCGCAAGAAAGCCGCGCATTTCCCCGGCGGAAAGCGTCAGCTCGAAGGATTGCGCCCCCGTCAGGCAGGCGCGCAGCGCGCCCTGTTCCTCGTCCAGTTCCGCCGCCATCGCGTCCAGCGCCTCGCGGGCCGACGGGAACGGCGTGAGCAGAAACCCGCCGCCCGAAAGCCCTTCCAGCACGACGCAGCTTCCGCCGCCGCCAAAGGCGGTCCGCGAACGGGCGAGGGACGAAACCGTGAGCGCCCATTCCCTCCGGCAGAGGGCCTCGATTAAACGCGCCAGGCCCCGGTCCACCGCCAGGCGGCGCTCGTCGCGGATCATCAGCCCCGACGCCTCGAGGCTCCGAAACGCCTCGTCATCGCCGTCCTCCGCCTGCGGGATCGCGAGCTCCTCCGGCGGCGCAAGGCCCAGAACCCGCATCGTGAGCGACATCTCCCGGCCCGAGAGGATCAGGCCCACCTCAAAGGCTTCCATCGCCGTCTCCCTCCCCGCTGGTCAGCCGCGCCTTCAGCGCCGCCTTCTGCGACCGCGACACGGGCGCCTTGATGCCGCCGCGAAGGCAGATCTCCATCGCCGCGAAGTCCACCCGCTCCACCGCCGCCAGGTTGACGAGGAACGACCTGTGGCAGCGGAAGAAGCCGTCCTTCAGCGTCTGCTCCAGATCGGAGAGGGAGGCGTAGACGGAGAAGCGCTGCCGTGCGGTCCATAGTTCCAGCTTCTTCCCGATGGCCTCGACGCAGATCAGGCCCGCCCTGGGCACCCGCACCACCGACGCGCCCACGTGGAAGACGAGCGCTTCCTCGGCGCTGACCACCAGATGCTCGTGCTCCTCCGCCAGGCGCGATAACAGCCGACGCGCGCGGCCGGGCTCGATGGGCCTGACCAATACGCCGCTGACGCGCAGCGCGCCGCCCATGACGTCCTCGAGGCATTCCACCGACGGCACCACCACCACGAGGTAGTTGTCGCGGTTTTTTTCCTGCGCGCGGTGCGCGAAGGCGATGCCGACGTCCGCCTCCGCGGGGGTTTCGACGCCGGCGATCGCCAGGATCAGCCCGGTCTGCGCCTCCAGAAAGCGCCCGGCCTCCCGGGCGTCGCCCGTCAGGAGCACCACGCGCAGCGACCGCTGCGCCTCGTCGATCAGTTCTTCAATCTGTCCGAGCGCGCGCCTGTCGCGCTCATAGGCGATCACCGGCAGCATTTTTCCTCCTCACGCCCTGGGCAGCAAGAGTTTTTGCGCGTCGCTGCCCCGGATCAGCCAGCCATAGCCAGGCGACAGCGCCTGGTTTCGCGGGCCGTAGGACAGGTCGGTTTGAAACACGCTCTGATCGCTCAGCTTGCCGCCCAGCGCCACGCCGCGCTTTCTGGCGGCCAGCGCCTGGAACAGTTCGCTGCTCCAACTCGCCGTCGCCCCCTGCTGGGATATGGCGGCGAAGATCGGGATGCCAAAGCCCGACGCCGCGGTCGCCGTCAGCGCCAGGTACTTGACCATCGACGGATGCAGCCGCGCCATCGCCTGATCCAGGTCGTCCACGATCAGCGCGATGGGCTCGAAGACCTGCCTGAGCTCGTCGCGCTCCGGCTCGGAGGCCTGTTTGCGCTGAGCGTTGCGCCCCGAAGCGGTCTGCTGGAGGGAAAGGAAGAACGCCTCCAGTTCCGGCCCCGCCTGGGTATGGAGCGTCAAGCCGTTCTCCCCGCAAAAGTCACGCCAGCCGACGTCCGCGATGACGTGTACCTGGGCGCCCATGCGCCTGAGCGACAGCGCCGCGCCGCGCAGGGCCCCGGTCTTTCCGGACTGCCTGGGCCCGGTGAAGAGCCAGGCGTGGTCCCGGAACACGTCCGCCACATAGGGCGTCCCCTCCAGCGCCAGATAGCCCAGCGGCAGGCGGTATGCCCCTTGGACGCCCTCCGTGGCGGCGAGAAGATCGGCCCAAACCACGTTTGGCGGGATGCGCGGGATGGGCGCGGGCCGCTTTCCGCGCCAGGCGGCGGCCATCTCGCCGGCCAGACGCCCGATTTCGGCGGCGCGCTGCGCGTCCCGCTCGCTCTCGCCGTAGAGGGCGACCTGCATCTCCATCAGCTCATCGCCCAGCCGGGCGATGCCGCGCCCCTTGACGCGCAGGATTTCTCCCATCTCCGGCGGCACGCGCCGGCCGAGCGCCTCGCCGTAGTCGCTCCGGTCCTTGAGCTCCAGCGCCATCGCGTGAAAGCTGGGCTGACTGCGGCCGGGCACCTCGCCCATGGACATGGCCGTGACCGCGAAGTACAGCCCGCGGCCGCTGCCCTCGCGGATCAACGCGCCCAGCCGGTCAAAGTCGTCCTCTTCCAGAAGTTCCTTCGCCTGCTGCATGCGGTCAATCACCACCACGATCGCGGGGACCGGCTGAAGGTGCAGCTCCGGATTCTGACGCGCGGCGCGGCAGTACTCCGGGTAGCTGTCGGTGGAGGCCAGCGTGAAAAGCTCCTGCCGGCGCTCGCTCTCCCGCTCGAGCATGTTCAAAAGCCGCTTCTGCTCCTCGGCCTCGTCGTCGTAAACCACGCCGCCCACGTGCGGCAGCGCGGCAAGGCTGCCCAGCGTGCGGCCGGAAAGACTGAAAACGTAGATCTGCAGCGCCTCGGGCGTGTGTCTCAGGGCCAGCGAGACCACCAGCGTCTGCAAGAGGGTGGTCTTGCCGGAGAGCGGCATGCCCACAAACAGGTGGTTGCCGTTTTTCGTAAAGTCCGCCCACACGGGCAGGTACCGCTGGTTCATCAGGTCGTCCGCCAGGCCGATCGGGGCCGCCACCCGGCCGTTCTCCGCCTCCGGCCAGGCTTTGCCGTCAAAGCGCCCGGCCGCCGCGTCGATATCCGCCAGGCTGAGCCGCGCGGGTACCTCCGCCATCCAGAGGGGCGCGGCGGGGGCGACATGGCGCTCGCCGCAGACCTGCCGGATTCGCCCGAGCACCGCGGCCATCTCGGTGAGGCTCTCCTGATTGCCGCCGGGTTTTTCACCGCCCTCCGGGGCCTTCACAGCCACCGGTACGCCCATGTCGTCCAGCAGCCTTGGCAGCTGCTCGGCGCTGATCTCGTCGGGCCGGTAGGGCGCGCCGCTGTACATGGTCTGCACCTGCTCGAACAGTTCGTCGCTGCCCACCTGTACGTAGCAGCGGCCCATGCCCCGGATGTAGGCGGCATCGGGCCGCCGGAGCATTTCACCGGAATCCTCGCGGCTGGCCACGCGCAGGCAGATTCGGAAGCGCGTGTTGCTCCACATCTCCGGGTCGACGGAAGTGGACGGCTTCTGCGTGGCCAGGATCAGGTGTACGCCCACCGAGCGCCCGACGCGGGAGGCGCTGACCAGGTCCTGTACGTAGTCCTTGTCGCGGTTGGCGGTTTTGAGTTCGGCAAATTCGTCCACGACGATGATCAGATGCGGCATCCGCGCCTGCCCGGCGTCGTCCCGGTTGAGGCGGTTGTAGTCGTCAATATTGTTGATGTCGTTTCTGTCGGCAGATTTGAAAAGCGCCAGACGCCGCTTGATCTCGCCCTGGATGGAGGCCAGCGCGCGCTGGATGTTGCGGTCCCCCGCAAGGTTATCGATGCAGCCGGCCACATGGGGCAGTCCGCTGAGCGCGCCGGACATGCCGCCGCCCTTGTAGTCGACCAGGATGAACTGCACCTGCCGGGGATGGTAGTTGATCGCCAGCGACAGGATGTAGGTCTGCAGCATGACGGACTTGCCGGAGCCGGTGGTACCGGCCACCAGCCCGTGGGGGCCGTGGAATTTTTCGGAGATGTCCAGAATAAAGGGCACGCCGCCCGCCCGGAGGCCGATGACGGACTTCAGGCCGTCGTAGGCCATGTTCTCGTTCCAGAACCGCCAGATGTCCAGCTGCTCGACGCGGGTCACGCCGTAGGTGTGTAAAAACGGCGCCGCGGCGGGGATGGAGCAATTTTCATCCAGATCGCTGACCCGGATGGGCGCGATGCGCTTGGCGAAAAGCGGCGCGGCCTCCGGCGGCGGCAGCTCGAAGCGCAGCCGGCTCACGTCGCCCTCGGCGGTGAAGAGGCCCTGGCCGCCTTCCTTGGTGTCCGCGATTAGGCCGCACTCCTTGGGCAGGCTCTCCATGCTGGGCGCGACGAGGATCAGCGTCGCCCCCAAATCCCCGGCAAGCAGCCGGCTCACCACGGGATGCCGCTCGATCAGCTCCGGCAGCGTGGCCACCACCACGTAGTGGGGCAGCGGCGCGGCCTGGGGCGCCTCGCTCTCCTGACGCCTGGCGCGGAGCATCTCGGCGCGGGCGCGCAGGATCTCGTCCACGTAGTTCAGCGCCTCGTGCACGGCGGAGGGTGTGCTCACCGACATGCGCATGCGCCTGTCCTGCGGGTACGCGTGGGGCAGCCAGCGCGTCCACGCCCATTGGGAGCGGTTGCTCTCGTCGTAGAGCACACACAGCTTGACGTCCGTGTAGCTGTGCAGCGCGGCGATCTGCATCACGATGCTCTGGGCCAGCCGCGCCGCTTCGTAGCCGCCCAGGATGCCCAGCACGCCCCTGTCCCGGAGCCCCGCGGTCACCGGCGCGTTCTGCACCACGCTGTAGACGCTCTTGAGCCGGTCGGGCTCGTCCCGCAGCGGGTCGTCGATGATGGAGAGCCGCTTGGTCTGGATCAGGATTTCACCGGGCATGGGCACGTCGCCCACGCCCAGCCGCACCATCAGAAAGTCCCCGTGGGAGGGTGTGCGCTCCCAGAGCCGAAGCGTACCGTCGCCCGGCAGCCCCGCGCACTCCTCAACGCTCAGAAAGCTGTTGCCGAGGCGCAGCCGCTCCGCGGTGTTGGCTGTGCGCAGCTTCGCCTCCGTTTCCTTAATGTAGGCGCGGTAGCGCTCGATCCTGAGCCGCTCGCCCTGGCGCTCCTGCTTTTTGCGGTAGCGCAGGCTGGCCAGACCCCAGGAAACCGCCAGCGCGGAGGATGCGCCGATCATCACCATGCCCGAGGCCATGTAGGAATGCCCGCCGCCGCTCATGGAGGCGTACAGCGTGCCCGCCAGCATCGGCAGAATCATGGTCATGGAAGGACCCAGCGTCAGGATCAGCGGCTGCTGCTCCCGGTGCCCTTTGGCAAGCGGCGGTTCGATCTCCAGCGCCGAGGAATCCGGCCGCTCGAGAAGGCGCGGCGCCCGGTGGTATTCCACATGGGCGGCGGGGTGCTCCTCCTCCTGCCCGCCCCGCCGCCGCACGCGGAAGTCGTAGGGCAGCATGTTGACCTTTTTCAGCGCCATGGGCCTGTTGATGGCGACCATCTCGCCCAGATACACGATCGTAAGCCCCGTCGCGATGGTCACGATGTCCCCGAAGGCCAGCTCCCGCTCTCCGCCCTTGAGGCGCGTGCCGTTGATGTAGCTGCCGTTGGTACTGAGGTCCCGGTAGCGGCAGGCGCCGCTCTCGGCCTTTACGATGTCGGCGTGGGGGTGTTTCGCCGTGACCAGCGGGTCGTCAAACCAGATGGTGCAGTCCTCGGCGCGGCCGATGGTCACCCGCGTTTCCCGCGCCAGCGCGTATTTTGCGAACTCGGTGTTTTGTTTTTCATAGGAAGATACGACCAGGCCGATGCTCCGGGACCCGTCCGCCATGGTGTGCCGGCCGCCGCTTGTCAGCGTGCGCTCGCCGTCGGCCGCGCCACCGCCCTGCCAGCGGAAGCCCTTCGCCGGCTCGATGAACCACGCGCCGTCCAGCGCGCGGATGGGCAGCACCGTATCCTGCTGCCAGAGCGTGTCCGCCTGAAGCAGGCGCAGCTCTCCGTTCCAGTTTTGCGCGGCGGGCAGGTAAAAATCCTTTACGTGTTCTTCGAAGTACACCCATAAATACAGCATGTACCCGCGCCCCCGCCTTCTTATTCCTTTTTCTGGAAGACCCAATTCCATGCGATTATATCATGTTATTTACATCGATACAATATTTATATCGTCAATAAGCTATCACAATTTGAGGTTGCCGCCGCTCCGCACCGCCGAAATCCGCGCGCACCGGCGACGCGCCTTGCCGCGCGAAAAAACCGCCTTCCGGCGAAAACCGGAGGCGGCTTCGGGGCGTATGGCGTTAGCGAATCCGGCCGCCCGCGCCGCGGACGATGGCGAGGTAGGCGCGGGCGGTGGTCAGGTAAGCCGCCACGTAGAGCGCCGCGAACACCAGAATCGTGGCCGCTGTCACCGAGAGAAAGAGCGATATATTGGTCAGGTTGAATACCTTGAGCATCTTGGCCACCATCGGAAACGCGAAGGCCATGTGGAGGGCCGCGGCGGCGAGGGGCAGCGCGAACACCGTCAGCACCTGTGAGTTGATGGCCTTGCGGATCTCGCGGTCCGTCATGCCGACTTTTTTCAGGATGTCGAAGCGCGCGTTGTCCTCGTAGCCTTCCGTAACCTGCTTGTAGTACATGATCATCCCGGCCGCCAGGACGAACGTAAGCCCCAGCAGGAGCCCCAGAAAGAGCAGGCCGCCGTAAATGCCCAAAAAGTCGTCCCAGGATCCCGCCGCGCCCTCCACGCGGGAACCGGGCGACGCCGTTTCCAGCCGGGCGGCGATGGTTTCGGCCAGCGCCGCCTGAGCGGGGCGGTCCAGCGGCAGGTCAAACCCGTAGTAATAATGGTAGGCCGAGGCGTTTTTGCCGTAGGCCGCCTTCTGCGCTTCGTAGAGCGCGCGCATGTCCTCCGCCGAAGGCACGAACACGTAGAGCGAGTCGACAACGCTCATGGCGTCGGCTTCCGCGCCGACAAAGGCGTCCAGTTTTTCACCCACGCGGCGGGAGAAGCCGCCGATGGTGATCGCATCCCCGGCCTTCAAGCCCTTTTCGTAGACCGCGACTTCGCCCTCCTGCAGGATCAGCGCCCGGCCTGAAAGGCGCGTATAGTCCTCGGCCGGCACCGCGCACACGCGGACCAGCCGCCCGAGCGTGCCGGCGAGATCGCTCCCCGCCCCGTCCAGTTCCAGCCGGTCGCCGTCTGCAATCGCCGAAAAGGACAGATAGCGGTAGTCCAGCAGGTTTTCCGCCCGGGTCCCGGCCTCCTCCAGCGCCGCGCGCACCGCCGCCTCCACGGCCGGAGGCACCTCGGGCCCGGCGGTATCCGTCTCGATGACGATGTTCCGCGGAAAGCGCACGCGCATGGCGTCACCCGCGCCCGCGTACAGGCAGGTGGTTGCGGAGATCATCACCAGTACCATCGTCGACAGGATGCAGATGGACGCCAGGCCCGCGCCGTTTCGCTTCATCCGGTAGAACATGCCCGACACCGACACGAAGTGGCTGGTGCGGTAGTAATAGCGCTTGTTACGGCGCAGAAGCTTCAGAAGCGCCACGCTGCCGGATATGAACAGCAGATACGTGCCCAGAATCACCAGGATTACCGCCACGAAAAACCAGCTCATCGCCTCGATGGGGTTCTGGACGGTCAGCGCCAGGTAGTAGCCCGCACCCAAGAGCGCCGCGCCCAGGATTGCCAGCGCGTAATTGGCCCGGGGCTCCCGCTCGCCGGCGCTCGCGCCGCGCATCAGTTCCGCCGGGCTGGTCGAGCGCACCTGCCGGAGGCCGTTCAGCAGGATCAGGAAGAATACGCCCGCAAACAGCGCCGCCGTGGCGAGGGCCGCGAAGCCCGACACGGTGAAGTCAAAGGAGGCCGTCTTCTCCAAAAGGCGCAGCATGATCAGCTGGCCCAGCTTGCTCAGCAGGATGCCCGCCGCAAGGCCCCCCAGAAGGCTGAAAAGCGACACGAGCAGGCTCTCGTGCAGCATCACCCGCGCGATGTGCCGCTTGCCCATGCCCAGCACGTTGAAAAGCCCCAGCTCCATCCGGCGCCGCTTCATGACAAAGGAGCTGGTGTAGAATAGGAAGATCGCGGCGAACACCGCCACGACGCCCACGCCAAAACCCAGGATCATCTGCAGCATCTGCCCGCCGGCGATCCGCCCTACCTCCCGGTCGGAGGACAGGAAGGCCACGATATAAAACATGGCCACCATGCCGGCGCAAGTCAGAATATAGGGCAGGTAGATTCTGCGGTTATTTTTGATGTTCATCCGCGCGAGGCGGGCGTAGAACGCGGTGGTCATCGCCGGTCACCGCCCGTCGCCATCAGCGTCAGCGCCCCCGCGATCTTCTGGTACAGTTCGCCGTCGTCCGACGCGCCACGGTAAATCTGGTGGAACACCTCGCCGTCCTTGATGAACAATACACGGCTGGCGTGGCTGGCGGCCCTGGTGGAGTGGGTGACCATCAAAACCGTCTGCCCGCCCCGGTTGATCTCACCGAAAAGGCGCATCAGCTCGTCGGCGGCGCGGGAGTCCAGCGCGCCGGTGGGCTCGTCCGCCAGTACCATCGCGGGGTCCGTGATCAGCGCGCGGGCCACGGCGGCGCGCTGCTTCTGCCCGCCGGAGACTTCATAAGGGTACTTTTCCAGAATGCCTTCGATGCCCAGCTTCCGGGCGATGGGCAGCATGCGCTCCCGCATCTCCGGGTATCCCTTGCCCGCCAGCACCAGCGGCAGGAAGATGTTGTCCTGGAGCGAGAAGGTATCCAGGAGGTTGAAGTCCTGGAAGACAAAGCCCAGGTTGTCCCGCCGAAAGGCGGCGATCTCCCGCTCCGGCACCGAGGAAAGGGTTTTCCCATTCAGGCGCACTTCGCCGTCGGTGGGGCGGTCGAAGGCCGCCAGCAGGTTGAGAAGCGTCGTCTTTCCGGAGCCGGATTCGCCCATGATTGCCACGAACTCCCCCTGCTCCACCGCAAAGGACACCCTGCCAAGGGCCTGCACCTTTTGCGCGCCGAAGCGCGTGGTATAGATTTTTTTCAGGTTCTCCACTTCCAGTATGGCCATGTTGTCCCTCCGTTTTTTGGTTTACGGCCATATTGTAGCAGCGCCGGGGCGGCGGGCGCCATCGATCCGGCTTACAGTTTGACGCGCCGTCTTACAATCCGGTAAGGTTCGCCTCACTCCACCTCGAGGGGGCGCGCCGCCAGGTCCAGCCGGACGGCGGTGCCCTTGCCCACCTCCGAGGCAATGGAAATTCCGTGGCCCAGGTTTTTCATGATCCGCCTGCTGAGGTACAGCCCGATGCCGGTGGCGCGCTTGTCATAGCGGCCGTTGAGGCCGGTGAACCCTTTTTCGAACACGCGGGGCAGGTCCTCCGGCGCGATGCCGATGCCGTCGTCCTCGATCACCAGCTTCAAAGGCTCTTCCAGACGGATGCGCACCCGGCCTTCGGGCGCGTATTTGAGCGCGTTGGACAGCACCTGCTCCACCACGAAGGACAGCCACTTTTCATCGGTCAGCGCCTTCGCGCCCAGCGGCGCATAATCAAGCGAAACCCTGCGCCGGATGAACTGGGGCGCGTACTTCCGGAGCGCCTGGCGCACCACCTCGTCCAGGTCCGCCGCGCGCAGCACGTAGTCGGTGGACTCGCCGTCCAGCCGGAGGTAGCAAAGCGCCATCTCCACGTACTGCTCAATCTTGAACAGCTCTCCGGAGAGCTCCGCCGGGTCGGGCGCATCCTCCTGCAAAAGCAGCCGCATCGCGGCGATGGGGGTCTTGATCTGGTGCGCCCAGAGCGTGTAGTATTCGGTCATTCCGTCAAAGCGCGCGGCCGCCTCCGCCAGACGGGCGGCGCGGTCGCCATTAAGCGCGCGGATCAGCGCCTGATAGTCCGCCTCGAGCGGGTCCGCCGGCGCGGGCAGCCCCTCCGGCGAGATCAGCGCCTCCCGCCCGAGCGCCATGATCCGCTCGCGCCGCCTCCGGAATTTTAGAAAGTCCGCGGCCGCCAGCGCGGTCAGAAGCCCGAGACACAGCGCCCCGGCGTACAGTGCCGCCTGCCAGGGCAGGCGGTACAGCGCGAACACCGCGGCAAACACCGCCGCGCACAATATAAGCGCCAGCGCGGCCCGGGCCCGGGCCTTTAAATAAGAAACCATGCGCTTCCCTCCGCCTTACGGCACGCTGTAGCCCATGCCCTTTCTGGTTTCGATGAAGCCGCCGAGCCCGGCCGCCTCCAACTTGCGCCGGAGCCTGGCCACGTTGACCGACAGCGTGTTTTCATCCACAAAGCTGTCCGTCTCCCAGAGCTGCTACATCAGCGTTTCGCGCGCCACCACCTTGCCGGGGCTCTTCATCAGCGTCCGGAGGATGCCGAGCTCGTTCTTCGTCAGGTCGATCTTCGCTTCGCCATGGCGCAGCGTCGCGTCGGAAAGGTTCAGGATCGCGCCCCGGCGCTCGATGATGTCGCCGGCGCCGGCAAAGTCGTAGGCGCGGCGCATCATCGCCTGAATCTTCGCCACCAGCACGCTGCTATCGAAGGGCTTGGCCAGAAAATCGTCCGCGCCCATCGACACCGCCATCACGATGTTCATGCTGTCCGACGCGCTTGAAAGGAAGATGACCGGCACGCTGGACAGCTTGCGGATTTCGGCGCACCAGTGGTAGCCGCTGAAAAACGGCAGCGAGATGTCCATCAGCACCAATTGGGGCGCGTAGGACAAGAATTCGCCCAGCACGTTCCGGAAATCCGGCGCGACGCGCGCCTCGAAGCCCCAGGTTTCCAAGTGGCGCCGGATCGCGCCGGCGATGGCCGCCTCGTCTTCGACGATCAGGATTCGATGCACGGAAACCACCTCTCCCGACGAGTGTACCACAGAAACGTAAAAAATCGCCGCGCCGGTCACGGGATTATGAATTATGGTTCTATATTCTAATTTATGGTGTTTCCCTTGACAGGGGGCGGCGCCTGTCCCTACACTTTTAATTGGACAATACCGCGGGCGAGGCGATGCAGAATGTACAAGGCGATGCTGGTGGATGACGAGAAGCGCGTGCGCAGCGGCCTGAGAAGGCATTTCCCCTGGAGCGCGTACGGCGTATCGGTGGAGGGCGAGGCGGCCAGCGGGCTGGAGGCCTGGGAGTGGCTGAGGGACCATCCTGTGGATATGGTGATCACCGACGTGCGCATGCCGCAGATGGACGGGATCGAGCTGGCCCGGCGGCTCAAGGAGCGGGACCCCGGCGTCAAGGTGATCTTCGTCAGCGGGTATGACGACCTGGACTACCTCAAGAGCGCGCTCAAGGTGGAGGCGATCGACTACATCCTCAAATCCATCGACCTCGACCAGCTGGGCGAGACGATACGGCGCGTCACGGCCATGCTGGACCGGGAGCGGGCGCAGAAGGCGGCGCTCTCGGACCTCGAGGACCGGCTGAAAAGCAGCATGCCGCTTTTGCAGGAGAAGCTTCTCATGCGCCTGATCCGGGACGAACCGGAGGACGCGGAGGGGCTAGAGGATCTGGTGCGCTATCTGGGCCTCAACCTCTCGCTGGACGCGCCCCATGCGGTGATGGTGCTGAGTATCGACAACTTCTACACCTGCTTTGCCCCCCGGAGCGAGCACGAGCGCCAGCTTCTTTCCATCGCGGTGAGGGACCTGGCCGAGGAAGTAATCGGCCCGGGCGCGCGGGGCACGGTGTTTGAGAGCGAGCGGGGCGAATTTACGGTCATCCTGCCCGGCGTGGATGCCGAAGCTTCCCGGGAGGCGCTGTGCGCGCTGTCCGCCCGGCTGCTGACGGGGCTCAAGGCGCGGCTGGACATCGAGGCGCGCGTCGGAATCGGCCGGAGCGTCCACGGCTACGCGAACCTGCGGGAGGGATACCTGAGCGCCGGGCGCGCCGTCAACACGGGCGTGGCGGACGCGCGAAACGGCGCCGTCCGGATGGACGAGGCCGGGGAGGGGGACGCCGGGTCCAGCCTGGAGCGGCTGGAAAAACGGGCGCTCATCGCGCTTCAGGCGCAGCGTGCCGACTTCATCGACACGCTGTGCGTCGAGGTGGGCGCCATCGCCGACCCGGACGAGAAGCGCAATGTCCTCTTCTACCTTCTGATGGCGCTTGGCCGCTTCGCGCACCTGAGCCGCCTGGACACCGAGCAGGCGCGCTACCGGAGGCTGCGGGACGCCTGCGAGCACTTTTTCTGCTGCCGGGACGACGCCGAGATGCTGCGCACGGTCTTCTCCCGCTACCACGAAACGATGAACCAGCTGGCCGCCCACGGCCGCGGGCAGGAGGATTTCGTCATCGCGCGGATCAAGGCGCTCTTGCAGGAGAAGTTCTCCGGCACCATCACCATCGCGGAAATCGCGCAGCAGGTCTTCTTGACGCCCACCTACGTCTGCCAGCTGTTCAAGCGGGAGACCGGCATGACCATCAACGAATACCTGACGGAGCTTCGGATGGAAAAGGCCAAGGAGATGCTCTCCGACGTGGGCAACAAGCAGTACGACGTGTGCTACGCGGTGGGGTACGCCTCGCCCAGCTACTTTACCCGGCTCTTCAAAAAGCATACGGGCCTGACGCCCAACGAATACAGGGACCGGGTCATCCGGTAAGGGGGGCGCGCCATGATCCGATCCATCGCCAACCGCCTGGGCGTCATCGGCGGCAGTACCAGCATCCGCAAGCGGTGGCTGGTGCTGTTCGTGCTGTTTGTCGTGATCCCGATGATCGTCATCGTTTCGCTCTTCATCCGCTACCTGACCCAGCAGACGGAAAGGGACGCGGCGCAGTACGCGTCCCGGTCGCTGGCGCAGCTAAAGGACAACCTGTATTACCGGCTTGACAGCGTGTCCGTCATGGCCAGCGGCGTCATGCTGAACCTCTACGACACGCTGACAAACAGCGACAGCGGCACGATGAGCCGGCAGTACGACGACTTCCGCGCAATGAACAGCACCTTCGACAGCTACGTCGGCCAGAGCATGATCAACCAGCTGCGCCTGTACGTGCCCGACGACCGGATGTACGCCTCCCAGAAGGACCGGTTTTATCCGCTGTCCATGCTGCAAAACGCCGCCGAGCTCAGAAGCTACTTCACCGTCTCCCGCAGCGTACTGTGGCTGGACACGTACAGCCGGACGCGCTACTACGCCCCCCGGAGCGAGCTCGTGGTGTCCTGCGTGTCGGCGCTCATGTCGCCCAATGACTTCAGCCGCTTCGCCGGCGTTCTGTACGTGGACATCCTGGAGGAAGACCTCAGCCGCCTGATGCAGATCGGGGACACCGACGAAACCGTCTACCTGATGAACGCGAAGGGCGTCGTGCTGTCCCACAAGGACAAGGCGCTCATCGGAAAGGTCATCATGCCGGAGGAGGACCTGATCCAGGTCACGGCCGGAACCAGCGGCGTTCTGGTGTCCCGGTACGAGGGGAAGCGGAGCCTGCTCATCTACGACAGGCTGGAATTCCCGGACTGGTACCTCGTGTCCTACGTGCCCCGGGAGTATGGCCTATCATGGGGCTCCACGTCGCTGACCACCCGCAGCACCGCCGCGCTGATCGGCGTTCTGATCCTGATGGCGCTGGGCTTCCTGCTGATGTTCTCCTATGTGCTGGACGCGACGATCACCCGCGTCAACCGGACGATCCTAAAATTGGAGGATCAGGGGCTCAGGGGCCTCTCCAGCCGGCTCGAGCGGTTCACCGAAACCACCTCCACGCTCTGGGGGCTGGAGAACAACGTGGAGTCGCTGATCTCCGGCATCAAGAGCCTGTTGGAGGAGAGCTACACCGCCCAGGTGAACGTGCGCAACGCGCAGCTCAAGGCGCTGCAGGCCCAGATCAACCCCCACTTCCTTTACAACACGCTGGACGCCATCAAATGGATCGTGCTGGACGGCGACAAGGACAGCGCCGTCTGGATGATCAACGCGCTGTCCCGCTACTTCCGCCTGAGCCTCAACAAGGGCCGGGACATTGTGACGCTCAAGGACGAATTCGACCTCATCACCACCTATCTCTCCATCCAGCGCATCCGCTTCGACGGCAGCTTCGAGGTGCGCACCGAGGTGGACGAGGCCGCGCTGGGCGGGTTGATCCCCAAGCTCACGCTGCAGCCCATCGTGGAAAACGCGCTGCTCCACGGCATCGAGGAGGGCGGCATCGAGCGCGGCGAAATCGACATCCTGATCCGCCGCGAGGGCGACGACGTGACCATCATCATCGCGGACAACGGCGCGGGCATGAGCGCGCAGGCGCTTTCGGCCATCCTGTCGGACCCGTCGGAGCACAAGGGTTATGGGCTTACCAGCGTCAACCGGCGCATCAAGCTGTTCTTCGGGGACGAATACGGCCTCTCCGCCGAGGAGGGCGCGGCGGGCGGCGCCCGCGTAAAGATCGCCATCCGGTATGTGGCGGGATAATCGTCCATACGCGATAGTTACTCCGCGCGTTTCTATAAGATAAGTCAACAAATCGATATTTTGCGTACTGTCTTTCCCTCGCGCGCCATGCTAGAATTTTCTGTAGAGGAGGGAGGCAGTCAAGATGACCGCGCAGAACATAGGACGCCGCCGGGGCCGCCAATACCTGAAAAACAACTGGCCGCTGTACGCGATGATGGTCCCCGGCCTGATTTTTCTGATCGTGTATAAGTTCCTGCCGCTGTACGGCATCACGATCGCCTTCAAGGACTTCAACCTCTTTCTGGGCTCAAACCCGCTGGAAGCCATCCGCCTGAGCGAGTGGGTCGGGCTGGCCCACTTCCAGAAGCTCTTCGCCAGCAAGGACTTTTTCAAGGTACTGACCAATACGCTCGTCATCAACGGCTACAAGATTCTGTTTTTGTTCCCGTTGCCCATCCTGGCCGCGATTCTGCTCAATGAGATCGGCAACCCGCTCTTCAAGCGCAGCGCCCAGACGCTGATCTACATTCCCTACTTCTTCTCCTGGGTGGTGGTGTTCGGCATCTTCTATTCGCTCTTGGGCACCTACGGCATGGTCAACCAGGCGCTGAAGGCGCTGGGGCTGGACGCGGTGAGCTTTTTTTCAAACCGAAGCCTCTTCCGCAGCCTGCTGGTGGCCACGGAAGGGTGGAAGGAGACCGGCTGGAACACGGTCATCTACCTGGCGGCCATCAGCGCCATCGATCCTTCGCTCTACGAGGCGGCCTGCATGGACGGCGCGAGCAAGCTGCGCCGGATCGCGCACATCACGATCCCGGGGCTCTTCCCCACCATCGTGCTGATGCTGATCATGAAGGTGGGCTACATTCTCGACACCGGCTTCGAACAGATTCTGGTCATGTACAACCCCACCGTCTACGACGTGGCGGACGTGATCCAGACCTATGTATACCGGATGGGCCTGGGGCAGATGGACTTCTCGCTGGGCACGGCGCTGGGCCTTTTCAACTCCGTGGTGGCCTTCGCGCTGATTCTGAGCGCCAACGGGGTCAGCCGGAAGCTGCTCGGCCGGAGCATTTGGTAAGGGGGGCCGGATCATGCACAGGGAATGCGAATGCGGCGCCGGCCCGATCCGGGGCCGGGAGGACAAGGCCGTCTCTTTTGTGAGCTACGTACTGATGGGCATCGCCTCGCTGGTCGCCTTTGTGCCGTTTCTCCACGTGGTGGCCAAGTCCGTAAGCGCCTCCGGCGCGGTGACGGGCGGCCTGGTGGGCTTCTGGCCGGTGGGCTTCCAGCTGGAGACCGTTGGGTTTGTGCTCCGGCACACGGTGTTCTTCCGGGCGCTTTTCAATACGCTGCTGGTGACGGTCCTCGGCACGGCCATCAGCCTCGCGGTCACGATCACCACCGCCTACCCGCTGTCCAAGCCGCAACTCAAGGGGCGCAGGCTGATCCTGGTTCTCTACATTTTCAGCATGCTGTTCTACGGCGGCATGGTGCCGGCCTTCATGGTGGTCAAGACGCTGGGCATCCTGGATACCTACGCCGCGCTGATTTTGCCCTTTGTCATCGTGCAGTTCAACATGCTGGTGGTCAAGAACTATATGGAGGGTCTGCCCGAGAGCATCGAGGAATCCGCGCGCATCGACGGCGCGGGGCACATGCGGACGCTGATCTCCATCATCTGCCCGATGTCCACGCCTGTCATCGCGACGGTGGCGCTTCTGTACGCGGTCAACTACTGGAACAACTATTTCCACGCGCTGCTCTACACCAGCAGCCCGTCCATGAAGACGCTGCAGCTGTTTCTGTACGACGTCATCTACTCATCGGAGTCCATCATCGAAAAGCTGATGGGCACGGACGCCGAGAACATTTCCACGGAGGGCATCCGTTCGGCGGTAGTGGTGCTGTCCATCCTGCCGGTGATCATGATGTACCCGTTCGTCCAGCGGTATTTTGTCCAGGGGATTACCATCGGTTCCGTCAAGGGTTAGCCCGGTTTCGCCTGCGGCCGGACATGGCGCCGTGGCCCGCCGCGTTGCGATAGATGATCGAAGGAGGATTTTCCATGAGAAGAACGCTCTGCCTGCTGTTCGCGCTCCTGCTCGCGCTGCCGCTTACGGCCGGCTTCGCGGCGGCCGAGGAGAAGCCCGTTTTGAAGGTGCTGGGGTTCAACGCCGCGTTCGACCCCAACGACGACATCAACGCCCGGGAGATCGAGAAGGTCACCGGCTACAAGGTGGAATACTCCATGCTCCCCGCCGAGAACGCCAACGAAAAGCTCAACATCGAGCTGGCATCCGGCAGCAGCTATGACATCATCAAGCTCAACAGCACCCAGTATTTCCAGCTGGTGGGCCGGGGCGCGCTGATGCCGCTGGACGACCTTCTGAACGAGTACGGCCAGGACATCAAGACCGCCGTGCATGAAACCAGCTGGAAGGCCAGCCAGTACGACGGCAAGACCTACGCGGTGCCCATGCGCAAGGAGTACACCAAGGACGTCATGAACATGATCGTCGTGCGCAAGGACCTGCTCGACGCCGCCGGCATCGCGATCCCCACCACGCTGGACGAGTTTTATAACGCCCTCGTGGCCGTGAAGAAGGCCTATCCGGACATGATTCCGCTGACCGGGCCCATGTCCGACCAGGGCTCCGGCGCCAAGGAATGGGTGCTCTCCCCCACCATCTCCAGCGCCTTCGGCATTTACACCGAATGGCAGGACGTAAGCGGCGAGCTCGTGCCCATGCTGAAAAACGAGAAGATGAAGCAGCAGCTCGAATTCATGAACAAGCTCTACGCCGAGGGGCTGCTGGACGCGGACTGGGCCGTCAACACCGGCACGCTGGTGCAGGAGAAGTTCTCCAGCGGCAACGCCGTCATGGCGGTGACGGACCGCAACATCGTGGCCGTGCTGAAGGGCGCCACGCTGGAAAATAACCCCGACGCCGTCGTCGACTACGTGCTGCCGCTGATCGGGCCCAACGGGGAGCAGGGTGCCAAGAGCGAGGACCGGATCATCTACTACTCCTGCATCCCGAAGAACGCCAAGAACCCCGTGGACGCCATGAAGTTCATGAATGAAAAGTCCAAGTGGGACAACTTCCTCTACCTGACGCTGGGCGTCGAGGGTACGCACTTCACCCGCAATCCGGACCCGTCCGTCCCCAGCGGCTACGAGTGGCTGCCCATCATGCCCATCTTCTCCGACGAGCGCACCAACTCCTACTGGTACCTCAACAACATCGACGAAACCAACTATCCCGACATGTGGAAGGCCCGCGTGCGCAAGAGCGCGGCCATGTGGGAACCCTTTGAAAAGGTGTCGCTGGCCTGCGTGGACATCTCCAAGGCGGACCCCCTGGGCTACATGCCGCCCAGCGAGTACTCCTCCAAGTACAGCCAGACGCTCGCGAAGATGGCCAACGACTTCTACCTGAAGGTGATCACCGGCGCCCAGCCGCTGGACACCTACGAGGAATTCGTTGCCGAATGGGACGCCGCGGGCGGCACGGATGTCGGTGCGGAGGTCAACGCCTGGTATAAGGACTTCTACGGAAAATAGGCAGCGAAGCCTGACGCCGGGCCGCCCGAATGAGCCGGGCGGCCCGGCTTTCAAACGAAACTGGAGGATAAACGAAATGAACGAATATACCCTTTGCCGGCGCGTTCCGGTCCGCGCGCGGTACGACGTACTGGTGGCGGGCAGCGGCCCGTCCGGCATCTGCGCCGCGGTGTCCGCGGCCCGGCTGGGCGCGCGCACGGCGGTGGTGGAGCGCTACGGCGTGGTGGGCGGCAACCTGACGGGCGGCAGCGTCGGCCCGATCATGGGCAGCGTCGCCCGGGGTACCATGCGGGACGAACTGACGGGGCGGCTTCTGGTGGGCTTCAACGACATTCAGGGGAAGGTCGGCCGCGTGCACGACATGGAACGCGCGAAGCAGACGCTGTTCGAATTTCTGCGGGAGGCCGGCGTGGACGTATACCTGCAGTCGCCCGTCGTGGACGCGCTGATGGAGGGGGACGTGGTCCGGGGCGTCGTCATCGGCGGCAAAACCGGCCTGTACGCGCTGGAGGCGGACCGCTTCGTGGATGCCAGCGGGGACGGCGATGTGGCCTTCTTTGCCGGCGCGCCCTGCGAATTCGGCCGCGACGGCGACGGCCGCGTGCAGCCCGTCACGCTGATGTACGTGCTCACCGGCGTGGAGGACGACGCGCTCACCTGCATCGGCGAGGAGGATATGGTGAAGCTGGGCGACGAGCGCTTTCTCGCCTTCACCGCCCGCTGCGTCAAACAGGGCATCCTGCCGGAGAACACCAGCTCCGTGCGCCTGTACCGAACCAACATACCCGGAGAACGGCTGGTCAATACGACCCAGGCCAACAACATCTCCCCGCTGGATCCGGCGGATCTGTCCAAGGCGGAGGAGATCCTCCGGCGGCAGATCGAGGGCGTGACGGAGTTCCTCCGCCGCTACGTGCCCGGCTACCAGTCCGCCCGCGTCAAGAGCACGGCGAGCACCCTCGGCGTCCGGGAAAGCCGCCGGGTCATGGGCGAATACGTGCTCGGGGACGACGACCTGCGCGCCGGGCGGAAGTTCCCGGACGTGGTGGTACACAACGCCAACTTCGTCGTGGACATTCACAACCCCACCGGCGGCGGGCAGGCGGAGGGACTGGCGGAAGTGGTCAGGCCCTACGACATCCCCTACGGCTGCCTGATCCCGAAGAAGGTGGAAAACCTGGTGCTCAGCGGGCGCTCCATCTCGGGTACCCACCGGGCCCACGCCTCCTACCGGATCATGACCGTCTGCATGGCGGTCGGCGAGGCGGCGGGCGCCGCCGCCGCGCTGTCGCTCAAAAAGGGTGTGACGCCCCGCGCGCTGGACGCGAAGGACGTGCAGCAGGCCCTCATCGCGCGGGGCGCGGTGCTGTTCGACTAGAATCCCGGGATTTCTTCCGCCGCGGCACGCCGGTGGCGGGCAAGGCCACCGGCAAATCTCCCAAAGAATCCAATCGTTCCCGGCGGCGTGTGCGGCGGGAACGATTTCTTCTTTCCAGCGCGCATGCCGGGAGGGGAAACCGCCCCGTTCCTCGGTACGCCGGCCGAAAACCCTTGAGGGTTTCAGGCTTGCGCAGGGTCTCTCTTTCGCATCAAATAACCCGTCGAGGTTTTTTTACGCCCCAGGATCCGCCGCCGGTACGCCGGCGGCGGATCTGATGTTCGCGGCGGCCCTTGCCCGGAGCGCGGATTGTGCATTTGTATCGATAATTTTATTCATCCGCACGCCGGCCGGTGTTCTTCGAAATATTGCGTTTTCCGCGTATTAATGATATGATAATCGCGATCGTTTCAAGTCGCTGACAATTTCCTCCAAATTCGGGGCGTGCCGCGGCGCGGCGCGTCCAAATATCGGCGTGTTCCCGCCGGAACCTGCGTTCCCGGCGCGAGGCGCCACGCGGAAAGGGGCCCGATCCATGCGCTTCCGACTGGCCGCAGGCCTGGCGCTGATGTGCCTGCTCCTCTTGACCTCCCCGGCGCTGGCCGGCACGGACGTGAGCACGTGGTGCGCGTCCAACGGCAGGGACACCTTCCACATTGCGGAGGAGGAGAGCCTGCTCCGGTACGACCGGGCGTCCGGCGAGTGGCGCGGCTGCCTCGACCGGACCGCGACCGCGCTGGTGTGGATAGATGACGGGGCGCTCTATTTCCTGTCCGATCCGGAAGGGGGGCCCATACCGGAGAATTGGCTGGACGAGCGGGGCTGGTACTCCACCCTCCGCTACGACCTCGCCACCGGTCAGACGTCCACGCTGATCGCACAGTCCATGGGCAAACCGCGCTGCGACGGGCGCTTCCTCTACTGGCTGAGCGCGCCCAACCGGATTTCCCGCTGTGATATGAACGGACAGGGAACGCGCGTGCTCGTGCAATTGGAAGGGCGGATCCCCTCCTTTCAACTTTCGGGCGGGTGCATTGTCACCGCGTCGGGGGCCGTTTACGACGCCGAGGGCCGTGAGCAGTGGGGCGCGATGGGCATCCCGCCGGACGAAATCCCGTTTACCAACGGCTCGGCGCAGGATTACCGCATGGATGCGCGCGTCAACGGCGTGCGCATCAAGCGCCTGATGTCCCAGCAGTGGATCGACGGCGACCAGCCCATCTGCTTTGCGGACGACGGGCTTTACACCGTTCGCTACAATGAGGACCCGGACCGGCAGGCCGTTGCGGAGGCCAACGAAATCTGGTTCTACGGCGGCGACGCCGCCGCGCCGAGGCTGGTGGGCGCCTACGGCTTCCGGCAGGCGTCGGACCTGAACCGCATCGGCGGCAGGCTGTACCTGAGCGAGCCCTCCGCCCACGACTTCCTGACCGTCTACGAACTGGACGAGGACAGCGGCGACGTCCTCGCCTCCTTCCCCGTAGACGGCGAGTACACCCGCACATATCAGGCGGGCGGACAGCTGTTCTTCTACGATCCCACCGCCGGGTACGACATCTGGTTCGAGCGCTATTCCGGCGTCTATAATCCCTCGGCCCTGTCCGCGCATCCGGGGGCGATGGGCTCTGCCGGCGGGCCGGAGGAGATCCGCCCTGCGGAGGAAGCCGCGCCCGACGAAGGCGATCCGGACGAGCGCGCGCCGCTCATCCTCGACTATGACGCCACCTCCACCCTGGACGATGACCGCGCCTACCGGGCGGAAAACGCCTTTGACGGCGACATCGCCACCGCCTGGTCGGAGGGCGCGGCCGGCAGCGGCGCCGGGGAGGGGCTCTACGTCATCGCCAGCCGCCACGCCACGCTGACGGGGTTCTCCATCTACGGCGGCTACGGCAAGAGCAAGGACACCTACAAAAGAAACGCCCGTGTCAAGCGCCTGACGATCTACGCCGACAGCGAGAAAATCCAGACCTTCACGCTCAAGGACGAGCGCAAGGCTCAGCGCTTCACGCTGGACGAGCCGGCGGAGGGCCTGGTGTTCCTGTTCCAGATCGACACCGTCTACCCCGGCAGCAGGTACGAGGACGCCTGCATCTCGGAGCTATCGCCGATGATCGAATAGCGCGAAAACGCGAAAGCATGAGGAGGCACGGCACATGTCGGAAAGAAAATTCTGCGGAAAATGCGGCAAGCGGATCGAGGAATGCACCTGCAAACGAATCATTCCCCCAGTCGATCCGCCTGTCTCAACGGGCAAGTTCATGCGCAAGTTCAATGAAATCGTGCTCAGCGAGGGCGAGCAGATGGTTCGGCAGTATCAGATCGGCCGGTCCGGCCTCACCAACGGCGCGGCGATCGTGTACGTAACCAACAAGCGCGTACTGCTTCGCACCTATTCCGACTACTTCTTCATCAAGACCAACACGCTGCAGGAAATGAACATCGACACCATTTCCGGTGTCAACAACGCGCTGGTTCGGGGCTTCAAAATCTGGAAGCTGCTGCTGGCGCTGGTATTTCTGGTGGCGGGTTTCAGCTGCTTCGGCGTGCGCTATTCCGCTTGGGCCCCGCTGCTCGGGTTTGTGCTGCTGGGCGTCGCGGCGCTGCTGGTGATCTTCTCGCGCAAGCCCAGCTACCTGTTCTCCCTCATGGCCACCACCACTTCCCAGGCGCTGGCCACCAGCGTCAACGTGATGGGCGTGCGCGGCAGCTCCAACAGCCAGGGCATCCTCTTCACGCTGGTGCCCACGGACGAGACGATCACGATGATGCTGGAACTGGGCGCCTGCATTCAGGACATCAAGGCCAAGGGCGACCACGCGATCCCCTACTGGAAGAACGTGTGACCGGCGGCGGGCGCGGCGTATGGCGATGATCGATCTCCACACCGGGCGGGTACGCCTTGCGGACGGGCTGTCCCTCGGCGCCGGAATGCGCGCGGAGGACGTCCGCCGCGCCGCCGAAGGACTGCGCGGCGCGGCGCGGTGGGTCGGCGACGGCACGCTCGTCTGCGCGCTGGCGGACTTTGCCGGGGCAAACGCGCTGGCGACGGCGTCCTTTCGGGACGGCCGGCTTGATTCGCTGTGCGTCGAGCTGCGCCCGGGCAAGGAAATGAGCCCGGAACGGCAGCGGGCGCTTCTGATGCAAGGCATCGGCGAGGACTTCTTCCTGACCGCCGCGCTCCGGCCCCACGCATTCAGCTTCCCTTGGGGCGAGGTGGGCCTGTATGCCGATCCCCACACCGGCCTCCACGGCGTCGCCATCCGCTACACATCCCCGGCGGAGGGCTGAGCCATGGCGTTCATGGAGGATTTCCTTTCGAAGAATGAGGATTTATGGCGGCGGGAGCGCGCCTGTTTGCCCATGGCGAGGCTGCGCCCGGCCATGGACGGGGCGCTGCTCGTGCCGGGGTGCCGCGTGCCCGGCTATGCCTTCTGGCGCGCGCTTCCCTTTGAGGGCGCGCCGGAAGGCGTCTCCGGCTGGGCCGCGGCGCGGGGCGTGGCGCTCCACCCTGCCGTGGCGGAATACCTATCGGCCTGGCGGCGCTACGAAATCTGGTTCCGGTTTGAGCGCAGGCTTTTTCAGGCTCCCCCGGTCACCCTTTCCCAGCCGCCGCTGCGCGCGCTGTCGGAGAGCCGCTACGCCTGGGAGCACGCGTCCGGCCGTCCGTTTTCGGTGACGGTCGCCGCCACCGCGGACGACGGGGAGCCGCTGGTTCTCGCGGCGGACGCCGCCACGGCGAAGGTGGCCCTCGTCCGCCTTTATACGGATGAGGCCCTGATGCGCACCCTCTGGACGCTGGACAGATTCCTCCAGGGCGCGCGCCTGGAGGTGCCTAAGTGAGCGGCCGCGTCTGCGTCGCCTACGCCGATCGGGACATCGGCGAAATGGCGCATGTGGCGATGAGCGTCATCAACAAAAGTCCGGTCAGAAACCCCGGGGCGCATCGGCTGGTGACCTATCTGCCCATCCACCCGGAAGAGCTCATCGTGGACATGAATTTCGTGGGCAAGGGTTCCGGCCCGAAGAACAGCCTGGGCTGGGAGGAAAGCGCGGACCGGTACTTCCAGGCGCTGTACGAGCGGGACCCGGAGTTGTTTACGGGCGAGGCAAACCGCGCGGCCGTCGTCGGCGGTAAGGTTCGCGGCGCGGTCTTCGTCGACGAGCAATGGGCGCAAAAGTACCCGCAGTACCGGCCGTTTCTGGGCGAGCAGCTGCAGCACCACCACATCGGGCAGGACGGCCAGGCGGTGGCGCTGCCCGCGCCCATCCATTACGCCTACGGCGTGATCCACAGCGAAGAAAAGCAGATGGGCGTCACCGACAGCGCCCTGGCCTACACCCGGTACGTCCGGGAGCGGGTCGAGGGCGGCGAGGCCTACGAGAGCGGGAAATTCCAGCGCGATTACCTCGCCGCGCGCGGTCTCGCGCCCACCCGAACGCCGCAGCGGCTGATCGAGGGCGCGATGGAAACCCACATGGCGGAGATCGACCTAAAGCGCCTGACCGAGTCCCAGCGGCAGGCCCTCCTGGAATCCATGCGGCGCGATCCACCCACCCTCGGCGAGCGCGCGCCCGAAAGCGCCCGAGAGATCCTGCTCCGGCATCCCCAATGCGGCTGGGGCAGGTATACCGCCGATTACGGCTGGACGGAGCCCGAACCCCTCGAGAAGGGCACGCGGCTGATCCAGCTGTGCTCGCTGAAGGATGGGGCAAAGGGCGACTATTTCGTCCTTGAAGAGGACGCCGTGAAGCGGGGGCTGTACGATCCCGCCACCAAAACGGTGGATGCCCGCGCGTTTTCCCAAGCCGCGCAGATAGCGCCCTATACCGGCGTGGACCTGAATACCTCCTATATGCCGGACGCGCGGATTGTGACCGTCAACAGCGCGGAGGTGCAGGCGATCCGGGCCCCCGCAGTCAACAACACGGCCTACGGCGTCCCGCGGGACGGCGAGGCGCCCCTCACGCAGATCCTGATCCCCGATTCCCAAGAACAGGAGCGGTCGGGCCGCCTGATGGAAACCGAAGTGCTCGGAACCCAAAACCGGGCGCTCACGGATGAAGAGGCCGCGGCGCGCTTCAAGGGCGCCGAAATCCAGGAGCAGTACGACCAGCTGTTGGTTCGGATGCACGAGCGCAGCCTCGCCGAGGGTCAGGGAAAACCCGCTACGGCGGAGGAGCGCTCCCGGGCGGATTCGAGGGATTTCAACATCGACCAGGCGGGCGCGTCGCTGAAAGAGGCCGGCGGCTCAGCCCCCAATCCCGACACCCTGCGCAACATCGACTATCTGCGCGCCAAGCACGAAGCCTACGCGCGCGGCGATTCGTCCTTTGAGAAAAACGAAGCGGCCGAAGCGAAGGTTTCGCTCTTCTATGACCAGTATCGCGCGCAGGGCCAGGCTTGGCAGGACGCGCTGGCGCGCGGCGAGAAAGGCGCGGTCAACGCGCAAACGCAACTGGAGCGAAGGGACGCCGTCATGAAAGGCCTTGGCGAAACCTCCGCCGGTCCGGAAGAATCCGCGGCGGAAAAGGCAGGAGCCATCGCCGAAAAGGGCGTCGAAGCGGTGGCCGGACCCGAGGCGGCCGCGGCCGGCGCCGTGATGAAACAGGCCGAAGAAGCCATGGCCCGCGGGGAAAAGGGCGCGATGGAAAAGGCCGCGCCCGAACAAGACGGCGCCCGCGAGGAAAAGGCCGCGATGGAAAAGGCCGCGCCCGAACAAGACGGCGCCCGCGAGGAAAAGGACGCGATGGAAAAGGCCGCGCCCGAACAAGACGGCGCCCGCGGGGAAAAGGGCGCGATGGAGAAGGCCGCGCCCGAACAAGACGGCGCCCGCGAGGAAAAGGCCGCGATGGAGAAGGCCGCGCCCGGGAAAACCCAAGAGGAATCCTTCGCGAGGCCCGGCCAGGAACAGAATGAAGCGCCGTCGCTCGGCGAATGAGGAGGATCGCGGATGCAATCCGAAAAGGTGTTCCAGGGCAACGAGATCCAGTCCGCCCTCCCCTGGCAGGATCCCGCCGCACGCTTCGCGCTCAAGGGCGTCAGCGCGACGGGGCAGCCCATGCAATGGCCGCTGGGAATGGATCAGCTCAGCAAGCATCTGCTGCTCCTGGGCGGGATCGGCACCGGCAAGACCAACGCGTTTTACCACCTGATCCGCCAGCTGCGCGCACAGATGACGGCGCGGGATGTGATGATCATCTTCGATACCAAGGGCGATTACCACGCCCGGTTCTACCGTCCGGGGGATGTCGTCATCAGCAACGACAGGCGCGCCACCGGCCGCGCCTCGGCCGACTACTGGAACGTCTTTCAGGAGATTTCGGTGGATGACCGCGTCGTGGAAAACGCGCTGGAAATCTCCAAAACCATCTTCGCGCGGCAGATTGAAAACACCCACCAGCCCTTCTTCCCCAACGCCGCGAAGGACCTTCTGACGGCGCTGCTTCTGCACCTCGTCCGCTCGGATCATCTGAAAGGCATGCAAAACAACCAGGGCCTTCGGGAGATGCTGGACAGCTTCAGCGTGGAGGCCATGCTGCGCATCCTGGGCGCGCATCCGGACCTCCGGGCGCTCAAATCCTACATCGCCGATCCCACCTCCGGGCAGACGCTGGGCGTGGTAGCGGAGCTGCAGCAGGCGGCGCGGGAAATCCTGGTGGGCAATTTCGCCCGGCAGGGGCGGCTCTCCATGCGAAGGATCGTGCGGGAAAAGGGTGGCGTGGTGGTGTTCGTGGAGTACGACCTGGGCATCGGCCACATGCTCACACCCATCTACCAATTGTTGTTTGACCTTGCGATCAAGGAGGCGCTTTGCCGCTCCGCGGACGAGGGAAACGTCTACTTCATCATCGACGAATTCCGGCTGCTGCCCCATCTGGCCCACGTGGACGACGGCGTCAACTTCGGGCGCGGCCTGGGCGCGAAGTTCATCGCGGGCGTGCAGAACGTGGAGCAGGTCTACGACGCCTACGGCGAAAACCGGGCGCGGAGCATTCTGTCCGGCTTCGGCACCCTGATCAGCTTTCGGCCGAACGACCCGTCGTCCCGCGAGTACGTCAAGCAGATGCTGGGCCGAAACACCCGGGTGTTCACCTTTGAATCCGCCGTCCGAACCCGCGGCGTGGTGGAGCAGCTCAGCGACGCCTACGTGGCGGAGGACTGGGATCTGACGCGGCTCCGGCTGGGCGAGGCGATTGTCAGCTACGCCGAACACCCGCCCTTTCGCTTCCGGTTCGACGCCTACCGCTGAAAAGCGCGGGATATGCCCGTCATGGAGGATGTCTTATGGATCCGTTCCAGGCGCCGGCGGCATACGCGCCGGCATGTGAAAAGTGCAATACGCTGAACCGCGCCGGCGGGCGGTTCTGCGAAGTCTGCGGTTGCGACCTGACCGTAAAGCCCGCGGCCGGGACGCTCTCCTGCCCCGCCTGCGGGCAGGAGAATCCGGCGGATTGCCTGTTTTGCACGCGGTGCCGCGCGGCGCTTACGCCGTCCGCGGAGGCGCCGCGCGCCTGCCCAGGCTGCGGCGTCCGGAACCCGCCGGCAAGCGCCTTCTGCCTTGAATGCGGAAAGCCTCTGGAAGGCGATCCGCCGGAATCTCCGCCGGTTGTGAAAAAATGGCCCGAGGCGATGCCCGCCTGGTACCTGATCGTGATGCTTTTGATGTTCTTCGCCTTTCCCCCAGCCGCGATCTGGATGTTCATCCATTCGATCGTCAAGGCGAAGCGGGGACAGGCCTGAAAGGAGACGCCAAGGGCGCCCCGCTCAAAAGACGGACAACCATCACGCAAGGAGATGAATGACCATGGATGCGTTTAAGAAGATCAGCGGGCGGCTCGCCCGCGGCGGGGGTGCGGACGCGCCCGTCTCCTGCCCGTCATGCGGCAAGCCCAACCCGCCGGACTACCGGTTCTGCGAGCATTGCGGGTGGGATCTTTCCGCCGACCCCGCTCTGGAGCTGGAAGAGTCCGCCTGCCCCGCCTGCGGCACGTTCAATCCGGCCGACTTTCTGTTCTGCCAGCGCTGCGGCGCCCGGATGGACGCGCCGCCGCCGCCGTCCGCCAAGGTCCGCTGCGCGAACTGCGGTGCCATGAACACGGAAGAAGACCGGTTCTGCCAGGCGTGCGGACAGCTTGTGAACGAGGTCGCGCCCCCACCCAAGCCGCCCGAGCCGCCCGAGCCACCCAAGCCGTCCGAGCCGCCCAAGCCGTCCGAGCCGCCCAAGCCCGGTCCGGCGCCGGGGCTTGTTCCCTGCAAAAACTGCGGAATCATGAACCCTCCGGAAAACGTCACCTGCGTTTCCTGCGGCAAGCTCGTCCGGGTTTACATCTCCGGCGGCCTGAACCCGGGGGAAGCGGACGTCCTCTCCCGGGGCGAAACCGACAATCCACACCTGCATCCGCTGGACCTGTAGCGGCGAAGCGAAAGGAGCGACGGCATGGAATCGAACAACAAGATGCTCTACGATGTGGATCTGGTATTCTGCATCGACACCACCGGCAGCATGCGGCACGTGATTGAAATTGTCAAAAGAAACGCGCTCAACCTGTACGGAGACATCATCCGGGCGCTGAGCGCCAAGGGAAAGACCCTCTCGGCGATGCGCGTCCGCGTGGTCGCCTTCCGCGACTACCAGTATGACAAGGACAAGGCCATGCGGGCCTCGCAATTCTTCACGCTGCCGGCCGAGGCGGACACCCTCAAGGAGGCCGTGGACCTGCTCGATGCCGACGGCGGCGGGGATTATCCCGAGAGCGGGTTGGAGGCGCTGGCCTACGCGATCCGCTCCGAATGGCGCACGGAGAGCGTGAAGAAGCGGCACGTAATCGTACTCTGGACGGACGCCGCCGCGCACCCGCTGGGCACCGGCGGCGATTCCGAGTTCTACGCTCCGGTGCTGCCCAAGACCTTCCGGGAACTGAGCGAGTGGTGGGGCGATCCGCAGAACCCCGGGCATATGAACCGCTTCGCAAAGCGCCTTTTGCTGTACGCCCCGGACGAGGAGCCCTGGAAGACCATCGCGGAGACCTGGGACAACGTCATCCTGGCCCCCGTGGCGTCAAACGAGGGCCTGAAGGACCTCGAATACGATGCGATCCTCGCCACGATCGCCAACTCGATCTGAGGCGCGCGATGGATGGAAACAGAATTGCCGCGCGCCGGCCCGCGTTCAGGTCTCCCGCCCGAACGACCGGGCCCGGCACGGCGCTGCTGGTCGCCCATGAGGCCGTTCCCGGCAAGGGCGAGGACAGCTATGCTTACCTTCTCCGGAAGGGTGACGCGCTCCTCGCGGCGTTTGACGGCTGCGGCGGGCTGGGTGCCCAGCGCTACGGTGCCTTTGACGGGCAGACCGGCGCCTTCGTGGCCGCCCGCATGGCGGCCGCCGCGGTCATGGACTGGTTCTCCCGGCGCGAACCGCTGAAGGATCTGCCCCAGGCGGAGCCGCCGGTCCTGGAGGAGGTTCGCGCGGTGCTCAAGGCGCAGATGACACGGATCAGGCGCGGCGCAAACGAGGCATCCGCCCTTCGCGGCAGCATGGTGCGCAGCTTCCCCACCACCGCCGCCATCGCGCTGGCGGACTGCTCCCGCCAGGACGGCTTCGACGCGCTGTTTCTGTGGGCGGGGGATTCGCGCGGGTATCTTCTGACCCCTTCGGGGCTCAGACAGCTGACCCGGGACGAGCTGCGTGGCGGTCCGGACGCCTTCGAAAACCTCTACGCCGACGCGCCGCTGTCCAACAGCGTCAACGCGGACGACGAAATCACGCTCAGCGCGCGCGCCGTTCGCGCGCCCTACCCCGCCGTCCTCTTTGTCGCCACCGACGGCGCCTTCGGCTACGTGCCCTCGCCCATGCAATTCGAGATGCTGCTGCTGGAGGCGCTGGAAGAGGCCCAAAGCCCGAAAGCGTGGGAAGACGCGCTGGCCCGGCGGCTGGCGGCGCTGGCCGGAGACGACGCCACCCTCGTGATGGCAATCCTGGGCTGGAGCGACTTCGAAGCGCTCCGGCGCGATTTCGCGCCCCGCCGTGACGCGCTCCGCCGCCTGCTTCCGGACGCGGCCCGGTCCGAGGACCGCGCAGTGCTTGAGGCCGTCTGGGCGGACTACCGCCGCGACTACTACGCGTAAAGGAGGCCGCTATGGCCGACCGCATCCGGGATTACGAGCCCTGCACACCCTTTACCTCCGCGAATAGCGGCAGCGCCCGCTGGTGCTTCGCGGTGCGCGGGGGCAGGCAGTATTTTTTGAAGGAATTCCTGTCGCCCCGCTATCCCCTGCCCTCTGCGGACATCTCGGAATCGCGCCGCGCGTCGCTGATCCAATTCTGCGAGGGCTTTGAGGCCAGAAAGCGCCGGCTCTACCAGGCGCTCAGGGATTCCGCCAACGGCAACATCGTGGTGGTGGAGGACTTCTTCCGCGAGGGCAGCAAGTACTACTGCGCCAGCGAGCGCATCGGCACCGGCGCTGGTCCCTCCCCGGAGCAGATTTCGCGGCTGGCGCCGGACAAAAAGCGGCTGATCCTTTTGATCCTGGCCCACAGCATGGCGCTTTTGTCGCGGATGGGCATCGTCCACGCGGACTTAAAGCCCAGCAATGTGCTGCTCAAGCCCACCATCGAAGACTTTTTTTCGCTGAAGCTGATCGATTTTGACGCCAGCTTCTTCGAGGATGAGGCCGCGTCGATCGAGGCCGAGGAGTTTACCGGCGATCCCGTGTACCTTGCGCCGGAGATGTTCCGGGCGATGCGCGGCGATGGGGAGCCGCCCACCCGAAAGGTGGACGTGTTCGCAGCCGGGCTCATGTTTCACCAGTTCCTGTGCGGCCGCATGCCGGACTTTGACCCCGCGCGCTTTGCCTATGCCTACGAGGCCGTGCTGGATGGCTGCCCACTGGTGCCGGACGGCGCGCTGGAAGAAGCCTTCCGCGGGCTGATCGATTCCATGCTGCGCCTTGATCCCGGGGATCGGCCGGACTTTCAGGACATCTTCCAGTCCATCCGGGGCGAAGCGCCGCAGGAGCCGCCGACACCCCCCGAACCGCCAAAACCCCCGGAGCCGCCAAAACCACTCGAGTCCTCGGCCGACTCCAAGAACAGCCACCTGCACACGCTCTGGGATTTCTGAGGAGGACGCGCCATGATTTGCCCCAATTGCGGAAAACAGGCGGGCGAGGGCCGGTGCCCCGCGTGCGGCGCCGCGGTTTCACGCCTTCAGGCCGGGCTGGGTGACAGGGCGTTCGTCCGTTTCGCGGACGAGCGGATCGGCGACGGCCTGAGCTTCGCCGGCCCCCGAAATGAACCCGCGCCAGCGGCAGGCGGCGCGGCCGAAGCCGGGCCGGAAGCCTCCGTCCGCCCGGCCGGACCGGATTATGGCAGGCTCATGCGCCTTCTGGTGGCGCTTGACGTGGCGGCCGTCTCGGCGCTGGCCGTCCTGATTTTGTGTCTTCTGCTTTTTATGAGGTGATTTCCCATGTGGAAATGCGCAAGATGTGAAACGCTGAACGATGACGACGCCAAGACCTGCGCCCTTTGTCAGCGAACCAGGCCCGAAATCCCGGCGGCAGAACCCGACCCCGCGCCGCCCGACGCGCCCCCGGCCGAGCCGGCCGCGCCGGCCGATCCCGCGCCCAAGGTGCGCGATCTGCGGAACCTGCGCTTTCTGGCGGCGACGCCGGCCCTGGCGTATGTTTTGCTGATGGGGAGCAACACGATCCCGGTCGTCCCGCTCCTCGTCCTCGTGGGGCTGTGGGCGGGAATCTCGTCTTTCGTCACGCTGGGCCTTCAAAGCATGGGCCTGGGCGGGCGCATGGCGACGGCGGGCCGCACGCTGGGCGCCGCCGCGCTCACCGGCTTACTGTCTCTCTTGATGGTGAGCATGTACGAGTCCGGCAATGGGCTCGAGCTCTCTCGCACGCTCGTCTACTTCATGCCGGCCCTGACGCTGATCCACACCGGCGCGCGCATCGTCATCTTCGCGGTCAACGGCCGCAAGGCGTCCCGAGGCGGATAGCCGGAGTCTCTACTTGTCCTCTTCCTCCTCATAGGGTTCAAAGTCGTCCCTGGCCGCGCCGCAAACCGGGCAGGTCCAGCCGCTCGGAAGATTTTCAAAAGCCGTACCCGGGGCGATTCCGCCTTCCGGTTCACCCACCATGGGGTCGTATACGTAACCGCAGGGAATGCATCCGTACCGCTTCATATCCGTGCCCTCCCTTTTCGTCCGTAGCGTCAGAAACGTCAAAGCCCCTACAATCCATATTGTAGGGGCGCTTTTTCAAATGTCAATAGGACGGCCGCCCAGCGTGGAGCCCCATGAAAAAGCGCACGCCGGGGCGAAGTCATGCGCCGCCTCCGCATCAGTCCTGGTAGACCCTGAGTCCCTGCGCCCGGAGCAGGTCCTGCCGGACCGGCGCGGAACTTCGCACGGCGATCTCCTGCGGCAGCACGACATTTTTCCCCTCGCCGCTCTGAATGCGCTCCAGCAGCATGTCAAAAAGCGTCGTGCCCAGGAGGAACGGATCCTGCACAACGGTGGAGATCGACGGAGTACAGTAGATGGAAATGGAGATGTTATCAAACCCGAACACCGCGATGTCGTCCGGAACGCGAAGGCCGCTCCGAAGCGCAACGCTGATGACGCTCTGGGCGATCATGTCGTTCGAGGTGAGCACGATCTCGGGCAGCTTCTGCCGGGGCGTCTCCCGGATGAGCTGCTGGAAGATCTGGTAGGCGGTTTTCATCTTGGCCGGGTACATCATGGGGTGGAGGATGATGGTCCGGTCCTCCTCCGGAACGCCGGCTTCGTCCAGCGCCCGGATCACCCCGCCGAAGCGGCGCTCAAGGTTCTGCTGGCGATCCGGCGGCTCGCCCATGTAGGCGAAGCGCCGGTGGCCGGCCGCGAGAAGCGCGCGAGTCAGGCCGTACATGGTTTCGTCGTTGTTGAACTCGGCGCAGGGATAGCCATCAAGGTGCCGGTCGCCGATGACGATGGGCACGCCCGCCGAGGCCGCCATCCCGATGCTCTCCTGATCCCGGGAACCGCCGACAAAGAGGAGCCCGTCCACCCGGCGGTCCACCAGCGCCTTGACGCTTTTATGCAGGATGTCCGGGCAGAAGTGGATGTCGGTGGTCAGCACGACAAAGTCCTCCTGCTGCGCGCGCTGCAGGATGCCGGCGGTGCACTGGGCGTAGTACTCGCTGGCGATGTCCTGCACGATGACGCCCAGGATCTGGGATTTCGAGGCGCGCAGCGAACGCGCGTTGGCGTTGGGGCGGTAGTCCAGCTCCCGAACCGCCTTGAACACGCGCTTTTGCGTGGGGACGGAGATCGGCGCGGTGCCGTTGAGCACATGGGAAACCGTCGCCGGGGAGACCTTGGCCTCCTTGGCGACGTCGTAAATCGTGCTATGCCGTACCAGGCTGATGCCGTCCGTCTTCTTTGCCATGTGCCATCACCCGTCCAAACACAGTTGGGCCGCGCGCTCCATCATCAGATAGTGCGCCTGGGCCTCCGCAGACGTGCCGGGCGCTTCAAACCACGGCGATCCTGCGCAGCCGCGCACAAACCCGAGCGGGTCCACCCTCGACCGGACCGCACGCCGCGCATTGTCAGCGCGCTTGAGGAAATCTCCGGGAACCATCCCCCATGATACCATATTATACAGCGAATATGCAAACATTTCGGCGCTTTCCGTCTCGGGATAGGTGCCGGGGTCGTCGAGACAATCGCAGAACAGGCCGTCCGGGCGCTGGAAGCGGGCCATGGCCTCCGCCAGCGCGTGAAATTCCCGGATAACGAATTCCAGCGCCTCCCCCTTTGCGTCCTTCAACGCCCCGGCCGCGCGCATCAGCCCGGTGAGCGCCCAGCCGTTGCCCACGCCCCACAGCGCGTCCCGGGAGAAGCGGCCCGCCGCCTCGTCCCACTTGTGTCGCACGAGGCCGGTGGCGGGGTCGTACAGCCGCGCCTTCACCGCGCGGTAGAAGGCCAGGCCTTCCTCCACATGCCCTGCCAGAATCAATACATGCGGTCCCATGCCCAGGCTGTCGGCCCACACCTCTTGCCCGCCGGCGAGGTGGAAGCGCGCACCGTCCGTCGTCCGGGGCGCTTCCCTTAATAGATACTCGATGTTCCGCGCCGCCGCGCGGGCGTACGGCGCTTCTCCGGTCAAGCGGCCGGCCGCCAGCACCGGCTCGACGCACACGGCCGGATCCACCAGCGCCGGCGTCGATTCCACATCCGCCAGCCGCCCGTCGGGGTTTTGGCGCACAACGCAGTCGTGCGCCATCAGAACCAGCATCTCCTCGTCGCCCGTCTCCAGCATGGCCTGCGCCGCCAGCCCCTGCTCCCAGCACTGGCGCGCCATGCCGAGGAGCGCCCGCTTTACGTTCGTCATGCCTTCATTCCACCGCCGCGCAACGAATCCACGAACACCGCGAAGATCAGCACGCCGCCCTTGATCACCTGCTGCCAGTAGGCCTGGACGTTTAAGAGCGTCATGCCGTTGAGGAGCACCGCCAGAATCAGGATGCCAAAGAGGGTGCCCGTCACCTTGCCCTTGCCGCCGGCGAGGGCGATGCCGCCCAGGATGACTGCGGCGATGCCGTCCATGTCGTTGCCGGTGCCGTGCTTGGGCATGGCCGCCGCCGTCTGGCTGACGGTGATGATGCCGCCGATGGCCGCGGTGACCGCCGCGATGATGTGGGAGATGAAGCGCACCCGGGCCGTGTTGATGCCGGCCAGCTGGGCGACGCGGGGGTTGCCGCCCACGGCGAACACATAGCGCCCGTAGGTGGTGTACTTGAGCACGTACCAGATCACAAGGTACATGACCGCCATGATGATCAGGCAGAAGGGGACGCCCCATACCTTGCCGCTGCCGATGAAGCTGTAGACCGGGTCGCTGATGCGGATGTAGCGGCCGTCGGTCAGAAGGTAGGCGCCGCCGCGGAACACAAACTGTGTGCCCATCGTGGCGATGATGGGGTTGACGCGCATCTTGGTGATGACAAAGGCGTTGGCGCAGCCGCCCACGACGCCCGCCAGCACCACCAGCAGCATTGTCAGGTAGGGGTTCATGCCCCACTCGTACAGGATGCCCATGATCATCCCGCACAGCGCCGACAGCGCGTACTGCGAAACGTCCAGCCCGCCGAGGAGCATCGCCACCGTCAGGCCCGCCGCCATGGTGCCCATGATCGATGCGTAGGTGCCGATGTTCATGAGGTTGCTCATCGTAAAGAAGTACGGGGAGGCGACGCCGAACACGGCACTGAGCGCGATCAGCGCGATGATCGTGGAGATGTCGCTCTTCATCAGTTTCTGGAGTCTCCGGGGAAAGACCCGGGCGGTCTCATGCTCCATGGTCATCGTCACCCTCCGATCGCGTACTTGAGCAGGGTCTCCTGCGAGAAGTCCTTCTTGTCCAGCTGCCCGGTGATGCGGCCCTCGTGCACGATGTAGATCCTGTCCGACATGCTCATGATTTCCGGCAGCTCCGAGGAGATCATGAGCACCGCCTTCCCGTTTTTGCACAGGTCGTTGATGAGGTTGTAGATCTCGACCTTGGCGCCCACGTCCACGCCCCGGGTGGGTTCGTTCAGGATCATGAACGTCGGCTCGGTGTTGAGGCCCTTGGCGATGACCACCTTCTGCTGGTTGCCGCCGGAGAGACTGTCCACCTCGGCCATGATGCCGCTGGTCTTGACGCCCAGCCGCTTCACCCACTCCCCGGCCAGCTCCGCCTCCCGGCCGAGGTTCAGGATGCCCCTCGGCGCCACCTTCTTCAGGTTGGCGATGGTGATGTTGTCCTTGACCGACGCGATCAGGTTGACGCCGTCGCTCTTTCGCTCGGCGGGCACGTAGGCGATGCCGCTTCGGATGGCGTCGATGGGGAGGACCGGCCGGTAGGCCTTGCCGCCCACCGACATCTTCGCGCCGCGGCAGGGCCTGAGCCCCACGATGCATTCGGCGATCTCGCTGCGGCCCGCGCCCATCAGGCCGAAAAGGCCCACCACCTCGCCCGCTCGCACGTCAAAGGCGATATCCTTCAGAAAGTCGGTATCGAGCCCCTCGACGGTGAATACCTCGCGCCCCACCAAAGCGTCGCGGGACGGGTACATGTCGCGGATCTCGCGGCCCACCATCCAGGCGACGATCTGGTCTCGGGAGGTGTCCGAAACCCGCGCCTTGGCCACGTTCCTGCCATCGCGCATCACCTGCACGGTGTCGGCGATCTCGAAGATCTCTCCCAGCCGGTGGGAGATATAAATAATCGAAACGCCCCGCGCCTTCATCGACCGGATCAGCCGGAAGAGGTTGTCCGTCTCGGCGTCGTTGAGCGCGCTGGTGGGCTCGTCCATCACCAGAATCTTCACGTCCCGCGTGAACGCCCGCGCGATCTCCACCAACTGCTTTTCCGCCACCGACAGCGCCTCCACCGGCGTCTCGGGCGTCCGATGGTCCAGCCCGAACTCCTTCATCACCGCCGCGGCGTCCCGGTAGAGCTTGGCATAGTCCACCTTGTGCAGCGCGCCCGCCGTGGGCACACGGCCGATGAACAGATTCTCCGCGATGGACATGGCCCCCAGGTAGTTGAGTTCCTGGTAGACGATGCCGATGCCAAGGTCAATGGCCTCCCGCGTGTTGTAGGGCGGGCGGACCTTCCCCTCGATCTCGATGACGCCGCCGTCCAGCTGGTACGCGCCGGAGAGGATCTTGATCAGGGTGGACTTGCCCGCGCCATTCTCGCCCACCAGCGCCAGCACTTCGCCCTTTTCCAGCGTCAGATCCACGTGATCCACCGCCACGATGCCGGGAAACGCCTTGTAGATGCCCTTCATGGCCAGAATACTCATTCCATCACCATCCCCGTTCCAGTGGGATCGCCCGGAAGGGCGCCGCGCGCGGCGCCCTTCCGGGCAAAAGCCGAATCCGGCCGATGCCTTGATCGTTTCCGTATTATGCCGCTTCCAGAGAGGCCAGGTATTCGTCCAGGTTCTCCGGGGTCACGACGGTTACCTTGGTGTATTCCATCTGATCGGCGCCCTCGCCCTTCAGGATGCGCAGCGCCATGTCGATGACCTGCTCGCCGTAGAGCTGCGAGTTATAGGAAGCGGTGCACAGCCAGGCGGTGGAGCCATCCTTGTGGGCCTTCAGGTTCTCGATGGCGCTGGGATCGGCGTTGTGGGACACGATGATGCAGTCGTCGCGGCGGCCCTCGTTCTCAACAACAGTATTGATGGCGTAGCCCCGGTCGTCGTTCTGGCCGACGAACACGATCTTGGTGGCGTCGGGATGGGCGCTCAGCCAGTCGCGGGTCAGCGCGGCGGTCTTGACGTCGTCCGCCTGGCAGTCCAGCCACACGATTTCCGCGTCGGGGTAGACGGCCTTCAGCTTGTCCGTCACGCCGTCGTTGCGCTTTTTGATCTCGTCGCCGGAGGTGGCGTCATAGACGTTGACGATGTACTCCAGCTTGTCCCCGAACTTCTTCTGGGCCTGGGTGATCGCCGCGTCGCCCAGCGCTTCGCCCGCGCCGTAGTTGTTGACGCCGAAGAAGTACGCATCCTCGTAGAGGCAGTCGATGGAGATCATCGGGATGCCCTTGGCTTTCAGGTTCGCGGCGATGGCGGAGCCGGTTTCCGGCAGCACGTTGAAGTCGATGACCAGATCGACGCCCTTGGTCACGTAGGTCTCGATGGCCTGGGTCATGACCACGGCGTCGCGCTGCGCGAAGTTCTCCTCCAGCTTGACGCCGCTCTCCTCGGCGGCCTTATGCAGGCCCTTGGATACGGTGATGAAGAAATCTTCCGACATAAACATGTTGCAGAATCCGATGTAGTAGGGTTCCTCGGCGGCGGCGGAGAGGGCGGTTGCGAAAAGCATCATGACGACAAGTCCCAGGGCCAGCAGCTTCTTCATGGTGGAATCCTCCCTTATTGATTTTGGGGAAACCGTAGCCTAAATTCATGTTCTCCGGGGGGCAGCGCCCGTTCGAACCCGGGCAGGCGCAGAAGCGCCGGCGCGGGGATGCGGCACCGGTAGGTAAGTTCGTCCCCTTCGACGCGCCAGGCGGCCTCAATATCGCCCCGGACGCTTGTGTACACCGCGCGGACGCCGCCGATCTCCCGGCTGACGACGGGCTGAAGCAGGATCTTTTCAAACCCGGGCGCCATCGGCGCGATGCCCGCCAGCGACGAAACCATGAACGCTCCAACGGTGGCAAGGCCAATGTGGTTGAAGGCGTTCATCGGGTGCGGGTGGTACTCGCCGTTCAGAATGCCATCCCAGCGCTCCCAGACGGCGGTGGCGCCCGAGGCGATCATGTAACCGATGCTGGGGAACTCGGTCCGGGTCAGAAACCGCGCCGCCTCTTCCGGGAGGCCCGCCTGGACGAGCCCGTAGAGCGCGAAGGGCGTGGTGGCCGTGCCCCAGGTGATCCCGCCCTTTTCGGCCATGTCCGCTTTCAGCCATTCGCGGGTAGCCTCGATCTCTCCGCCTTCCAGAAGGCCGAAGGTCAGCGCCAGCAGCGCGCCGCCCTGGGTGGCGCTGCGGATCAGGCCGTTTCGCCCCACGAAATAGGTGCGGAACGCCGCGCGGATTTTGCCGTACATTTCGTGGTAGCAGGCCGCCCGGCCATCCTCGCCCAGCGCGCGGGCGATGTCCTCCATCAGTTGCGCCGATCTCGCGAAGTAGGCGGTGCCGATCAAAACGGCGGGACACTTCCCGTACCCGTGGTCAAAGTCCGACCGCCCGTTGTGGCCAAGGTCCAGCCAGTCCCGCGCCGTCGCGAAGCGCAGGAGCCTGTCGCTGTTGCCCTCCATGTAGGCGAAGTACCGCTCCAGCGCCGGAAAATAGCCCCGCACGCCTTCGGCGTCCCCGTACATCGTGATCAAAAGCCACGCGGCGTGAACGCCCATGTCCGACTGAATGTCGCCGGCGAAGGGCAGCACATCCTTCATCATGACCGCCGGCGCGTTGGCCCAGAAACTGCCGTTTTCCATCTGACCGTCGGCGATGTCCCGCAGCCACTTGCGCAAAAACAGCCGGTTGTCATTCAGATAGACGGCGGTGTGCATCGCAAAGTGCCCTTCCGCGCCCCAGCCCAGCCGCTCGTCCCGGGCGCAGACATCCGTGGGCATTTCAAAGAGGTTCGAGCGCATGGTGTTTTTCACCACTTCGAACACGCGCTGCGCCACCGGATGCTCCGCTTCAAATATTGTCTCACCGGGCAGATGGCTCCCAATCGCCACGCCTTCCGCACGGATCAGCCGCGCGCGCTTCAGCCCGGAGACCTTTGCATACCGGAAGCCGTGGTAGGTGAACTCCGGCTGAAAGTTCTCCTCCGCGCCGCCGCGCAGGATGTACCGGTCGTGCGCCTCGGCTGAGCGGTTGCCGCGCAGGTACAGTTCCCCGTCCTTCAGCTGCTCCGCGTGCAGGATGCCGATCTCGGCGCCCACTTCGCCGGATACCGTGATGCGCACAACGCCGGAAAAGCAGACGCCAAAGTCCAGAATGACCGAATCCTCATCCGCCGCAAGCCTTTCCGCCACGGGGATGCGCTCGTGCTCGACCACCGGTACCCCGGGATGAGGCTCCGGCACGTGCCCGTACGCCGCACCGGTATCCACGCTCGCCCAGCCGCCGTCGTCATAGCCCGGCAGCGTCCAGCCCTCCCGCTCAAGCCGCGCGTCGTAGCCCGCGCCGTGCATGATGTCCGCGTAACGCCACGGGCCGAAGGCGGCCTTCCAGGTTTCGTCCGTCCCTATTTCAAACGCCCTGCCGTCGGCGTACTCCACGGTCAGCATCAGGCTCAGCCGCGGGTTCGCCCCCCACCATCCGCGGGGGTTGAGGCCGATGTACCCGGCGTACCAGCCGTCCGCCAGCACCGCGCCGAGGGCGTTCGCGCCCGGCGTCACGAGCGCCGCCACGTCGAATTCCCGGTAGTACACCCGCTTTCGGTAATCGCTGAGGCCGGGGATCATATGCCCGGTCACGGCGCGCACGCCGTTCAGGTACACTTCCGCGAGACCGTAGGCCGCCACGCGCAGGCGCGCCGCGCGTACCCGTCCTTCCGGAATCGTGAATTCGCCCCGCAGAAGCGCCGGCGGCGGCAGAAAGGGCTGGTTCTCGCCCTTTTCAAAATCGTCGGCGCAATAATAGGGAATCGAAGGGTCGTAGGCATCTCGCCCCTGGTCAAACCCGATCCATGCGCCCCGCCAGCGGACGGGACAGTCGTTCGTCGCGGCCATACGCGCCTCCAGTTAAATCGATTTCATCAAGGCTCGGAAAAAATGAAATCATTAAACCGATTTCATTGATGCGCAATCATTGTATCACGGCCGAAAACTAAACGTCAATATACTTTATGCTTAATTATTATAGCGTATTTATGTATAATTACTCTATTTATTCGCTCGAAAGATGTGAAGCGCGCATGGCAGCCGTGATGGAATTTGCGGCGGTCCGGGCCGCGTTCGGTGAAAAAAACCGCGGCTGAACCGGCAAAAAAGCGCGCCGTCCCCGCGGGTTTCACGGGGGTACGGCGCTGAACGTCAAAGAAAAAACGGCGGATTTTCAGCCCGGAAAACGGGGGCCTTCGCGCACCGGAAATCTCCCGGAATCTCCGTTCGGAGCCTCTGCCGATCGAAAGAAGCGCGCCGCACAGTCGCGCAGCGGCGGCACGGCGCAAAGATCAGTTCTTCATCCCCGTCATGACCACGCCCTCCACAAAATACTTCTGACAGAAGAGGTATACGAGCACGCCCGGCAGGATGGACATGCAGGTGGAGGCCATGGCCAGCTTCCAGTCCGTACCGTAAGAGCCGGAGAATTTTTTGAGCCCCAGCGCGATGGTATACATCTTCGCGTCAGAGATGTACACCGTCTGCTGCAGCACGTCGTTCCAGATGCCAATGAAGATGAACAGCGCCACCACGATGATGGCCGGCTTGATGGAGGGCACCAGGATCTGCAGCAGCACGCGCACCCGGCCCGCGCCGTCGATCTTCGCGGCCTCGTCAAGCTCCCGCGGGACCGTCATGATGAACTGGCGGATCAGAAAGATGTTGAAGGCGCCGCCACCGGTCACGTAGGGCAAAATCATCGGCCAGTAGGTGCCGCCCAGCCCCAGGAACCGGATCCAGCCGATGTACAGCGGGATCAGCGTGACCATCGGCGGCAGCAGAAGCGATGAGATGCACAGGCCGAACACAAAATCCCGCCCCCGGAAGTACAGCCTCGCAAAGGAGTACCCGCACATCACCGCGGTCACCGTGCCGAAGAGCACGCAGGGTGTCACGATGGTCATGGTGTTCAGAAAATACTGGAAAAACGAGAAAACCTTCAGCGCCTCCGGATAGTTTTCAAACAGCCACCGGCTGGGGAGGAAGTTCAGCGAGCCGATCTCGGGATTGGTCATCAGCGAGGACCGGAAGATCCACCACAGGGGAAACAGCACGAGCGCCGCCAGCAATACGACCAGCGCCGTTGACACGGCGTTTGCAATCAATTCCCGGCGCTTTCTGCTCCTGATTCCGCCGCGCATGTCACTTGTCCCCCCCTTCGTAGAACAGCCAGGATTTCGAGGTCGCGAAGAGGATCAGCGTAAATACGCCGATGATCAGAAAAAAGATGAACGAGATGGTGCTGGCGTAGCTCAGGTCATTGTTGGTAAAGCCCGTGCGGTACATCAGAAACGACATGAACGTGTACTCCGGGTAGGTGGTGCGGTTGCTTCCCGCATAGATCAGCGAGGGTACCACCACCTGCATATTGGCGATGAGGCTCATCAGAAGGTTGTAAAAAATGATGGGCGTCATGCAGGGGAAGGTGATATGGATAAGGCGCTGCCAGGCGGTCGCGCCGTCGATTTCCGCAGCTTCATGATACACGCGGGGCACGTTGCCAAGCCCCGCCAGAAAGATGACGATCAGGTTTCCGCTGGCCCACACGGCGATGACCGAAAGCGACGGGATGATGTACTTCGAGTCGGCCAGAAAGGTGACCTTCTGCATGCCGTTCTCGGCCAGAATGGCGTTGAACACGCCGAAATCCGGGTTGTACAATAGCGCCCAGCTCATGTACACGGCCATGGCGGGAATGATGTAGGGCACGTAAAAAACCGCCCGGAAGAAGCCCCGCGCGGGGATCTTCCGGTTTAGGAGCATCGCGACGGACAGTGAGTAGAGCATGCTGACGCCCACGCTCAGAAACGCGTAGTACACGGTCACCTTCACCGACGTCCAGAAGAAGATATCCTTGGTCAAGAGGCGAAGGTAGTTGTTCAGGCCGACAAAGAGAGGCCTCGGCATGATGGCGGTCCACTTGAAAAACGAAAGCGCGAACACCGAGATCAGCGGCAGATAGGTGATGAATGTGAGCCCCAGAAAGGCGGGGATCAGGAACAGTTTGGCCGCGCGCGCCTCCTGCCGCGCCATCCTGGACAGGGGCTTGGCGTTTCTTCTCATGTCAACACCTCTTCTCGGCGGGGGTCCGCCCGTTTGGGCGGACCCCCGCCGGCCGGTCCTAATTGCCCTGGTTGGCGGCCTTCAGCACGTCGATGTTCTGCGTGATGACGTCGGCCACCTTGGCGTTGCCGCTCCAGCAGGGTGCGAGAATCGTGCTGAGCGCGTCGTTGAAGAGGTTTGTGTTGTTGACCCAGTACCAGGAGGTGGGCCTGGCATAATCCCTGGCGTAGTCCACGACGGCGGTCTTGTACTCATCATAGGGCGGGAAATTCGGATTGTCCACCCACTTGTGGGTCAGCGCCTCGTCGGTGTAGTAGCTGGACAGAACCGGCATCCAGATGCCGCTCTGGATCAGGCCCCAGGAGTTTTCTTCCTTGGCGTACCACTTGAGCCACGTCATGGCCTCTTCGGGGTGTTTGGAGGTGGCGAAGGCCACGTTGACGCCGCCGGTGTTCAGGGTGACCTTGTCCTTCATGTAGGGCAGCACGCCCACGCCGTAGTCCAGGCCGTCGCTCTCACGGGCCGCGCCCAGCCACACGCCGATGGACCACTGGCCGTTGATGTACATGGCGCAGTTGCCCGGAACCAGGTCCTGGTCGATGGTGGTGGCGGTGTTGGTGCCATACTGGGGCGCCACATGGTCCACCAGGTACAGGTCCGCGATGCGCTGCAGGCCCTCCATGGCCTCGGGGCTGTCGATGGTCACGTTCCCGTCCGGGTCGTACCAGGCGCCGCCGTTGGTGACGGACCACTCCTCAAGCTGCCAGAAATCGGGGCAGAACATCACGCCGTAGCGCTTGATGTTGTTGGGGTCGAAGTCGGGGGATTTGGCGTTGTTGCCATTTTTGTCCAAGGTCATTTGCTTGGCCACGTCCACGAAGGTGTCCCAGTCCCACGCCTGTTCGGCGCTGGCGGGCGGCGGGGTAACGCCCGCGTCCTTGAAGGCCTTGCGATCGTAGAAGGTCAGCAGCACTTCGTTCGCCACGGAGTAGCCCACGGTCTTTCCCTGGAAGGTGAAGGCCAGACTGTCCAGCGGCTTGGCTTCTTCGGCGCCGTACATGTTGCTCACGTCCGCCAGCATGCCCTGGGAAGCCCACATGAGCACCGCGTCCTCCGCCATGATGCCGGTATCCGGCAGGTTGTTGCCCGCCGCGCGGGTATTGAGCGTGCCCACGTAGTCGGCCCGGTCAATCTGGACGATCTCCACGTGGATCTTGTCCTGCTCGCTTTCAAACTTGTCGATGGTATCCTGGAGCACCTTGACCTCGTTGTCATCGCCCCACATGGAGTAAGTGATGGTGATGCGGCCCTCCGCCAGCGCCGTCAGGCCTGACGCCATCGACAGCAGCATGGCCAGCGCGATCACCAGGCTGACGAGATGGATTCTCTTCTTCATGTCGCTTCCTCCCTACTTTTTATGCACCTCGCGTGCATTATTGAACATTCAGATAGACCCTCATTTCTCCCTCGCCCCGGTTCGCCCACAGGTAGTACGGGATGAGCGTGATTTCCTCTTCCCGCCAGCGGGGCAGCCCCTCCTGGTACAGCGCGTCGCTCTCGAAAACCGCCCGGAAACCATCGGCTTTCAGCGCGACAGTGCCGCTGCCCGCAAAGGTTTCCGCCTCTCGGAAGGAGGGTTCATGGGGCAGTCTCAGGCAGGCGACGCCCGGCCCGTTGTCCGCCTGTTCGGCGCAGTATACCACCGGGCCCCGCATCACGGCGACCTTGCCCACGTTGTCCTGAACCTTGGGATGGGACACCACATAGCGCGGGCGCATATCGTAGGCCACATCCACGGCGTCCCCCGGCTGAAGGTCGGGCAGCAGCAGGTAGCCGTTCTCGCGCTTTGCCTCGACGGCCTTGCCGTTGACCGACACCGACCTGACCGGTGCGAGGCCCGAAGCTCGGATGGCGGCGGACTGGGCCCGGTCGCGCACCGTGAGGCGCAGCGCGCCGCCAAAGGGGTACTGGGTATCCAGCCGCACGGAGAACCCGCCGCCCGCAATTTCCGCGGCCAGCGGGATGTTGATGACCAGTACGCCGTCCTTCTCGCCGAAGGCATAGCCGCCGATGGACATGATGGTCCGCGCGAAGTTGGTGGGACAGCAGGCCACATCGAACCACTTCTGGCGAACGGGCGTCACATGGGCGAGTCCTGGGTTTCCGCGGCAAGCCGCGGGATCGAGCGAAAGCGGGCTCACGTAGAAAAACTCCGTGCCCACCTGGGAGATGCCACCCAGTACCCGGTTGAAGAACGCCCGCTCCACGGTGTCATAGCAGGCGCCGTCGCCGGTCAGCTCCGCCATGCGGGCGGCAAACATCATCAGCCCTACCGAGGCGCAGCCCTCGCAGTAGCAGCGATCATTTGGCAGGTCATAATCCACCGTAAAGCTCTCGCCCTCCTGCGTGGAGCCAATCCCGCCGGTCACGAACATCTGGCGCTGGGTCACGTTCCCGTAGAGCGCGCCGCAGGCCTGCCGAAGCGCCGGGTTATCCGTCAGCATCGCCAAATCCGCCATGGCGCTGTACATGTACATCGCGCGAACCGCATGGCCCACGGCCTTCTCTTGACGGACCGGCTCCTCATGGTACTGGGCGTAGGTGGGCTGCTTGATCACCGGCTCCGGGAAGATATCGCGGTAGCCGCTCCCGGCGCGTTCCGCTGCGAAGTAGAGCGGCTTCCTGCCCCGCTGGGCGATAAAGTAGTCCGCCAATTCCAGGTAGGCGGCTTTCCCGGTAACCCGGTACAGCTTCACCAGCCCGACCTCCACCTCCTGGTGACCGGGGTAGCCGCGGAGCCGCCCCTCCCCCGCGCCGAACACCTGCCCCAGGTAATCGGCGAAGCGGCAGGCGGTGTCCAGGATTGCGCGCTTGCCCGTGGCCCGGTAGTAGGCGGCGGCGGCCTCGAACAAGTGGCCCGCACAGTAGAGCTCATGGCCCTGCTGCAGGTTGGTGAACCGGCCCACAGGCTCCACCAGGGTGTAGTAGGTGTTGATGTAGCCGTCCCGGCCCTGGGCTTTGGCGATTAAGTCGCACATCTCGTCCGCGCGTGCCTCCAGTTCCGGATCCGGGAAGACCTCGAGACAATACGCCACCGCCTCCAGCCACTTGTAAAGGTCGCTGTCCAGAAAAACCACGCCGTAGTGCTCCCCCTCGGAAAGCCGGGCGGCGATGCGGAAATTTTCAATGCAGTGGCTCTTGGCCGCGCCCTCGACGCGGTCGTGCAAAACTTCCCACTGGTAGGGCAGCACCTTCTCCCTGACGAGACGCTGCATCCGCTGGGGGACGCCATCCGTCAGCCGGATGCTGGAAAGGGGCAAAGACTGCGCGTGCTTCATGTGATATCCACCTCGCGGGCTATTTTCGAAAAGACACACGGAGCGGCGGAAGAGGACGGCGGAAGAGGACGGATCGGTCGAAGCGTCGGATTTAATCGATTATCTCTTTACGGCCAGATTATAGCAACAGAATCGGCTATTGTCAACCGCATTTTTTACATTATCATGAAAATCTTAATATTTTTCGGACAAATACCGCATATCTCGGATATATGCTTGACAGAAAGTGAAAATACCAGTATTCTGTATAATTAAGTAATCGTTTAAATTCCAGCGCTTCCCGGCTGGCCTTTCCAGCGTGCGGCGGCGCAAAAAAAATGCTTGGAGTGTCGATTCAATGGCGACGATGAAGGAAATAGCCGCGCTGTCCGGCGTATCGGTGGCGACGGTATCCCACGTATTGAGCGGCAAAAAAAATGTCTCGGAGGAGACGCGCGCGCGGGTGCTCCGGGCGGTGGAGCTGACCAACTACAAGCTGAACACCATCGCAAAATCGCTCCGGATGAACAAGACCCACATCATCGGCGTGCTGGTGGAGGACATCTGCGGTCTGCCCGTGCCCGAAATTGTGGATGGCATCAACGAGTTTCTGGAAACCAGCGGCTACCAGGTGCTGCTGAATAACCTCCGGCTGCTTCAGAAGCTCTACAACCAGTACGAACAGCTGAGCCAGCACATCGGCGTCGTCAATCAGGGCATCCAACTGCTGGAGGACGCGCGGGTGGACGGAATCATCTACGTGGCGATGCACGACCGCCGCATCGAGGGTGTGCACCAGCCGGCCGGCATCCCCATGGTCTACGCCTTCGCCGACAGCGACAGCCCCGGCAGCACTTCCGTCACCTATGATAACGTTTCCAGCGCCCGGGAGGTTACCCGCCTCCTGATCCGGCAAGGACACCGGCGCATCGCGCTGATCGCCGGACATGCGAATTCACAAGCCTCCAAGCAGCGTCTCAGCGGCTTCCGCGCGGCGATGGACGAAGCGGGCCTCGGCGTCCCCCGGGAATACATCCGCTGGGGCAACTGGGAGTGTCCGTCGGGCGTGGAGGAGACCGGCGCGCTGTTGTCCCTGGCGATCCCGCCCACGGCCATCTTCGCGATGAACGACCCAATGGCCGCCGGCTGCTACGCCGCCGCCGAAGCCCGCGGGCTTAAAATCCCCGCGCAGCTGTCCGTCGTGGGCTTTGACAACCGGGAGGTCTCGTCCTGCCTGTATCCGGGGCTGACCACCGTGGCGCTGCCCAATAAGCAGATTGGCTTTACCGCGGCGGAACGGCTGCTGAAGCGGCTGGAAGGCCGGGCCGAAACCCCCGCGAACATCATGCTCCCCTGCGGCCTCATTCAGCGCGATTCCGTCTCCCGGCCCGAGCGGACGGACTTTTGACCGCGCGCCGCTGCGGCTACGGCGCATCGTCCCAGCCGCTGAGCACCACCTCGCACGCCGCGATCATGGCCTGGTGCGCCGTCTCCTTGGCCTCGCTCCGGCCTATCCAGTTGCTGCCCTGGGCGGCATAGAAGCCCTCCAGCAGGTGCTTAAGGTCATCCTTCGTGAAGTCCGGATCGCTTTCCTTGCGCGAGGTCATGAAATCATAGTACATTTCAAAGTTATCCTCGTAAATCCGGTCCAGGTAATTCTCCAAATCAGGCGGCCCTCTTTCTTCGCGCAAAGCGCCGGGCAAAGGGGTATCCTTCTGCCCTCGCGGCGTTTTGAGCGTGATATTGCACCTTTATACCCGCCGCGCCGCACGCGACGCGGCGTTTCCGATTCTTAATGAGCGCGGCGCGGCCGGAATCATGCTTCCGCAGGCGGTGCTGGATTGGTTCCGGATCGTCCGGGCGGCCCGCCCGAAGGAGAGCCTCCGCGACTCCGGGGATGATCTCCTTGCGCCCCTACCGCTTCCCGAACGCGCCCGGAATCGTCTCACAGCCGCTCACCGCGCCCGTGATGTCGCCCGCCTCCCGCCCAGCCTTTCTCCGCCAGGGCCGGCGCCCGCGCGATCACAGGGATCAATAGTGCCGCCAGCACACGTGCTGGCGGCACTCCGAATTGGAATAAACGTTCGAAAGGCTTTACGCCATGACCGGAGGGAAGGCCCCTCCGCTTTTTTATGCGTGATGGCTCTTGTCGTACTCGATGCGCAGCTTGATCTTGTCGCCCCGGAAAACCACCTTGGTGTACTCCATGGGGGTGTCGCCGCTGGTAAAGACCTCGTTTTCCAGCATCAGCAGCGGATAGGGTGCCTTCAGCCCCAGCAGCTCCCGCTCGTTGAGCGTGGCGATGACGGACTCCAGCGTCTCGACGCGCCGGATGATGGGATGACCGTAGATGTTCTCCAGGATGTCGCAAAGCTGCATTTCCTCCAGAAGCTTCGCGTCGATGCCAGGGCAGATGGAAAGCGGAATAAAGGAGGTGTGGATGCTCAGCGGCTCGTCCTTCACATAGCGCAGGCGGGCGATTTCGTAAACCTCGGCGGCGTCCGCCAACCTGAGCCGCTTCTGGATTTTGACCGGCGCGTGAATTTTTATCAGGCTGATCAGACGGGTGGTCGTCTCGTAACCCATCCGCTCCAGCTGTTCGCGGATGCCCATCTGCGTCAGCGGAAAGCTTTCGATCTTCGCGGAGGAGACGAAGGTTCCCTTGCCGGGCACCCTGCGCAGAAGCCCCGCGGACACAATGCGGTTAAGCACCGCGCGCACCGTCATGCGGCTGATGCCGTACTCCTTGCTCAGCTCGTTTTCCGAGGGAATCATGGAATTGGGCGGCCACTCCTCGAACTCCAGCTTCCGCCGTATGATGTCCTCCAGCTGCTGATGCAGCGGCTTTGCGTCCTGCCGGTCCAGCGTCATCCCAATCACCTCGCGCCTCGGTCCTCGGGCCGAATATGCCCTCATTTTATGGGCTGGGCATCCGTTTGTCAACCAGAAAAGCCTCCGCGAAATAAATCCTAATCATTGCCCCCCTTCCCCTTGACAATATGCCCAATACCGCATATAATCATTTTCATAACTTGTATTTACATGTTTAGACTTGTTATGAGGGGAATGGTCGCACATGCCCTGTGTCAATTTGAAATCCATGCTGAAAAAAGCGGTGGACGAGGGGTATTCGGTGCCTGCGTTCAACATCGTCAACGAGCTGACGGCCCGGGCGATCGTGAAAACCAGCGAGGCGCTGAGGGCGCCGGTGATCCTTCAGACCTCGGTCGGCACGGTGAAGGAGATCGGCCCGGAATCGCTGATCGGCTTTCTCCGGGGGCTGGCGGAGCGCGCCGGGGTACCGGTGGCGATCCATCTGGATCACTGCACCGACGTGGCGCTGGCCAAAAAATGCGTGGATCTGGGCTGGTCGTCGGTGATGATCGACGCCTCCCGGGAACCGCTGGCCGAAAACATCCGAAAAACCCGGGAGGTCGTCCTGTACGCGTCGGCCGGGGGCGTGAGCGTGGAGGGCGAGCTGGGCGCCATCGGCGGCGTGGAGGATCACATCGCGGTGAGCGAAGAAGACGCGCGCCTGGCCTCCGTGGAGGATTCGGTCACCTTCGTGCGGGAGACGGGCGTGGACGCCTTCGCCCCCGCGGTGGGCACCGCACACGGCCTGTACAAGGCCGAACCCCGGCTGGACTTCGGCCGGTTCGAGCGGATCCGGCGGAGCGTCGACGTGCCGCTGGTGGTGCACGGCGGCACCGGCCTTTCCGACGAGGCGTTCCACCGCTTCGTATCGCTGGGCGCGTCCAAGATCAACATCTCCACGGCGCTGAAAGCGGCCTATCTCGGCGCGCTCCGGGCGTTCTTCGAGCAGAACCCGGACTGCGGCAACCCGCTGAAGGCGGACGCCTCCGCCTACGCGCGCGTCGCCGAACTCTGCGAGACCTTTGTCCGGCTGTTCTCGGCCGCGGGCAGGGTCTGACGAAGCGGAGGAGAAAAAATGTACGAATGCGATCTGCACAGCCACACCGTCCGATCCGATGGGAACGACACCTACGCCGAACTGATCGATAAAGCCGGCGCGCTGGGCATCCGGGTGCTCGCGATCACCGACCACGACGTCGTGTGCGACGGGACGCTTTTCGCGGAAGGCGCGGAGCAAACCCTGGAAGACTACGGCCTTCGCCGCGGCGTGCGGGTGCTCAGGGGCATTGAATTCTCCTGTGACACCGACGTGGAGGACGTGCATATTGTCGCGCTGGGCTGCGATTTCGGCGCGCCCTTCTTCGCGCGGGAGCACGAGCGGAGCATCGTCAGCAAGATCGATGGCTACAAGGCGCTGTGCGCGCGGCTCACCGGGGACGGCATGCCCGTAGACTGGGCTCGGGACATCCTGGAGGACGGCCGGCGGGACGAACGGGCGGTTCAGCGCAAGCAGATCTTCGAGGCGATGGCGCGAAAGGGTTACGCCGCCTCCTGGAGCGACGCCAAGCTGCTGGTCAAAAACACGCCCCGCTACGCGGTCCGGCGCATCAAGCCCGACCCTTCGGACATCATCCGGGGCATCCATGAAACCGGCGGCGTCGCGATCCTGGCCCATCCCTTCCTGATCACCCCCGCCGCGGGCGACGAGGTTCCCCCCGGCTTCCGGGAGGCCTACATCGAGCGCCTGATCGCCGCGGGGCTGGACGGCATCGAGGCCAGCTACCCCTATGACAAGACCAGCTACGGCGGGGCGCTGACCCCGGAGGAGATCGAAACCCAGGTGCGCGCGGCCTACGGCGCGCGGCTTGAGATCCTCTCCGGCGGGTCGGACTACCACGACGAGGGCAAGAAGGGCAGCAAAAATCCCCGCATGCTGGGCGAACGCGGCGTTACGCTGGCGTACTTTGCATCCAATCCGCTGCTCTCCCGCCTCCCAAACGCGTAAATCCCGAATTTTGGAAGGAGCCGTATCCGATGAAAATTGAGCGCGTGGAAGTCTTTCCGGTGTTCCCCAAGACCAACTACGTAAAAATCACCACCGACGACGGCCTGACCGGCTGGGGCGAACCGGTGGTCGAGGGCCGCGCCCGCGCCACCGCCGCGGCGGTCACGGAACTGCGGGACAGCCTGATCGGCCAGAACCCGGAGAACATCGAGGACATCTTCAACCTGCTCTACCGCGGCAACTTCTATAAGGGCGGGCCGGTTCTGATGAGCGCGATCTCCGGCGTCGAGCAGGCGCTGTGGGACATCAAGGGAAAGCGCCACAACATGCCGGCCTACCAGCTCATTGGCGGCGCAGCCAAAGCAAAACAGCGCGTCTACGCGTGGGTCCACGGCGAGACGCCCGAGGAACTGGGCAAAAACGCGCTGATCCGGCTGAAGCAGGGCTACAAGTACATCAAGGTATGCATTACCGAGGGTATGGAGTGGATCGGCGGCCACGGCGCCATCGAGCAGGCCGCGAACATGCTGGGCGGCATCCGCGACGCGGTGGGCGACCAGCTGGAGGTAGGCGTGGACTTCCACGGCCGTGTGCACAAGACGATGGCCGCGCAGCTGATGAAGGAGATCGAGCCCTACCGCGTGCTGTTCGTGGAGGAACCGGTACTGCCCTGGAACGAGGAGGACCTGATCGATCTGCACCGCGTGGCCAACATCCCCATCGCCACCGGCGAGCGGCTCTACACCCGCTGGGACTTTAAAAAGATCTTCAAGACCGGCGCGGTGGACATCATCCAGCCCGACCTCTCCCACGCAGGCGGCCTGTGGGAGGTCCGCAAGATCGCCGCGATGGCCGAGGCCTACGACATCGCCGTGGCGCCTCACTGCCCGCTGGGGGCCATCGCCTTCTCCGCGTGCCTGCACCTGGACGTGGCCACCCCCAACGCCTTCGTGCAGGAGCAGATCATCGGCGTGCACAACGCCGTGAACGGCGGCGATTTTGAGATCGAGGACAAGACGCAGGTGGGCGACGGCAAATTCTACATGACCTCGGATCCCTACATTTTGAACGCCCGGGGCCTGTTCGAATTCGAGGACGGCTTCGTCCTGCTCCCGAAGCGCCCGGGCCTGGGCGTCGAGGTGGACGAAGAGCGGATGCGTCTGGACGCCGTCCGGACGGACATGCCCCGGTGGATTCAGCCGGTCTGGCGGCTGGAGGACGGCACCGTGACCGAGTGGTGACGCCACCCCCGCCCGCAAGCGGGCGCGAACTCTGCAGCGGAGGCTGATCGAAATGCACAATCCTGCGGCAAGGCGGGCGCGCAAGCCCTTCAAGGTCGGCGACCTCTCCCCCGGCGCGCTCATGGGCTACATTTTTATCCTCCCGGCGCTGGTGGCGCTGATCGCGCTGGTGGTCTATCCGCTGCTCTACGGCGTCTACATCAGCTTTTTCCAGACGAATCTGGCCAATAAGTGGACGTTCCTGGGCCTGAAGAACTACCTGTCGCTGTTCAAGGACGGCGAATTCGCGGGCAGGATCGGCCTGACGCTGATGTTCTCCTTCATCGTGGTGGCGGCGCACTTCCTGATCGGCGGCATGCTGGCGCTGGTGCTCAACAAAAAGCGCCCCGGCGTCACGGTCTTCCGCACCATCCTGACGCTGCCGTGGCTCTTCCCGGAAGTCGTGATCGCGCTTTTGTTCAAGTGGATCCTGAACCCGCTCTACGGCATCTGGAACGACTTTCTGTTCCGACTGGGCGCCATCGACACCAATGTGTCCTGGCTGGGCAGCGCGAAGTTCGCGTTCTGGGTGGTATGTCTGGTCTGCATCTGGAAGGGCTTCCCCTTCGTGATGATCAACGTGCTGGCGGGGCTGCAGAGCATTCCCCGGGACCTTTACGAAGCGGCGGAAATCGACGGCGCCTCAAAGGCCCAGGCGCTCTTTCATGTGACGCTGCCGTCCATCCGCCCGGTGCTTCTGACCACGCTGGTGCTGGACACCGTGTGGTGGTTCAAGCACTACACCATCGTATGGCTTCTGACCCAGGGCGGGCCGGGCGACGCCACCGGGGTGATCAGCATCAGCGTCTACAAGGAGGCCTTCGACTTCTTCAACTTCGGCAAGGCGGCCGCGATGTCGGTGATCATCTTCTTTATCTGCTACCTGATCAGTGTCGCGTACAGGAGGGTGTTTGACCATGAAGCGTAAGCGCATCCCTCTCAGGCGCGCATCCGGCGCGGCGGGCTCCTATCTGATTCTGGTTTTTTTCTCCCTGATGGTGCTGATCCCGATTCTCTGGATGGTGTCCACCTCGTTCAAAACCGAGAGCGAAACCATCCTGATCCCCCCCAACTGGATCCCCGGGCAGCCGACGCTCGGCTCCTATTTCCGGCTGTGGAGCGAGTACCCGTTCCTCACCTACTTCAAAAACAGCCTGATCATCGTGCTGGGCTCCATGCTGCTGGCGACGACTGCGTCCTGCTTCGCGGGCTACGGCGTATCGCGCTTCCAGTTCCGGGGGCGGCAGGCGTTCATGACCTTCACGCTGATGACGCAGATGTTCCCCTCGATCATGCTGCTGATCCCCTACTATAAGGTGCTGGCCACCTATGGGATCAAGGATACCTACATCGGCATGATTCTGGTGTACGTCTCCTTCACGATCCCCTTCTGCTCCTGGATGATGACCGGTTTTTTCCGCACGATTCCGCTGGAACTGGACGAGGCCGCCATCATCGACGGCTGCTCCCGCTTCCGGGCGTTCTGGGTGATCATCCTGCCGCTGACGCTGCCGGGCATCGCCGCCACGGCCATCTATTCGTTCATCACCGGCTGGAACGAGTACATGTTCGCGCAGGTGCTGATCAACTCGCCCTCCCTCAAGACCGTGCCCATCGGCATCGCGGAGCTCAACGGGTTTTACAAGATCCTTTGGAACGACATGATGGCCGCGTCGCTGATCTCCAGTGTTCCGCTGGTGCTGCTGTTCGTATTCCTGCAGCGCAGCTTCATCAGTAGTTTGACTGCTGGCGCAGTTAAGCAATAACAATCATCAGGAGGGATACCATGAGAAACGGAAGGCTCGTCGCGTTGATGCTGGTTTGCCTGGCCATGATCATGAACCTAATGGTCGCGCTGCCGGCGGCGGCGGAGGAGACCATCGAGATCACCTACTTTGATACGCTTCTGACGGAGAAGGAAGCCCCCCTCGTCGAGGCCATGGCTCAGAAGTACATGGAACTCCACCCCAACGTAAAAATCACCCAGATCGGCGTTCCCGTCAACGAAATGGCCAAGAAGATCACCGCGCTGGCCGCCAGCAACGATCTGCCCGACGGCTTTTTCATGCCCACGGAGTTCATGGGCCCGGCCAAGGAAATGGGTATTATCCTCGATCCCACGCCCTACCTGGACAAGGACTGGCTGGCTTCGCTGATTCCGGGCTGCGTCTCCGACGCGACGATGCAGGGCCAGCTGATGTTCGTGCCCTGGCACTACATCCCGCAGGGCCTGGTGTACCGCACCGACTGGCTTGAGGAAGCAGGCATGACGACCATCGAAACCTGGGACGACTTCACCAAGGCCGCCAAGGCCTTCTCCAAGGACCTCAACGGCGACGGCCGCAAGGACCAGTGGGGTTTCAGCATGGTCAGCACCCGCAACGGTTCCGGCGAAAACCGCTTCGTCACCATCTCCCGCTCCTTCGGCGTGGACGAGGCCGTCCAGACTGACGGAAAGTGGGCGCTGGGCCTGACCGATCCCCGCTTCGCCGAGTCCCTCAAGTACTTCGTGGACCTGGCGCTGGTGGAAGACGCGGTGCCTCCCGGGCTGACCGAGACCGGCTACCCCGAAGCCGCCGCCTACTTCGCCCAGGAGAAGACGGGCCTGATGATCACCGGCTCGAACGCGCTGGGCGCGATCCTGTCGGACAACCCGAACCTCAAGGGCAAGCTGGGCAGCCTGCCGATCCCCAAGGGCGAGCGCCACGTATGCCAGCTGCAGACCAGCGGCATCGCCATCACCACCGCATGCAAGAATCCCGAGGTCTTCGCGGACTTTTTGATGTTCATCACCAGCCAGGAGGTCGCGGTGAACTTCGCGCTCAACTCCGGCCGCTTCCCGGTGGTGCAGGCGCTGGCCGACGATCCGGCCTTTGACGACCCGATGTATCAGGGCTTCATGGACGCCGCGCAGTATTCCTACCCGCCGCAGCTCTTCGGCGGCAACGGCGAACTGCTGGACATCATCGGCGAAGCCTACACCACGATGCTCAGCGGTACCTCGCTGGACGACGCGATGGCCACCGTGACCAAGCGCACCCAGGAGCTGGAAGCCCAGTATAACGGCTGATCATCCCTTTGACAGCGACGCCCGGAACCGGAACCGCTCGCGGTTCCGGTTCCGGCAGTCCATTTGAAACGGGAGGCACTATGCTGCTATTCTCCGCCGACATCGGCACGTCGTCCCTCAAGGCGGCCGTCATGGACGAGAGCGGCCGCACCCTTGGCACCTTCTGGCGCACCTACGACCTGAAGGTCTCCGGCGACCGGGTGGAGCTGAACGCCGACGAGGTGTACGGCGCGTTCATCAGCGCCGCGCGGGAGGCCTTCCACGCGCATCCGGAGATCGAAGGCGTCGCGTTCGACGCCTTCGCGCCGTCGCTTACGCTGATGGACGGGGAGGGCCGCGCGGTCAGCCCGGTCTTCACCCACATGGACCGGCGAAGCCGGGCGGAATCCCGGCGCATCCAATCGCTGATCCCGCCGGAGGCGTACCTTGCGAGAACCGGCGTGCTGCCCTACGCGGGCGGCGTTTCCGCCACGTCGCTTTTATGGCTTAAGCTGCATCGGGAGGCGCTGTTCCGGGGTGCGTTCAAGGCCGGGCACTTCACGACGCTTCTTTTCCGGCGGCTCACCGGGCAATGGGGGATGGACGGCGTCAACGCGTCGATGACCGGCCTTTTCAACACCTTTTCGGGCGGCTGGTCGGGGGAGATTCTGAGCGCGCTGGGCATCCCGCCGGACATGCTCCCCCCGATCCGCGAGCCGTGGGACGCGCCCGCCGCCCTTTCGAAGGAGGCCGCGCGCCTCATGGGGGCGCGAAGCGGCATTCCGGTCTTCATGGGCACGCAGGATGTGTCGGCCGCGCAGGCGGGCGCGGGAAACGCGGCCCCCGGCGATGCGCTGATGACCTCCGGGAGCAGCGAAATGCTGTCGGTATTGTGTGCAAACCCCGAGCCCCACGAAAAGTACTACGTGCGCCGGGCGGCCGCGCCCGGGCTGTGGCAGGTGTTCGCCATCGGCATCGGCGGTTTCGCCATCGAATGGTTCCGCAAGACGCTCTGCGCGGACTTGTCCGAGGAAACCTTCTACAACCGGTTCCTGCCCGAAAAGCTGTTTGGCTGCCATGTGCCGGGGAACGTGCGCTTCAGGCCGTACCTGGCGGGCGACCGGCACAGCATGGCGAAAAAGCGGGGCGCGTTTACCGGGCTCACGCTGGGCACCACCCGGGACGATCTCCTGATGGCCCTTGTAGCGGGAATCCAGACGCCGCTGACCGACGCGCTGGCGCTCCTCGAGGCCAAGGGCATTCCGGTGCGCCAGCCGATGAAGATCACCGGCAACCTGGCGCAGATGGAGGAGTACCTGGAATTCAAGCGCGGAGTGTTCAAGGGATGTGCGTTCGAACGCGTCGAGGGCAGCCCGCTCATGGGCAACATGCGCCTCGCCCTTTCGAGTCTCGAGGGAAGAAGGGATCGCGGATGAACATTCCGGGCGGAATTTATGTGCCGATGATCACCCCGTTTTCACCGCAGGACGAGTCGGTGGATTTCTCGGCGCTGGCCGAAAATACGCGCCGACTCTGTGAATCCGGCGTCGCCGGGCTCATGCCGCTGGGCAGCAACGGCGAATTCCGAAGCCTCGGGGACGACGAAGCGGCGGCGGTCCTTCGCACCGTCCGGCGGCACATGTCCCCGGGGATTCCGCTGTTCGCCGGTGCCGGCCGGGAATCCGCCCACGCCACGCTGGCATGGATCCGGCGCTGCCGGGACGAGGGGGCCGACGCGGTGTTTGTTCTGACGCCTTCGTTCTTCTCGAAGACCGTGGGGGCCGAGGGCCTGATGCGGTTCTACGCGGCGGTGGCGGACGAAAGCCCGCTGCCGGTGCTGCTCTACGCCGCGCCAGGCTATGCGGCGGGCGTCGAACTGCCGGCGGATGTGGCGCGCGCGCTCTCGGCGCATCCGAACGTGATCGGCATGAAGGACACGTCCAGGCAGCCTGTCGAGGCATACCGGGATTTCTGTTCCCCGTCGTTTTCGATGCTGGCCGGCTCCCAGGGCAAGCTCATTTCGTGGCTGGACGCCGGAGCCATGGGCGGCGTGCTCTCGGCGGCGAACTACGCGCCCGGCCTTTGCGTACGGCTTTACGGCGAATACCGCCGCAACCCGGAGGGCGCGCGGCGCCTCGATGGGGCGCTTAGGGCGGCGGGCGCGGCCATCTCGGGCCGTTTTGGCGTGGCGGGCGTCAAGGCGGCGGCGACGCTCTCCGGTTTCCGGGGCGGCGTCGCGCGGAACCCCTTCGGACGGCTGACGCCATCGGGCGAGGCGGAGGTCGCCGCGGCCCTCGCGACCCTTGACGCCGCGCGCTGACGGAACTTCCCTAACCCTTGAAAGACCCGAAACCGGCCGGCTGCGCGCGCACCGGCGCCGCCTGCGCCCGGGGCGCGCGAGAATGGGCGCCGCCGCGAGGGGCACCCGAATACCGGCCGCGCGGCTAGGCGTGAAGCGGACGTTCGGCAGCACCGAAAGAATGTATACGACGACGATCTTCACTTCGCGAAGGCCAATCCAGCGAAACAGCAGGCCCGCGCTTTGGAAAAGCGCGGGCCTGAAATTTTCCGGTCCCTCCGGGCGGAGCGCCGCGATCGCGGCGCGGCCGGTTCCGCGCGTGCGCCGTTCCCGCGCACATGCCTTCGGGCGCGACCGGAAGGTACAATGTGATTGGTCAACCGCCCGGGGCGCTACGTGCCTTCTCCCCAGCCGCGCTTGCGGAATTCGCTGGGCGTCCTGCCGGTAAATCTGCGGAAGGTCGCGCTGAAGTACTGAGGAGAATTGTAGCCCACGCGGTCGGCGATCTCATACAGCCGCACTTCCCTGTCCAGCAAGAGTTTCTGGGCCTTCTCCATCCGCACGGAGGTCAGGTAGCTAACAAAAGAGGTGTTGCCGAACTGGCGGAACAGGAGCGCCAGGTAGCTGACGCTGATGGAAACGGCCTCCGCGACCTTCAGCATCGAAAGATCCGGGTCCGCGTAGTGCTGATCGATGTGGTGAAGCGCCTTGTCCAGAAGCTTCTCCCCATAGGACGGGCGGCAAAGGTCCACCGTTTCAAAGAGCTGCGTCACCGCCTCCTTCAGCCATACGGCGATTTCACCCACCGAAAGCGCCTTTTGCAGCCTGCCGAAGCGGGACGTCAGAAGCGGCATCATCCGGTCGTAGAGCGCCTCATCCCCCACCGTCCGGCCAATGTGGATGACTGCCTCCATCGCGACGAACTGAATCCGGTGGGGCGGCGTGTCCGCGGGCAAAGCGACGACGAAGCCGTCCACCGCGCCGAGGGCGCCCGCAAGATCGCGTTCCGAAAAGCGCCCGGCGAGGCGCTCCTTGAAGGCGGCAAGGCCTTCGAAATCCTCCGCGTCCGCCATCCGCGGGCCGCCCGCCTCCAGCACGCAGCCATTGGGGTAGTCGTAACAGCCCTCGACGGCATGCTCCGCCTCGGCGAAAGAGAGCCTCGCCTCGCCCGCGCCCGCGTGCGGCGCGCCCAGCGCGCCGGAGAGGAAGTAGCGGTCCTCGGCCAAAAGGCTCTCGATGAGCCGCGCGGCGCTGTCGCGAAGGCGCGCGGCCATGCCCTCGGACGCGCCGGCGCGCAGAACCAGCACCACGCGGTTGCTGCGCGCAAGCACGATGAGATCCGGAAACATCCTCCGCGCCCTGTCCGCCGCCATCTCCACGGCCACGTCGTCGTCAAAAACGCTGGCGGACAGCGCCTTGATGTAGACGACGGCGACCTGATACCACCCGGCGAGGGCCCCCTCGCCCAAAAGCGCGGTCAGGGCTTCAGGATCGGCTTCGCCGGGGCAGGCGGTCAGCCATTCGGTCAGCCGGCGCTCACGGGTTCTGGCCATGTTCTCGTGGGTTTGGCGCGCGTACTCCCGGGCGTCCTCAATCTGCGCGATGGCCCGCTTCACCGCGCCGGTCAGCGCCGCCGTCTCGAAGGGTTTGGTCAGGTATTCGACCACGTTCAGCCGGATGGCACTTTTGGCGTACTCGAAGCTGCGGGACGCGGAGAGGATGATGATGCGCGTGTCCGGATACATTTCGCGGATGCGGCAGGACAGCTCCATTCCATCCATGAACGGCATGCACATGTCCACGATCGCGATGTCGGGCGGCGAGGCCTCGATCGCCTCCAGCGCCAGCTCCCCGTCGTAGGCGACGTCCACCGACCCGATGCCCAGCTCCGCCCAGTCGATGCACCCGGCGATGCCCCTGCAGATGATCTCGTCGTCATCGACGACCAGGAGTTTATACATCTTCTCCGGCCTCCTTGGCGATGTGCTGCCGCCTGGGCAGCGTCATGGTGACGAGGGTATACTCCCCCAAGCGGCTCTCGATCGAAATGCCGTAGGCTTCGCCGCAATAGAGGCGGATGCGCTGGTGCACGTTCGAAAGGCCGATGCTCTTTCCGGCCTCCAGGTGTTCGGGCCGCATCAGCCGCTGCCGCAGGCTCTGAAGCGCGGCCTCGTCCATCCCCGCGCCGTTGTCGCGCACCTCGACGATCACCAGGCCGTCCCGCTCGAAGGCGCTGACGCGCACCATGCCCGGCCGCCGGACCCGCTTGATGCCGTGATAGATCGCGTTCTCCGCGATGGGCTGCAGCGAGAACTTGATAATGTCCACATCCATGATGCCCGGCTCCGCCTCGATCTCGTAGTGAAGGCGCGAGCTGTAGCGCATGCTCATGATCTTGAGGTACGCCCGCAGCTGCTCCAGCTCCTCGCCCAGCGCGGCGGTTTCCGACATGTTGGACAGCGAGAGTTTATAGAACTTGCTGATCGCCTGCACCATCTCTGAGGCGCGCGGGTCGCCCATTTCCACCAGAAAGCGCGTGGTCTCCAGCGCGTTATACAGGAAGTGCGGCTTGATCTGCATCTGGAGCAGCTTCATGTACGTCAGCTTTTTCTGGGTCTGCTCCACGCGGATGCGCTCGGTGAGGTCCACGATCTTGTCCATCATCCGGTCGAAGGCGCCCGCCAGCACGCCCACCTCGTCGCTGTAGCGCGGCACGAAGCGCCGGGTGAGGTTGGTATCGTCCACAGAAGCCATCAGGCCCGTCAGCTTCTTGAGCGGCCGGGTGATGGTCTTGCCGATGTAAAAGCTGGCCAGGCCCGCCACCAGTACCGACAGCACCAGCATCATCAAAAGCGAGCTGTCCATGACGCTGACGTCCCGGCTCAGGGCGCGCCTGGAGGACAGCGAAATCAGGTTCCAGCCGTTGACCTGCATGTGCGCGGAGGTAATCAGCCACCGCTCGCCGCTGTCGGCGCCGCCGGCGGCGGTGCGCCCGATCAGCGCCTGAACCTCGCGCTGCGCAAGCAGCGTTTCGTCAAAACCCTCCGGCGCGATCCAGTGTCCGTTGGCGCCGCTGAAGAGAAAGGTCTCCCCCGGCAGTTCGAAACGGGCCAGCTGTTCCGTCAGGTATTTTTTGTCCAGCGTGAGCAGCTGGATCGAGTGCAGAATTCCGAAGCGGCGGATGGTGGTGACAATGGTGACCAGCGCGCGGTCGCCCGTCTGATACAGGTCCGAGCCGGAGAACTGGTCCGTCCATGCGTATTCGCTGGAGAAATCCAGTCGGGTGCTGAGGGCGCCGAAGGTCAGCCCCTGCTTCAGCGGCAGGCTGCCGTCGCGGGAGAACGCGTAGATCGAGCCGTTCCGGTTGAACACGATCAGCGAATACACCAGGCGGTAGTTCTCGCCGTCGGCCACCATCCGGTTGTAATACTTGTTCAGTTCCACATAGTTGGCGGTGTACTGACTCTGCGTGTCCGGCGCGTTGGTGATGTCCTGGGCGGCCTGCACCTCGGTCTTGATCTCGGTCAGATGGCTCAGCACCGAGGCGAAGGAGTCGCTCAGGTTGTTGGCCGCCTGGTTGACGGAGATCAGGTTCGCCTTCAGGATGCTGTCCTCCACCCGCATGTAGGTCATGCGCGCGAAGAAGAGATAGTTGACCACCAGCACCACCGTACACGACAAGCCGAAAAGCACCGCCACCTTGATGCCGATGTTCAGGTTCTGAAACCGCATCCACAGCCTTCGAAGCAACGGAGCACTCCTCCCGAAGACGCCATGATGGATCGGGCCGTCGCCCAATCCATCATAACACGCTCGCGGAGCCGGGGCAACCCTCGGCTACTGTTTGACGCCGTAACGGCCCAGGAACGCGCCGGCGGCCTGCGCGTCGGGGTAGAAGTACTGCTTGGACACGATCTTGTCCATGCGCTCGAGGGCCTTGAAGTCCGGCGAAACGCACAGGCCCGGCTCGGAGGGCAGGAGGAATTTGCCGTCCCTCTCCTCCGGCCTGAGATCCATGACTTCCCAGAAGTAGCGCATGATCGGGTAGAGGTATTCGACCATGGTCTCCTCCGAGGCGGTGGCGACGTAGGAGGCGGTGATGTGCGAAAATCCGCCGGAGGTGAGCCGGAGCCCGCGCTTCGCCGCCAGATCGCGCACGGCCATCCAGTCCCGCACGCCGCCCAGGTTGGACGTCACCGGCTGCAGGTGCTTCACGCCCGCCTGCGCGTACACGTAGTACAGGTAGTGGTTTCGCAGCGATTCGCCCATCGCCACGTCCACCGGGCACACCTTCGTCAGCTTCTCCAGCTCCTCGATGTCGTGGGAGTGCACCGGCTCCTCGAACCACGCCAGGTTAAACGCCTCCGCGCGCTGAATGAAGTCAAGCGCGTCGTCCGCCCTCCACAGCTGGTTGGCGTCGATGGCCAGCTCCGCCTTGTCGCCGATGATGCGCCGCACCTCGGCGATGCGCCGGAGGTCATGGTCCAGGCTTGACCCGAAGTCCGTGGCGATCTTCATCTTGAACGTGGTGTACCCGTCCCGGATGAACCCTTCCGTCTCATCCACCATCTGCTTCCAGGTCAGGTTCGTGCCCATGCCGCTGGCATAGACGTTGACCCAGTCCCGCGTCGCGCCGAAGAAACGGTGCATCGGAAGCCCGCGCCGCTTGGCGAGAATATCGTGAAGCGCCAGATCCAGCCTTCCCAGCTCCACAATGGATTCGCCGGAAAAGCCGCGGTTGCGCACGGCCCAGTAGACGCGCTTGTACCATTGGTCATAGGTGCGCGTCTCGCCCGTCATGATCAGCGGCAGGATGATGCGGCCCATCTCGTAGGAGCAGGGGCATTGGCCGGTCACGCCGTCCTGATCGGTAAGCTGAAGCCAGCACTCCAGCGGGATCGAATCAAACAGGCCGGACGTCGAGTCCTGGAACGGCACCGGCAGCTTGATGGGCGCGAAGGCGTAGAGCACGGCGCGGGAGAAGCGCATGAGTTCGGAAGAAATGTCCTGCATGGGTTACCCCTCCATATTCGTGGGCGCGGGCGGGGACAAACGTCCCCGCCCGACATTCAGTTGTTTCGGCGCCGCGTCACTTGGATGCCAGGTATTCCTTCTGGGCCTTGGTCAGGTAGGCGGCCATCTCGTCCAGCGCGTCCTTGGCGCTCTTTTCCTTGAGCAGCACGGCCTGCAGCGCGGGCTCCTGCACACGGCTTCGGAACTCGCTCCAGGTGGGCAGCCAGATGGGGTGGATGATGTACTGGGTTTTGTCGGACGCCATGATCTCGCCGTACACCTTGATGTAGGGATCGTCCAGATACCACTGGTCGTCGTAGACGCCGGTGTTGACCGGGATACGGCCCTCCATCTGGCACAGGTAGCTGGCGGCGTCGGCGGACGCCAGGTATTTCACGAACTCGGTGGCGCCTTCGGGATTCTGAGCGCCGGCCATCACGGAGAAGCCCACGAAGGACAGGCCCTTGGTGCAGACCGCGCCGGTCTCGTCGTTGGCGGGCGAGGTCACGTTGCCGAAGTTGCCTTCGCCCAGGTTGCTCTTGTGGTTGGGCAGCGACGAGGAGTTGTGGTTGAGGTACATGCTGGTGCCGGCGCCGAACTCGGCGACCATTTCCTTGAAGCTGTTGGTGACGGAGTCCTTGCTGGTCCAGTTGTTCCAGTAGATGCCGGCGTACTTCTCCAGGCCCTCGACGCACTTGTCGCTGTTCAGAAGGCAGTTGCCCGCGTCGTCAAAGAGGCGGCTGTCGCCCGCGTAGGTCAGGATGAAGTCCAGCATGTTCTCCAGCGAGCCCGCGCCGCCGCGCAGCGAATAGAAGTAGGTGCCCTGGTCGGGCTTGGCGTACTGCTCGCACAGGGAGAGGAATTCGGAAATGGTCTTGGGCGGCGTGATGCCCGCCGCGTCCATCAGCGTCTTGTTGTACCAGGAGATGTCCATCGTGATGTAGACGGGCATGCCGTACAGGCCGCCGTCCGGAGCGACCGAGCGCACCACGTCCATGCACGCGGACGTGATCTGATCCTTCTCCGTCCAGGCGCCAAAGGCGTCGTCCAGATTCAGCAGCGCGCCCTGGTTGATGAGGGAGGAGGCGTCCGCGTCACGGAAGGTAATCACGTCGGGCATGGTGTTGGTGGCGATGGCGGTATTGTACTTCTGCAGGTAGGAATCGTTGGGCAGCGGCACGTACTCCACCGTGTACTGCGGGTTGGCCGCTTCAAATCGCTTGATCAGCTCCTCGAAGATCGGGTTGGACGTGGGGTTGCCGTCGTGGTACCAGAAGACAATGTTGGTCTTGCCCTCAGCTGACGCGACGGACGCGAGGGAGAAAACCAGCATAAGGCAGAGCATCAGCGAGAGCAACCGGGAAAACTTCTTCATCGACAGTACCTCCATCTTTTCTTATGACAGCCTCCTCAGCCTTTGACGGCTCCGGCGGCCAGTCCGCTCACTAGGTATTTCTGGATATAGGCAAAGAGCGCCAGAACCGGGATCAACGCGATGATGCAGCCTGCGGCGAGTCCGCCGTAGTTGACCGTAAATTCTCCCTTCATCATGCTGAGGCCTATGGGCAGCGTGAACATCTTGGAGTCGTTGATGAAGTTGAGCGCGAACACAAATTCGTTCCAGCCGTTGACAAAGGCGAAAGCGCCGGTGGCGATCAGCCCGGGCAGGATCGTGGGCAGCACCACCCGGATGATCGCGCCCACCATCGAGCAGCCGTCGATGCGGGCCGCCTCCTCCAGCGTCGGCGGAATGCTGGCAAAGAAGCCGCTCATCGTAATCATGCAGAAGGGCAGGTTGATCGTCGTGTAGGTGATCGTCAGCGAAAAGAGGTTGTTGATCAGCCGGAGCTTGTTGAAAATCTCAAAAAGCGGCACCAGGATGACCACGCCGGGCAGCATCTGGGTGAGCAGCAGGATCGCCATGGTGACGCCCTTTCCCTTGTAGCGGTAGCGCGCGAGGGCGTACCCGCCCAGCGACGCCATCGCCATCACCAGCGCGGTGGTGGTCAGTGCGGCGAAGAGGCTGTTGGCGAAGTAGCGGTCGAATCCGCCGTCGGAGAGCATCATCCGGTAGTTGTCCAGCGTAAAGGCGCGCGGCCAGTACTCGATGGCGCGCTGGAGAATGGTGCTCTCCTCCTTGAAGGAGGTGACCAGAATCCAGTAGAAGGGGAACAGTGTGACCAGAAGGAAGAGCGTCAGCGGAAGCTGAAGCGTCAGCGCCCGAAGGACTTTTTTGCGCACGGCCATCAGTAGTTCCCTTCCTTTCCGAAGGCGCCCGCCTTCAGGTACAGGGCGGAGAACACCAGCATGATCCCCATCATGAAGACCGCCGCGGTCGAGGCGTAGCCCATGTCCAGCGAATCTCCGAAGATCATCATGATGTAGGTGGGCACGGTCAGCGTCGCAAAGTTGGGGCCGCCCCGGGTCATGCCGTAGATGATGTCGATCACGTTGAAGGTCCAGATCGTGCGCAAAAGCGTCGTCAGCACCAGCGTATCCTTGATCAGCGGCAGCGTGATGTGGAAGAACCGTCCGGCTACGCCCGCGCCGTCCACCTCCGCGGATTCATAGATCTCGCCGGGGATGGTCTGCAGCGACGACAGGATGCTGATGGCAAAAAACGGGATGCCGCGCCACGTGTTGGCCACGACGACCGCCGACATGGCCATCCGCTCGCTGGAAAACCAGGAAATGCGGCCGCTGACCAGCCTCAGCCGCAGCAAAACGTCGTTGATCACGCCGACGCTCTCGCTCATCATGAAGCCCCAGATCAGCGCCACCAGGATGCCGCCCACCGCCCACGGCGAAAACGCAAGCGCCCGGACGAGGCCGCGGCCCTTGAAGGGGCGGTTGAGCATCAGCGCCACCAGAAGGCCCAGGAGCGTCTGCAGCGCCACGTTGATCACCGTCCACACGGCGGTGTTCTTCAGCGCCTTCCAAAAAATCGCGTCGTCCATCAGCCGCGCGAAGTTGTCAAGGCCGGCGAAACCCCACGCCATCCGGTTGGTCAGCACGTGGTTCTGGAAGCTCAGCCAGAGCGTGTTAATAATCGGATAGAACATGAACGCCGCGATGACGCCCATGGCGGGCAGCAGCATGAGGTAGGGCGCGGCGCCCGCCCGCAGCCCGGTCAAAGCGTGGGGCCCGTTCTTTCTGGAAGCTCTCGTCTGTGCCAAGGAGCGACTCCTCCCAACGCGCCGGGCTAACGGCCGAGCCCGAAGCTTTCAGCGATTTACCTGATTCCATGAGCATTATATCACGCATTCCGCCGACAATGTTTTAGATAATCGATGAAGCTTTTACACTATTCGACAAAGTGCAGCCCCGCGCCCTCCCGGGCCATTGACAGCCCCAAAGGCCCCGGGTACAATGGGTTGCAGGCGACGACGAGGAGGGTATAATTTGGAACGCACCATGATCTGTCCGATGATCACCCCCTTTCACGAGGACCTGACCATCGACTATTCCGCGGCCGCCGCGCAGATCGAGCGGCTGATCGCGCTCGGGGCGGGCGGCATCCTGTTTCTTGGCAGCATCGGGGAATTCTATAGCCTCTCACTGGCGGAGCGCCGCGAATTTCTGCAGTTCGCCATCCGCCGGACGGCGGGCCGCGTCCGCGTGATGGTCGGCACCGGGGATACCGTTTTTTCACAGACCCTCGAGCTGATGGCGGCCGCCCGCGATTGGGGCGCCGACGCCACGGTGCTGGTCTCTCCCTACTATATCGGCGGCGACCAGGCCTGCCTGTACGAGTACTTCTCGGCGGTGGAAAAGGAGGGCATCCTGCCCGTCATCCTATACAACTTTCCCGACCGGACGGGCGTTTCGATCGCGCCGGAGACGGTGGAAAAGCTGTCGAAGCTGCCCGGCATCGTGGGCATCAAGGACACGGTGGACACCATCAGCCATACCCGCGCGCTGTTTGCCTCCGTGCTGCCCGCCCGGCCGGACTTTGAAATCTACTCCGGCTACGACGAATACGCGCTGGTCAATCTGATGGGCGGCGGCAGCGGCGTCATTTCGGGTATGAACAACCTGGCGCCGGACGTGTTCCGGGCGCTGCTTGACGCCTATCAAAACCGGGACTTTGACGCGGCCGAGGGGGCACAGCGGCGCATCAACGCGCTGATGCCGCTCTACGCCATGACCACGCCCTTTATCCAGGCGATCAAGGTGGCGGTCTCGAACCTTGTGGAGGGTATGTCGCCCGCGACGCGCCCGCCGTGCCTGCCGCTTTCCGCAGAGACGCGCGAGGCGATCTGCGACTTTGTCCGCCGGGAGATAATTGGGAGGAACGCATGAAGCTGATTGACCGGTACGAGGCCTGGTGGCGGGGTGAGCTGTCCGGACGCCCGCTGATGTACGTGGTCGCGCGCCCCGAGGAGAGGACCGCGCCGCGCCCGGCGACGCCGGAAATCTACCACGCCGACCCGGACGAACTGCTCAGGCGACACCTTTTCACCACCGTAAACGACCGCTTCCTGGGCGACGCCTTCAACTCCATCCGGTGCGATCTTGGGCCGGGCTCCCTCGCGCTGTACCTGGGCGCGGAGCCGGTATTCACCTGGGAAACCGTCTGGTACAAGGAGTGCATCGAGGACCTGGAGGCGTACCCTCCGCTGCGCTTTGATCCGGACAACCGGTGGTGGCGGCATCACGTGGACCTTTTGAAGGCCGTCCAGGCGGGGGCCCGCGGCCGCTTCCGCGTGGACATCCCGGACCTGATCGAAAACATCGACATTTACTCCGCCATGCGCGGGGTGCAGCAATCCCTCTTCGACCTGATGGACGATCCGGAACTGGTCGCCGGGCGCATCCACGAGATCGACAACGCCTACTTTGCGTACTACGACCGGTTGTACGACCTTCTGAAGGACCCGGACGGCGTCAGCAGCTACACCGCGTTTCACATCATGGGGCGCGGCCGCGTCGCCAAGGTGCAATGCGATTTCTCCGCAATGATCTCGCCGGAGCAGTACCGGGAATTCATACAGCCCTCGCTGAAAAAGCAGGTGGCCCGGCTGGACCACTCGCTCTACCATCTGGACGGGCCGGATGCCATCCGCCACGTGCCCGCCATCATGGAACTGGAGGATCTGGACGCGCTGCAATGGACCTGCGGCGCGGGCCACCCCGACGGCGGCTGCCCGCGCTGGCGGCCCATCTACGACGCGGCCACCAAGGCCGGCAAAAGCCTCTGGCTGCAAATTTACGACGGCGGCGTCGACGAATGGATCCGAAGCTGCGAAAGCCTCATTGAGCGCTACGGCAAATCCCACCTCTATTTCGTCTATCCGGTGATGGGCGAAGCCGATGCGGACCACCTGATGAACCACGCCGAGAAATACTGGACGGCCTGACGCGCCGCGAGCGCCCCGCGCCCAAATCAAAAACGCCGCCGCCCCTTGCGGGGCGGCGGCGTTTTTGCTCAGAGGGAAACGATTCCACCCTTCGCCCGGGCGGCCGTGGCCGCCCGGGCGAAGGGTGGAACATCGCTGTCCGACACGGCAGAAAATTAACGCCCTATTCTTTTCATGGTTTTGCGGCTGTGGTATAATTACGATAATATGATGTCAGACCAAACGACCATTGGGAAGCAGAGGATGAGCGATGGAACCAATCAAGCACGCATCGGTGGTAAACCAGATTGTCGAGCGCCTCATCGATTTGATTCGCACGGAAGGGCTGAGCTTTGACAGCAAGCTTCCCACCGAATACGAGCTTTGCACAAAGCTGAGCGTGGCCCGCTCGTCGCTGCGCGAGGCATACCGGATCTTGCAGGCGCGCGGATACATCACCATCAAGCCCGGGCGGGGCGCCTTCGTTTCCAGCCCGCTCGTCGCCGGCGACGGCGATGTGGGGATGCGCTGGTTTGACGAGCAGAAGGTGCGCTACATGGACCTGGTGGACGTGCGCGCCTGCCTGGAGGTACACGCCGTCGAGTCCATCGCGGCGACGATCAGCGACCGCGCGCTGGCCGCCCTCGCGCGCAACATTGAAGAATTCTCCACCCTGATGGGCAACGCCGAAAACTACCGCCGCCTGGCCGAATTGGATCAGGAATTCCACCACGTGCTGTTTGAGGAGACCCACAACCGCTTCATGATCGAGATCAACGACTACATTCAAAAGCAGATGATGGTCTTCCGCTACGCGATCATGCGGCTGCCCGGGCTGCACAAAAACACCTACGCACCCCACCGGGAGATGCTCGGGTACCTGCGCGCCCACGATGTCAAGGCGGCGGCCCGAACCATGCGCGAACACCTGAGAACCGCCAGCAACGACATGGCCGAGCTCACGATGAAGCGGGACTGAACCGCCCCGCGCCAGCGCCGCCGGACATCAAAAAACCCTCGATGCTTTAAGCCGGACGCTTCCGAAACAATCGGAAGCGTCCGGCTTTTTCCGTTCCAATCGCGCCGTGATCAACGGCCGGCGGCGCGGCTTTCCGGCGTTACGAAATGAAGCCCAGGAGCCGCGGCACGAACAGCGTTACTTCCGGAATAAACGTGACGATGGCCACCACCGCGAAGCCCAGAATGATGAAGGGCATGGTGGCCTTGACGACGTTTTCAAATTTTTCCTTGCCCACGGCGGCGGTGGCGTAGAGTACGACGCCCACCGGCGGGGTGATCAGCCCGACGGTCAGGTTGACCAGCATGACCACGGCGAAGTGCACCGGCTCGATGCCCATCTTGTAGGCGATGGGCGCGAGAATCGGCGCGAAGAGCATGATGGCCGCGCCCGTTTCCATCCACATGCCCACGACAATCAGGATGATGTTGATGAAAAACAGCATCAGATAGGCGTTATTGGTGATGCCGAGGAGCGTATTGGCCAGGTGATCGGGAATCTTTTCGATGCCGATTGCCCAGGCGAAGACCGAGGACAGCGAGATGATCAGAAACAGGTTTCCGGCGTTTTGCGCGGTGGTCCAGAGCGCCTTGGTGAGCTTGTCAAAGTTGATGTTCCGGAACACGACCAGCCCGATGATCAGCGCGTACAGGACCGCCAGCCCCGCCGCCTCGGTGGGCGTGCACAGGCCCAGCGTGATGCCCATCAGAATGATGACCGGCATGATCATGGCGATGAGGCCGTTGGAGATGAAATCGCGGCGCTCTTCTTTGGTGTAAATCTTCTCGTGCTTGGGCAGGTTGAGCTTTTTCGCGTTGACCTTGATGTAGATCATCTGCGTCAGCGCGATCAAAAGTCCGGGGATAAAACCCGCGTACAGCACCGCGCCCACCGACAGCGACATGACGCCGGCGTACAGGATCGCGATGTTGCTGGGCGGGATCAGCGGGCTCTGGACGGAGGACGCGGCGGTGACGGCGCAGGCAAAGGACGAATCGTATCCGTCTTCCTTCATCGCTTCGATTTCCACCTGGCCGAGACCCGCGATGTCGGAAAGCGCCGCGCCGGAGAGGCTCCCCATAATGGTGCTCGCAAGCACGTTCACATAGGCGAGGCCGCCGCGGAACTTGCCCACACCCAATCGCACAAAGTCAAAAAGTTTTGTCGAAATCCCGGAGGAAACCATAATTTCGGCCGCCAGCATGAACAGCGGCAGCGCCATCAATGTGAACGAGTTGACGCCGGAGAACATTCTCAGCGGGATCGCCGCCACATTGATGGGGTTGGTCATCAGAATGTAGATGAGCGTGGTGCCGCCGATTGAAAATGCGATGGGCATGCCCACCAGGATCAAGAAGATCAGGATGGCGGTGGCGATCAGAAACTCAAACATCCTGCGTCCCCCCTTTTAGAAATCTGCGCAGGATGACGCCGATCATCTGCAGGCTCATCAGCGCGCTGCCCAGAATGATGGCAAACTGCGGCAGAAACATCGGGAACCCCATGGTGGCGCTCTTCTGCCGCATGCTCACCCTTGGGAAAATTGTGGCGCTCAGATACACCAGATAGATCAAAAATGCCAGTACGAAAATCTCAATGCCCATCTCCACGGCGCGCTTAACGCGGGGTGACATGCGGTTGAGGAAAAAATCCACGCCGATGTTGTTCCAGCGCTTGATGCCCGCGCTGGCGGCGATAAAGGACATGTACATCATCAGGTAACGGGCGAGCTCCTCCGTCCAAGGCGGGGTCGGGAACCAGGGCATCATGCGGGAGGCGACCTGCAGCACGACAACCGCGGCCATCGCGAACGCCATGACGACGGAGAACCATTTGACGGCGCGATCCAGCGCGTCCATCCATTTGAGATAGCCCTTGGCGACGGAATTCAATGCGTATCCCCTCCTACTAAACTCGCCGCATACAAGAAGCGCGCAGACGTTCCCCGCGAGAGACCGCGGGGAACGTCCGCGCGTCCGATTACTTGGCGGCGGGCGGTACGCCGGTGCCAACCGCGCCGGAGGCGACCAGGGCCAGCAGTTCGTCCACCAGGCTGGCGTCAATGTTGGCCTTCAGCCAGGCGATGGCGGGCTCCTGAGCGATCTTGAAGGTTTCGAGTTCTTCGGCGGTGGGGGTGTAGACTTCCACACCCTCCTCGGCCAGCTTGGCGATGGCGGTGGATTCGGCAAAGCGCACGGTGCCGCGCGCCGCAATGGAGGCCTCGCGCCCGGCCTTCAGGCAGGCTTCCTTGTCCTCGTCGCTGAGCCCCTGATACCAGGATTCGCTGACCGTGAGGAACGCCATGCCCAAGAGGTGGCCGTCCAGCGTCACGTACTTCTGCACTTCGTTGAGCGACGCGCCCAGCATCGTGATGGCCGAGTTCTCCTGGCCGTCCACGACCTTGGTCTGCAGCGCGCTGTACAGCTCCAGGAACGCCACGGGCGTGGGCGTGGAGCCCAGCGCCTTGACGATTTCCATGTGCACGGGGATGTCCATCGTGCGGATTTTGAGGCCCGCCATGTCCGCGGCCGTCTTGATGGGGCGCACGCTGTTGGAGAAGTTGCGGTAGCCGCCGTTGTCATAGGAGCCGATGACGCGCAGGCCGGACTTCTCGGCCATGTCGTTAAACAGCTTCTGGCCGAACGCGCCGTCCAGCACGTCATAGGCGGTCAGCGCGCTGCCAAACAGGTACGGAATGGAGAAGACCTGGATGTTGCCGTAGAAGGGCGCCAGCGCGCCGTCGGCGGGCGTCGCGCCCTCAAGCGTGCCGGTCAGCATCTGCTCGAGGTTGGAGGCCGCGTCGCCCAGCGTGCCGAAGGGATACAGCTCCACGCTGTAGCGCCCGGCGGTGTACTTCTCAAAGCTGCCCTTGAACGCCAGCATCGCGGCGTACGAGGGGTGGTAGATGGTCATGTCGCCGATGGAAAGCGTCGGGGCATCCGTGAAGGCAATCTTGACGACTTCCTGCGCGGACGCGCCGAGGGCCAGCGCGAGCGTGAGGACAATGGCCAGGGCGAGGGACGCGATACGCTTCATGGGGCTACCTCCTTTAAACTGTCGACTCTCCCAATGCGCTTCTTGCGCAAAAAAACCAGCGGCATGACGGTGGACTACAGCTTGCCGACTTCCTTGAGAACCGCCTTGAGCACGTCCGTCTCCGCGGGCGTGATCGGCGCCAGCGGGCTTCGCGCCGGCCCGACCTTGATGCCGGTGACCAGCTCGATCGCGGGGCGCATGATGGAGTTGGGCAGAAGGCGGCCGTTCTGTCCGCAGGACTTGCAGAACTTGTACAGCGGGATGAAAAGCTCCCGTGCCTTTTCGTTTTCGCCGGCGGCGAAGGCGTCGAAGATCGCTCGGATCTCATGCCCGAACACGTGAGCGCCGCCGCTGACGATGCCGATGGCGCCCTGCACGATGGTGGGCAGCAGCATCACGTCGTCGCCGTTGTAGATCAGGAAGTCCGGGTCGGCCGCCTGGGTGGCCAGGTAGTAGTCGGTAACCTGCGTGGGGTTGACGCCGGCCTCGTCCTTGATGCCGATGATGTTTTTGACCGGGGCCAGCCGCCCGACCGTCTCCGGCTCCAGATTGATGCCCACGAAGATCGGGATGTTGTACAGGATGATGTCCGCGGCCGTGGACTCGGCCACGGCCATATAATGGTTGTAAATGCCCTCCTGCGTGGGCTTATTGTAGAAGGGAACCACAATCAGCATCGTATCGATGCCCGCGTCCGCGGCGCGCTTGGTCAGCGCGATGGTCTCCTTGGTGGAGGCGCAGCCCGTGCCCGCGATGATGGGCTTGCGGCCGGCCACCGCCTTGACGGCCGTTTCGAACAGCTTCGCGCGCTCCTCAAACGTCAGAAGCGATGCCTCGCCGGTGGTGCCGGACACGATGAACGTGTCGCACAGGTTCTTTTCAATCAGATACTCAATCAGCTCAGCATAGCGGTCATAGTCCACTTCCTCGTTTGCCTTGTAGGGCGTCACCAGCGGCAGAAGGATGCGTCCGAGTTTTTCCTTTTTTGTCATGGAAATTCAGCCTCCCAAGCATAATTGTCTGACGTCATAGTGAATATATCACACTCCACAAAGCCTGTCAACAGGAATAAACAATTGCTCAACCAACTAAAACGGATTTTACCGTCTATTCGCTACATTATTTTATCTATAGTTCATGCTTTTCGTCCCTTGATCGAACGAAAAAAGTTTATTTCGCACAGTATTGACAAGGCCGAGTGATTCGCTTATCATATAAATTGTCTGACGCCCTACAATCATTTCCGGCTATGTCCGATCAATGCGGGAGGGATACAAAATGACCAAGGCCTCTCTTGGCGGCATCATCGCGCCGCTGATTACGCCGTTCACCCAGGATGACCGGATGGACGAAGCGCTCCTGATTCGGGAAATCGAGCTGCTGGCGGGTGCGGGCGTGGACGGCATCAGCCCCGGCGGCAGCACCGGCGAGGGTGCCGCGCTGACCGACGACGAACTGGCGCGGGCGGTGGAACTGGTCAAAGAACACGCGCCGGGCGTAACGGTGGTGGCGGGCGTTATCCGCAACAGCGGTCTGGCGGCGGTGTCGGCGGCAAAAAAAGCCAAGGCGGCGGGCGCCGACGCGCTGATGGTGACGCCCGTTTCCTACAATGTGCTGGTGCCCGACGACGAGGGCAACCTGAACTACTACCGCACCATCGCGGGCGCGGTGGATCTGCCCATCGTGATTTACAACGTGGTGCCGCAGAACACGATCACCCCCGCGCTGTTTCGGCGGATGCTGGCGGAAATCCCGAACGTCGTGGGCATCAAGCAGAGCTGCGGCGGCATCGCCGCGTTCTACGCCATGAAGATGGAATGCGGAAGCGAAGGCCTGATCTTCAGCGCCACGGACGACATGCTGTACTCCACGTATGAGCTGGGCGCCGACGGCGCGATCTCCGCGATCCTCACCGTCTTCCCCGAAATTTGCGTGGACATGTGGCAGGCTGTCCGGAAGGGCGACAACACCCGCGCCCTCGTGCTGCAAAACCGGATGTACAAGACCTGGCAGGCCATCGGCGGTCCCCAATTCCCCATTCGCATCAAGTACGCGCTGAAGCTTCTGGGCCGCGATGGAGGCTATCCGAGAAACCCCATCTGCCACATCTCCGAAACGGAGAAGGAGCGCATCCGCCTCGCGCTGGCCGAGGGCGGGTTCATCCGGTAATCAGCCCTTTTCGAAGGAGGGATACGACATGACGGAACACAGGCGATACCAATATGAGCCGCTCCGCCGGATGACCGAGGAGGTCTTCCGCCGCTTCGGCTATACCGACGAGGAGTCCTGGATCATCGCGGACGTGCTGCTCACCAGCGATCTGATGGGCATTGAATCCCATGGCGTCCAGCGGCTGGTGCTGTACCCCTACGGAATCAGCATCGGGCGCATCAAGCTGAAGGCGCCCCTCACCGTGGTCAAGGAGACCCCGCTGAGCGTGGTGCTGGACGCGGGCGCGGGCATGGGCCAGATTGCCGGGTACCGCGCGATGAAGATGGCCATCGAAAAGGCCAAAAAAACCGGTTACGGCATGGCGCTGGTCCGCAATTCCAACCACTACGGCATCGCGGGCTACTACTCGATGATGGCCGCGAAGGAAGGCCTTCTGGGCATGTCCATGACCAACACCCAGGCGCTGGTGGTACCCACCTTCGGCCGGCAGCCGCTGCTCGGCACCAACCCCATCGCCGTCACCATGCCGGCCAGCCCCACCTTTTTCCATCTGGACATGTCCACCAGCGTGGTCACCGCCGGTAAGATGGAGGTGTACGCGAAGAACAAGGAGCCCCTCCCGGCGGGCTGGGCGGTGGACGAGATGGGCAGCGTCAACACCAGCGCCCAAGTATTCGTGAAAAACCGCGGCACGGGCCTCGGCGGCCTTCTGCCGCTGGGCGGCGCGGGCGAGAAGATGTCCGGCCACAAGGGCTACGGGCTTTCGGTTCTGGTCGAACTGATGACGGGCGTATTGTCCGGCGGCGTGACCAGCAACTTCGTGCGCGCGAAAAACGACGTGGAGGCCTGCTGCCACGTGTTCACCGCCATGGACTACGGCATGCTGACCGAAGACAAATCCGCGCTGGAGGCGCACTTCTCCGAGTACCTGGAAACGCTTCGCTCCTCGCAGACGCAGGACGGCGAAGCGCGAATCTACACCCACGGCGAAAAGGAAACCGAGCACATGACGCGCGCGCTCAGAGAAGGCGTCCCCATCGGCGAGGCGACCCTCGCGGAGATTAAGCGCGTGTGCCAGGAGCGCGGCATCAACGGCGACGAATACCTGATCGAAGCCTGACCTCTCCCCCACCAACTTTTGATCCGGAGGACACTCCATGAGCATTTTTGACACGCTCCTTCGGGATGTGGAAATTCCGGCCTTCGCCAGCGTGCGCTATGAAATCAAGCGAGGCGCCATCACGCGGGCGGACGTGCCGGGCGCCGTGGCGGAGACGGTGGCCCGACGGCGCGTGATGGACCGGGTGCGCCCGGGCGACGTGGTCGCCATCGCGGCGGGCAGCCGCGGCATCAACAATCACGACGAAATCGTGCGCTCGGTGGCTCGGGAACTCCTCGCCCGCGGCGCGAAGCCCTTCATCTTCCCCGCCATGGGCAGCCACGGCGGCGCCACCGCCGAGGGGCAGCGGGATCTGCTGGCCGGATACGGCATCACCGGGGAGGCGATGGGCGTGCCCATCGTCTCCTCCATGGAGACGGTTCAGGTCGGCGTCACGCCCCACGGCCTGCCGGTTCGCATCGACGCCCATGCCGCCGCGGCCGACTGGATCGTGCCCGTGGGCCGCGTCAAACCCCACACGGACTTCCGCGGCCGGCACGAGAGCGGCCTCGTCAAGATGCTCTCCATCGGCTGCGGCAAGCAGTACGGCGCCAACATCTGCCACATGCAGGGTTTCCCCCACATGGCGCGCAACATCTGGGAGATCGCGGAAGCGGTGCTATCCACCGGCAAAGTGCTCTTCGGCCTGGCCATCATCGAGGACGCGTCCCACGGCACCTGGAGCCTGACGGCGGTGCCCGGGGAAGCCTTCGACGAAGAGGACGCGGCGCTTCTTGAGGAAGCCAAAGGCCTGATCCCCCGCATTCCCTTTGAAAAGATCGACCTTTTGGTGCTCAGCGAGATCGGCAAGGACATCTCCGGCGCCAGCATGGACCCAAACATCACCGGCCGTTCCGCGGTGATGGGTTCCTCGCGCCCCTTCGCCGAGCGCATCGTGGCGCTGGACCTGACGGACGCGTCCCACCACAACGCCACCGGCGTGGGCAACGCCGACATCACCACCCGCCGGCTCTTCGAGAAGATGCGCTTTGAGGACACCTACCCCAACGGCATCACCAGCCACGAGGTGGCCAGCATGAAGATCCCGCCGGTGCTGCCCGACGACCGCAGCGCGCTGCGCATGGCCATCCACACCATCGTCGAGGGCGAACCCGCGCTGGGCGTCCGCGCCGTATGGCTGAAGAATACGCTGTCCATGGGCGGCTTTCTGATCTCGGAAAACCTGATCGGTCAGGCGGAAAACATCCCCGGCCTTTCCGTCCGGCAGCGGGGCATCCAAATCGCCTTTGACGATCAGGGCAACGTGTCCCCGGGCCTTGAGCGGTACTTCCACTAGCGGCCCGCAGACGTCAAAAAAGCTTGGAGGTTTGTCATGCGCTACGTTCGCGTACGGGACGGCGCCCGCGTCGTCCACGGAATCCTGTCGCGCGAGGGCGCGCTGGACGTTTTGCCGGGTGATCCGTTCCTCCATCCGGGCGGCGCCCTTGAAGGCATGGCCCGAATCACCGGCGAACGCGTCGGCTTTGACCCCGCGGCCCTGCTTCCCCCGGTTGTACCCGGCAAGATCCTGTGCGCCGGGCTGAACTACGTGGATCACATCCGCGAGTCAAACGCCCAGACGCCGGAATCCCCGGTAATTTTCATGAAGCCCCAGACGGCGCTGATCGCCCACGGGACGCCGATCGCCTGCCCGCTGATCTCCAAACACGTGGAGTACGAAGGGGAACTGGCCGTGGTCATGGGCCTTACGGCCAGGCACGTGCCCCGAAACCGGGCGCTCCAGTACGTGGCGGGCTTTTGCTGCGCCAACGACGTGTCGGCCCGGGATTACCAGCCGCCCACGGGGCAGTGGACCATCGGCAAGGGCTTTGACACTTTTCTTCCCCTGGGCCCATGGATCGAGACCGGGCTGCACCCCGGCGCGCTCGAAATTGAGACGCGGCTCAACGGCCGGGTGCGGCAGCATTCAAACACGCGGAACCTGCTGTTCGGCGTGGAGTACCTGATCGAGTATCTGAGCGCCGCCATGACGCTCATGCCCGGCGACGTGATCCTGACCGGCACCCCCTCCGGCGTGGGGCGCATCGCGCCCGGCGACACGGTGGAGGTGGAAATCGAGGGCATCGGCGTCCTCTCAAACCCCGTGGCGCTGGAGGCGTACTAGCGCTCCGCAAAGCATCGGAAAAGCCTGAGGCTTTTCGATGCGAAGGTAGACTTTTGCGCGCGCCTGAAATCCTTCGGATTTTCCGGGCGGCGCGCTGATCAAAGGTGCGGCTCGCGCCAACCCTACGCGGACCGATGGCGCGAGCCCCTTACCGG
>JAEZTL010000058.1 GCA_023421395.1 Bacillota bacterium | reverse complement strand
GCCGCAGTACGTCGGCGTCAAGATGCGCCAAATCCCAAACAAGCGAGGTGATGACCATGTACAATGGCGGCAAGGCCGCTGACCAGATGGTTTCTTACTCGTTCAAAGGTGGCGAGGCGTTGCTTCGGCTGACCGGCGAATGGGGTTGCTGGTTGTAGAGTGTTTGTAAAGTGTTTGGAGGCAAAAAAGCCAGTTGAGAATAGTCTTCATTACCAAACTGTCCTGTTCTTTTCTTGGCCATTTCTCACCCGGACGTTTGTCATAGAGACGTCAACCTGATGTCAGACGAAGCCCGTGGTGTAATCTCTTTGATTCGGCTGCTCAATTCAATATTTGATGAAGCATTTCGGACCTTACCAATGCTCTGGCCTCGTCACCTGTAATGATCGCTGGATACCCCATCGAAAGCAGTGCGCTGGCTATGGCATCGAAGTGAGCGAGGGCCTCGTGACAGGAATCACAAATAAGCCATGCCGGAGATCGAGGCATGGCAGAATCGGCCGCTGAGCACGTTATGCCCCATCGTGTTCATCGACTGTGTGGTATTCAACGCCCGGGAGGACAACGTGATCCGAAAGCAGGCTGCGTACACCATCCCGGGTCTGAGCGAGGAAGGATACAAGGAGGTTCTGAGCATCACAACCGGCGAAGCAGAGAGTGCGAAATTCTGGCTGAGCGTGCTCAACGAACTGAAAACCGCGGCCTCAAGGACATCCTGGTGCTCTGTGCGGATGGACTGAGCGGAATCAAGGAGGCGATCGCTACCGCGCCCCCCATGACCGGGTCTCAGCGGTGCATCGTTCATGTGGTGCGCAACACCTTCAGTCATGGGCCTGACAAGGACAAGAAGGCGTTCGCAAACGACCTTCGGAGCATCTACCACACCCCCGGCGAGGTACAGGGTCATGCCCGGATGCCGGCCGTTTCTCAGTTCTGGGAGAAGGAACACCCTGGCTGCATGCGCAGGTGGGAGGATAACTGGGATGTCATCTCTCCCATGTTCAAGTTCTCCCAGGCCGTCCGGAAGGTCATCTACACCACCAACGCCATTGAGAACCTGAACAGCGGTTACCGCCGTCTGAACCGGGCAAGGAGCATTTTCCCGAGCTCCGGCGCCCTGCTCAAGGCCCATTGCCCGGCAACCTTTCAGTTTACCAAGAAATGGGCGCTTCCCCTGCGAAACTGAGATGCCGTTCGCGCTGAACCGGCGGTCATGGACCCGGATCGGATGAGTTGAGCTCTGAACAAGCGTGATCCAAACCGGCCGTCAAGCCCATGCCGCCTGTGATGGTGGCTGCGTTTTTGCCTCAGGCTCCGGGAATCTTGAAATCACGGTTCCTTTCGCATTTGGTGGACTTGCAGAAAAGTTTGAGCACCGTCCTCTTTGCATTTATAGGCTGCCACAGCTCGTCGACCATGCATTCGGCGGGTTATTGGGTGAGGATTTCGGGCATTATTCATCTGTTGGATCCGCTTTGGGCAGCCCCGCCTTGTCTTGTCACCACAATTCCTTGCGATAACCACCCGGTGTCTGGCCGTAATAACGCCTGAATACCTGAACAAAATGCGATTCCGAATTGTAGCCCACGAGCTGAGCGATGGTGGATATGGACAAATCACGGTGTTTGATCAACGAGACTGCATTTTTCGTGCGAACATCCGGCAGATACTTTGAAAAACTTGAGCCTGTCATATCCTTGAGCAGCTTACTGAGACGGTTTGGATGCATGAAAAGATCTCTTTGCGTGATGTCCGACAGATTCGGATCCTCCATATAATGCTCTTCAATGTAATCCATCAGACGTTTCACGAGTCGTTGCTGATGATGATCACCCACCTGAGAGATGACAGAGGACATATTGCGGATCAGCTTGCTAAAAAGGAGCTTGCAATTTTCAATAGGAAGGAATGGGTGTATGGAGGCAAAAAGCAGTCCCGTTTGAAGCAGCGGGGGGCTTAATGTACGCTCAGAGGGGCGCGGGCCTGTTTGCCCGCGGCCCTCTGGCGATCCGGACGGTTCCGAAAGCGCGCGGTTAGGCCTTCGTCAGACGGCGCCCACCGCGACGGTTTCGCACCGTCAGCGCCCCTTCCGAGAAGATGTAGTCGTTCCGGTCGGCGGGCGACTGAAAGAGGTTTTCGCCCACGGGAATGAGCGGAAGATCCACGCCGTCGCCCCAGGTGAAATAGAGCGCGCCATCGTGGAAGCGCGCCTCACCCGGCGCATATCGGCCCGCGAGGGCTTCCATGGATTTGCTCGAAACGGAGGCGTCCATCCGGTCAAGGGTGGTTTCAAACCGCGGCGCTTCACGTCCGGCAACGAGGGCGCGGGCGCACTCTGCCAGCGAGTCCATCGCCCGTTGATCCCTCGTCAGGTTTGTCAGGATGACCAGGGTTCGGCCCGCTTCCGGCCAACGTGAAAATTCGTTGACATAGCCCGGCCAGAACCCGCCGTGGCGCATGAGCGCGCCGCCCTCGGCGATGAACCAGCCCAGGCCGTATTGTTCGCCCGTGCCGGTATCCACGGGCATGCGCATCCGCGCCTGAGCGGCTTCGTTCAGCAAGCGCCCCCCTCTGAGGGCCGTGTCCCAGCGGCACATGTCGCCGACGTTTGTGTAGACCAGCCCCGCGCCGTTGACGCCCTCCAGCGGGATGATGAACCGGGCGCCGGCGGACGCATCCGGCCGCGCGAGGTTTCCATTTTCGATGACTCGGCTGTCCGCGAAACCTTCCGGGACCGGCGCGCCGGCGTACCGGTGGTAGACCGTGGTGGCCTCCATGCCGGCTGGTGCGAAGAGCTCGCGCTTGAGAAAATCCTCAAATCCGCAGTCCGCGGTCTTCTCCACGATGGAGGCGGCCAACTCATAGGCGATGTTGGAATAGGCCCAGCCCCCGCCAGGTCGAAACAGCGGCGCGGCCGGTTGATTTTCCAAAATTTCGATCAGGTCGGCGTTTGAGGCGGGGCGGTCGGTGCGCCCCAGAAACTGCACGCACCAGTCCTCGTCGGGGAGCCCGCCGGTATGGTTTAATAGCATCTCCAACGTCACGCCGGGGTAGGGCACCTTCGGGTAATATTTTTGCAGAGAGTCCCCCGGCGACAGCTTCCCGCGCTGCCACAGAAGCATGACGGCCGACGCCGTAAACTGCTTGGTCACGGAGGCCAGATCAAACAGGCTGTCCGTACTTAGCGGGCGGCCCGCGTCAAAGTCGGCCAGGCCCGCCGCGTATTCATACACGGCACGGCCGCCTTCATAGACACCCACGGCGCCATGAAACGCGTTCCGCGCCGCGGCGTCCGCAAACAGCGCCTTCAATCCCTTCCCATCGATCGCGCGCACGTTTATCTTCCTTTCGGCGGTAATGAACGGATTATACCACGCACGCCCTTTCAACGCAACGCCGGATTTGTGCGGGAGATGCATTTATGCAAGAGGATCCGTCAAATATGCGTCAAATGAACGCTTAAATGCATAATAATTAACCGAAATGATGGGACATCCCAAAAAAAATGCAGTATAATGATCGCAATACAAAGAGGGGGGTATTTCCATGCGCAGATTGCTTGCCGTACTGCTGGCCGCCCTGATGGTGCTGGGCGCGGTTCCCGCGCTGGCCGAAGCCACCGAAGCGGAGCTGACGTTCGTGGTGGCTGACGAAGTCACCGGCACCGACATCCAGATGATCACCTGGGAAAACCTGGTGCACGCGCTGATTTACGCGCCGCTGGTATTGATGGACGACACCAATACGCAATTGACGCCCAATATGGTCAGCGCGGTGTCCGTGGAAAACGACGGCAAGGACATCGTGTTCACGATTCCGGAGGGCATCTGCTTTTCGAACGGAGACCCCGTGACGGCCGAGGCCGTCGCCGCCAACTTTGAACGCTACTGTAAGGTGTCGGTGTACGCCTCCGACCTGGACCCGGTGGCCGGCATCGAGGCCAAGGACGGCACCGTGATCTTCCACTGCGACAAGGCCGCGCCGTACCTGTGGGCAATGCTGGTCTCCTCCTACAGCGGCGTGGACGACGTAGCCGCCATCGCGGAGGGCGGGGACGATCAGTTCAATCTGGCCGCCGTCACCTACGGGCCCTACGCCGTCTCCGAGTGGACTCAGGGCCAGCAGATCGTGCTGACCCGCAACGAAAACTATAAGAGCTTCAACCCCTCCTCTGCCAACAAGGGGCCCGCGTACCCCGCCAAGATCACCATCCGCTTCATCAGCGACGACTACACCCGCGTCAACGAGCTCCTGAGCGGCAGCGTTGACTACATCGACGCCGTGCCCGCCGCCAACCTCTCGGAGCTTGAAAGCGCGCCGGGCGTCGTGCTGGCCCACACCATGCAGCCGGGCTGTGACTATCTGCTTCTCAACACCCAGGATCCGGTTCTCGCCGATTACAACGTGCGCCTCGCCATCGCCAAGGGCATCAACCGGCAGGAACTCTGCGCGGCGCAGGATGACACCATCATCCCCGCGGACGGCTTTTTGACCCCGGCGCAGATCGGCTACAGCGCGGACTCTGCGGCCGAGCTGGCAGCGAAGTACGCCTATGATCCCGAGGGCGCCAAGAAACTGCTGGCCGACGCCGGCTGGGCCGACAGCGACGGCGACGGCATCCTGGACAAGGATGGCGTGAAGCTGTCCTTCGAATACCTGGTGGCCACCGACTACACGGCGCTGAAGAACGCCGCGCCGGTCATCCAGTACCAGCTCAAGCAGATCGGCGTGGATATGGTGGTGTCCGAACTGGAAGGTTCCGCCATCAAAGCCAAGGCCAAGGAAGGCAACTACCAGATTGCGATGCGCAAGTACGCCTGGGCTGACGCCGACATGCTGACCAACCTCTTCGGCACGTCCAGCGGCTACTATTCCGATCCCACCATCGATCAACTGCTGGATGAGGGCCGCTATATCACCGACGGCAGCCAGCGCGCGGCCAAGTACGCCGAGGCGCAGGATGTGATCTTCGAACGGCTGCCGGGCATCCCGCTGTTCTACGAGCTGCAGTACAGCGCCTACTCGGACAAGCTTCAGGGCCTCCGATTCAGCAGCACCGGCAACTTCATCGTGGACGACCTGTACAAGGCGGAGTAATTCAATTGATCACGAGAATGGGGCCGCCGGATCCGCGCGGCCCCATTCTTGTCGCTGGAGAGAACGCATGGCGGAATATGTGGTAAAGAGGCTGATGCAGGGCGCGCTGGTGGTGCTGGCGGTCACACTGCTTTTGTTTCTCATCATGCAGCTGATGCCGGGGGACCCGATCCTTTTGATCTGCGGGGACCGCGTGCCGCAGGAAGTGCAGCTCGAGGTACGCCGGGAGTGGGGGCTGGACCAGCAGCTGTACGTGCAGTACGTGCGCTGGCTGGGCCATGCCGTTTCCGGTGACTTTGGCCAGTCCATCACCACGCAGAAACCGGTGATGATGCTGGTCGCCTCGAGGCTGCCCTTTACGCTGATGCTGTCGGGTATCGCGCTCATCCTGCAGTATCTGATCGGCGTGCCCATCGGCCTCATTGCGGCGTTCAAGCGAAACAGCGCTTTTGATCGCGTGGTGGTCTGGATCTCCACGGTGCTGTGGTCGCTGCCCGGATTTTGGCTGGGCGTTTTATTGGTGCTGGCCTTCAGCGTCACCTGGCCGGTGTTTCCGGTGTCGGGGTACTCCGGGCTGAAATCGCTGGTGCTGCCGCTCACCGCCGTGGTCGTCCCGGGCCTGGCGCAGGTCATCCGGATGGCCCGCGCCGACGCGGTGGACGTGCTCTACGAGAAGATGGTGGTCACCGCTTATGCCAAGGGTCTGACGAACCGCAGGGTGCTGATCGGCCACGTGCTGAGAAATGCGATGATCCCCACCACCGTCATGTTCTTCCTGTCGCTGCCCTGGGTGATCGGCGGCTCCGTGGTGGTCGAGAAGATCTTCGCGTGGCCGGGCATGGGGCAGCTTCTCTGGCAGTCGATCGCCAAGCAGGACTATCCGGTGGTACAGGGCATCGTGATGATCATCGCGCTGCTCACGGTGGTGTCGAACACGCTGGGCGACCTGCTGACCGGCTGGCTGGACCCGCGCATCCGGAACGAATTGCGCGGGCCGGCGGCGTAAGGAGGGGTGAGAGTGGCAAATAAACCGTCGAAACGCGCAAAGGCACCCGCCGGCGCGCTGAAAAACCCTTCCTTTTTAATAGGCGCCGCGCTTTTGCTGATCGTCGTCGCCTGCGCGGCGCTCGCGGACGTGATCGCGCCTCAGGGCTACGACGCGGTGAACATCATGGAGAAGCTGAAGCAGCCCGGCTTCGTCGATCCGTCGTCGCCCTACCCGCTGGGGACCGACCACATTGGACGGGATCTTTTTGCACGCATCGTGCACGGCTCCCGGATCGCGCTGTCGGTGGGACTGGTGGCGGTTCTCATTGAGACGATCATCGGCGTGGTGCTGGGGCTGGTCGCCGGCTATTACGGCGGGAAGACCGACAGCGTGATCCTGTTCGTCACGGACCTCACCTGGGCGGTACCGCCGGTGGTGCTGGCGCTGGCCATCGTGACGGTGATCGGCTCCAACCTGATGAATGTGGTCATCTCCATCGCGGTGGTCTCCTGGGCGCAGTTCACCCGCATCGTGCGGGCCCGGACGCAGGCGCTGAAGAACCTGCCCTTCGTCGAGGCGGCCCGGGCCATCGGAGAATCGGACCTTTCGATCATCCTGCGCTACATCCTGCCCAACGTACTGAGCTCCATCGTGGTCATCGCGACGCTGGCGCTGCCGGCAGCGATCCTGTCCACATCGGCGCTCAGCTTTATGGGCTTGGGCGCGCAGCAGCCGCTGCCCGACTGGGGCAGCATCCTGTCCGACGGCATCAATTACATGCGCAAACAGCCGTTTCTGACCATCGCGCCCGGCGTGGCGCTGGCGGTCACGGTGCTGGGGTTCAACCTGCTGGGCGAGGGCCTGCGCGAAATGCTGGACCCGAAGCTCAAGGTGTAAGGAGGCCGCCATGAAACCGCTGATCGAGCTGGAACGCCTGTCCATTGGCTACGACACGCCCGAGGGCCAGGTCTCCGCCGTGAAGGACGTGTCGCTGTCCATCAATCCCCGGGAAATTTACGCGCTGGTGGGTGAATCCGGCTGCGGCAAGAGCACGCTGGCCGCCTCCGTCATGCGCCTTGTGGCCCCGCCCGGCCGCGTCACCGGCGGCCGCGTGCTCTTTGACGGCGTGGACCTGACGAAACTGACCGATCAGGAGATCGTCCGCTACCGCGGCAAGCGCATCGGGATGATCTTTCAGAACCCGCTGGACTCGTTCAATCCGGTTCTGAGCATCGGCAGCCAGATATCCGAGGCCATCATGATCGACCGGGTGCCCAGGGAGAACGCGTTGAAGCTGACCGTGGACATCCTCTCCGATATGCAGATCGCCGACGCCGCGCAGCGCGCGCGCTCCTTTCCGTTTGAGCTCTCCGGAGGCATGCGCCAGCGGGCCATGATCGGCATGATGATCAGCCGCAATCCGGAGCTCATCATCGCCGACGAGCCCACCACCGCGCTGGATGTGACGATCCAGGCGCAGATTCTGCAGCTTCTGGTCGCGCTCAAGGAGAGCCATGACGTGTCTGTGCTGCTCATTACCCACAACTTCGGCGTGGTGGCCGAGATCGCGGACCGGATCGGCGTCATGTACGCGGGCGCGCTGGTGGAGGAAGGCGACGTGTTCAGCCTGTTCGAGGCGCCGCGCCATCCGTATACCGCCATGCTCATCAGCGCTCTGCCCACAATCCGAAAGACCCAAGGGCGGTTGACGGTGATTCCGGGAAACGTCGGGCGATTGATCGACCCGCCCGGCGGCTGCCGCTTCGCGGACCGCTGCCCCTACGCCATGGATGTCTGCCGGGACACCCCCGCGCCCTGGACCGAGGAAAACGGCCATCGCTGGGCCTGCCACCTGGAAGGGGGGATTCCGCGTGGCTGACGTACTTACGGTCGCGGGCATCTCGAAGAAATTCGTCACCGCATCGGGGCTTTTCCGGCGCAGATACACCGTCGTCAGCGCGGTGGACGATGTGTCCTTTTCCATCCGGGACGGCGAGACCTTCGGCCTGGTGGGGGAGAGCGGCAGCGGCAAGACCACGGTGGCCCGCATCGCGCTGGGCCTGGAGCGCCCCAGCGCCGGGCAGGTGCTGGTGGATGGCGTGGATATCTCCACGCTCAAGGGCTCGGGACTCAAGGAGCTTCGCAAGCGCATGGGCATGGTGTTTCAGGACCCCAGCGCCTCGCTGAATCCGCGGGCCACCATCGGCCAGACGCTCAGGCGGCCGCTGGAGGTGCATGGTTTTTCCCCGAAGGAGATGGACGGACTTCTCCGGGAGGCCCTTGAAAAGGTGCAGCTGACGCCGGACCTTCTGGCGCGCTACCCGCACCAGCTCTCGGGCGGCCAGCAGCAACGCGCGTCCATCGCCCGGGCCATCGTGCTGAAGCCGAAGTTCCTTCTGATGGACGAACCCACCAGCGCGCTGGATCTTTCGGTGCAGGCCCACATCCTGAACCTTCTGCTCGACCTTCAGCAGCGGGACAGGCTGACCTACCTTTTCATTACCCACGACCTCGACGTGGTCAAGTACGTGTCCGACCGGATCGGGGTCATGTACCTGGGACAGATGATGGAGATGGCGTCCGTGGAGCAGCTGATGGACGAACCGCTGCACCCCTACGCCTGCGGGCTTCTGTCATCCGCGCCGGCGTCGAATCCGAGGCTGCGCGGCCGCAAGCGGTTCATGCTCACCGGCGAGATCAGCGGGCAGGTGGAGGTTTACGACGCGAAGCGGACGATGCGCCGCGGTGTCACCGGCTGCCGCCTCATGGCGCGGTGCCCCTACGCGATTGAAGCTTGTGGGAAGGACCGGCCCCCGCTCCGGGAGATCCGGCCCGGCCATTTCGCGGCGTGCCTGCGCGCACCGATCGAGGGACTGTCGATACGCTGAAGCGGAGGGAAAACCATGTATGACATCGTGATCCGAAATGCCCGCGTCGTGGACGGCACCGGCGCGCCGGCGTTCTACGCGGATATTGCCGTGGACGCCGACGCCATCGCCGCCATCGGCGCGGGGCTTTCGGGCCGGCGTGAGATCATGGCCGACGGGCTCACCGCCACGCCCGGCCAGATCGATATCCACAACCACAGCGACATGCGCATCTGGGACGCGCCGGAGGCGAAGAACTACCTCTATCAGGGCGTCACCACGATGCTGGGCGGCAATTGCGGCATCTGCTTTAACCCGACCTTCGGCGCGGGCCTCGCCCGCAACGCGGACGGGGACTTTAAAGCGCACATGGATGCGCTGGAGGCGCTGCCCAAGGGCAATCACCTGGCGATGCTGGTGGGCCACGGCGCGATCCGCGCACGGGCCGTGGGGATGGAGGACGAGAAACTGACCGAGCGCGACCACGAAAAGATGGCGCTTTTTCTGACGGAAGCCATGGAGGCGGGGGCCTTCGGCATGAGTTCGGGGCTTATCTACGACCCGGGCATCTTCTCGACCCCGGCGGAAGTTTCCCGGCTCCTCAAGATCGTGGGCCGCTACGGCGGGCTCTACGCCACCCACATGCGCAACGAGTCCGACGGCATGGTGGACGCGTTTCTCGAGGCCGTCGAGGGCGTACGGGGCACCGGTGCGCGGCTGGAAATTTCCCACCTGAAGGCCTCCGGTCGGCAGAATTTCGGGCTGACGAAGACGCTGCTGGACCTGATGACCTACTACCGCCGCTTCGGCATGGAGATTACCTGTGACGCCTACCCGGAAAACTACTGCCATACCGGCTTGGCCAGCTGCCTGCCGCCCTGGGCCCGGGCGCGGGGGCACGAGGGCTTTCTTGAAATGATGGCGGACGGAGCGTTGAAAGGCAGGCTCGCGTGGGAGCTGGACCACCCGGCGGTTGGATGGGAAAACATCCTCCGGGACTGCACCGCGGAGGACACCATCCTGACGGAAAGCGAGGCGCGGCCTGAAATTCAGGGGTTGACGCTCGCCCAGGCGGCGGAGCGGATGGGGCTTGCGCCCTGGCGCGCGGCCATCGAGCTGTGCGCCGCCGACTGGAACATCGGCATCATCTCCGGCGGCGTGTCGGAAGAGGAAAATAGAGCCATCTTCACCCATCCTCTTTCGATGATCTGCTCCGACGGCTCCGCGCTGCCCGAATCGGGCGGTTTCAAGCCGCACCCACGCAATTACCGCAGCTTTGTCAAGCCGCTCATCGATTTCGTCGCAATGCGCGGCCTTCTGACCTTCGAGGAGGCCATCCGAAAGTCCACCTCCATGCCCGCGCAGAAGATCGGGCTTTTTGACCGGGGGATTCTGCGCCCCGGCATGAAGGCGGACATCGCGTTGATGGATGTGCCGGCGCTGGGCTCAGATTCCACCTACGAGGATCCGCGCCGCTACGCGCGGGGCATCGAATACCTGCTAGTGGACGGCCAGGCGACCATCGAGGGTGGCCGCTATAACGGCGCCCTCAACGGAAAGCTTCTGAGAAGGCGGGGAAGCGCGCGGCCATGAGCGATCCGCGATTGACAATCGACCTCTCAAAGATCCGCGACAACGCCCGGAAGGTGTTGTCGCTTTGCCGCGCCCACGGCATCGAACCGGCGGGCGTCACCAAGGTTTGCTGCGCGGAGCCCCGCGTCGCCCAGGCGCTGGTGGACGAAGGCTTTACGATGCTGGCGGATTCCCGGCTGGATAACCTGGAGCGCATCCGGCACATCCCTGTGCCGAAGCTGCTGCTCCGGATTCCGATGATCTCCGAAGCAGCGCGCGCCGTAATGCTGGCGGACTGTTCGCTCCTGTCCGAACCCGCCGCCGCCCGCGCGCTTTCCGCCGCGGCGGTCAAGGCGGGCAAGGTTCACGGCGTCCTTCCGATGCTGGAACTGGGAGACCTCCGGGAGGGCTGCCCGGACGAGGCGGCGCTTTTTGCGCTGGCACGGGAAATTGTGTCGCTCCCGGGGCTCGCGCTTCAGGGCGTCGGCGCCAATTTCATCTGCTATGGCGGCGTGGTGCCCTCCCGTGAAAATCTCACGCGGCTGGTGCGCGCGAGGAACGAGCTTGAGGCACGGCTTGGCGTTCCAGTCCCATGGATCTCCGGCGGCGGCTCCTACGCCGAAAAACTGCTGATCTCCGGCGGCGTGCCGGCGGAGGTCAATCATCTGCGTACCGGTGCGCTGATCCACGTGGGCATCGGTGAGGGCGACCGGAGGGTGCCCGGCTATCATGGCGACGCCTACCGCCTGACGGCGGAGGTGGTGGAGGCGAATGTGAAGCCCTCCATGCCGTGGGGGGAGATTGGCACCGACGCCTTTGGCCATACCCACGAGTGGGTGGACCGGGGGCCCATCCGGCGGGTGATCCTCGCCGTCGGACGGCAGGATGTGGAGCCGGATGCGCTGACGCCGGAAGACCCGGGGGCGATCATCCTGGGCGCGTCCAGCGACCACCTGCTGATGGACGTCACCCACTGCGGGCGCGATTTCCGGGTGGGCGACAGGATGACCTTCGCCGCCGGTTACGCCAGCGTGCTGCGCGCCTGTACGTCGCCCTACGTCCACAAGACTTGTGTTGGGGAGTAGCGGCGAGCCGCTTGGAAGAATTCTAAAAAGAATTCTGAAATATCGCGGGATTTTCCCGAAAAAACGTCTGCTTATCCACAAATAGCCGCAAGAAAATTTAGATTTCCGCGGCTATTTGTCTTGTAATCAGAAAATTAGTATGGTAAAATGAAATAAAGTAAGGCGGTGGCGATCATGGAATCCATCGAGGAGCAGCGCCCTCTGCTCAGGCAGGTCATGGACCTTCTGGAGCAGCACATGGGCTACAACTGCGAGATCGTGCTGCACGATCTGACCGGCGATTACGACAGGACCATCGTGGACATCCGCAACGGCCACATCACCGGGCGGCGCGTGGGCGACTGCGGCAGCAACCTGGGGCTGGAAGTGCTGCGCGGCACGGTGGTGGACGGCGAACGCTACAATTACATTACCTACACGCCGGACGCGAAGGTACTGCGTTCCTCGTCCATGTACATGCGGGATGATTCCGGCCGCGTGGTGGGCGCGCTGTGCGTCAACACGGACATCACCCAGTCCGTCAAGTACGAGCAGTATCTGCACGAAATGAACAATATGAGCGCCGACAGGGCCGGCAGAACTCCGGAGGTGTTTGCCAAGGACGTCAAACAGCTTCTGGAGCACCTGCTGGAAGAGGGCGAGCGGCTGGTGGGGAAGAGTGCGGCGGACATGACAAAGGACGACCGCGTCAGCTTTATCCAGCACCTCGACCGGAGCGGCGCGTTTCTGATCACCAAGTCCGGCGAGCGCGTGTGCGAGTTCCTGGGGATCTCCAAGTATACGCTTTACGCCACGCTGGACAAGCTGCGAAACGGCGAAAAGACGGACAAGGAGAACCAGTAAGGAGATGGGCCCATGGACTGTCTGATTCGGGGTGGGCTGATCGTCGACGGCACCGGCAGGCCGCCGTATGCGGGCGATGTGCTGATCCGCCGGGACAAGATCGCCGCCGTCGGGCGCGTGGACGCGCCGGAGGGCGTGTGGACGGTGGACGCCCGGGGGCTCCTGGTGACGCCCGGTCTGATCGACGCCCATACCCATGCGGACCTGGCCCTCATGCAAAACCGGCAGCAGCCAAACGCGCTGTATCAGGGCATTTCCACAATGATCGTCGGCCAGTGCGGGTTGGGCTTCGCGCCCATCGCCCCGGAAGAACTGGACGGCGCGATCCGGATGAATTCCGGCATTTTCGGCGGCCTGCCCGCCACCTGCCCGCGCTGGAGCAGCTTTTCAGAATTTCTGTCGCTCCTTGACGGCTGCGCGGTCAACGTCGGCGCGATGGCTTCCCACAACGCCGTCCGGCAGGCCGCATGCGGCTACGAAAACGTCCCGCTGACCGGTGAGCGGCTGGAAAAGGCGCTCTCGGCGCTGGACGGCGCGCTGAGAGAAGGCGCGCTGGGACTCTCGGTGGGTCTGAGTTACTACCCCGGCGGCTACAGCGACACACGGGAACTGATTGAGTTGTGCCGCGGCGTCAAGGCACGCGACGGCCTGTTCTGTGTCCATATGCGGCTGGATGTGAACAACCCGGACTTTAAGCCCATGGATGAAATCGCCCGGGTAACGGAGGAGACGTTGGTGCGCACCAACATGCTGCACCACCGCACCGGCGGATTCGAGCCCTATACGGACGTGACCGCGCCGTTCGAGCGCGCCATCCGCGCCGGGGCGCAGGTCAGCTTCGAATTCTATCCGTACCTCGTGGGTTCCGGACTGGTCATGGCGGTGCTGCCCGACTGGGCGCAGGAGGGCGGGCCGGACGCGATTCTTGCGCGGCTCACGTCCCCGGCGCTGCGGCCCCGGCTGATGAAGGACCTGGAGCACCGCTACGGCTTCTTCTTCCCGGCGGGCGCCACCGGCCGCATCTATCTGACGCGTGATCCCTACAGCCCCGACCGGGGAAGGACCATCGACGAAGTCGCGCGGGCGCATGACGAGACGCCCTGCGAGGCGGTGATCCGCCTGCTGGTGGAGAACGAGCTGGAGCTGGGCTTCAACGGCGTCGAGTTCAAATCCGCGGAACTTCAGGAGAAGCTCTATGATGACCAGTACCGGCTGTTCCTCGACGAGCGCTACACCATCGGCAGTGATTCCATCCCCACCGGCGGCCTGTCGCACCCGCGCACCAGCGGCGCCTTTGCCCGGATCATCGCCAAGATGCGCCGGCGCGGCGTTCCGGTGGAAACCATCATCCGTAAGCTCACCGGGAAGCCGGCGGAAATTTACCATCTGAAGGATCGCGGCGAGCTCCTGCCCGGCAAGCAGGCGGACGTGTGCCTGATGGACTATCAGCGCGTGGAGGACGGGGCCGATGATGCCTTCTCCCGGAGGAAACCCGTGGGCGTGGTGAGCCTCTTCGTCAACGGCCTTCTCGTGATGCGCGAAGGCACGCTGACCGGCGAACTCAGCGGACGCGCACTGAAGCGCGGCGAGTGAACGGGGGATTGCGATGGGCTTTTATGAGAAAATGGGGCTGACTCCGCTGATCAACGCCAGCGAGACCTATACGAACCTGGGCGGCTCGCTGATGGCGGCGGAGACCCTCGAGGCGATGCGCGAAGCCGGGCGCGGCTTTATCGATATGGGAAAGCTGATGGACGCCGTGTGCGAGCGCGCGGCGCTTCTCACCCGGAACGAGGCGGCCTTCGTCACCAGCGGCGCGGCTGCGGGCGTCATCCTGAGCGCGGCCAGCTGTCTCTGCGGCCTGGACGAATCGCTGCATGACCGGATTCCCTTCGCCGGGGATTTTTCCAAAAACCGCGTGCTGGTCTTTGACGGCGCGTTTCGGAAGATGATTCCCTACTGGCGGCTCATCGGCATGACCGGCGCGGAGATCGTGCCGGTGGCGCCCACGGTGGAGGCCATGATCCGCGCGGCGGATGGGCGATGCGCCGCGGCCTTCCTGTTCGCGGGCTCGTTGTATGAAAAGGACGTGCCCACCTGCGAGGAGGCGGTTCCCAGGCTCAAGGCCGCGGGGCTGACCGTGGTGGTGGACGCCGCGGCGCAGCTGCCCCCCGCGTCGAATCTCTGGCACTACACCGGGGAACTGGGCGCGGATCTGGCCGTTTTCAGCGGGGGCAAGCACATCCGCGGGCCCCAGTCCACCGGGCTCATCGTCGGGCGGAAGGCCCTGGTTGAAGGCTGCCGTATGAGCGCCTGCCCCAATCCCAGGGTCGGCCGCGCCTTCAAAACCGGTAAGGAGGAACTGGCCGGGTTTATCACGGCGCTGGAGCTTTTTGTGGGTGACGAAGGGCGCTATCGGCGTCAGCTTGAAATGCTCGAAGCGCTCCGGGACGATCTCGCCGCGGCGGACATCGGCGCGGAGTTGGTCTCCGAGGGCCGGCTGGGCACGGAGCAACCGCTGCTCATCGCCTCGCTGCCCGGGGGCGTGTCCGCGAAGGCGGTCAACGGGTACACCCGCGCCCGGAAAAAGCCCGTGGACGTGGGCGTATATCCGCCGGAATTCGGAATGCCGGAAAACGCGATGTTTCTCAACGCCTACAACCTGTCCCCGGACGAGGTGGGCGAAGTGGCCCGGGCCGTGTGCGAGGCGGTCGAGGCCCTCAGAAAGAGGTGATTCCCATGGGAAAAATTGAGACGAGACTGATGGAAATGGGCATCCGGCTGCCGGATCCGCCCGATCGGGCGGGGCTCTATGTCCAGACCAAGGGATTTTCGGACATCCTTTGTGTTTCGGGTTGCGGCCCGGATCTGCCCGGCGCGCCCTCGCCCAAGGGCAAGCTGGGGGAGATGACGGTGGAAGAGGGGCAGAAGGCCGCCGCAAACTGCATGCGGAACGCCCTCGCCATCTTGAAGCGCGACCTGGGCACGCTGGACCGGGTGAAAAGCGTCGTCAAGATGCTGACCTTCGTCGCGAGCCGGGACGATTTCTTTCAGCAGCCCGCCGTGGCCAACGGCGCCAGCCGTGTGCTGATCGATGTTTTCGGCGAGGAAGTCGGCTGCCCGTCCCGCAGCGCCATCGGTGTCAACGTGCTGCCGGGTAACATTCCGGTGGAAATTGAGCTGATGGTACAAATTGACCGCGCATAGGGTGGTTGTCACAGCGCCCCGTTTCGTGCTATAATACCCTTGGATTTGATCAAATTCAGATCGGGGCGGAACGAATGAACGGAGCGGTCACCAGAAAGACGCTTTCCAGGCAGGTTGTGGATCAACTCAGAAAAGACATCATCACCCGCGTATTCCCGGTGGGCAGCCACATCACCGTGCGCTCCATCGCAGAGCGCTACGATACCAGCCCCATCCCCGTGCGGGAGGCCTTCAACGTGCTCAGCGGCGAAAAGCTGATCAAGCTCTCCCCTTACAAGGGCGCGACGGTCTGCACCATCGACCGGCAGTTTTTTGAAAACATTTACCGGATCCTCAACGCGCTCGAGATGCTGATGATCGAGAGCACGATGGAGAACTGGTCCGGGAGCCTTTGCCGCGAGGTGATGGAAATCAACGAGCGGATCGGCCGCCTCCAGACGATGGAACTGATCTGGTCCGACTACCAGGACCAAAACGACCTGTTCCATCAGAAGCTGGAGCAGTTCAGCCGGAACGACCAGGCGCTGGAGCTGATCCATGACTACCGTTCCATCGCGCGCCTGTTTTCCCGGGAGCGCGGGGTCGTACTGGCGTCGGTGGAACGGCTCAACGAGTCCTATCAGGAGCACCGGGAGATCATCGCCGCCTACGAGGCGCGGGATCTGGCAGCCTGCCGGCGGGCGTACATGGTGCACGCCGACAATTCCCGTCTGCCCACCATGCGGCGGCTCTTTGGCGAAGAATAGACCCGCGCGATAAGCCGGGCAAAGGAGTCCGGGCGCAAAAGCGCCCGGTGAAGCGCGAGGAAAATTATGTGATATTTGATACAATATTGACTTTGTATGGGATTTGATATAATATAGAAATCGTGCCGCGTTCGCCTGCTCGCCCGTTGAGCGGGGATGCCTCAACCGGCGGCGCGGTAAAGAAGATCCTCGAACGCCCGTAGCGGCGTTGATGGATAGATGCGAATGTCCTTGGATCGGGCAGGGGAGAGGCCCCTGCGGGAGCGGGCTGTCGGCTGCCCGGCCCAAGGACGGGATTGCAAAGGAGGAGTATCCGCGTGAAAAAGTTTCTGGCTCTGATCCTGGGATTGCTGATGGCGTTCTCCATGATGAGCGTCGCGTTCGCGCAGTCCGACCCGGTCACCGTCTCGGTGTGGTGCGCATACGCCGGCGAAGACCCGTACGGCAAGTACGTGTATGAGTACGCCGACAAGTTTATGGCCGCCAACCCGGGCATCAAGGTGGAAGTGACCGCTGTCAGCAGCAACGACATCTATGCCAAGCTCGCCGCCATGGCGACCACGCCCGATGACATCCCGACGCTGTTCTACACCAGCGCCGACCAGGCCCCCAGCCTCGTCGACATCGGACTGGTGGAGAATATGTCGAATTACCTGACGGCCGACGAGCTGGCTTCCTTTGGCAATGGCGTCGTCGATGGCTGCCAGGTGGGCGGCATCATGGCCTACTACCCGATCGACCTGCAGCCGCTGGCTGTGCTCTACCGCATCGACCGCTTTGAGGAAGCGGGCCTGGCGCTGCCCACCACGTGGGACGAGTTCCTGTCCGCCTCTCAGGCGCTGACCAAGGATGCCGACGGCGACGGCAAGGCAGACCAGTGGGGTTTCTCCATGGTCGGCTCCAACAACAGCTCCGGCCAGTCCCGCTTCATGTCCTACCTGTGGAGCAACGGCCTCAAAGTCGTCTATAAAGACGGCGACGAGTGGAAGACCGACATCAGCACGCCGGAATTCCTGAAGGCCTTCACCTTCTGGACCGACATGAACAATGTCCACCACGTGGTGCCCGAGGGCATCACGGAGATCACCTACCCCACCGCCGCCAACTACTTCGCGATGGGTTACACCAGCCTGATGGTTTCCGGCGGCAATGCGATGGGCGTGACCTACGCGGCCGCGCCGGACCTCAAGGGCAAGATCGGCACCTTCCCGATGCCCGGCATCGAGCCCGGCTCCATGATGAACACCGAAGGCTACGCGCTCAGCGCCAACGCCACCGAGGAAGAGAAGAAGGCCGCCGTTGAGTTCTGCAAATTCTACGCGACCAATGACGCCGAGATGCGCTTCTGGCAGGAGAGCGGCAAGCTGCCCGCCACCGCCACGGGCCTGGCCAGCGAATACCTGCAGGGCCAGGATTATGCGGGCTTCCTCCAGACCATCGCCAACGGCTGCCGTCCGGTGAACGACTTCCCGGGCATGGGCGCCCTCAAGGGCCTGCTGGGCGATGCGTATTCCGCGGTGTTCGCCGGTGAAAAGACCAATGAACAGGCTGTCAGCGACCTGGCCGACAACATGGCCGAACTGCTGGAGGACTACAACTGATTCCTTCCGGGCGGGGAGAGGGGAGCTCCCGCTCCTCGCCCCGCCCGGCGATTTCATTCTTGGGGGAGGTGCGGACTGGATGGCGTCTTTGACGGCGACGCGCAGGGCCGCGATGGGCCGGATGGACCGGCGCCAGCAGAAGATCGGGTACGGCTTTGTCATGCCGGCGGTGATCATCATGGTGGCGCTGATCATCTATCCGATGCTCTACGGTGTCTACCTGAGCTTTTTTAACACCAACCTGGTCACAAAGTGGGATTATGTGGGCCTGAAGTACTACGAGCAGGCGGTCACGAAGCCCGAGTTCGCTTCTACGGTGCTTCTGACATTTAAGTTCATGCTGCTGGTGGTGGCGGGTCACTTCCTCTTGGGTTTCCTGCTGGCATCCTTCCTCAACAAGGAATTCAAGGGCCGCCTGGCCTACCGCATCATCTTCATGCTGCCGTGGCTCTTCCCGGAGACCGTGGTGGCGCTGCTCTTCACCTGGATCATGAACCCGATGTACGGCGTGCTCAACGCCATCCTGCGGGGGATGGGGCTGATCTCCGGCAACGTGTCCTGGCTGGGCACGGCGGAGCTGGCCTTCCCTTCGGTGGTTTTCGCCTGTATCTGGAAGGGCTACCCGCTGGTGATGACGATGATCCTCGCCGGCATGCAGTCGATTTCTGGCGACCTGTACGAGGCTTCGTTTATCGACGGTGCCAACCGCTGGCAGCAGTTCCTGCACGTGACGGTGCCTTCTCTCCGGCCGGTGCTCACCACGACGCTGATCTTGGACAGCGTCTGGTGGTTCAAGCAGTACACCCTGGTCTACACCATGACGGCCGGCGGGCCGGGCAGCGCGACCAGCCTGGTCAGCCTGAACATTTTCTCGACGGCTTTCGAGTCGCTCCGGTTCGGCAAGGCGTCGGCCTGGGCGGTCATCGTGTTCTTTATCTGCTACCTGATCGCAAAAGTTTACAGGGTGGTGTTGAAGGATGACTAAGAAGAACGCTCAGGCGAGGAATCTGGCCGGCGGCACGATGCGCTATGTGCTGCTCACGGTGCTGGCGCTGTTCATCCTCGTCCCCATCGCGTGGATGCTCTCCACCGCCTTCAAGACCGAACCCCAGACCTATATGCCCACGCCGAGCTGGATTCCCAGCCCTGTGACATTCGATTCCTTCATCAAATTCTGGAAGATCTATGACTTTGGCAGGATGACGCTCAACAGCCTCATCACCTGTGCCTTCTCGACGCTGATCTGCGTCGCGGCGTCGTGCCTGTCCGGCTACGGCATCACGCGCTACAAATTCCGCGGTAAAAAGATGTACATGAGCTTTCTGCTGGTGACGCAGATGTTCCCCAGCGTCATGCTGGTGGTGCCCTTTTACTCGATCCTGACCGCCTACCGGCTCAACAACACGCTGGCGGGCCTGATCATCGTGTACGCGGCCACCAACGTCGCGTTCTCCACGTGGATGATGGTCTCCTACTTCAAGACCATCCCCATTGAGCTGGACGAGGCCGCGCGGGTGGACGGCGCCTCGGCCTTCTACACCTTCTGGAAGATCATTCTGCCGCTGACGCTGCCGGGTATCGCGTCGGTTTCAATCTTCACGTTCATCAACGGCTGGAATGAGTACATGTATTCGGCCGTTCTGATGTCCAAGGACTCGCTGAAGACGCTGACCGTGGGTATCGTATCCCTCAACACCCAGTACCAGGTGAAGTGGAACGACCTGATGGCGGCTTCCTCCTTCTCCTGCCTGCCGTTGATTATCCTGTTCGTCTGCTTCCAGCGGTACTTCATCGCGGGCATGACCAGCGGCGCGGTCAAGAGCTGATATACATCTGAAATAATTGGAGGAAACCTTCATGGCAGGCGTGACCATCCGGGATATCAAAACATTTGTCACGGCCCCCCGGGGCATCAACCTGGTGGTGGTCAAAGTAGAAACCAATGAGCCCGGCCTCGTCGGTTACGGCTGCGCCACGTTTACCTGGCGCGCCAAGGCGGTCGTTGCCGCGATCGACGAGTACCTGAAGCCCCTAATGATCGGGAAAAACGCGGCCAATATCGAGGACGTCTGGCAGAGCGCCATGGGCAGTTCCTATTGGCGGAACGGGCCGGTGCTCAACAACGCGCTCTCCGGCGTGGACGAGGCGCTGTGGGACATCAAGGGCAAGATGGCGGGCATGCCGCTTTACGACCTCTTCGGCGGCAAGTGCCGCGAGGGCATCGCGGCCTACCGTCACGCCGACGGAAGTTCTCTTGAGGAAGTCGACCGGGCGATCGAGGCCTACCTTGACGAAGGCTACCGGTACATCCGCGTGCATATGGGCACCTACGGCGGCAACATGAACGGATCGCGCAACGGGGAGATGCACCGACCGGAGAATTGCCCGGCCGGCGCCTATTACGACCCTCGCGCCTACATGCGCAGCGTGGTCAAGCTCTTTGAGCACGTGCGCGCGAAGTTTGGCTGGGAGATCGAGCTGATGCACGACGTGCACGAGCGGCTGACGCTGGCGGACACGCTGGCCTTCGCCAAGGAAATGGAGCCCTTCAAGCTGTTCTTCCTGGAGGACTCGCTGCCGCCGGACCAGATCGACTACTTCAAATATCTTCGGGAGCAGACGGCAGTGCCGCTGGCGATGGGCGAATTGTTCACCCATCCGCTGGAGTGGAAGCGTGTCGTGCAGAACCAGTGGATCGACTTCATCCGCGTTCACCTGAGCGACATCGGCGGCCTGACGCCCGCGCGCAAGCTGGCCTCCTTCTGCGAAGCCTATGGCGTGCGCACCGCTTGGCATGGGCCCGGCGACCTGTCGCCCATCGGCGCGACGGCGCAGATGCACCTGGATTTGAGCGCGCCCAACTTCGGCATTCAGGAGTTTACCGGCTTCGTCGAGCAGCAGAGCGCGGGCGTCACCAGCTTTGTCGAGAGCGAGCTGGAGGTCTTCCCCGGCTGCCCCGAGGCGCGGAATGGCTACATTTATCTGAGCGACCGGCCGGGCATCGGCGTCGGCTTCGACGAGAAGGCCGCCGCCAAGTACCCGTACACCGAGATGGATTTTGGCTGGCTGTTCGCCCGGCTCAAGGACGGCACCGCCGTAAGGCCTTGATTCAAGAAAGGCGATACAAAAAGTGGACCGGGGAGCGTCGCTCCCCGGTCCACTCAGCCCATCGACAAAGTCCCCGTAGGGTTTCAATCGTTCCCGGCGGCGTGTACGCCGGGAACGGGATCGCGCCACCAGGTCGCAACTTGGTGGCGCGATCTGTTCCTTTGGTCAGTGCGCCGCTCGGAAATCCGTGAGGATTTCAGGCGCACGCAGGGTTCCTCCCCTTGCATCAAAAAAGCCCCGGGCTTTTTTGATGCCTTGAAAGGGGACCGGGAAGCGACGCTTCCCGGTCCCTTTTCGTATCTTGTTACCACTCCGCGGGCGTGCCGTCCTCATTGCGCCAGACGGGGCTCTTCCAGTTGTGACCGGCCTTCGCGGCCGCGCGCACGTAATCCTCGTTGACCTCGACGCCGAGGCCGGGGCCCTTCGGCGGCGCGACGAAGCCGTCCTCGTAGTGAAAGACCTCCGGGTTTTTGATGTAGTCCAGCAGTTCGTTGCCCTTGTTGTAGTGGATGCCGAGGCTCTGCTCCTGGATGAAGGCGTTGGGCGTGGCGCAATCCAGCTGGATGCAGCTGGCCAGCGCGATGGGACCCAGCGGGCAGTGGGGCGCCACGGCCACGTCGTAGGTTTCGGCCTGGGCGGCGATGCGGCGGCATTCGCTGAGACCGCCGGCGTGGGAGAGATCCGGCTGCACGATGTCCACCACGCCCGCCTCGAGGATTCGCTTGAAGTCCCAGCGGGAGTAGAGCCGCTCGCCGGTGGCGATGGGCGTGCTGGTGTGGCGCGCGATCTCCTTCAGCGCGTCCAGGTTCTCCGGCAGTACCGGCTCCTCAATGAAGAGAAGCTTGAACTGGTCCAGCTCCTTGGCCAGAACCTTGGCCATGGGCTTATGCACGCGGCCGTGGAAGTCCAGCGCCACGTCCATCGTGTAGCCGACGGCGTCACGGATGGCGGCGAGTTTCTTGACCGTCGCGTCCACCTTCTCGAAGGAGTCGACGAAGTGCATCGTCGCCTCGAAGGGGGTCAACTTGAGGGCGGTATAGCCCATTGACCGCTTTTCGACGGCCTGGGCGGCCAGTTCCTCCGGCGTTGCGCCGTGGATCCAGCTGTACATCTTCAGCCGGTCGCGGCACAGGCCGCCCATCAGGTCATACACCGGCACGCCCAGCGCCTTGCCCTTGATGTCCCACAGCGCCTGATCGACGCCGGAGATCGCGCTCATCAACACCGGGCCGCCGCGGTAGAACGCGCAGCGGTACATGGTCTGCCACAGATACTCGATCCGGAAGGGATTCTCTCCGATCAGGGAGCCCTCCAGCTCGTGCACCGCGGCGGCGGTGGCGGCGGCGCGGCCCTCCACCACCGGCTCGCCCCAGCCGACGATGCCCTCGTCCGTGGTGATTTTGAGAAACAGCCAGCGCGGCGGTACCAGAAACGTCTCAAGCCCCGTGATTTTCATGGTGTGCCTCCTCAGCGCTGCACGCGGCCCGAGCCGTCGCCCTGCGCCAGTTTTTCAATTTCGTCCACGGTCACCAAGTTGAAATCGTGCTCGATGGAGTGCTTCAGACAGGACGCGGCCGCCGCGAACTCCACGGCGCGCTGCGGTTCATAGCCCTTCTCAAGGGCGTA
>JAEZTL010000052.1 GCA_023421395.1 Bacillota bacterium | reverse complement strand
ATGGGTCCGGGTGAAAGCCCCGCAGGATGGGATTCGTCACTTCAATCATCGTCTAACCTCCGCGCTTGAATGCACTTTTTCTATTTTACTTTAAAACCGCGCCGTTGTCCAGAAACGCCGGTTTTTCCGCGGCACCGCGCCGGAATGGTTTTCGGTGGCGCGGTCAGCGCGAAAGGAGCAAGCCGCATTCCCGAAAGGCGTAAGGAGAAAACAATCCATCAGGGCGGACAATGCGCGGCGCCCGCGAAGGCGCGCGTTCCCCCCCCCGCGCGGCGGGAAAATGCGAAGCATCCTTCTGAAGCCTGAGCATGAAAAACCGCAGTCCCCTGAGTCTCATGCTCGCGCTGATGCCGGCGTTTACGACGGCTATGGCGGCTGCCGGCGCTCACGCTGTAGCGGAGCGCCCCCGCATGAGGCGATGTGTGCCGGCAACAGAAGGGTTCCGCCAAACGGCTGGATTTTTTGTCCGGCGATACGAACAGCGCTCCGGGCGTCACGCAGCCGGTCAGCGGCAGCCGCATCTTCATGTTCGAGGCGCTGCGTTTCCCGGCTCCTTCCGCCATCTTCCCGCGGGCTTTTCGCCACAAATTTTTCACAATGCGTTTTAAAAATATCTGATGATAGTACAAATTTCGTTTGAAATTTGGGACTATAATGGCGCAAGCCAAAATGGAAAGCGAGGGGCGATTACTCATGAACGGAAGCTTCGTTGGGAAAAAGGCCATCGTGAACCTCCTGGTGCTCGCGCTGGCCCTGCTACTGGTCGCGCCGGTCGGCGCCGGCGCGGAAACCGCGGCCACCACCCCGGACGCCACCCCGGCCTTCGCCGGAACGCCCGAGACCTTTGAAATCTCCACCCCCTATTCCGGCCTGACGGTCAAGGCCGGCGACAACCTGAATTTCCAGATATCGCTGGCCAACGGCTACAAAACCTCCTGCGACGCTTCTCTGTCCGTCGCCGCCATTCCCGACGGCTGGACGGGCTACTTCAGCGCCAAGAATACCAAGATCACTTCGGCGCACATCGCGCCCCAGACCACCGATTCTTCCGTCACCTTCAACCTGACGATCCCGGTGGACGCCGCGGACGGCCAGTATACCGTGACCCTCAAGGCAGACTGCGGCGACGGCCGCAGCGATTCCACAGACCTCACGCTCAACCTCAACGCCGAAGAAGTGGGCAGCAGCAGCTTCAAGGCGGACTACCCGTCCCAGGAGGGCGACGCCACCACCGCCTTCAGCTTCAACGCCACCCTCATCAACAACATGCTGTCCCAGCAGACCTACTCCTTCACCGCCAACGCACCCGCCGGCTGGAAGGTGGCCGTCAAGCCCGGAAGCGACACCACGCAGATCGCCTCCATCGCCGTGGAACCCCGCGCCACCCAGGCGCTCGCCGTCTCCGTAACGCCGCCGGAGGACGTGGAAGCCGGCAAGTACGATATCACCGTCACCGCTACCTCCGCGTCGGAGTCGCTGCCCATTGACCTCAAGGTCACCATCACCGGCAACTACAAGCTCAGGCTGAATACGCCCAGCGGCCTTCTCAGCTACGACGCCTATGCCAAGCGAGAGACCCCGATCGTCCTGACCATCGACAACACCGGCAACGCGGACCTGACGAACATCGCCTTGTCCTCAAATATGCCCGAGGGCTGGACGGCACGCTTCGATCCTTCCACGATTGATCTATTGAAGAGCGGCGCCTCCGTGCAAGCCACCGTCTACGTGACCCCCGGCAGCGACGTGATCGCCGGCGACTACACCTTTACGCTGACCGCGCGCACCAGCCAGGCGTCCAGCGCGCAGGATTTCCGCGTCACCATCAAGACGCCCACCACCTGGGGCTATGTGGGCATCGGCATCATCGCGGCGCTGGCCGTCTGCCTGGGCCTGATCTTCCGCCGCTTCGGGAGGCGCTAATATGCCGGACGAATGCGTTCTCTCCACCCGCGGCCTGACGAAGAAGTACGGCCCGGTCACTGCCGTGGACGGACTGGATCTCGACATCAGCCGGGGCGAGGTGTTCGGCCTTCTAGGCCCCAACGGCGCCGGCAAGACCACCACGACCCTGATGCTGCTGGGGCTCACAGAGCCCACGGTCGGCAGCGCGAGCATCCTGGGCTGGGACTGCACGAGAAACCCCATCGCCGTCAAGCGCGCGGTGGGGTACCTGCCCGACAACATGGGCTTCTACGCCCATATGACCGGCCGCGAAAACCTGCGCTTCACCGGCCGCGTCAACGCGCTGGACGAGAAGAAGATTGAAGAGCGCATCGAGGCGCTGACGGAACGCGTGGGGCTGACCGAGGCCATTGACCGCAAAGCGGGCGGCTATTCGAAGGGCATGAAGCAGCGGCTGGGCATCGCCGACATCCTGATGAAAGACCCGGAGATCCTCATCATGGACGAGCCCACCACCGGCCTCGATCCGGAGGGCACCCGGGCGCTGATGGATCTGGTGCGGACGCTGTCCGTGGAGGAACACAAGACGATTCTGATCTCCTCTCACCAACTCTACCAGGTGCAGCAGGTGTGCGACCGGGTGGGCATCTTCGTGAAAGGCAGGCTCGTCGCCTGCGGCGCCATCGGCGAACTGGGCCGCGCCCTCGAGCAGAATGGCGCGTACACCATCGAGATCATGGCCTCGCCCGGCGGCGAGGCGCTGGCCGGCCTGATCCGGAGCGTCCCGGGCGTTGAGGAAATCGAGCCGGAGCATGATATGCTGCTGGTGCGGTCCGGCCGGGACATCCGCTACGCACTGATGAAGGCGCTGATCGACGGCGGCTTCCAGCCGGAGCACCTGCGCCAGCGCGGCAGCGACCTGGACGAAATCTACCGCCGATATTTCGAAAAAGGGGGGGAACACCATGGAAGCGACGCTGAAGGGCAGCGGAGCGTCAAGAGCCTCTTCTCAAGGAAAGTACGAGCGTGACCGGCGCGCGCGTTCCACCGGCTTCTCCGCGCTCTACCGCAAGGAACTGGCCGACCACATGCACAGCGCCCGATTCTATATCGTGTTCGCGCTTCTGGCGCTGACGAGCGGCGCGGCGTTCGCCGGCGCGCTCTCCGGCATGCAGGCGGCCATCGCCGAGAGCCCGGACTTTATCTTCCTGAAGCTGTTCACGGTCAGCGGCAACGCCATCCCGTCCTTCGCGTCGTTCCTGGCGTACCTGGCGCCGCTGACGGGCATCGTGCTGGGGTTTGACGCCATCTCCTCCGAGCGCAGCCAGGGGACGCTCAACCGGCTGGCTTCCCAGCCCATCTATCGGGACACGCTGATCATCGCCAAGTTCATGGCGGGCTTCACGGTGATCCTCATCCTGTCGCTGTCGCTGGGCGTGATGGTGGCGGGCCTGGGCCTCATCACGGTGGGCGTGGTGCCGGGGCCGGAGGAGATCGCGCGGGCGCTTACGTATCTCGTCTACTCCGCGGTCTACATGTCGCTGTGGCTGGCGCTGGCAATCTTCTTCTCGGTTTTAAGCCGCCACGCCGCCACCTCCGCGCTGGTCTCGATCTCGGTCTGGATCTACATGACCCTCTTTGCCGGGATGGTGGCAGGCATCATCGCAAACCTCGTGTTTCCGGTGAACGGCATCACCGGCTACTCGAACCTGCTGAACAACTACCTGCTGACCCTCCACTTGACCCGGATTTCGCCCTACAACCTCTACATCGAGGCGATCACCATCATCCTGAATCCCAATATGCGCGCGCTGTTCGTGACCAGCCAGGCCGCCGTGTCCGGCGCCGTCGCCAGCTATCTGACGCTGGACCAGAGCCTCATCATGATCTGGCCGCACCTGACCGCCATGGCGGCCGCGACGCTGGCGCTTTTCGGCGCGGCCTACGTCAAGTTCATGCGGCAGGAAATCCGGGCGTAGCGAAGGGCGGCGGAATCCGCTTCGCATCCCTCGGCGCCGGGACAGTCCGCGCAGGCCGGAATCCTCCAAAATCTCCGGGCAGTCCGCCGACATGCAAAAATATTTCACCCACCGGGCATTGGCCCGGTGGGTGAAATTCATTCGCGGCGTCCGCGCCGCATGCATCCAGTGAGCGATTCAGCAGGGTTGGGCCCGCGCGTCAGCGGAGCGACGCCACCGCCGCCTTTTCCGCGGGCAGGCCCGCCACATAGCGGTCCATGAACGCGGCGAAGCCCGCCTCGTCCGCCGGATCGGGCGCGAGCGTCTGCCCCGCCTTGCCGGCGAACACCTTGTTCGCCAAATAGTCTTCAAATTTTTCGCCGGAGGCCTTGCGCACCAGGTACGCCGCCAGGATCGCGATGCCCCAGGCGCCGCCCTCGCCCGCCGTTTCCATCACGGTGACCGGCGCGTGGATCGCCGCGGCCATAACGCTCTGGCCCACGCCCTTGGCCTTAAAGAAGCCGCCGTGGCCGTAGATCTTGTCGATGGCGACCTTTTCCTCATCCAGCAGGATGTCCATGCCCAGCTTCAGCGCGCCCAGCGCGGCGTAGAGGTGCGCGCGCATGAAGTTGGCCAGCGTGAATTTCGCGTCCGGCATGCGCACCATCAGCGGACGGCCCTCGTCAAGGCCGGTCAGCGGCTCGCCCGACACATAGTTATAGGAGAGCACCCCGCCCGCATCCTTGTCCGCCTCCATGGCCTTGAAAAACAGCTGGTCCAGCACCTTGCCCAGCTTCATCGGAATGCCCAGGCCCGCCGCAAACTCCTGGAACAGCCCGGCCCAGGCGTCGATGTCCGACGAGCAGTTGTTGCAGTGCACCATCGCCACCGGCATGCCGCTGGGGGTCGTGACCATGTCGATCTCGGTGTGCAGCTTTTGAAGCGCCTTTTCCAACACGATCATCGCGAAGATGGACGTACCGGCGGATACATTGCCGGTGCGCGGCGCGACGGAATTGGTGGCCACCATGCCGGTGCCCGCGTCGCCCTCCGGCGGGCACATCGGGATGCCCGGCGCCAGCGTGCCGCTGGCGTCGAGGAGTTTTGCGCCCTCGATGGTCAGCGCGCCAGCATCCTCGCCGGCGGTCAGCACCTTGGGCAGTATCTCTTCGATGGTCCAGGCGAAGCCCTTGGGCGCGACCAGCGCCTGGAATTTATCCAGCATGCCCTTGTCATAGTCGAAGGTCGTGCTGTCGATGGGGAACATACCGGAGGCGTCGCCCACGCCCAGGACCTTCCCGCCGGTCAGCTTCCAGTGAACGTAGCCCGCCAGCGTGGTGATGAAGGCGACCTTGCCCACGTGGGTTTCGCCGTTCAAAACCGCCTGGTACAAATGGGCGATGGACCAGCGCAGCGGGATGTTGAAGCCCAGAAGTTCTGTGAGTTCCGCCGCAGCGGGGCCGGTGGTGGTGTTGCGCCAGGTGCGAAACGGCGCCAGCAGGGTCCCCGCCTCGTCAAAGGCCAGATAGCCGTGCATCATCGCGCTGATGCCGATGCCACCCACGGTCTTGAGCGCCACGCCATACTTTTCCAGCACGTTTGCGCGCAGCTTGGCATAGCAGTCCCTGAGGCCCGCCCACACATCCTCCAGGCTGTAGGTCCACACGCCGTTTTCCAGCCGGTTCTCCCAGTCATGGCCACCGGAGGCGATGGGCTCATGCGCTTCGTCCACGAGGACAGCCTTGATGCGCGTGGAGCCCAGCTCGATGCCCAGTGCCGTTTTGCCGCTTACGATCGCCAGGCGGATTCCATCCATGTCCATACAATCACTCCCGTATTGATCATTCAGAAAACGCGCCGTTCCCGGGGCGGGCGGCGCCCGCCGGGATTCCCAATCATTGTACCATATTTCAAATTTAAAACAAACCGTCCCGCAGATTTTTTGGCATGTCCCTCGCTCCGGCAGAAAAATCCAACGCGCGTCCCGCCTTGCGGTCGTTGACAAACGGCGCTCCCGCCGCTATAATCATCACGTGAGCATTCCTCTCCTGGGGTGTGCGCCACGTGACCGCTTTTACCCACATCTTCACAAAAGGATTCCGGGTCGGCGTATGGATGTCAGGCCTCCTCTTGAGTGGAAGACAGCAAGTACCCGCAGGTTTCCGTCCTGCCTGAGCGGCGGGTGAAAAAGCGGAAGCGAACGGCACTCTGGGAACGAATGATCACAGGGGCGAAAGCCTCTTATTTTTTTGTCCGCCGCGCCGCCTACTGGCTGCGGAATTTCAGATACTCCAGGAAGCGCTTGACCGCGAGAGGCGCGGCCCCGGCATCCCGGAGCGCCACGCCAATCTTCCGAAACGCGGGTACTTCCAGTTCGCGCTTTGCGATCCTGTAAGGCGCGCGCTTTAAAACAAGCGCGGGCAGGATGGCGATGCCCAGCCCGTTTTCCACCATAGACATGATGGCGTAGTCGTCCCAGGTGACGAACTTCACGTCCGGATGCAGGTGATGCCGTTCGAAGATCTCTGAAATCTCGTTCTTGCCGCCCTTTTCCATCAGGAGGAACGGCTCCGCCTCCAGCCCTTTGAGCGGAAAGCGCGGCATTTCCGCCAGCGGATGCCCCTCCGGCATGATAGCCAGCAGCGCGTCCTCCTCCAGAAAGATCGCGTCCAGATCCGCGCGGGCCGGCAGCGTCACAAACCCGCAATCCACCCGCCCCTGAGCGATCCAGCCCTCGATCTCCGCGTAGTCTCCCAAAAGCAGCTCAAACTCGATGTTCGGATACTCCGCCCGGAATGTCTTGATCATGTTGGGCAGCCAATGGGTGGCGACGCTGGAGAAAGTGCCGATGCGAATCAGGCCGCTCTTCAATTCGTGCAGCTCGTCCACTTCGCCGGCCAGCGCCCGCTGCGCCTCGCATACCCGCTGAATGAAGGGCATCAGCTTCAGCCCGTCGGAGGTGATGCGCACGCCCGACCGGTCCCGTTCGAGCAGCGACACGCCCCATTCGCTCTCCAGATCGCGGATCATATGGCTGACCCCGGACTGGGTGTAGCCCAAGAGCTGCCCCGCTCTGGTGAAGCTGCCGTATTCGACGGCCTTCAAAAACGCCTCGTACTTGGGGATGCTCACGCAAAGCCCTCCCACGATACAAATTTTCATCCAAAGCATTCAAAAGATTAATTTCCGTAATCGTCACATCTATGATATACTTTCGCACAGAAAAAAGCAACGCCGCTCCCGGCGGAAAGCAGGCGCCATGAAGGATAGGGCGATGATGATCGGCTCGGTGCTGATCTTTGGCAGTCTGGGGCTCGTCGTGCGCGGGATGACCATCCCCTCCGGCGCCGCGGCGGTGGCACGGGGTCTGATCGGCGCGGTATTCCTCGCGGTCCTCTTCGCGCTCTCCGGCCGGCGCGTCGCCTGGGGCGCGGCACGGCAAAACCTGCCGCTATTGGCGCTGTCCGGGGCGCTCCTCGGCGCGAACTGGATCTTCCTCTTCGAGGCCTACCGCTACACCACCATCGCGCTGGCCACGCTGAGCTACTACCTGGCGCCGGTGATCCTGACGGCGGCGTCGCCGCTTTTGCTGAAGGAAAAGCTCTCCGCGCGAAAGGCGCTCTGCGTGGGGGCGGCGCTATTGGGCATGGCGCTGATCTCCGGTATTCTGGGCGCGTCGCAGGCGGGCATAAACCCCCGGGGCATCCTGATGGGGCTCTCTGCGGCGGTATGCTACGCTTCGCTGACGTTGACCAACAAGTTTCTCAGGGACATCCGGCCCATGGAGGCCACCATCTTTCAGCTGCTCTTCTCCTCCGCGGTGCTCGCGCCCTACGCGCTCCTGACCGGCCAGATGCCCTTTCACTTTCAAGGCGCGCAGGATGTGCTTCTCCTCATCGTCATGGGCGTTGTCCACACAGGGGTGGCGTTCTGGTGGTACTTCGCGTCGGTTCGGGCATTAAGAGCCCAGACGGTGGCCATGCTCAGCTACATCGACCCCGCCACGGCAATCCTCCTGTCCACGGCGGTGCTGGGCGAGCGGATGAACCTTCTGCAGATTCTGGGCGCGTGCCTGATTCTGGGCGCGGCGCTGACGGCGGAAATGCCCGCCTTCCCCGCGCGGCGCGCCGGGGCCGCCGTTTCCGGCCAGAATCCGCCGTCAATGTAAAAAATCTCCCCGGAAATTTGACAGAATCCCATAAGACCCCTATAATGGAAAGGGAAAATAAACCATTTTGGAGTCAATGCATGAAAAGATGGCTTGTCTTTGTGTGTGCGGCCGCGCTTTTTTGTATGCTCACCGCCAGCGCCGCGTTCGCGACTTCCACGGTGGGCACCGTCGCGTTGCCTGAGGATTTCGGAAGCGTCGACGTAGGCCAGACGATCACCGTGGATGCGCTGGTCACGCCCGCGGACACCGGCGCCGTGGTAAAGTGGACGAGCAGCCGCCCGCAGTACGCCACCGTGAAGGCGCTGGACGGGGACAGCTGCACCATCCGGGGCAGGGCGATGGGCCGTACCCTCATCACCGCCAAGGTGGGCGGAAAGACCATCTCTCAAATGCTCTACGTCCGGGCTCCGAAGGCTTCCTCGATCAAGCTGAACGCAAAGTCCGTCACGCTGAACCCCAGCGGGAACTATTCCACCTATACGCTGACGGCGAGGCTGACGCCCACCTATCACTCCGATTCCGTGGAGTGGACCACCGACGATACGGATGGTTCCATCATCTCCATTGAGCCAAACGGCAGCACCTGCCTCGTCACCGCCCGTTCCGACGGCAGCGAGACGAAGACCTGCACCGTCACCGCCAAGCTGACGAAAGCCGGAAAGTCAGCTACGTGCAGCTTTACCGTGACCAAAATCCCGGAAAAGTACGTGCGCATGTCCACGCAGGCGGTGGTGCCGCTCTACGCCTCCCGCACGCTGAAGGCCACCGTCTACCCCACCAACGCCTTCAACCAGACCGTCACGTGGGAAGTGATCAAGAATCCCCAATTCGTCAAACTGACGGACAATCTCGACGGCACCGCGACCGTCGAGGGGCTCGGCAAGGGCACGGCGGTCGTCCGCGCCACCGCCGCCAACGGCCGGAGCGCCACCTGCACCGTGACGGTCAAACTGGTGCGCGTCGCCAGCCTTTCGGTCACCCCCTCCAGCAAGACCGTGGAGAAGGACAAGACCTACGAAATCAAGCTCAAGCGCTCCCCCACCTACGTATCTTACCCAGATGTGACGATCACCCCCGAGGACGCGAACGACGCGGAAGTGATTTCCGTCGAGAACGTGGACGGCAAGTGGATCGTGACGGGCAAAAAGCGCGGGTACGCCAAAATATCCGTCCGGGCGGACAACGGTCGCGTGAAGCGCACGCTTTCCGTCCGCGTGCTGGACTACAGCACCCCGGTCACCGTGACGGTGTCCGCCATCGGCGACGTGATGCTGGGCGGCGACCCGAGGCCGAGGAAGTCCTCCTTCAGCCGTTTTGAGACGCTCTGGAAAAATGGTGCGAGTTACTTCTTCGCCAAGATCAAGAGCGACCTCACGGACGGCACGGGCAATGTCGCGATCGCCAATCTTGAGATTCCGCTGATCAATACCACCAGAGTGGTCAACGGCTCCCGCAGCTACATCTTCCGCGGCAAGACCCTCTACGCGCAGGCGTTGGCGGCGGGCGGCATTGACGCGGTGGACCTGGACAATAACCACATCATGGACTACGGCTCCACCGGCTACTCAAGTACCAAATCCGCCGTCAAATCCGTGGTCGTAGGTTCCTTCGGCCGCGGCACCGTGTGCTACATCACCCGGAACGGCGTCAAGATCGGCTTTGCCGGCTTCCGGCCGGAAAGCATCTCCCTCTCCAAGCTGAAGTCCAGCGTCAAGGCGCTTAAGCAGCGGTGCGACGTGGCGGTCATCTCCTTCCACTGGGGCACCGAATACCGCTACAAGGCGACGGCGCAGCAGATCGCCTACGGCCGCGCGGCGGTGCAGGCGGGTGCGGATCTGGTGGTGGGCCACGGCCCCCACGTGGTCGGCGGCATCGAGCTGTATAAGGGCAAGCACATCGTCTACAGCCTGGGTACCATCATCTCCACGGTGACCCTGCCCGACGATACCGACTGCTTCATCTACCGGCACACCTTCTCGATCACCGGTACCAGCGTATCCAACGCCGGGTTTGAGATCGTGCCGGTGGAGATGTCCGGAAGCTCCAGCTACAACGACGCGCAGCCGCGACCGGTGAGCGGGGGCGCGGCATCGGGCATCAAAAAGAAAATCATAGACGCCTCCCCAAAAAGCAACCCCTTCTGACGCTCTCCTCCGCGCGGCCCCTTTCGGGGCCGCGTTTTTTCGTTCGCCCGCTTGCTTCCGCCGCCCAAAAGTTGTATAGTAAAAGGCGTGTAATGACTGCGCTTTTGAAGTAAGCGCCTGGGAGTGCATATCGTATGAAAAAGGGCATTGCCGTCGCGGGTAACATCATTCTGGATATTTTGAAGCCGCTGAGCAGTTTTCCCGTCCGGCACGAGCTGGTCACGGTGCTGGAAAAAAGCTATTCGCTGGGCGGCGCGGTTTCCAACGTGGCGCGGGACCTGGCCAGGCTGGATCCTTCCCTGCCCGTGGAAGCGGTGGGCGCCATCGGCCTTGATGGCGAGGGCGATCTAATCCTCAGGGAATTTGCCGCCTATAAGAATATCGACATCTCCCACGTCAAGCGCGAGGGGCAGACCTCCTTTACGGACGTGCTTTACGAGCCGGAGACCAAGGCGCGCACGTTCCTGGTGTTCGGCGGCGTGGGCGATACCTTTGATGTGGCCGACGTGCCGCTGGACAAGCTGAACTGCTCGATTCTGCACGCGGGCTACATCCTGCTGCTGCCGGGCCTCGACGCGCCGGACGCCGAGTACGGCACCCGGATGGCGCGCCTGCTCCACGACGCGCAGGCGAAGGGCATCCTGACCAGTGTGGATGTGGTCAGCGAGGTGGGCGACCGCTATAAGACCCTGGTACCGCCGTCGCTCCGGTACGCGGATTACTTCATCGTCAACGAAATCGAAGCGGGCAAGACCGTAGGGGTGGCGCTGCGCGGCCCGGACGAGCGGCTCTTGATCGACCGCATTCCGGAGGTCCTGATGAAGCTCAAGGCGCTGGGCGTAAAGCGCTGGGCGGTGATCCACGCGCCGGAGGGTGGTTTCGGCATCGACGAGGCGGGCGAATACGTGGAAGTCCCCAGCCTGAAGCTGCCTGAGGGCTTCATCGCGGGTACCGTGGGCGCGGGCGACGCCTTCTGCGCGGGTGTGCTGCTGGGGGCGCACCGGGGCGAGAATTTGCGCCTGGCCATCGAAAACGGCGTGGCCGCGGCAGCCTGTTCGCTGCGCGCCGCCGGCGCGTCCGAAGGCGTTGTACCTCTTGAGGAAGTGCGCGCGCTGGCAGCCTCGCTGCCCCGGCAGACGCTGAGGGGATGAACCCCCGGGCGTGATCCCGCACGGATTTTCATGTCAATGCCCGCCTCGGCGGGCATTTTTGCAAAGGAGGCGGCGTCATGAACTGGACGGACGATCAGCGTAGCGCGATTCTGTCACGGGGAGAGGATTTGCTGCTCAGCGCGGCGGCGGGCTCCGGCAAGACCACGGTTTTAGTGGAGCGGGTGCTGAGCCTCCTTGACGAGGGCGCGGACATCGAACAGTTTTTGATCGTCACCTTCTCCCGCGCCGCCGCGGGCGACATGCGCCGCAAGCTCACCGAGGAACTGATGGAACGCGCCGAGGCCGACCCCCGGTTCGCGCCGCAGCTTGAAAAGGTGGAGCGGGCGGCGGTGTCCACGATCCATTCCTTCTGCGTGGACCTGCTGCGCGAGCACTTTGAATCCGCCGGCGTGGACCCCGCCTTCCGCATTCTGGACGGCCCGGAGCTGAGCCAGCTGGAGGCGCAGGCATTGAACGAGGCGATGGAGAAGGTATACGCCGAGGGCGGCGAGGATTTGGACGCGCTTCTATTCGGCCGAACCGCCAAAGCGGTGGGCGCGCTGGCGCTGGATTTGTACCACTTTTCGCTGGAGAACCCGGACCCGGCAGCCTGGCTCGACGCGGTTTGCGGCCTGGCGTTGGGAGATGGCGCGCTTTGGTTCGACGAACTGGCCGGTGCGGCCAAGGCGACGCTGCGAGATGCCCGGGCTTACCTCTTGCACGCACTGGCGCTGACGGGCGACCCGGACGGCCCCGCCCCCTACGCCGCCGCGCTGACCAGCGATCTCGAGGCCGTGGAGGCCATGCTGGCCGCACCCCGCTACGAAGCGCTTTCAATAGAAGCGGCGCGCTTCAAGGCCAAGCCCTTCACCGCGATCCGAGGAAAAAAGGAAGCGCCCGACGAGCGCCGAGAGGCGCTGAAGGCCCAGGTCACGGCGCTTCGGACACTCGTCAAAAAACACATCGCCAAGGCCGCCGCCCTTTTGATGCCGCCGGAAGCTGCGCTTGAGGACATGCGCGCGCTCGCGCCGTCGCTCTTCGCGCTGGCGCGCATCGCCGCCGCGCTGGGGACGGCGCTGGAGGCGCTGAAGGCGGAAAAGTCCGCGCTGCACTATACGGATCTCGAGCACCGGGCGCTGCGCGCGCTGGCGGACGAGCGGGTGGCCGCGGCGCTTCAGTCGCGCTACCGGTACGTGTTCGTGGACGAGTATCAGGACGTTAGCGACGTGCAGGAGGCCATCCTCCGGGGCGTGACCGCCCCCGGGCGGCTTTTCATGGTGGGCGACGTCAAACAGAGCATTTACCGCTTCCGTCAGGCGGACCCCACGCTGTTTCTGGAAAAATACCGGCGCTACGGCCGGGGAGACGGCGGATTTCTGGTGGCGCTCCGGCAGAACTTCCGCTCAAGAACGACGGTTCTGGACCTGGTCAACCGCGTATTCGAGCGGGTGATGACCGGCGGCGATGCCGAAATCGAATACGATGACGCGGCCAGGCTCCGGCCTGGCGCGCGCTTTGAGGGCGGCGATCCGCCCGTCGAAGTGCACATTCTGGAAAAGCCGGAGGGCGAGTGCGAGGGCGAGGAGGCCGATTTCACCGGCGGCGAACGGGAGGGCGCGCTGATCGCCGCGCGCATCGTGGCGCTGATCGGCACGCCCTATTACGACGCCCGGAAAGGCTGCGAGCGCCCCCTCGAATACCGGGACTTCGTGGTGCTTACCCGCACCCGCGCGGCCATCCCGGCGGTGGAATCGATGCTCGCCCGCGCGGGCATCCCGGTGTATGCCGACGTGTCCGGCGGCTACTTCGAATCGCTGGAAGTGGAACTGGCGGTGGCGCTTCTCCGGGTGATCGACAACCGCAGGCGGGACGTGGAATTGATGGCCTCGCTGCGCTCACCGGTGGTCGGGCTGACCAGCGCAGACCTGGCGGAGATCCGCAGGGGGCAGCCGCAGGGGTCCTTCCGGGACGCGGTGCTCCGACGCATGGAGGCGGGGGACGAACTCGCCGGCCGGCTTGCCGCCTTTGAGGAAAAGCTCACCCGCTGGCGGACGCTCAGCCGGGTGCTGCCGCTGGGGCGCTTCGTGGATCTGGTGCTTCAGGAAAGCGGCTACTACGCCTATGCCGGCGGTATGCCCGGCGGCGCGGCGCGTCAGGCCAACCTTGATCTGCTCTGCGGTTACGCCAGCGGCTACGAGGCCACCCAGGGCGGCGCGCTGAACGGCTTTCTCGCCTACGTCCGGGAGATCCGCCGGGGCGGGGACGATCTCAACGGCGCGCGGGCCCTTGGCGAAGAGGATCAGGTGGTGCGCCTGATGACCATTCACAAGAGCAAGGGGCTGGAATTTCCGGTGGTGTTCGCGCCGGAGATGGGCAGACGCCTGAATTCCGCCGGGCGTCGGGGCGAATTCGTCGCTCATCGCGCGCTGGGTGCCGGAATCCGGCTGAACGACCCGGTTCTATCCTCCTCGCGGCAGTCCCTCGCACAGGCGGCCATCGCCGCGCGCCTCGCCCGCGAGGATTACAATGAGGAGATGCGCATCCTCTACGTGCTTTTGACCCGAGCCATCGACCGGTTGATCCTGGTGGGCCGGGTAAGCCGCAAGGACACGCGGCTGCGCTTTGAACTGTGCGGCACGGCGGGGCTGCGCCCCGAAAACTACCTGGAGGCGGTGGAGGGCCCTGCCCGTGCGATGGGCCCCGCGGCGCTGGTCCTCTGGCACGGGCTGGAGGCGGCGGCGGATGCGCCCGCTGCACAGCCCGCGCCGACGCCGGAGAGCGGCGACGATGAGGCGCTGCGCCGCGCGATGCTATGGCGCTACCCTTTCGAGCCCTTCGTGATGCAGCCGCTGAAACTCACGGTCACCGGCCTCGTGCGCGAGGAGGTCGGGCCCCGGGCGCTGCCGGCGCTGGGCAAACGACCGCTGTTTATGACCGAGGAGGGCCCTCGCGCGGCGGAATACGGCACGCTCACCCACAACGCGCTGATGGCGCTGGATCTTTCCGCCCTCCGCGGCCTCGCGGGGGCGGCGCTCCGGGCGGCGCTCACCGCCCAGCTGGCCTCGCTCCGGGCAAGCGGCAGGCTCTACGGAGACGTGGAGCCGGAACCGCTTCAGCGCTTTTTCGAAAGCGATGCCGGCAGGCGGCTCCTGGCCTCCCCCCGGGTCGAGCGGGAGTGGCCCTTCAACCTCCGGGTGGGCGACGGCGAGGAACGCCTCCTGGTGCAGGGCGTGATCGACTGCTGCTTTCTGGAGGGCGGTGAATGGGTGCTCCTTGACTACAAGACCGACCGCACCGACGACCCCGCCGCCCTGGCGGAGCACTACCGGCCCCAAATCGACTGGTACGCGAAGGCCCTTGAAGCCATCACCGGCATTCCCGTCCGGCAGCGGCTGGTTTGCCTATTGCGCGCCGGGTTGGCGCTGGCGGTGTGACGCGGGCAAACGACGAAGAAAAGCGCAGAACCATCCTCAAAGGCCCGCGGGGTTTCTCAACGCGCGAAAGCGCCCGCCTTGCAAGGCGGGCGCTTTCTTACGAGAATATGAATTATTTCGCCGCGCTCCGCGCGATGGTGGATGCCAGCGCCTTTGAAAGCTGGTCCGGACAGGACGTGCCCTTGCCGCCGCAGTCGATGCCCTTCAGCTTTTCGATCACATCCTCGACTTTCATGCCTTCCACAAGGTTTGAGATGCCCTGAAGGTTGCCGTCGCAGCCGCCGATGAAGTTGACATGCCGGAGCACGCCGCCCTCCACGTCGAATTCGATCACGCGGGAACAGGTGCCCTTGGTCTTGTAGGTCATGGTTCCTCCTCCGAAATGATTTTATCCGCGGCGGCCTCCACAGCCTCCGCGATTTTCAGCGCGGTCCGGATGTAAATGTCCGGCGGAGCGCCGTAGGGGTCCTCCACGTCGCCGTCCAGTCCCGCGTAACCGCGCAGCGTCTCGACGCGGCCGCCGGGGAATACGATCTTCACGTAGTCCGCCTGCCCCTTCGTCATGGTCAGGATCAGCGCGCCCTCAAGGTTCACATCGTACATCGGCCTCGCGCGGTGCAGGTTGAGCTGGATGCCCATCTCCTTCATCGCGAGGCACGCGTTCCAGCTGGCCGGCGCGCCCGGCGTGGCGGAGAGGCCCGCGGACTCCACCCGAATGTCCTCCCGCCCCCGCACCTTCAGCGCGCGCTTCATCAGCGCCTCCGCCATAGGGCTTCGGCAGGTATTGCCGGCACAGACGAACAGGATGCGCATTTTCACACCTCCAGGATGTCGAAGGCCGCCGCGCGGCCCAGCCGGTTCATCACGGCGAGGCCCAGGCCGCCGGTATCCACCGCCTCGGCGAACATCCGGGTAACGCCCATTTCGTCCATCTCCCGCAGCGCGGCGAAGAGATTGGCGGCGATTTCCCGGGGCGTATCCCCGAGCGGCCGCACGGCACGGCCGCCGTAGGGCGCGCCGGACGGCGCGAGAATGGCGCACTTCTCCCCCGCCGCGGTCGCCGCGTCATAGGCGGCGGCGATGGCCGCAGCCACCTTCGCGTCCTCGCCGCGCACGATGGTGAGCCGCCCCTTCGGCGCGTAGTGGCGGTACTTCATGCCGGGTGAACGGGCGGTTTCCCCCTCGTGGAGCGGCCTCAGCGCACTTTCGTCCACCTGAACCGCGCCCAGCGTCCGCCGGATCATCTCCGGCGTCACGCCGCCGGGGCGGAGCACCCGGGGAACGCCGCCCGTCACGTCCACCACTGTGGACTCGAGTCCCACCGCGCAGGGTCCGCCGTCCAGGATCAGCGGAATCCGGCCGTTCATGTCCTCCAGCACGTGTGCTGCCGTGGTGGGGCTGGGCCGCCCGGAGCGATTGGCGCTGGGCGCGGCGACGGGTACCCCCGCGGCGGTGAGAAGCCTCAGCGCGTCCGGATGCGACGGCATGCGCACCGCCACGGTGTCAAGCTCCGCCGTCACCTCGTCCGGCACGGCGGCGCTCTTTTTCATGACCATTGTCATCGGGCCCGGCCAGAAAGCCTGGGCGAGCGCCTTCGCCGTTTCCGGCGGCGGCCCGCCGATCAGCGGCGCCAGCTGCGCCATATCCGCGATGTGCAGAATCAGCGGGTTGTCCGCGGGGCGGCCCTTGGCTTCGAAGATGCGCGTTACCGCCGCGCCGTCAAGGCCGTTCGCGCCCAGGCCGTAGACTGTCTCCGTGGGGAACGCCACCAGTTCGCCCCGGCGGATCAGCCCGGCGGCCGTCTCGATGTTTTCTGCTCCGCAAGGCAGGACGAGGGTCTTCATGCGTCCTGCTCCTTCATAAGTTCGGTCTGCTCGGCCAAGGTCAGCGCGTCGATGATCTCGTCGAGATCGCCGTTTATGATGTCGTTGATCCGGTAGAGGGTCAGGCCGATGCGGTGGTCGGTCACGCGGCCCTGGGGAAAATTGTAGGTGCGGATGCGCTCCGACCGGTCACCGGTGCCGACCTGGCTTTTCCGGGCGCCGGAGTATTCGCTCCGGGCCTGTTCCCGCTGCATTTCATACAGACGCGCCCGCAGCACATGCATGGCCCGCTCGCGGTTCTGAATCTGCGAGCGCTGATCCTGCGAGGTGACCACGAGGCCCGTGGGAATGTGGGTAATGCGCACCGCCGAATCGGTGCGGTTGACGTGCTGCCCGCCCGCGCCGGAAGCCCGGTAGGTGTCGATGCGAAGGTCGGCGGGGTTGATGGATAGCTCCACCTCTTCCGCCTCCGGCAGCACCGCCACCGTGGCGGTGGAGGTGTGGATGCGCCCGCCGGATTCGGTCACCGGCACGCGCTGCACCCGGTGAACGCCGCTTTCGTACTTGAGGCGGCTGAACACGTTCTTGCCTTGGATCATGATGACCGCCTCTTTGAGCCCGCCCAGCTCGTTGAGGCCGCCCTCGGTCAGTTCCACCTTCCAGCCGCGAGATTCCGCGTAATGGGTGTACATGCGCAGCAGTTCCGCGCCGAAAAGCCCCGCCTCGTCGCCGCCCGCGCCGGCGCGGACCTCCAGGATGGCATTTCGATAGTCGTCCGGGTCCTTGGGCAGAAGGCGCAGTCTGGCTTCCTGGGTCAGCTTGTCCAGCTCCGGCTCCAGCGCGTCCAGCTCTTCCCGGGCCATCTCTCGCAGATCCGGATCGTCCAGCATCGCGCGGGCTCCTTCTGCCGCTTCGTTTTTCCTGCGGAATTCCCTGGCGAAGTCGGCCATCTCCATCAGCTCGTTGTGCTCCCGCATCAGCTTTTGCAACAGCGCGGCGTCCTGAATCACCTCCGGCAGCGTGATGCGGATGGACAGCTCCTCGTAGCGGCCTTCCACGGCCTCGAGCCTTCGGAGGATGCGCTCCCGTTCATTCTCCAAGCGTTACTACACCCTTTCAACGATGACGACGCGCTCCGCGCCGCTCAAATCCTTCAAAATACGCACCGGCCCCAGGGGCGCGTAAAGCCGCGCCGCCGCGTCCGCCTGCCCCTGCCCGACTTCAAAAAAGGCCAGCCCGCCGGGGGCGAGCCGCTCCGGCAGCGCGCGGGCGATGCGCCGGTAAAAGTCCATCCCGTCTTTTCCGCCATCAAGCGCGATGGCCGGCTCCCACGCGACTTCCGGCTGGAGGCGCCCCATATCCTCCGCCGTCAGATACGGCGGATTGCAGACGATGAGGTCAAAGGCCCCCTCTACCGGGTCAAACAGGTCTCCCCGAACCCAGGCGACTCTGGCGCCCAGCCGGTGCGCGTTCTCCCGCGCCACCTGGAGGGCATCCTCGCTTACGTCCGCGCCCGTCACATGGGCGCGCGGTTCGCCCAGCGCCAGCGTGACGGCCAGGATGCCGCTGCCGGTACACAGATCCAGCGCCCTGTCCCCGGGCCTAAGCCGCCCGAGCGCGGCCTCCGCCAGAATTTCGGTGTCACTCCGCGGAATCAGCACCCGAGGATCCACGCGAAATTCCCTGCCGTAAAAGAACGCGAAGCCCTCCACGTACTGCAGCGGCTCGCCGCCGGCCCTGCGCTCGAGGGCGCGTTCAAACCACCTGAGGGCCTCGCCGTCCACCTCGTCGTCCAGGCGCAACGCAAGCGCCCCGCGCGGTACGCGGAGCGCATCCGACACGAGCCACAGCGCGTCGGCTTCCGGGTCTGGGCTGCCGGAGGCGGTCAGCCGCACCGCGGCACTTTTAATCAGCTCACGGGCGCGCATCGGTGGCGGCCGCGGTCTCGCCGCTTTCCTGCTTCGCCTCGATGGCGGCGGGGGCATCCTTATCGCTCTGGTACACCTCACCCCTGAGGTCGCCCAGCGGGTTTTCATAGCCCAGTGATGCCTTCAGCGATACCAGCGCGACCTCCAGCATCTTGTCGTCCGGCTCTGCGGTGGTGATCTTCTGCACCATCAGTCCGGGCCACTTCATCGCGCGGACATACCAGCGATTCTCGGCCCACGCCAGCCCCTTGAGGATCTCGTAGGATACGCCGGCCACCAGCGGAAGCAGCAACAGGCGGCTGCCCAGGCGCAGGAAGGGGTTCGAGGTGTCGCTGCCGAGCAGCAGGAAGATGAGAATCGAGATGGCCATCACGATCACCAGGAAGCTCGTGCCGCAGCGGGGATGCAGCGTCGTGAACGGACGCGCGTTCTCAACCGTCAACGCTTTGCCGCTCTCATAGCAGTAGATGGACTTGTGCTCCGCGCCGTGATACTGGAACACCCGCCGGATTTCCTTGAGCTTGGAACACAGAAACACGTACAAGAGGAATAGCGCCATGCGCACCACGCCACCGATGAGGTTCACCAGCGTTTTGTTGGGGACCGCATTTTTGATCAGCGCCTCGAGAAACGTGGGCAGCGCGAAGAACAGGCCCACCGACAGGATGATCGCCAGCACCACTGCGAAGCCCATCATCACGTCGTCGGGCTTGACGTGCAGGATCTGCGCGACCTTCTTTTCGAACTTGGAGGGTTCCTCCGCGTCCAGGCCCGCCATGTCCGCCGATTCGGTCAGGATTTTCATGCCGCCCACCAGCGAATTGACGAAACTGACAATGCCGCGCACGATCGGCCAGGCCATCCAGGGGTATTTCTCCGACAGTGGCGTGATCTTGCGAACCTTGTAGACGATGCGGCCGTCGCTTTTCCGGACCGCGATGGCCACCCGCCCGGGCCCCTGCATCATCACGCCTTCCATGACCGCCTGGCCGCCCACCGATATCAAGCCCTTGGGCTGCTTATTGAAGAACCAGTCGCGAAACCGCTTCGAAAAATTCGCCATGGCAACCTCCCGCCGGATAGCATTCCGTATACTATTATATAACCGATTGCCTTCAAGCGAAAGCACGGAAATATGACAATGCCGTGAAACCTGACAAGCGCCGCATCGTAAGGCGCAAGGCGGGTTTTCGCCGCATGAATAAAATACAGATCAGGCGTACCTGATCTGTATTTTGTGGCCTTACATGCCGTAACGCTTCTTGAAGCGGTCCACGCGTCCGCCGCTGTCGATCAGCTTCTGCTTGCCGGTGAAGAACGGATGGCACTTCGAACAAATGTCGACGCGCAACTCCTTTTTCACCGAACCGGTCTCAAACGTCTCGCCGCACACGCAGCGAACGACCGACTTGCCGTAATTGGGATGGATCTTTTCCTTCATGGTTTTCACCTCGCGATGCAAGCCCGGCAGGCGGGACAAATCTGCACATTGCAAGAGATATTATAGCATACGTCCGTCCGCCGCGCAAGAGTTTTTGGGAATTTTACGTTTTCTCTACCGCCCGCTGTAGGTGTATCCGTCTTTTTCATAGACGGCCATCCAGCCCTTGAGCCGCTGGAAGAACTCCCGGTTGGAGCCGGTCTTGTCCAGCATGCCGATCAGGTTCTCGGCGGTCTCCTGGTTGTTGTTGTTGGAGAGCAGGCGCCGGATCGTATAGGCGCCCTCGAGCTCCTCCTTATCCATGAGCAACTCCTCGCGCCGCGTGCCGGACTTATTGAGATCGATGGCCGGGAAGATCCGCTTTTCGCTGAGCGCCCGGTCCAGGTGGATCTCCATATTGCCGGTGCCCTTGAACTCCTCGAAGATGATGTCGTCCATGCGGCTGCCGGTCTCCACCAGCGCAGTGGCGATGATCGTCAGCGAGCCGCCGTTTTCGATGTTGCGCGCCGCGCCAAAAAACCGCTTGGGCTTGTGCAGCGCGCCCGGGTCCAGGCCGCCGGAGAGCGTCCGGCCCGTGGGCGGGATCACGAGGTTGTAGGCGCGGGCGAGGCGTGTGATGGAGTCCAGCAGGATCACCACGTCGCGGCCGCTCTCCACCAGCCGCTGCGCGCGCTCCAGCACCATTTCGGCCACGCGGGCGTGGTTCTCAGGCACTTCGTCGAAGGTGGAATAGACCACATCGCCCTTGATGGAGCGCTGCATGTCGGTGACTTCCTCGGGTCGCTCGTCGATGAGCAGCACCATCAGGTGCACATCCGGGTAACCGCGGGTGATGGAATTGGCGATCTTTTTGAGCAGGATCGTCTTGCCCGCCTTAGGCTGGGATACGATCAGTCCGCGCTGCCCCTTGCCGATGGGCGCAACGATGTCAATGGCGCGCAGCGCCAGATCGTTCTTCTCGCCCTCGCGCTCAAGGCGCAGCCGCTCCTCCGGGTAGATGGGCACCAGCTGTTCGAAAGGACGCCGACTGGCCGCCTGCTCCGGGGGCAGTCCGTTGATGGAATTGATGTAGATCAGTCCGCCGTAGCGGTCGCCCTCGCGGGTGGGCCGGGTCTTGCCCTGCACGAAGTCGCCGGTGCGCAGGTTGAAGCGGCGGATCTGCGCGATGGACACGTACACGTCGTTGGGTCCCGGCAGGCAGTTTTCCGCCCGCAGGAAGCCGTATCCATCGGGATGGATCTCCAGAACGCCTTCGCCGTCGCGGCACTCGCCGCTGGCGATCATCTCCGGCACGGCGGGATTGATGTTGCCCAGCTCCGGGTTAAAGGTGTTCTCTCGGCGGGGGCGCTGCGGCGCTTCCGCCTTCGGGGCGGCGTCCGGCACGATGCGCGGCGCTTCGGCGCGCGGGGCATCGGCGCGCGGCGCGTCATAGCGGCGGGCGTTGTCGTAGCGGCCTGCCTGCGGATAGCGCTGGGGCTGTCCGCCGTCATAACCCCTGCCGCGGGCGGCGTAAGGCTGGCGCGGCTGCGGCTGGCGCTGGGAAAGCGGCATCCGGGCCGCAACGCGCGGCTGTACCGCGTGGACGCGGTGCTCGGCGCGGGGCGCGAAGTTTTCTCTTTGCGCGCCCTCCGGCGTCGCGGCGCCTTCCGCGGCCGCCTCAGCCGGGATGGCCGCCACAGCGGTCTCCTGCGCGGCCTTGGGCTGCGCAGGGTCTCCGGGCTGTGCCGGCGCCTCCGGCCTTTCGGGCGCTTCGGGCTGTGTTTCCGCCCGCGCTTCGGACTCCGGCTGCGGGCTCTCCTCTGAAGGGCGAGCGGCCTCCAATAAATGTCCGCCTTCCGGCCGCGGCCCTTCCGCCTGAGCCTTGGGCTTGCGGCCCCGGGGCTTGGGCTCCGGCTTGTCCGCCTTTTTCTCTTCGATCTTTTCCGCGGCGGCCGACTTGGGGGGACGGCCCGGGCGGCGCGGCTTTTTCGGCTCGGACGCAGACTCGGGTGCTTCCGCCGGCGCGTCCCAGGTTTCCGTCCGCACCGGGGTCGGCTCTTTCAATGCGGGAGAAGTCTCCCCGGCAACGGGGGCGGGCGCGGCGGGCTCGGCCGCGGCCGCCTGCGCCGGCACAGCGTCAGATGACGCCTGCGTCCGCCGGGCGTGGCTCCTGGGGCCCCCTGATGAAAGCGGCGGCGGCGATTTTTCGGCATCCAGCACCAACTCCACAAGATGCGCCTTGTTGACACCCGCAGGGATCTTGATCCCATAGGATTTGGCCAGCGCGCGGAGCTCCTGAACAGTTTTCAGGTGCAATGTACGGTAATCCAAGGTGAGTTGCTCCTCTCCCAGACTGGAATCATCCAAAAAGACATAGAACGGGAAGCGCCCCAATGCGGCGGGCGCGGATATGCAGCGTTAGTATATGCGGTTCGTTTTCGATTATACGCTTCTATACGTTTCGCACGGCGATCACGAAGTCGCGCCTGACCGCCTGTTCTACCCAATGGTCGAGTCCCCGCCAGGATTCGTCATCGCGGGGCGAAAAGCCTGCATCGGACAGGAGTGCCGTCATGCGCTCGCGCTTCATCGTGTAGGCGTTGAACGACAGCGCGATGGCGCCGCCGGCCTTCAATACGCGGTGCAGCGAGGGCAGCGCGCGCATCAGCAGCGCGTCCAGCGTCCGGTCGCCGCCCGGCGCGTGCTGCACGCCGTAGGGCAGGTCGCAGACGATGAGATGGAACGAGCCGCCCTTGTGGGCATCCGCCGCGCTGACCAGATCAGCGGCGATGAACGACGCCGCAAGCGCCCCTTCCGCGGTCTTTTCACCGCGCCGGGCCAGCGTAATCTGACGGCGCTTGACCTGGGTCTTCCCTACGGTCATGGAAAAATCTTTTGTTTCGTGCTTGAACCGGCCGAATTCCAGGTATCGCTTCAGAAATGCGTAGCCCTGATCCACGTCGGTCTGATCCAAATCCGAGCCCACCGCGTTCCAGCCCCGGTTGAGTGCCTCGAACAGCGTGGTGCCCCGGCCGCACATTGGATCAAGCAGTGCGAGCCGCGTGAATATTTCACCGGAAAATTCGCTTTCCAGCACGGCCAGGCTGATCAGGCTGCGGGTAAACAGTTCGCTGGTCTTTCCCTTGTACTTGATGATCGACGAAAGATCCCCGCCCACCACGGGGGTTCTGGCGGAGACGAGCGGAAACATCGAGCCGTCCGGCCGCACCTCAAAGAGCAGCCTCAGGTGGGAATGGCTGGACAGGATCTGAAGCGCGCGGGGTGAAAGCGGTTCGGACTCAAAGCAGAGAAAATTCAATCCGCCGAAACTGGCTTCGCCCACGTCCGACCCCATCCCGGCACACTCCATCAGCCGCGACAGCTCTTTCATCAGCATCGGGCGAATGGACGCATCATAACGGCTGTTGAGATACGGCCATGGCATAAGTGCGTATTGCATTATATCTCCCGGTTGGGAATTCTGAAACTGGAGAATCAATAAACGGAGAAGAAACGAATGAATCGGGCTCCCAAGCATTGCTGTTTGGGAGCCCGCAAGGCGCGGCTGCGCTTAATATTTGCGTTTGCGGGCGGCTTCCGCTTTCTTCTTGCGCTTGACGCTGGGCTTTTCGTAGTGCTCTCTTTTCCTGGCCTCGGCCAGAATCCCGGAGCGGGCAGTCATGCGCTTGAAGCGGCGCAGTGCGCTCTCCAGAGACTCATTGTCCTTGACGCGTACCTCTGACATCGTGTTTTCCCTCCCCTCATGGATGCTGACATGTCAGCCAATGTAGCATGGGGTTCGCCACACAACCTATTATAGCGCATGGCGATTGTAGCCGTCAACTGAAAAACCGGAATTTTCACAATCGAGAGAATTACGCCATCTTGCCGCCCAATTGTGCGCCGCCGAGGAGATGCAGGTGCAGATGCCTAACCGACTGCGCGCCGTGCTCCCCGCAGTTGGTCACCAGGCGAAAGCCCGTTTTCGCGATTCCCTCTGCCACGGCGATCTTCTTCGCCGCTTCGAGAAGGCGGAGAGCCGTCTCCCCCTCCAGCGCCATCACGTCCGGCATGTGCTCCTTCGGGACGATCAGCACATGCACCGGCGCCTGGGGCTCAATGTCCCGGAAAGCGTACACGTGCTCATCCTCGTACACTTTATTGGACGGAATCTCTCCGGAAAGGATGCGGCAAAAGATGCAATCGCCCATAAATATACCCCTTTCAAACCCATTGTTTCCATTTTGTTCATAATTTAACCATCCGCGCGGGGCGCGAAACGGTCACGGAATCCGAAAGAGCGCGCACAGAATTTCCTGGAGAATGAACGGCGCCACCGGCAGCCCCTGTACCGCCGCGGATTTCGCATACCAACCCCGGCGCCGGAGCACCAGCGCCCGGATCAATACCGCCGCCAGAAGCGCCGCCGAGGCAAGCCACATCAGCGGCAGCACCCACCCGGTCAGAACCCGCTGTGCCTGTGTAAGCTCATCCCATGCGTCCTTTCCGTAAATCGCCCAGCCTACAATTGGAAGGATCAGGTATAGCGCATATCCCGAACACCAAAAAACGGTCAGCACCAGGCTCGCAAGGTACGCGAGCTTCCTCGGGAACGGCCACCCGAAGTCGTACCCCGCGCCGAGCGGATGAACGCGCGGCGCTTCCCCGGCGCGCGCGGAGAGGTTGCGAAAAAACATCTTTGCGCCTCCTTCCCATGCGGGGACGGGCATTTCAATACGCGAAATAGGAAGCTACGAGAACGATCATCCCGGGCAGCAGAGGAAGCGCCTGTGCCGCCGCCGACCACACATACCGCCCGCGCCGCCTGAGCCACAATCCCCATACCAGGCTGCCCGCACACACAAACAGAACCGAGCTCCCGATCCACGGAAGGACATTCATGATGAAGTACGCCCGGAAGTCCATTGCCCGTCCGATGAAAATTTCGCCGGCCATGCCGCCCATCAAAAGCGCGATGAGCGAATACGGCAAAATCGCAAGGCCCAAAACCATGCGAGGGCAAGGCTTGCGAAGTAGGCGATTTTTCTTCCGACGGGCCATTCGCGGTCATAGGCGCGCGCAACCCGCGCACCCCCGCTCATTTGCCCCACGCGGTCACGCCCTCCGCCGATCGGATGAATACGCTCCGTGTCTCGCCCGGCGTCCCCGGCGCGATCACCCGGACGTAGTTCTCGGTATATCCCTCGCAAAGGCCGCCGCCCCTCTCCTCTTCGAACAGCACCCGCTGCGCCGTGCCCACGAGGGACCGGACGAATTCCGCCGCGAGCCTGTCGCCCAGCGCGATCAAATCCGCCGCGCGGGCCTTTTTGACGGTCTCCGGCACCTGACCGGGCATTTTCGCCGCCTCGGTGCCGCTGCGGGTCGAGAACGGGAACACGTGGATTCGGGCGAAGCCCACCTCCTCGATAAACAACAGCGTTTCCCGGTGCTCCTCGTCCGTTTCGCCGGGAAAACCCGCGATGACGTCGGTGGTCAGCGCGCAGCTGGGGAAGGCGCTTTGCAGCCTGCGGGCGGCGGCGAGGTACTCAGCGGCGCTGTAACGCCTGCGCATCCGGCGCAACACACCGTCGCTTCCGGACTGCATCGACAGGTGGAACTGCGGGCAGATCTTCGGCATTTGAAGGAGGGCGGATACGAAGCCCTCCGTTACGCCCGCCGGCTCGAGAGAACCCAGCCGGATGCGCGCCACGCCCTCCGCCCCGTGAATGGCCTTGAGCGCGTCGGTAAGGGTCAACCCCAGGTCGCGTCCGTAACTCATCAGGTGGATGCCGGTGACCACCAGTTCCCGGTACCCCGCCGCGCCCAGCGCACGGGCCTCGGCGGCGGCTTCCTCAAGCGGCATCGACCGTACCGGGCCCCTTACCCGCGGGATTACGCAGTAGGCGCAGCGGTTTTCACAGCCCTCCTGAATCTTCATCACCGCCCGGGTATGGCCCTCGTGGCGCGCGACGCTGAGACGCTCAAACGTCCACTCCCCCTCCGCGCCCACGGCGGAGATCACCTGACCCTCCGCCAGCGCCCGGTGGTAGAGCTCCACCACCCTCGCGCGGTCACGGGTGCCCAGGATCAGCCTGACGCCCGGGAGGCAAACCTTCTCCGCGTCCCGCTGCGCAAGACACCCGCAGACGACGATGCCCGCCTCCGGGTGCTCCCGGTGCGCGCGGCGGATCAGCTTCATGGACTTCTGGTCGCCGGTGCCGGTGACGGTGCAGGTGTTGATCAGGTACACGTCCGCCGGGGCGTCAAAGGGCACGCTCAGGTAGCCCGCATTCTCAAAAGCCTCCCGCATGGCTTCGGTGTCGTACTGGTTCACCTTGCAACCCAGCGTGAGGCATGCGATCGTCTTCATAAATCTCCCCACAGGCTCATTGCCACCGCCATCGCGGCGATGGCGGCGGTCTCGGCGCGCAGGATGCGCGGCCCCAATGTGACGGGCCTCGCGCCCGCTTCCGCGGCCAGCGCGGCCTCCTCCGGCGCAATGCCGCCCTCCGGCCCGATCAAAAGCCCTACTGAGCGGGCGCCGGGGCAGGACGCATGCTCGTCCTTCAGGCGGCGCTCCCGCGCCTCCTCCCAGGGCATCAGCATCAGGTCCTGCTGGCGGAACGCGGAAAGCGCGGCTTTGAAGCCCACCGGTTCTGAAATCTCAAGAGAACCGGCGCGCCCGCACTGCTTCATCGCCTCGCGGGCGATTTTTTCCAGCCGCTCGCGCTTTTTCGCGCCCTCCGCGTCGGTGAGCTTCACCACGCTCCGGGCCATTTTGACCGGCACCAGCCGGCTCGCGCCCAGCTCCGCCGCCTTCTGGGCGATGAACTCCAATTTATCGAATTTTGGCAGCCCCTGATAGAGGGTGAGGGCCACCGGCGGCGGCGCGCCATCCAGCTTTTCACCGAGGCGCGCCATCACGGCATCGCCCACTTCGGTCAGCTCCGCCTCATAAAGCGCGCCCTGCCCGTCCATCAGCTGCACCCTGTCGCCGGGCTTGAGCCGGAGCACGCGGCGGGCATGCTGCGCCTCGCCCTCCGGCAGGCGGACGCATTCCCCGGGTGTGCCGGCCTCAATCAGGAAGCGGCGCATTTTCTCGCGGCGAAGGCCGCCCACTCGCCCTTCACGCGGCGCCGGACGTCGGAAAACCCGGCGCCCTTCAGCGCATTTTCCACCTCGTCACCCCGATCGGCGGAAATGCCGGAGCAGAGAAATGTGCCGTCCGCCTCCACGTGGCGAAATACCGCGGGCGCGATCAGAAGGACTACATCCGTGATGATGTTGGCCACGACCAGCTGTGCCGTCTCGCCGATGCCGGCGAGCACATCCGCCTCGGCGGCGCGGACGATGCCGTCCACGCCGTTTTTCGCCGCGTTCTCCCGCGCCACGCGCACCGCCACCGGGTCGATGTCCGTGGCAAGCACATCCGAAGCGCCGAGTCGCGCCGCCGCGATGGCCAGAATGCCCGTGCCGGTGCCCAGGTCCATCGCCTTCACGCCAGGGGTGACCAGTTCCTCCAGCCAGGAAGCGCACAGCGCGGTGGTCTCGTGGGTGCCGGTGCCAAAGGCCATGCCCGGGTCCAGCTCGATCACGATCTCCCCCGGCTCCGCCCGGTACTCGGCCCAGCTGGGCCGCACCACCAGTTTTTTCCCGATCCGGAAGGGTTTGAAGGATGCCTTCCAGTACTCGGCCCAGTCCTCGTCATCCACACGGGCGGAAAGGATTGTAAGCTTGCCCAGGTCCATCCCGAGGTTCATGCCCTTGAGCGCGTCAAGGCGCGCCTCCACCGCCTTCACCACGCCCACGGCCCGCTCGTCCGCGGGGTAGTAGCCGGTGACCTTCACGTCCTCGCTCATCCGAAGCGCGATGGATTCGTCCAGGATGTCCCATTGGCCCTCGGGCCGCTGGTTCAGCTTGATGTCGTTTCGGTCTTCGATCACGGTGCCCGCGGAGCCCTCGTCAATGAGCAGCTGGGATACCACGTCCGAGCCCTCGGTGGTGGTCAGCACCGTCAGTTCAATCCAATCCATGGTTATTCCCCATCCTGTTCGGTCAGGATGCCGCGCCGCGCGGCCCATTCGCTTTGAAACATGCCGTAGCGGAGCTCGTCCCACCACCGGCCGCGCACGAAGCGCTCCTTGCGCAGCGTGCCCTCGAGGACAAAGCCCAGCCGCTCGTACAGCCGCCTCGCCTCGTTGAATTCGTACACGCACAGCGACACCTTTCGAAGCCCCAGCACCTCGAAGCAGACCTTGAGCAGCGTCTCGATCATGTCGGTGCCGTACCCTTTGCCGCGCATCCGGGCGTCGCCGATCTCCCAGCCGATCATCGCGCGCCGGTTCTTCCAATCCAGCATGTGGTAGCTGCAGGAGCCGATGAGCTTTCCGTCCAGCGTCTCCACCGCGAAGTGACAGGCATCGTCCCGCCGGCCGGCGTTGGCGGCGATCCACTCCCGCTCCTGCTCGAGGGTCAGCGGCATCGAGCCGCCGGCGAGCTTGTCGGCCAGGTCCCGGTCGTTCATCCAAACGGCAAACTGCTCCGCGTCCTCCGCGCGCATCGCGCGCAGGCGCACCAGCGCGCCCTCATACATTTTGATACTCCTCCCGGAGGACGCTCATCAGGATCGTGTCCTGATACCGTCCGTCGATAAAGCGGTCCTGCCGCATCACGCCTTCCCGCGTAAATCCGGCCTTTTCATAGACGCGGATGGCGCGCTGGTTGCCTTCGTTCACGCTCAGCCAGATGCGGTTCAGGTTGATCTGGCCGAAGCCGAAGGAGAGCAGGAGCCGCATCGCCTCGCTGCCATAGCCCTTTTCCAGGTTCTCCGGCATCAGCACGATGGCCAGTTCCGCCTTGCGGCTCACGTTGTCGATCATGTATAGCGCGCACTGGCCCAGGTACTTGCCGGTTTCCCGGTCGGCGATGACCAGGTTGTAACCGCCTGCGTCGCCGCTTAAGTACCGGTCCAGCTCCGCCTCCGTCTGCTCCCACGGGATGGGCGCGGTGTAGCGGGGACCTAAGAATTTTGTGATGGCGGGATCATTGCACCAGGCGCGCATACCGGAAACGTCCTCCCGGCGAAAGTCCCGGAGCATCACGTTCTCACCGTAAATGTGCGGCATCAGTACGCTCCCCTCGCGTGGGCGGCCAGCGCCATCTGGGCGAAGGCGCGGGTGCGCTCGGCGATGTCCGGGTACGCCGAAACCGCCTTCTCGGCGAAGAAGCCCTCCGCCGGGTCCCGCGTGGCCAGGTTTTCATGGGCGATCAGCGCCCAGGTGGAATCGTAGAGGTGGTCAAAGGCCGGGTCCCGCTGGGCCATACAGACGAAGGACTGGCGCGGGGAATTGATGTCCTCGCCGCTGATCTCGAAGAAGCCGTGGACCTTTGTCAGCGTACGCAGCCTGTCCATCTGGGCGCGGGTATTGCGGGAAGGCATATAGGTGACGCCGCGGTAGCCCGCTTGCTTCAGATAGTCCATGAGCTCCGGCAGGAAGCCGTCCTCAAACTTCTGGGCGCGCTTGTCGCCGGTGACGGAATCACCCACGTCGCCCAGGTACGGGTAGGCGGAGATCGCGTGAATGGCCTCGGCCAGCGCCAGCACCTCGGATACCGGCGGGCACTCGTCGGTGGCGTCGATGTAGAACTTCGAGATCAGCTCCGCCTTGATCCAGCCCAGGAGGTCGTACATCCGGTCGGGGTTCTCCGGCTGGGTCAGGTAGCGTTCGGTCTTTTCGGGCAGCGGCAGTTTCAGTTCGTCCTTGATAAAGGAAACGAGGCCCACCCCCGCGCCGAATTTTTCCAGCATTTTGTTCGCCAGCGCGCAGGCGATGTGGCGCTCGGTAACGCCGCCGCCCTCTTTAAAGCGGGAGAGCGGGATCACGCCGGTTTCAAAGTCGATGGTGAGGCCGTAGGGCGCCATCAGGCGGTTCACGCCCGCGACCATTTTGCGGTTGCGCTCATTGCGCTTTTCGCGGTAAGGCGCGAAGAAGGCGCCGACAGCGTCGATCTTGTTGTGGGGAATGCCGTGGACGGTGGTGTAGATGACGCCCGACTGGTCGGGGTTGTTGACCCTGGCCGTTTCAAAGGGCGTGCCCTTGAGGCTGACCCGGCACTCGACGCCCACGGTGCCTGCCAGGCCCACAATTTTGCAGGCTTCGAGGAACTCCCGCGCCCCGGCCACGGAGTCGTGGTCGATGATGCCCGCGGTGCAAAGCCCCGCCTGCCAAGAGAACCACGCCGCCGCCGTGGGCGAATAGGGCGAGAACGAATACTGGGTGTGAATGTGGTTGTTCACATCCCGGCCGGTGACCGGCGCGGGAAGCGCGCCCGATTTGACCTCGGCCACCAGCTTCTTCAGGTTTTCCAGGCGCTCCGGCGCGTTGAGCAGGTCCAGGATTTCCGCTTTGGTGCGCATCGTCATTTCCCTCCGAACGGATGATCGGCCCGCGGGGCGTAAAAAGCCCTCCCCAAGCCATGCTACAGATTATTGTAGCATTTTTCGGGAAGGGATTCAATGAATCAGCCGATGCGAAAGAATCTTTTACCGTTTTCTACGGTAATCCGGGCCAGTTCCTCCGGGTCCATGCCGCGAAGGAGTGCAACGCGCCGGCAGGTGTGGGCGACGAAAGCGGGTTCGTTGCGCCGGCCGCGCATGGGTTCCGGCGCGAGATACGGGCAGTCCGTCTCGATCAGAAGCCTGTCCGGCGGCGCGTTTTGCGCCACCTCGTGGAGCTTCGGCGCGTTTTTGAATGTGACCGAGCCCGACAGCGACAGATAGCAGCCCATCGCAAGGTATCCCTTCGCGCTCTCCCAACTGCCGGAGTAACAGTGCAAAAGGCAGCTGGGCAGCCGTCCGGCCCGAAAGCGCGAGCGCATCAAATCCGTGGTCTCGCCGTGGGCCTCGCGGATGTGCAGCGCCACCGGCTTATCCATCTCCAGCGCCATGTCCAGCTGGGCCTCGAAGGCCTCCATCTGTTTGAGCCGGGGCGACAGGTCGTAATGGTAGTCGAGGCCGATCTCCCCCAGGCACACCGTCTTCGGATGCCCGAGAAAGCCCCGGAGCCGCGCGGCGGTTTCTTCGTTCCACTGGGAGGCGGTGTGCGGGTGTACGCCCACGGCGGCGTACAGGAACCCGTAGGTTTCGCACAATTTGAGCGCGTCGGGCGCGTCCGTATCGTCCGACGCCTCGCCGACCACCACCGCGAGGTTTACGCCCGCTTCCCTCATCCGTGCCAGCACCTGATCGAAGTCCTCCCGGAACCGCTCGTCCGTCAGGTGGCAGTGGGTGTCAAACAGATTCATCAGCGGATCTCCATGCCGCTCGCGAAGCCGCCCTCGACGGTGGCGAGCTTCAGCCGGCCCTCCTCGTCCGCCGCGCACAGGAGCATCCCCTGGCTCATCACGCCGCGCATCTTGCGGGGCGCCAGGTTCGCCACCAGCACCACGGTCTTGCCCACCATCTCCTCCGGAGTGTAATCCTTCGCGATGCCGGAGAGGACCGTGCGGGTTTCGCTTCCCACCTCGAGGGTGGATTTCAGAAGCTTATCGCTGCCGGCCACCTTTTCGCAGGCCACGACCTTCGCGGTGCGGAGGGAGACCTTCATAAAATCGTCGATGGTGATCTCCCCCGCCGCTTCGGGTTCCGGCTTGGGTACCGGCTTGGACTCCGGCTTTGCTCCCGGCGCGGTCTCGTCCTTCGGAGACAGCAGCGCCATTTCCTTGGCCACGTCGATGCGCGGGAACAGCGCCTCGCCCTTTTTAACCGCGCCGCCCGGCGCCAAGCGGCCGAAGGCGGAGAGGCTCTCCCAGGTCTTGAGCGCGGGATCGGTCACGCCCAGCTGCTGAAAGATGCGCTCCGGGGTTTGGGGCATGGCCGCCCCGATGAGGACCGCCACGCCGCGCACACACTCCGCGAGGGTATAGAGCACCGTTTTCAGCCGTTCGCGGCCCTCCTCGGTCTTGCCCAGAATCCAGGGCGTGGTCTGGTCGATGTAGCGGTTCAGATCGCCCACCAGCTTCCACACGTCGGAAAGGGCCACGGAGAACTGCAATTCGTTCATGTGCTTTTCATAAATCCCCGGCAGCGCCAGGAACTTTTCGCGCAGCGCGGCCTCCAGTTCCGTCTCCGGACCGGGAGCGGGGATCACACCGCCGAAGTATTTTTCAATCATCGCCACGGTGCGGGAGACGAGGTTGCCCAGGTCGTTGGCCAGGTCCGCGTTCATGCGGGTCAGGATGGTTTCCAGCGTGCAGTTGCCGTCCGCGCCGAAGGGCATCTCGCGGAGAAGGTAGTACCGGAGCGCATCCGCGCCAAAGCGCTCGACCAGCGGCAGCGGGTAGACCACGTTGCCCTTGGACTTGCTCATCTTGTCCGCGCCGAACATCAGCCAGCCGTGGGCGAATACCTGCTTCGGCAGCGGCAGTCCCAGCGCGTGCAGCATGATGGGCCAGTAGATGGTATGGAAGCGGATGATGTCCTTCCCCATCAGGTGCACGTCGCAGGGCCAGTACTTTTGAAAGAGCGAATCGTCCTCCGATCCGTAGCCCAGCGCCGTGATGTAGTTGGACAGCGCGTCGATCCACACGTAGATCACATGCCTGGGGTCGAAGTCCACGGGGATTCCCCATTTGAAGGACGTGCGGCTGACGCACAGATCCTGAAGGCCGGGGCGCAGAAAGTTTTGCAGCATCTCATTGGCGCGGGAGGCGGGCTGGATGAAATCCGGATGGGTTTCGATGTAGTCGATCAGCCAGTCCTGGTACTTCGACATCTTGAAGAAGTAGCTCTCCTCGCGGGTGGGCTCCACGGGGCGGCCGCAGTCCGGACAGCGGCCGTCCTTCAGCTGGGTGGGCGTCCAGAAGGACTCGCAGGGCGTACAGTACAGGCCTTCGTACTCGCTCTTATAGATGTCGCCCTGCTCGTAGAACGTGCGGAAGATCTTCTGCACGGCCTTCTCGTGGCGCTCGTCGGTGGTGCGGATGAAGTCGTCATACTCGATCTCCATGGCCGTCCACAATTGTTTGATGCCCGCCACGATCTCGTCCACGAAGGCCTTCGGGGTCTTTCCGGCGGCCTCGGCCTTACGCTCGATCTTCTGTCCGTGCTCGTCGGTGCCGGTTAGAAAGTAGGCGTCGTAGCCGGTCTGACGCTTGAAACGGGTCATGGCGTCGGCGGCGACGGTGGTGTAGGTGTTGCCGATGTGCAGCCGGTCGCTGGGGTAATAGATGGGCGTGGTGATGTAGAACGTGGGCTTTGCCATGGAATTCCCTCCTGATAATAATCGATAAAAACCGCCCCTCGCGGTTTTGCGAGGGGCGTCGTAACGCGGTACCACCCTGCTTCGCCCGCCGAAGCGGGCCTTGCGGCCGACAGGCATCGGCCCGGCCTGTAACGGGACCACCCGGGCGCGGCTCAATCTTCACCGCGCCGGCTCCGGATCCATATTCGCGTGGGCGCTGGCCGCCGGCTTCCACCTGCCCCGGCTCTCTTTGGGCCTCGATTCCCGCTACTTTATCCTTCGCTGCCTTTTCCTGCGATTATAGAGGGTTTTTGCGCCTTTGTCAACCACGATTCCGCAAAGCGTGGCGTCCGTCACCCCAGTTCGTCCGGCTTGGGATGATACCGTTCCTCCTCGCTGAAAACACATCCGCAGTACTTCTGCATGTACAGCGCCAGTTCCCGGGCGCGCCGCTGCCCCTCGCGGAATCGGGGCCTGAAATCGCGCTCCAGAAACTTTACGCCGTGGGCGCGGGCGGCGCGCCGCCCTGTTTCCAGGAGAAGCTCGCGGTTCTGGTAGGGGCTGATGAGAAGCGTCGTCGTAAACGCCTCAAAGCCGTTGGCCGCGGCGAAGCCCGCCGCCGCGTCGAGGCGCATTGCGTAGCACGCGCCGCAGCGGTCGTCGAGGTTTTCCGACACCGCCCTTACGAAGTCCCGAAGCCCGTAGCGGTCGTGGCCGAGAAGCGGCAAATTGACCGTTTCCGCGTACCCCTTCAGCGCGTCAAGCCGCGCCCTGTACTCGGTGACCGGGTGAATGTTGGGATTGAACCAGAAGCCGGTCAGCGCCTGTCCTTCCGACCGCAGCGAATCGATGCACTCGATGGCGCAGGGCGCGCAGCAGATGTGCAAAAGCGTGTTCATCGCTTCTCTTCTTCCGCCTTACGGGCGCGGCGGGGTTCTCCATCTTCCGGATGACCGCCAAGCTTTCCCTCCGCCCAGTGCTTGCGGCACAGCGCCGTGTAGCTCTCGTTGCCGCCCAGCACGATCTGCGCGCCCTCCTTGACCACGCGGCCGTTTTCAATGCGCGCGTTCATGGTGGCCTTGCGCCCGCACCAGCACACCGTCTTGACCTCCTCGATGGAATCCGCCCAGGCGAGCAGCCACATGCTGCCCTCGAACAGGTTGCCGCGGAAATCCGCCCGCAGGCCGTAGCACACCACGGGGACGCCCATTTCGTCCACGATGCTCACCAGCCTTTCCACCTGCGCCTTGGTGAGGAACTGGGCCTCGTCCACCACCAGGCAGTCGTAGCCGGAGATGTCAACGGAATCGATGTCCTCCATGTAGGCGCAGTCCGCCGTGAGGCCCGACCGGGACGCGACGGTGGCCACGCCGTCCCGCTTTTCGATGGCGGGCTTCAGCATCAGCGCCTTCTGCCCGCGCTCGTGATAATTGTAAACGACCATGATGGCGTTGGCGGTCTTTGACGACCCCATCGCGCCGTACCGGAAATATAGCTTCGCCATGGAAACCCTCCGCCTTTGGTATTCTCCCCACAATTCGACGTACTCTGCTTGCTTTCCTTCCCGCGAGACGATAAAATATCGGCATCAGGGGGTGAGGATATGCGCGTGGCGGGCGTGATCGCGGAGTACAACCCGTTCCACAACGGGCACAGGCATCACCTGGACGAGACGAGGCGCATCACCGGCTGCGACTACCTGGTGGTGGCGCTGTCCGGCGCGTTCACACAGCGGGGCGAACCGGCGCTTCTCGATAAGTGGACGAGAGCGCAGATGGCGCTTTCCGGCGGCGCAGACCTGGTGGTGGAACTGCCCGCCGTATTCGCGGTCAGGACGGCGGACCATTTCGCGCGGGGTGGCGTGGAACTTCTCTCCGCGTTGGGGGCGGATGGGATCTCCTTCGGCAGCGAGACGGGGAGCCTCCGCACCCTCAATGAAATGAGCCGTGTGCTCAGTGAAGAGCCGCCCGCGCTGAAGGCGGCGATCCGCGAACGCCTTTCCGAGGGCAAGAGCCACGCCCGCGCCCGGGGCGAGGCGCTGGCGGAATACCTGAAGCTGCCCGCCGCCGCGGTGAACGCCCCCAACACCGTTCTGGCGCTGGAGTATCTGAAGGCCAACCGCGCGCTGGAAAAGCCGATGAAGGTGGCGGTGGTCCAGCGCACCGGCGGCTACCACTCCAAAGAACTTGGGCCGCTGGCCTCCGCAAGCGCCATCCGGGAGGCGATTTATGCCGGCCGGGAACGGGAGGCCTACGCCGCCATGCCGGAAAGCTCCGCACGCCTGATCCGGGAGAGCGGGCCGGGTGCCCTGGCGCGCCTCGACGCGCTGGATAACCTTTTGCTGTACCGGCTCCGGTCGCTGGAGGCCGCGCAGATCGCCGCGCTGCCCGACGTGAGCGAGGGCCTCGAAATGCGGGTCAAAAAACTGTGCGCGCTGGCGCCGGGCCGCGAGGCGCTGCTGGCGGCGCTCAAATGTAAGCGCTACACCATGGCGCGGCTCAGCCGCCTGTGCGTGCATGCGCTCATCGGCATGGACCGCTCGCTGACCGACGCGGTGGCGCGCCCGCCCTACGCGCGGGTGCTGGGCTTCCGCGACCGGGCGCGGCCGCTGATCCGGGAGATCGCGAGTTACGGTCCGCTTCCGCTGGTGTCCTCCGCCGTCTCCCTCTCCGGCGATCCCTGCTTCAAAATGGAATGCCGTGCCACCGACGTGTGGGGGCTGACCACCGCCGAAGCGCGCCTGCGCCGCGCCGGGCGGGATTTTACCGAGAAGATCCGCATCCTGACGGAGTGATCAACGCATGTTGGTCCGGAGCATTGTCGTGCCGCTGCCGGCCTTCTCGGTCTATGTCTTTTTGTTCCGGAAGTTCCTCGCCATGGCGCGGGGGCTGAGCTGCCGGCCCAAATGGGTGCTTCTGACGGACTTGGTCTCGCTGTTTGCGATCATCGGGCCCTGCGCGTGAATACGCTTTGCGTGGCGGAGCCTGTACCCGCCCGGAGGCCGACGGATGTTCTATCGGATTGCCGTGATCTTTTTTGCCCTGTCGGCCTTTTTTACCGCGCTTTCCTACCGAGCAGACAATGCGCGGCGGCGCATCCGCAAATCGCGCGGCGCGGATGTTTGATCGCGCGCGGGGCGCGTTCCGGCGACCAGGCAAGCGAGCGGACGGGGACGGTTTTTCTATGTGAAAACCGTCCCCGTCTGTTCCTTCCGGCAGGCGCGTCAGCCGATCTTTTTGATGGACGCGACCATCTGGCCCACCTGCGCGTATTCCTCGTCGGTCTGGTAGGAGATCATGATGTCGTAGAAGGAGCCTGTGTCCCCCGCGAGGGTGACGTCGATGCCCGTCTCGTCAATGCGGTAGACCAGCACCTGGACGCCGCCTACGTCCGCCAACGTGACCTCGGTCATGTCGCCGTCGGCCTTGTAGGAGTCGTAGAGGGTTTGGAGCGTGTCTTCCTCCTGCGGATACTTGTAGATGTCCATACCCATCGTATCGCTGTAGGCGGAAAAAAGCAGCCCGTCCGCAAGGTCCTGCTGATCCACGTCCATTTCCTCCAGCGCCGCCGGACAGAAGATGGTGTACTGGCCGTCGATGGTGACGGCGCCGTCCGCGGTCCGGGTGGAGGCCACGTTGGGGGTTGTCTGGCCCTGATCCGCGGCCCCGTCCTCTCCTTCGCTGAAGCTGGCGTCCTCCGCAGCCTCGTCGGGGCTCAGGGTTTCTGCCGCCTGCGGGGCGGAAGTCTGCGCCGAAGCCAGCGCGGCTGTCGTCAAGCCAAGCGTCAACATAAGCGCCAGCATGAAACATAGTGTCTTCTTCATCCGTTCAACCTCCCCGTGTTCAGCCGGCCGGCGCCAGCGAAGCGTCGCCGGTCTGTTTGTATCCTTCCGCGCGCCAGCTCTCCGCGGACGCGCTGTCGCCCATCACCGTGTAGATGTCCACCAGCTGTTTGTAGGGCTGCGCCTCCGCAGGCTTCAGTTGAATGCAGACCATGAAGGCCTTGATTGCGTTTTCCCGGTCTCCGATCATGTCGTAGGTCTGGCCCACGAGCAGCGCGTAGGCGTAATTTTCCGGATCGAGCTTGAGCGCGTTGTGGTAGGCTGCGGCGGCGCGCTGCAGCTGCCCGCTTGCGCGATCCTGATCGCCCATCGCCTTATAGGCGGTGGCGGGCGCGCCCAGGTTCCACCGCGCGCGGAAAATTTGCCCGCCGGGCATCCACATCAGCCAAATGGCGACAATCGCCGCGCCCACCAGGATGGCCAGCGCCACGATGGACTTAATGCGCCGCGCAAGCGCCCGCTCCTCGGCGGCCTCGTCGTAGAAGTTTTCCTTAGGCATCTCCAAGTCCTCGAAGAAGAGGTCATCCTTGGACCGCTTCGCGGGCCTGAAGGGACTGGCGGACCGGGCGGGCGGCCTGCGCGAGGGTGGTGTGACCATGCCGCCGGAGGCGGTGACCGCCTTGCCGTGGGTGCTTTTCCCGGGCAGCAGCCTGTCCGTGATGCGTTCTCGCGGGGATTTCGCGTTCCGGTCTTCCCAGCCGTCGCGGGCCGTGCGGGCAGGACGCGGCTCCTGCCGCCCGTCGCGCGCCTTTCCGCTCCGGGCGTCCCGGGCGGACCGGACGGCGTGCGCTCCCTCCCGCTCCGGGCGGGTCCGCAGTTCCCGATCATCCCGATCGTCCCATTCGTCCCGGGCGGGCCGAGCACGCCGCGCGCTTTCCTGATCCCCGCGAGGCCTCGCGGGGCGCACCCACTCGTCATCATCAACCTGTTCCGCGGCTTTGGGCCTGTGCTCAGCGCGCTTTGCGGGGGGCTCCTCCGGGGGCTCCGACGCGAGTTCCGAAAGCGCCGCCTGCTCGCCCCGGAGCGGCTGCGCCGGGTTGGCCGACAGCGGACGCACCGTCCGGCCATCCTCCGCGCGGGGCTGTGCGGGCCGCTGGAACATGCGGTGCATCGGGTTGGCCGCAGGCCCCTGCGCGCGCTCCGACACGTCGGGCTCCTGACCGTCGTCCTCGTCCTCTTCCGCGTCCTTTTCTTCGTCCTCGCCCTCTTCCGGTTCCGGCTGGGCGGCGGCCGGCTTTACGGGCGCAGGCGCTACCGCCTCCGCCGGTTCCGAACCCGCCGCTTCGGCCTCCAAGATGGGCGCGGCGGATTCCGCGTCAAAGCGAAGCTCCTCCGGCGCGGCGGCCGCCGGTTCGATCTCCGGCAGCTTTTCGCCGCACCATGCGCAGAATTTGGCACCGTCCGGGCATTTCTTTCCGCAGGCGCTGCAGTACATCGGTCTTCCTCCAAGCGTCTCGCTTCAGTTCATGTTCTTGAGGGATTCGTAGGCGGGATCGCCGTCAAAACGCCGGTCGTCGGCAGGCGCTTCACCGCCCAGCACCTCGATGGCGTTGCGCACCTCGAGGTAGTCCAGATAGCTGAGATCCGACAGGGCCATCACCCGGTTCAACGCTTCCAGCGCCCGTTCGTCGCCCAGCTTCGCCAGGTAGTTGGCGTAGAGTGCGCGCCGATCGGCAAGGCGCAGAAACCGTTCCACTGTTACCGTATAGATGCGCTCGTCGCCGGGAAAGTTGCATAAAAGATCCAGATACGTGTCCAGCGCCGCGTCCGAGGCGCGATCCAGCCTTTCCAGCATGTGGGGTACGGCGTCCTCGCCCATCGACATCAAAAGCTCCGCCGCCACATCCGCAAGTTCATCCTGGCTTTCGCGGCGGTCGACGAGCGAGAGGCACAGCGGCATCGGTTCCCGGGCCGAGAGCTCGATCAAGAGGTTCAGCGCCGTCATGCGCAGCGAGACGTCCGCGCGCTCGTCCGCGGCCAGCGCGGTCAGCGGCGATATCGCCGCGTCGCCCATGTCGTCCAGACGCTCCATCAGCGGATCGGGAATGGGGATGCCCGCGGCCTGGTATTCACGCATCAGGCCGATCAACGCCTCGGGCGAGCCGTACGCGGCAAAGTAGTCCTCGGGGGAGATGCCGGAGAGAAAATCCGCCGGCATTTTCAGCCACTTTCGGTACAGGTCGGGCATCTCGGCCTCGATGGCATCCAGGTCCTTCTCCACCTTCATGCGCTCGTGCACCCACTCATGGGCGTATTTCGCGAAAGCACGGTCAAAATCAATCGGATTCATGCGTCCTCCCTGGGTTCCAGCGGCGCAAGCCGGCGGATGCGGCGCGCCATGTGCTCCATTTTACGGCGGGAACAGCGGAAGAGCTCCGCCAAATCGTCCTCCCCCACGTCCAGGTGGTCGTCCTGCGCCAGGCACAGGTTCAGGGCGGCGGCCCAGCCGTTCAGGTCCTTCAGCGCCGGCAGCGTGTCTCCCAGCGCGTTGGCGTAGCGAAGCCACAGCATGGTGAGCCGCGCCGGATAGTCCTCCTTGAGGGACATGCCGGTGTAGACCGCCCGCTTGAGCACCCGGCGGTAAGCCAGCGGCAGCTTGGGCAACTGGCCGCTGTCAGCGGCGCTGGCAAGCGAAAACTTGTCCTCGCCGGTCACGAGAAACGGCGGCACCGCGCCGCGGAGCCCGAGAAGCGCCAGCGCCTGATGCCGGAGCTGCCGGCTGGCGGCGGGCTCCACGAGCACCTGCCGCATCAGCCATTCCGCCTCCGGCGCGTCCACCGCCGCCAGCAGGTTGACCCCGGCGCGCATGAAGGCGCCCTCTCCGCTCTCCACCGCCCAGCGCACCAGACGGCGGAACTCGCCGGAATTTGTCCAGGTATCGTTGACGCCCTCCGTCCCGCCGCGCGCGGCCTCCGCCAGCGCTTCGGCGCGGGCGGCGACCTCCGCCTCCGGCAGGCGGCATGTGTAGCCGACAGGCTTTATGTCCGGATGGGCCAGGTGATACAGCGCCACCTCGTCACCGGGCTCGAGCCGGAGCATGCGCGTCCAGCATCGCGCGGCGTGCTCCGCAGGGCCGCCGGTGTTGACGGTAGCCGCGGCGCAAAGGTGCAAAAGCACCCGGTCGTACGGCGACTGGGCCAGCGCCTTTTGCGTGAGTTCGAACACCATCCCGTCCAGCTTCAGCTCACAGGCCGCATCCAGCAGCATACGGCTGTCGGCGCCGTCCGGATTTCGGGCCGCGGCCTGATCCAGAAGCCGCCGGGCGGTTTCCGCGTTCCCGTTGACGTTTTCGATCTGCGCCGCGAGGCACAGCGCGCGAAGCGGCGGCCGCGGCGTTCTGAGCGAGCGGGCGATCTCCTTCAGCGCGCCCTCGGAATCGCCGCGCATCTGAAGGCACATGGCGAGTACGGCCCGCGTCTGGCTGTGGCGCGGGCTGATCTTGAGGCTGCGGCGCAGCGCCTGTTCGCCCGCCGCCAGATCGCCGGAGCGGATCATCTGCATGCCCTTTTGCGCCAGCTTCGAAGCCCGCGCTCTGCGCCGGGACTTGTGGCCCGTCAGCGTGCGGGCGACAAACAGGTTGTGCAAAAGTTCGCCCACCTCCTGCCGCCCCGCACCCTGCGGGTCCTCCGACAGAAAGCACATCAGCGACTTGTAGGCGTCGTCCGCGCTGTTCATGCCATAAAAGTTGCAGGCGATGCCGAAATAGCACTCGCTGAGCGACGAATCCTGGGCCAACATGCGCGTCAGAACCCGGTTGGACTGCACGTAGCAGCCCAATTCGCAGAGCACCTGCGCCAGATCCAGTTCGTAATCCACATTGCCGGGATCCTTTTCCAGCGCGCGCCGGGTCAGTTCCAGCGCGTCCAGCAGATGTCCTTCCCGCCGGTTTTTGACCGCCCGCTGGTACAGGTAGGCGGCGCTGCGGGAAAAGGGCACAACCTTGCTCATCTCTTTCTCCTTTTAATAACGCATTCGGAAAGACGGCACGCGAAGGAGCGGGACACAGGGTATTCGCCGGCGCCCGAAAAGGTTCGCGGACTCAGCGCGCCTTCTCCAGAAGCTCCTCCAGCTGTTCCTTGGTAAACTGCCGCGTTTGGCCGCAGAACTGACAGCCCACCTCGGCGTGCCCCTGCTCGCGGATCAACTGGGTAAGCTCCGCCTCGCCCATGGATATCAGCGCGCGCTCGACGCGTTCCCGGCTGCAGTCGCACTCGTAGCGGGTGTCCAGCCGCCCGATCACCTGGGGCGCCAGCGGGGCGAGCAGGCGCGAGACCGCCTCGTCCAGGCTGATGCCGTCCATGGTCTGGCTGATTCCCCGGAAGGAGGGCGCGGCCTTCTCCACCTCGGCGATCGCCTCGCCCGACGCGCCGGGCATCATCTGCACGATCAGCCCGCCGGCGGAGACGACGCTGTCCCCCGTCAATACCCCCAGCGCCACCAGCGAGGGCATCTGCTCGGAGGCGGTGAAGTACATGGCGTAGTCTTCCGCCAACTCTCCGGACACCAGGTTCACCTGGCCCACGTAGGGCTCGCCGAAGCCCAGATCCCGGATAACGGTCAGCCGACCGGCGTGTCCCACCGCGTCGCCCACGGCCAGCTTGCCGTTTACGCGGGGCAGCTCCACCTCCGGGTTTTCCGCATAACCCTTGACTGCGCCGTCGGGCTTGGCCACCGCGAGCAGGGTGCCCAGCGGGCCGTTCCCCTTGACGGTGGCCGTCACCGAGCCGTCGCCCTTGAGCATTGCGCCCAGCATCGCGCAGGCGGTCAGGTGCCGCCCCAGCGCGGCGGTGGCGGTGCGGGACAGGCCGTGGATCTTGCGCGCCGCCTCGGTCAGGTTTGTCGAGTCGATCAGAAACGCCCTGGCCTGCCCGTCCAGCAGCATCAGGCGAAAGAGTCCGTCAGATTTCATTCGTTACCCCCACAGGATGGACGCGGTCGTCCCCGTCCTCAATATTGGGCGCGTCTCAAAGCCCGTCAGGGCCGCCGCGCCCTCGTGACCAGTTGCCCGAGCTGCTCTCCGGAAAAATGCCAGATCCGCCCGCAATAGCTGCAGCGCGCATCGGCTCCGTCCGGGTTTTCCATCAGCTTCGCGAGACCTGTCTCGCCGGCGGCCAGCAGCGCTTTTTCAAAGTCCGCCCGATTGCAGCCGCATGAAAAACGCGTGTATACCGCGCCGGTCACTTCCGGCGTGAGCGGCGCGAACAGGCGCGTCACCGCCTCGTCCAGATTGATGTCCTTCATGAGCCCCGCGATGTCCCGGACCGCCGGCAGGAGGCGGCAGAGCGCCTCGACGGCCTCGTCCGAAGCGTCGGCGCCGAGCCACAGCAGAAGTCCGGCGGCGGATGTCACGCGCTCACCGGCTACGGCGCCCACCGCCAGATGGAACGGTCCGGCGCCGTGCGCGCCGAGGATCGCGGCGTAGCCTGCCTCCAGCGCATCCGGCCGCACGTCGGCCTCTCGCTGAAAGCGGCGTCCGTCCTGAAGATGCTTTGAGACCGTCAGATGTCCGTCGGAGGGCATCCGTCCGTCCGCGGACATCCGGCCCCGCAGGCCCTCGGCATAGCCCTTGACCCGGCCGTCGGGATACGCCACGGCGGCGAGCCTCCACTGCTTCTCAGCGCCGTCAAGGAAGGCGGTCATCGGCTCCTCAAACGGGATCATGGCCCCCAGAATGGCGCTGGCGGTCAGGTGCCGCCCCAGCGCCGCGGCGACTTCGCCGGAGAGGCCGTGTACCGCGCGCGCCTTTTCCGCAAGCTGCGTCGAATCGATCAGGATCGCCTGAATCTGCCCGCCCATCATGCCGACGCCGTAGAGGGAATCCACCTTCATTCGTTAACTCCCGTAAAATGGACGCGGTCGCCCCCGTCCTCGATTCGGATGCCGGAAAAACCCGCGTCCTGAAGCCAGCCGCGGATCTCCTCCACGCTGTGGGCGCGCTGGCGCTGCACTTCATCAAACCGGTCATAGCGTCCGTCCGTGCCCCGGATAAAGAAGCTGAGCTCCATCGTGAGAATGCCGGAAGCCATGCGGTTTACCCACAGGTAGGTGAGCCCCTCCCTGTCCTCGAAGTAGACGCGCTCCCGCGCCATGCGCTTCAGCTTCTCCCGGGAAGAGATGTCGAAGGTCAGCACGCCGCCCTTTTTCAGCGCCTCCCGCGCGCGGCCGAAGAACTGGGCCACCCGCATGGGCGTCAGAAGGTAGTTCACGCCGTCGCAGGCGCTGACGATGGCGTCCACAGGCCGCGGCAGGTTGAGGGCGCACATGTCCTGCCGGACGAGTCGCAGCGCCAACCCCGCGGCCCGCGCCTTGTCGGCAGCCAGCCGAAGCATGGATTCCGAAATGTCCACGCCCGTCACCTTCAGCCCCCGCCGCGCCAACTCAAGCGCGACGCCGCCGGTGCCACAGGCGCAGTCGCATACGCTCCTAGGCTCCATGCCGCAGGCCGCGATGCGCGAAAGGCTCTGGGTCGCCCAGGCCTCGTAATCCACATCGTCCATCAGCTGGTCGTAGACGGAAGCAAATTCCGCGTACAATCCGGTCCCTCCCCGGCCGGGGCCGGGCGGCTCCGGCGGCCTATTGCGTTCTCTCGCGCACCCTCGCGCCGATGAGACCGGTCTCCCGGGCGCTGAGCCCGCCCCAGCCCACCTGCACGAGTTTTTCAAGCAGTCCCAGCTCCTCCGCCGCCTCGTACTTGAGGCGCTCGGGGCGCGTCATCGGTTTCCAGGAAAGCGTATTCAAGGTTGCACCTCCGCACTGCATACTTTTCCTCAGTATGCGCGCGGGGCCGGGGCGTTAAACCTTGTCGCCTTCCTCATCCTCTTCGTCGTCCAGCGACCGATCCCGAAGGCCCATGTTGACGGGCGCCCCCTCGATCTTGGGGTTCAAAAACCGGTCGAAGCAGCTGACCGCATAGGACGCGTAGACGAAACCCGTCAGCGCAAAGCCGGCCACCAGGTAGATCAGCGCCACGGCCAGAATCAGATACGCGAAAGGCACCACCGCCGTCAGGAACAGCGCTGCCGCGGGGATCGCCAGCCCTCCCGCCAGGAACAGGATCGACCAGGGCAGCCGCGCCACCGCGATCAGCGCGCAGTTGCGCACGAGGGTCTTCAGATTCATCTCGTAGGTGACCATCATCGGAAAGATCAGCATGTTGATCATCCACCACAGCGCCAGCATCATCACCACCAGCGTCTCGGGGACTACCCAGAAGGCCGATCCGCCGGCCATCTGACCGTAGTAGACCACGCCCACGTAGCTGACGAGAAGCGAAAGCCCGTTGAAAAAGCCCAACGCGAGGCCGCGCTTCCAATTGTCCTTGACGGCGTCCTTGAAATCGCCGACAAGGAAGGCGTGCTGGTCCCTGGCCCAGTTGCGGCACACGTACATGAGGCCCGGCGCCCCCACCCCCGCGATGGCCAGGCAGGGCACCATGCCGATCAGATAAATCATCAGCCCGCCGCCCGCCGCAGTGATGCCGCTCTCCGCGTTCAATAGCATTGACGCGTTGACCATCGTCCAGAAGAGCGCCGGGATGCAGAAGATCAGATAAAAAAGATTCACCGCGCACAACCCGCTGAAGTGGATGCGCAGCATTTCGAAAAACAGCTTTACGCGGCTGTCCGGAAGGCTCTCCGGCGTAAAATCGGCCTTGCCCGCCTTGCCGTAGTAGTAGTTGTTGATAAAGCCCGACATGTGGTGCCCTCCCGAGCGCGCGTGCGCGGCTGTATGATTCTACTAATTATAGACCTTTCCGGCACATTCGTCAATTCGCATTCGACAAATGCCCGTCAGAAGCACCGCCCCGCCTGGGTATGGCGGCAGCCGCCGCCCGCCCCGCCCGGCTGGCAGTAATAGCAAATCTCATTTTCGAGCGGCGCGCCGGAGAAAAAGGCACGGATGCCGGCGAGGGTGGTCTCCGCAATGGCGCGAAGCGCCTCGTCGGTCAGAAACGCCTGGTGGGATGTAACGAGGACATTCGGCAGCGTGAGCAAAAGAGACAGCACTTCGTCGTCCATCAGTTCGCCGGACTTGTCCTCGAAGAACAGATCGCTCTCTTCCTCGTACACATCCAGCCCCGCCGCGCCCAGCCGCCCCTTCTGCAGCGCCTCCAGCAGCGCGCGGCTGTCCACAAGCGCGCCACGGGAAGTGTTGATGAGCGTCGCCGACGGCTTCATTTCCGCGAGGCGCCCGGCGCCGATCATGTGTCGGGTTTCGGCCGTCAGCGGACAGTGCAGCGACAGGACATCGCTGGCGCCGAGAAGCTCGTCCAGCGAAGCGTAGCGAAACCCCAAGCCGGGGTTCGGAAAGGCGTCGTGGGCGAGGATCTCCATGCCAAAGCCCCGGCAGATGGCGGCGAAGGCCTGGCCGATCCGGCCTGTGCCGACGATGCCCGCGGTCTTGCCGTGAAGGTCATAGCCCTCGAGGCCGCTGATCGTGAAGTTGTGTTCCCGGGTGCGGTTAAAGGCCCGGTGGGTCTTGCGGTTCAGCGTCAGCATCAGCGCCGCCGCGTGCTCCGCCACCGCGTGGGGCGAATAGCCCGGTACCCGCACCACGCTGACGCGGCCGTAGGCCGCTTTGAAGTCCACGTTGTTGTACCCGGCGCAGCGCAGCGCCAACAGCCGGATGCCGTAACCGGAAAGCGCGTCCAGAACGGGCGCGCTCACCTCGTCGTTGACAAAGGCGCAAACCGCGTCGAGCCCCTGAGCCACCTTGACGGTGGATGGGTTCAGCTTGCCTTCAAAGTAGTGTATCTCCGCGTCGCCCTTCAGGCGTTCGAACCAGCGCCTGTCGTAGGGCTTTGCGTCGAAAAATCCAATCCGAATCATGAGGAACCCTCCCGCAGCGTTTTCCCTATTGTGGCAGATTCCCCCAGTGTTTATTTGGACGCGGCGCAAAACAGCCGGTTCCCGGTGGCAGCCGACGGCCCGAACCCGGGCGGCGTCCGCGGTTTTTCAGCGCCCAAAGAGCACCAGGGCTCTCCGCGGAAAACGCCGGTTCCCTTTTTGTGTACTGTAATTTTATTGTAAAAATGTATATATAGTTATGGAAATTCCTCGGCTTTGCGATATGATGAATGACATGGGAACTTAACGCAATCCGCGCAAGGAGGGGACAGACGGTGGAACGATGCCGGTCATGCGGACTCAGGGGGGATGTGCCCGGAACGGCGCTGGGCGGGGGCGGCGAGTGCCGCTTCTGCGCCGACGCGCGGCGCTCGACGAAGCCCGCGAGGTATCGCGGCTTGGAGGCGCTGAAAGCGGACGTGGCGGTGCTTTTGCAGGCGGCGGACAAAAATCGCCCCTACGACTGCGTGGTGTCCTTCAGCGGCGGGCGGGACAGCGCTTATCTGCTCCGGTTCGTCCGGCGGGAATTGGGGCTGAAGGCTTTGGCGGTGACCGTGCGCAACGATTTCATGCCTCCGGAAACCCTTGAAAACATCCGCTCGATCCCCGCGACACTGGGCGTTGACCTGACGGTGCTGGACAACCCCCACGTAAATCGCTACAGCCGCCTGTGCGTGGCGGCCTGGGCCAAAAAGCCCTCGGCGCCGATGATCACCACCTTCTGCTCCGGCTGCCGTTCCATCGCCAGAATCGTGGGCCGCCACGCCGGGTCGCTGGGCATACCCATCGTATTTGATGGCAACGCGCCCTACGAATCCATCACCTTCAAGCGCGATATTCTCGCGCTGCGCCCGGAAAACCCCACCCGCGCGGGCATGGCGCTGGGATACCTCCGGCAGGTGGCGCGCAATCCGTCGTACCTGCGCCACCCGGGCGTGATCTACCGTCAGGGCGTGGAGTACCTCATCAGCGAGCGGCTCCTCAAACGGCGGGGCGGCCCCAAGGTCATCAAGCCCTTCCGCCGTTACATCGAATGGAAGAAGGAGGAGATCGAGGCGGCGCTCCAAGAGATCGGCTGGAAGCGTCCGGAGGGGTTTTCGGGCGCGCACCGGTCGGACTGCTACGTTTCGTATCTGAAGTCCTACTTTTACAAGCGGATGTTGGGCTACAGCGACCTGGAGGTGGAGCGCGCCAACCAGGTTCGGCACAACATTCTCACGCTGGACGAGGCGCTCGCCGCCGAGGACCGGTGGAACCTGGACACGCTGCGCTTCATCACCCGACGATTCTACGGGCTGGACTTTGACCAGCTGAATGAGCGCGCCGGGCAGTTCGCCGTGCGAGGCAACTGAAAAAGGCGCGTCAATTTGCGGGCGGCTCCGTCAAACCGACGGAGCCGCCCGCAAAGAGGTTCTATTGTAAGCCCACCGGTGAGGGGATGCCGCGGAGGACTCTAGCCAGCCTTTGCCAGTTCCTTTCCGCCTTCGTCAGACCGGTACAGCGCGTGCAGGGTCATGGGCGTGACAAAGCTGGTCACGATGATCAGGATCACGATGAAGGGCATGATGCTGCTTTCGATGATCCCAAATTCCACCCCTTTCTGCGCCGTCACCAGCGCGACCTCCGCGCGGGCCATCATGCCGACGCCCACTTTGATGGAATTCTTCAACCCGTAGTGGCAGCTCGCCGCGGCGATGCCGCAGCCCAGAACTTTGCCCAGCATACCCGCAATGATGAACAGCGCGCCGAAGAGCATCATGCCGGTGTCGATCTCGGAGAATTTTGTGGCGATGCCGATGTTGCCGAAGAAGATGGGCACGAAGATCATGTAGCCCAGAATGTCGGCCTTACGGCCGATGTAGCGGCTGTCCGAGTTGGTGGAGAGGATCAATCCCACGATGTAGGCGCCGGTGATGTCCGCAATGCCGAACCAGCGCTCGCTGCCGTAGGCGACGATGAAGCAGAACGCCAGCGAAAGGATCGGCACCAGCCGGTGATGGGGGAACTTCCGGTCAAGGCGGCCAAATCCCTTGCCCGCGACGTAAGCCAGCACTCCGACGAAAACGAAGTAGAGCAGCGTCTTGATCACCACGGCCATCGGGTTCACGGCCGCCGCTCCGCCGGAGCCCTTCAGCGACAGCACGAACGAGAGCACGACGATGCCCAGGATGTCGTCGATAATCGCCGCCGCAACGATCGAGGTGCCGACCTTTGTGTTCAGCTTTCCGATTTCCCGGAGCGTCGCGACGCTGACGCTGACGGAAGTGGCCGTCAGGATCGTACCGTAGAACAGATTGATCAGCATTTTCTCCCGCGTGAGGCTGGAAAAGCCGCCGTTGGCCAGCGTGGCCACCAGGAAGCCCAACGCCATCGGCACAATGACGCCCGCCAGCGTAATCACAACCGCGGGTCCGCCGATCTTTTTGATCTTGCCGAGATCCGTCTCAAGCCCGGCGGAAAAGAGGATCAGCACCACGCCGATTTTGGCAAAAAAGTTCAGGCCTTCCAACGAGGTGTTGTTCAGCACCTCCTGCCCCGGGATGTAGTTGATCAGGCCTACCAGAACCCCCGCCAGCAACATGCCTACCACCGCGGGCACCCGGATTCTCTCGCAGATTTTCATCAGAACTTTAGACAACGCCAGCAAAAGCGCGATCGGCAGCAGGATCTCATAGTATTCCATTTGCATACCTCTTTCCAGTTTCACGCATTCCCCGGATCGGGAAGCGATATTCGCAGCATTGAGCCGTCATTGAAACGGTCATGGATTTTTTTCGCGGCGGCGCATCAAATCGCCATGCCGCCCGGTCATTCAGGCCGCAACCTTCGGCGCGTTCTGTCGGTGCCGATCGAAAACAGTCGGCACACGGCGCGCGTCGGTGGTCATCGATTTTCAAAGAGTTTGCACCGCCGAAGCGGATGATACGCGATCAGTTCGCGGGCCGTCGCCCTCTGCAAGGCGGCGAGAGCATGGACGCGGCCCATCGGCGGCAGGCGGTGCGAACCCCACGGGGAGCCGCGCGGTTGCGTTTCACAGACAGGCCCTCTTTCATCTCGGACTGGCGCTTCGTTTCATGGGGGCGCGCCACCCACAGGGCGCGCTTCGCAGAAGTGCATAGATTTTAATATACCTGCCATATATGATATCGAGCATCTCAACGATATTAATTTCAAGTGTTTTTTCGGTTTTTTGACTGTTGAGCCCGCCTTGCCCGGGAACGGTGCGTTCCCATTGCGTGGAGTACGCCGGGGTTTTCCGTCGCGTTAAGGAGGCGGCAGGGCATCTGCCCTTCCGCCTCCTTAACACCGCCCCCGTCATGCCCCTGCAAAACATGAATGCGTCCGAAGCGGCGAAATTTTTTTCAATACGAGACAAGGCGTTAAAGCAAGGCTCGGCCGCGCTGCGCCCGAGCAGGGCTCGCCCAGCCGTGTGCGAAAAAGATCGGCACCACGATGCATTCATGTTTGGATATGGTATCCATTCATCGTTTCGCCGTTATTGATGCCGATTTGGCCTTTAAAACAGCATGAAAACCAACAGTTTCTTCCGCGATCAGAAACCGGATCGGTATCATCCCGCAGCGCCCGCGCGCCCCGGCGTCAGGCTTCGATGACAAAATCCGGGTTCTTCCAGTCCGCCGCCCGTTCCGGATCTTCCGCCTGCCAGTTGACGTTCGTCCAGATGACCCGGTACTGCCGCCCGTAGGCGTCCTCGGCCGGGGCCTCGAACCAACGCCCCTGTACCCATCGCCCGCCGGGGGTGATGAACCGGCCGCTGCCCGAGAAGGGCTTCCGTCGTAGGATGATGTCCCCATTGTTGGAAGGAATCTTCATAAGCGAACCTCCTCGCACCTTGTCGAACTCGTTCGAAGCGGTCGTTTGGGCGGCGGGCGCGTTTTTCCCGTCCCCGGGAAGCCACCGGTGCACGGGGATCGGTCGCGGCGGGCGCAAACGTGCAGACGAAGCATACGAGAACGCCTCTTCGGATTGGAGATTTGCGCTGTTTTCCACCATTTTTACATATTCATGCTTAAATTATTATAGAATGCCTGACGGCGGTTGTCAAATATTTTTACGCCCCGTACGGCGTGCGCACGGGGCGTGAAGGCGTGGATTTCTCCTATTTTTCGATGGCCTTCCGGAGCCCTTCGAACGCGCCGGAGAGGTCGAGGCTCCGGTAGGTGTGCGCCTTTTCAAGGTCAAGGTGCCCAAGCGCCGCGTCAAACGCTTCCACCCTCTCGCAGAACGAGATGTAGCCCAGCGGCTTCAACCATTCGTAACAGCCGGGGAGCTTGTGGTTGTAATTTCCGAAGGCGACGCATGGCGTGCCGGCGATGGCTGAAAAGATCATCGCATGCAGGCGGTCGGTCACCACCAGCTTTGCCGAAGCGATGCGCCGCAGCATCCCATCCAGCACCTGTTCGCGGCTTGCAAGGGAAATGTCGTGGGAAAACAGCGTGTCGGCAAACTCAACCTGATGCCCTTGCCGGGCCAGTTCGTTTTTGATGGCGAAGAACTGCGTTGCATCCAGCCTGGCTTCCACGTCGCTCCGGAGGATGAGCAGCGCACCCATCCGCTCTGCCTGTATCTCCCTGGCAGGCAGCGACATCACAATGTCCGGGGCGAGCTCGACGGGGTTTGAAAACAGGCCGCGCATCAGCGCGAAAGAATGCGCTTCCCGTGCAAACAGCGTCAGGCGGCGGTGGGCGCCGTACAGCGCAGCCAGCGATTTCTTTTCTTTTTCGCCCCCCGGCTCTTCGGGAAAGTGGAGGGTCTGCGGAAACAGCACCATCCTGTTTTTAGGGAATTTCCGGATGGCCCAGGCGCGGATGGCCTCCTGATCCCTGTACTGGCTTCCGAGATTGCCGCCGCCCTGCAGCGCGATCAGCGCGCCGGGGCGAATTGTGCGCGCAAGGCGGCCGGCGTACCTGTGGCATTGGCACTCGGTGACTTCGGCGAGCGCCCTGCCCCCGTCCTCAAAGAACTTTTTTTCGGCGTATCCGATGGCGGAATCCCCCAGATTTCCGTATTCGGGACTTCCAAGGAGCACGCATGCGTCTTCGGCCCCGAGGGCGCGCCAATCCGGCTGGGGGATCGGCATCCTCCGGGGTTTCCCCCGATACAGCATCGCGACCGGCTTTACCAAGCGCTGCAGCATGGAAACCGCGCGCCTGTCGAACCGAGGGTGGCGCACCCGCATCGTCAGGTGCGCCCCAAGACTTTTCAAATCCCGGCGGCTTCGGCTGACCTCTCGCAGAAATTCCTCCGCGCTGCGCCGCGCGCCGGCGCGCTCCTCGCCTTCGCCCGCCTTGCTGTCCATCAGATCCAGCGCGGCGTCCACCGCCATGCGGATCAATTGCGTCCTGAGATCCCGGTAGCTGTCCTTCGCATCCTCGTACCGCTGGCGGTACGCCTCGAAGCGATTGAGCAGGTTGTGAATGGAAGGCGTGTAGATGATGGAGCCCGAGTGCTGCCTGTAATAGTATTTCCAGTCGCTGACGGCGGCCACCCGCCGGGCGCCCGCGAAGATCCTGTGCATGATGTAGATGTCTTCATAGTTCCGGCCCACGGGAAAACGAAGGCCGTCGAAAAGGCGCCGCCGGTAGAGCTTGTTCCAGGTATGGCTGGACATGCGGACGTTGAGCAGGATCTCCCGCATCGCCTCCGCCCCGTCGATGACCTTGCTTGATTCAAAAAAGCACCGCCGCTTGTAGCGACCGTCATAGGCCTTCACAATGCCGCAGGCGGCGATATCCGCGTCGCATGCTTCGAGCGCGCCGTGCAGGACCTCCAAAAAATCGTAGTCGACCCAGTCGTCCGAGTCGACAAAAGCGATGAGTTCGCCCTTCGCGGCGTCAAGCCCGGCGTTCCGGGCGTCTGAAATGCCGCCGTTCGCCTTGTGGATCACCCGCACCCGGGCGTCCAACGCGGCGTAATCGTCGCAGAGCTCCGGGCACCTGTCCGGGGACCCGTCGTCCACAAGGATCACTTCGATGTTGCGGTAGGTCTGACCCAGCACCGTTTCCAGGCATTGCGCCAGATAATCCTCCGTCTTGTACACGGGGATGATCACCGAGATCAGCTCGTCGCCCATGGTTTCCCCTCGTCTTTTCATCCCTGTCGCATGCACTTAGACGCGACCGAAAAGGGCTTCCGTATTGCTTTTCCCGGGATTGCACCCCATTATACAGCCCGCCGCACGAAAAGTCTACGGCATCTTGCCACGAAAGCGCCCAAAATTTTTCACGCGTGTTATCTTCGTTCAACCGTCGTCGGGCGTCCGGAAAAAGCGCCGCCGGCAAAACGCCGAACGAGCCGATGAGAACGAGTTTCATGTGTTCGAGCCCATGCAGAAACAAAGCGCCATGGATTCGCGCGTCGCCTGAAAAGCAGCGAAAATCCGAGGCGCGCAGGCTCCTTGCCTCAACCCAACGGCCTGGATGATTCGCAGCCCCGGAGCGCCGCATCCATCCGCTTCAGCAACTCCCGCTGACGGGGGTACGTCATCCGCCTGGGATAGCTTCGGGCGTAGTCATCCCGGATTTTTTGAAGCGTCTCCTTCGACGCGAAGGGGATGAGCGCGGCATAACCGAATTCCGCCGCGACCATGTACCATTCGGCCGGCGTCTTGTTTTCGATGGGTTTGGGGGCGAGCATGAATTTCGCCGCGGCGAGGGCGCATTCGTCACGCCGGGCCGCGTCCGCGTCCTTAAGCGCTTCCGCCAGCGCCGAAACGGCCTCTCCGACCGACTGCAAAAACGCGGTGCAGCACGGCTCCTCCTCCGCCGCCGGGCCGCGCATCAGGCGATCCCAAAATCCGCCCAGGCCGCCGCGCGGCTTTTCATCCTTCGGGTCGTTTTCGCAAAACAGGCGGTACTGAGCCTCCAGAAAGCCCAGCGCCTCCGCCAGGCCGGCGGTTTCAGACATAGCATTCCTCGCTTTCGCCGCACCTCTCCGGGCGGCGTTCAGGTCATGGAAATCTGCCGGCGTTTGGACGGTGTACCGCCCGGGCCCTTCGCCTTGATGTCTTCCGATTCGAGGATTTCCGGGATCATGGTGAAGGCATCCTCATCTTTGATCCACTGGCCGTCGGGCAATTGGTCATAGGGCACCAGCAGGTTGTGACGTTTCGCGCGGTCGTCCCGAACCGGGTCATAGCGCCAGCCGTGGAAGATGTGGAAGCGCATCCAGCGGTCGTGCTCCAGTTCCATCAGCTTTTTCTTCTCCGCCGGCGGCTTCATCTCGTAGGCTCGCTTATAGGCGCGCAGCGCGTCCGCGTCGATGGGCGCGTCCGTGCCCAGCACCTCCCGGATTTTGACCGACATGTGGTCCGCCTGTGCGACGTTCGAATTGCGCTTGAAGGCATCCAGCGCCGCCCAATCCTCTTTGCACACCTCGCAGTCGAGGCAGGCGGTGGCGGGCTTATCGCACTTTCGCGCCTCGCAGACCTCGCGGCCCAGCTTCGAATGGCGGATGTAGCGGGCGTGGATCAGCATGGCGCGCCGCATCAGGCTGCCCCGCATGATGATGTCCGGCGTGTAGAGCTGGTCGTCGGTGCCGAATACGCCGATCCGGTCGCAGTCCCCGCCGCAGTTCCAAAGCCGCTGGAGGATAACCTGGCTGACCGCCCGAACGTGGATGCGCCCGCCGACACCGTACTCCAGCAGTTGGTCGAGGATGGCCATATTCTCCTCATCGGCGTTCTCGCACACGATGATCCTGTCCGCGCCGCGCAGTTCGTCGATATGGCGCTTCCAGGGGCCGGCCCGGAAAAAAAGTGCGTCCCGGCCCGGCGCCTCACCATTCAGCGACACCAGTTCTCCCAGCGCCGGATGCAGCGATGGATAGTCGTCCGGATCGCCGTAGACGGTGTAGCGGATTTGCCTGGGCTCCTCGTACACGTTGACCAGCAGCGCCTGCGTCAGAAGCGCGCGGCCGTATTCGCCGAAGCCGATGAACGCCACCCGCTTCTCGCCCCGGCGCAGGAACGCATCCTCCCAGTAGCGGCGCGCACAGTTCTCCGCCACGTTGCTGACGACGATCCCTCCGTCCTGCCGCACCGGATGCAGCGCCTCCAGCGTGCAAAGGTAGAGGCGCTTGCCCGCGTGCCGGAAGAATGCCTCGTGGTTCTGGTTGATGTACTGGTACATCGCCCGGGCGGACTCAAACGCCAGAATGTGTGTCGGCGCGCGAAACCGCTCCGGTGTGTCCCCCGGAACCGAGCGCGCGCCCAGCTGCCGGCGCAGGAGCAGCGCGCGGCTCTCGTCCCCGTGGACCGCCACGGCGTCCGGCCGCGCGGCGCGCAAGAACGCGCCCAGCCGCCTGGCGGCCGAACGGATGAGGTTCGCAAAAACCGAGGTGGTGACGATCAGCGCCAGCCAGCGCGCCACCTCGAGCTGAACGTAACCGGGTTTCCCCAGCTTCATCAGCTCGTTGTTGATGGAGAGACCGTAGATCTGCACCGAGCTGTAGAGCGACTTGAAAAACAGCGCTGCGTGCTGGCCCGGGCCGACCGGGGCGCCAGACTCATTGGCGTACCCCAGCCAATAACCCCAGAACGCGACCAACAGCGGCACGATAGAGAGCCAGGGCAAAACCTGCCCCCATTTGAGCCTGAATCGCTTTTTCATCGAAGCGCCCCCTCGTTTTTTCAGGCGTTCCCCTTGGGCAACTGTCTTTGAACGGTTTTCGCGGACCGCGGCGGTTTATTGAGAACGTGCGCTCCCCGCGGACTATTCCCGGACGATTTTGTAACCGAGGGCGACGATAAGCCTGAGCGTCTCCAGCGCGGTGTCCCTGTCGTACGCCTTTTCGCCTTCGGGCAGCGATTCGTAGGGAACCAGGCAGGGGTGCTTCTTCGCCGCGTCGTCCCGCCGGGGGCCGTAAGTCCAGCCGTCGCGGATGCGGCGCTTCGCCCACACCTCGTGGGTGTTTTTTGAAAGCGCTTCACCCAGTTCCATAAGGCCCTCCGGGAGCCTGACGTCCTCCGTGGGATAGGGTTTGGGCCGGTATGACATGCGCAGTCCTTTCCCGGCGCGCCGGGGCGCCGGCAAAACTCTATTTGAAAATGGTTTTGTAAGAAATTATACCAAACCGCCGGGGAGCGCGCAACCTCGCCGCCAAATTACCGCGGCGGCGCGCGGGGCGGCCGTCAGGCCTCGACTTCATGGCTGGCGCGGTAGTTGTCAAGGTCCACGTTCAGGCAGGCGCGCGCCTCGTCCGGCTTTTTGTCCCGGAGGGCCCTGAAAAGCGCCTCGTGCTCCCGCGAAATGCGCGCGAAAGGCTTGTCCGCGTATTTGAGTATTTCCCCGAGGTAGTGGAAATAGCGCTCGGCATAGGGCTCCAGCGCTTCCGTCAGAAAGGGGTTGCCCGCGCCGCGGAGGATCGCGTTGTGAAAGGCGTAGTCAAGCCCGGTGAACGCCTTCGCATTCTCGCCGCAGGCGTACATCTTTTCCACGAGCCCTTCAAGGTGCGCAACGTCTTCGGGCGCGGCTCTCTTTACGAAAAGCTCGATCGCCTTATGCTCGATGGCCATCCTGAAGTCGAGAAATTCCCAGAAGGTGCGGCTGGACAGGTCGCTGGGCCCCGCGCCGGCATCCCGCTCGCGATGGGGCGCCACAAAAGTGCCCACACCCCGCGCCGTCGTCACCAGGCCCTGCCCCTGCAATCGCTGGATGGCGCTGCGTACGCTGACGCGGCTCACGCGGTACATCGCGCACAGCGCGCTTTCGGAGGGGATCTTTCCACCCTCCGGCCATTGCCCCTCCGAGATGCTGACCAGCATCCGGCGAAAGACCTCTTCGCTCAGCGAGGGCTTCCCCGCGTCATTTCCCACAGCACCACATCCTCCCGCGCTTCCATGCGCCCCATTATACATCATCTCCCCGCGAAAGAAAAGCGGCCTTCTTTCGGCCTCCCCCATTGACAGATGCCCCCGCCGCGGCTATAATGGCATTACCTGTAATACAGGTTATGCACACTATTTGCATAGGAGTGTTGACCATGGAAAATCCCGCGCGCGAGAAGCGCTACGACATCCTCTGCCCCACCAGCATGGGCGTGCGCATCACGCCGACGGACCGGCAGAGCGTCCACACCGCCCGCGAATACCGCATGCAGGCCACCAGCGCGGAGAGCAACGTCCTCGCCATCGGCGCGTCGCTGGGGCTTCGGACGAAGGTGCTGACGGCGTTCGTCTCGGGCAGCCCCATCGCGGACTTCATCAAGCGCGAGCTCTCCTTCCGGCATATCGAGTACGAAGGGCCGGAGGTGCCCCAGGACGGCCCCTGGGGGGCGCGCCACCAGTTCAATATCGCGGACAGCGGCTTTGGCCTCCGGGGGCCGCGGGTGTGGAACGACCGAGCCGGCGAGGTGGGCAGGTTTCTCAGCGCCGGGGATTTCGACCTCGCGCGCATCTTCGCCCGTGAGGGCGCGCGTCTATTGCACCTATCCGGCCTGATCGCCGCCATCAGCCCGGATACCGCCGGGTTGTGCCTTGATCTCGCGCGGCACGCCAAGGACAACGGCACCCTTGTCAGCTTCGATCTCAACCACCGCGCCTCCTTCTGGAAGGGACGGGAGGCGGCGCTTCGGGACCGATTCACCGAAATTGCCCGCCTTTCGGACATCCTGATCGGAAACGAGGAGGATTTTCAGCTGGCGCTGGGGCTTCGCGGGCCGGAGTCCGGCGGCGTAGGGCTCGCCGGAAAGATCGAAGCCTTCAAGGGCATGATCGACTCGGCGCGTCAGGCATTCCCGGACGTCGGCGCCTTCGCCACGACGCTCCGGGAGGTGGTCAGCGCCAACGAGCACCTCTGGGGCGCGATTCTGTGGGCCGACGGGCGGTTCCATGTGATCGAGCCACGGCCAATCCCGGTGCTGGACCGGATCGGCGGCGGCGACGCCTTCGTGGGCGGCCTGCTCTACGGCGTCATCCGCGGCTGGACACCGGAGAAATGGGCGCAGTTCGGATGGGCCTCGGGGGCGCTGGTGGCGTCGCTGGAGAGCGATTTCGGCTGTCCGGCGGACGAGGGTCAGATCTGGGACATCTGGAAGGGCAACGCCCGCGTCAAGCGATAAAATCGCCGGCAGGGTTATCCAATATTCTGTGGGAGGGATTCGCATGCTTCAGGCGGATATCGGACTGATCGGCCTGGCCGTCATGGGGGAAAACCTCGTGATGAACATGGCCTCGAAAGGGTTCACCGTGGCGGTTTACAACCGCACCACGCAGCGGGTGACGGACTTTCTCGCCGGGCGCGCGAAGGGCAAGAGCATCCTGGGCGCCTATTCCATCGAAGAATTCGTGGGGAGCCTTAAAAAGCCCCGCAAGGTGATGCTGCTGGTGAAGGCCGGCCAGCCCGTTGATGACTTCATCGAGCGGCTGATCCCGCACCTGGATGCGGGTGATATCATCATCGACGGCGGGAATTCCCACTTCCCGGACACAGCCCGGCGCATGGCGTATGTGGAGTCAAAGGGCCTTCTCTACGTCGGCACCGGCGTTTCCGGCGGCGAAGAGGGCGCGCTGAAGGGGCCAAGCATGATGCCCGGAGGCTCTCCCGCCGCCTGGCCCCACGTCAAGTCCATCTTCCAGGCCATCAGTGCGAAGGCGCCGGACGGTTCGCCCTGCTGCGACTGGGTGGGCGAGGGCGGCGCGGGGCACTTTGTGAAGATGGTGCACAACGGCATCGAGTACGGGGACATGCAGCTCATCGGGGAGGTATACGACCTGATGCGGCGCTTGGCTGGCCTCGGCAACGAGGAGATGCACCAGGTGTTTGCCCAGTGGAATGAAGGAGATTTGGACTCCTATCTCATCGAAATCACCAAGGATATCCTCGCCTACAAGGAAGAGGATGGATCGTACTTGCTGGACAAGATCCTCGACACCGCAGGCCAGAAAGGAACCGGCAAATGGACAGGCATCAGCGCCCTCCACGCAGGGGTGCCCCTCACCCTGATCGTAGAGTCGGTTTTTGCCCGCAGCGTTTCCAGCCAGAAACAGGAGCGCGTTGAGGCCAGCAAAGTCTTCCCGCCCCAGACTATCAAGCCGCTTGCGGACCCCAAGGCGTTTGTACAAGCGCTTGGGTCTGCACTCTATGTTGCGAAGATCATCAGCTATGCACAGGGCTTCTCACTCATCAAGACCGTAGGAGAGAGCAACGGTTGGGACCTCAACCTTGCTTCCATTGCGCTGCTTTGGAGAGGAGGGTGTATCATCCGCTCTGCATTCCTGGATAAGATCAGCCAAGCATTCCTGGCGAACGGGGAGTTGAAAAACCTTATTCTCGACCCCTATTTTGCCAAGATACTGCAGACCAACCACCAGAGCCTACGCGAAGTGGTAGCCCAGGCAGCACTCAACGGTATCCCCACTCCGTCTCTCAGCGCAGCTCTCTCATGGTTCGACAGCTATCGTACCGAAAACCTTCCAGCCAACCTGCTGCAAGCTCAGCGTGACTACTTTGGCGCCCACACCTATGAACGGGTGGACCGAAACCGCGGTGAGTTCTTCCACACCAACTGGACCGGACGGGGCGGCGATACCGCTTCCACCACCTACAGTATTTAAGGAGTCAACATGTCCAACCTTTCTGTCATGAACAAAGCTGATGCCAAGCTCGACTTTCTCTCCCTCGGAGCCCTTGTTGTCCGTCTCGACCCAGGCATCATTCCCTTTGAGTATGCCCATTCGCTTGATCTGCATGTCAGCGGGGGTGAGTTCAATGTTTCTGCAAACCTGAGCAGGGCCTTCGGCCAGAGAACGGCGGTTGCGAGTGCGATGGTCGACTACCCGATCGGAGCAAAGATTGAGTCTGAAGTCCGCAGGATGGGGGTAGAAGCCTTCTACAAGCGGTTTGCCCACGATGGGGTGAGGGGCCCGAACATGGCCCACGTATACAGTGACCGTGGACAAGGGCTCAGAGCCCCGGTGGTCTTCTACAACCGCAGCAACGAAGCGGCAGCCCTGTTGGACGAAGCAAGTTTCGACTGGGATGCCATTTTTGACGGTGGGGTTCGTTGGTTCCACAGCGGTGGCATCTTCAGCGCCCTTTCCCCCTCCATCCCTTCTCTGATCATCAAGGCGATGAAGAAGGCAAAGAGCCAAGGGGCCGTCATCTCCTTCGACCTCAACTACCGTGAGAAGCTCTGGAAGTCGATCGCAGCGTCCTCAACCAATCCCCAGGAAGAAGCCCAACGGGTGCTCTCCTCCATCGTCGAACACGTCGATGTCTTGATCGGCAACGAGGAGGATTTGCAGATGGGACTGGGGCTCAAGGGTCCTGAGGTGCATAAGGCCGATAAGCTCGACCCCTCCTCCTTCTATGCAATGATGGAGACAGTCTCAAAACGCTTCCCCTCCATCAAAGCAGTGGCAACCACGATGCGTGAAGTCAAGTCGACCAACCGGCATCGCTGGAGTGCTGTCCTCTATCTCAATGGCAAGGGTTATCAGGCACCCACCTGTGACTTGGACATCTACGACCGGGTTGGCGGTGGTGACGGGTTTGCCAGTGGACTGATCTATGGCTTGCTTGACGGAAGAAGTCCTGAAGAGGCCCTTCGTCTGGGCTGGGCACACGGAGCCCTGCTTACCAGCTATCCCGGAGATACCACCATGGCCACCCTGGCCCAGGTGGAAGCACTTGCCCAAGGCGGCAGTGCGCGCATTCAGAGGTAATATATGAAAGCATTGGTACTGACCGAATATAAGAAACTTGAACTGCAGGATGTTCCCAAACCTGTCATCGCCTCCCCAACCCAGGTGTTGGTCCGCATCAAGGCTGCCTCCATCTGTGGCAGCGATGTGCACGGTTTCGACGGCTCCACCGGCAGACGCAGGCCACCGATCATCATGGGCCATGAGGGAAGCGGCATCATTGAGGAAGTGGGATCGATGGTGACACATTTCAAGGTAGGCGACCGGGTGACCTTCGACTCCACCATCTACTGCGGCAGCTGCAGCTACTGCAGGGAGGGGCTGTTCAACCTGTGCGACAACAGACGCGTCCTGGGTGTGAGC